>CAZSGD010000010.1:72188-85625 GCA_964606155.1 uncultured Chitinophaga sp. | reverse complement strand
CCGCAGACCTGCCTGCCGGTAGGCGGGGAAAGGAGTACACAGAGATCACGCAGAGAGCACCCTAACCTCCAACACCATGCTCTTTAAATCCTTCGTGCCCGTTGTGGTCCTTTCTGTACTTCGTGCTCCTTGTATTCCTTTGCGAGAAATATTCACCGCGGAGAAAGGAGTACGCTGAGATCACGCAGAGAGCAAATCCCTTCATCGCTCCAATTAAAAAGTCCCGCTCCCGCAGGACTGTGTTTCAAAATTATTTCTTTTATTAACATCTTACTACATCAGAAGAACTGTACGGTTTTGAGGAACAACTATAAACTAAAAACCACAAACCATAAACCAACAATTAATTCTGCGTTTCCAAATTCCTGAAATCCACCGGCACCAACCGGCTTACCCCCGGCTCCTGCATGGTTACCCCATAGATCACATCCACCGTACTCATCGTCATTTTATTGTGGGTTACGATGATGAACTGAGAGTTCTCACTGAACTGGCGGATCATATTGGTGAACTTACCCACGTTGGCATCATCCAGCGGGGCATCCACCTCATCCAGTATACAGAATGGCGCAGGCTTGATCAGGTAGATCGCAAACAAGAGCGCCGTGGCAGTCAATGTCCTTTCCCCACCACTCAGCTGTGTAAGTGATGTGGGTCGTTTTCCTTTGGGTTTTGCAATAACATCAATACCGGTTTCTGCAATATTCTCCGGGTTCTCCAGTACCAGGTCGCACTGGTCGTCATCCGTAAAGAGTGTTTTAAAAACTTTCTGGAAATTATCCCTTACCTGGTGGAAGGTTTCCAGGAATTTCTGGTTCGCCGTGGCTTCCACTTCTTCAATGGTCTTCAACAAACTGTCTTTCGCATTCACCAGGTCGGTCTTTTGCTCCACAATGAAATCGTAACGCTTCTTCATTTCCGTAAATGCCTCAATGGCCGTAGGGTTCACTTCGCCCAGGTTCTCCAAACGCTTCTTCATCCTGTCAGCTTTTTCCTGCAATTCTTCCACCGGCACTTCTCCTGCCCGGGCCTCGCCTAAAATATCTTCCAGGTTGATGCGGAATTCCACGTTCATCCTTTCTTTCATCCCGGCCAGTTGCAGCTTCAGCTCATTCAACTTGTCTTTGATCGCTGCCAGCAGGTGCTCAATATGTTCTTTTTCTTTTACCTGGTGACGGATAGCGCTTTCCTTTTCACTCAGCTGGTTCCGGAGATTATAATAAGCCTGGTCTGCTTCATTGAGTTTGTGTTCTTCTTCTTCCTTGCTTCTCATCAGCTGCAACAAATTTTCTTCCACTTCTTTCAGCGATTGGGAGGACTGCTCAATATTGGTAGCTGTTTCTGCCAGCTGGTTGGTATTGTTGGTGATCTGTTCTTTGAGATCATTCAATTGCCGTCCTTTGAATTCCAGTTCCTGCTGCAGGCCATTGATCTTGCTCTGTTGTTTGGTCACATTCAGGTTGAACTCGTTGTACTGGCGACTGGCTTCATTATAATGCGCATCGGCTACACGGAAAGCCTCTTCTGCTTCAGCTAATTTGGCCGCATTCACCCGAAGTTCTTCTGTGAACACACCCAATTGATTTCTCACTTCTTCCACCGAGCTATGCGTTTGCTGTACCTGCAACTGCATTTCTTCCAGGCGGTGCTGGCTGTTGATCTGCAGTCCATGCAGATTCTCCAGTTTATTATGCAGGGAGAATACTTCATTGGTCAGCTGCTGGATCTCTCTTTCTGTATCACGGATGGTGCTTTCCCGCAGGTCTTCGTTAAAAGCGATCACTTCATTGTGCCTGGCCTGTATGTCGCTGCGAAGGTTTTCCACCACCACATCCTGGGCCAGTATCTCTTCCACCAATTTCTCCAGGTTCTTCACACGGCCTATCTTCTTTCCTTCGATCATTCCCACGCTTCCGCCTGTGAGGGAGTATTTGCCTTTTACATATTTACCATTCTTCTCGATCACCACAAATCCATTGCTGTTTTGCAGGGCATCCTCGCTATCTGCAATAAATACATTACCCAGGAGATGCTCTGCCAACTTTTTATAACGGTCCTCCACTTCTATCACACTCAGGGCCGGGATGGCGCCTTCCAGTGAATGAGAAGCAATTTCGCTGGAGTTCTCGTCAAATTTATTCAGCAGGAAAAAGTTGGCCTTTCCTTTTTTGTTGTCATCCAGTAAATGAACGGCCTGCAATCCCTCCTGCAACCCGTTTACCACGTAATAGCTCAGGTAGGGCTCCAATACATTCTCCAATGCCGTGCGGTATTCTTCCTTTACATATAATACATCGGAAAGTATGGGTGCATGGTGGTTCCACTGGTCATTGTTATGCAGGAATTTTACAGAATCAGGATAACCTTCCATACTATCGATCATGCTTTTCAGCAGGTCGTGTTCATTCCTTTTGGCATCCAGTTTCCGGTTCTCTTCGGCCAGCACATTGCGAAGACCATCCAAAACGGATTGTGTTTGCAGTATTTGCTCTTTTGTGTTTTCCTGGTGTTGCTGCAATTGTTCCAGGTCCACTTTCTTGATCTCAAGTTCTTTTTCTTTCAGCTGGCGGTCCTGTTCCAGGTGATGTTTCTGCTCTTCCCGGTGTCCTCTCTCTTCTTCGATCTGGTTCATCACCCGCTGCAGGTTTTGAACGGATGTATCGGCAACCGCCACTTTTTTCTCTGCATCAAACTGGTTGCGTTGTATCTGCTGGTGCTCGCTGCGCAATTCATCCACGGTCCTTCTTCTTTCATCCAGCGCTTCTCTTTTTTGCATTACTTCCACCTGTAATGCTTCCAGTTGTTTTCTCAGATCTTCCAGCACTTTCCCTTCCTCTTCCACCTGCATGCTGGTAAAGCCAATACTTTCCTCGATGCCTTTCAGGTTGCCCTCTGATTTTTGCAAAAATTCTTTCAGGCTGGTTTCTTTTTCCTGCAGGTGCTCCAGGCGCTGGGCAGAAAGGTTTTTATCATTCTCCTTGCTGCGTACAGTTTGCAACATATCATTGAAAGCATGCTGCATGGCCTGTAACTGTCTTTCTTTTTCAATGAAAGCGAGTTTCTCCTGCTCAAGGGCTGCCTCTTCATTGGCGATCCCGGCTTCCAGTTTTACCCGCTTATCGGTTTCTATCTCGTGTTGTTCATTCAGTTCTTTGTAGGAAAGATTAAATCCTTCGAGAGAGGCTTTCGCCAGTTCAATGCTGATCTCCCGGTAATCTTTCTTGATCTCGTGGTATTTCTCTGCTTTTTTGGCCTGGCTTTCCAGGGCTTTTAGCTGGTTGTTGATCTCAAACAGCAGGTCTTCAATACGGGCCAGGTCCTGCTCGGTGGCATCCAGTTTTAATTTGGCTTCTTTCTTTCTTGTTTTATAAATGGAAATACCGGCAGCCTGTTCCAGCATACGGCGGCGGCTGTTCTCTTTGTCTTTGATGAGGTCGTCCACCATGCCCAGTTCGATGATGGCATAGCTGTCGGTGCTCACGCCGGTGTCCATGAAGAGGTTTTGGATATCCTTCAGGCGGCACTGCACATCGTTGAGGCGGTATTCGCTTTCCCCGCTTTTGTAGAATTTCCGGGTAATGGTTACCGTACTGAATTCGGTGGGCAGCAGGTTCTTGGTGTTCTCAAAAGTGAGGCTTACTTCGGCAAGTCCGCTGGCGCTGCGGGTTTTTGACCCGTTAAAAACGAGGCTGTCGAGGTTTTCGCTGCGCAGGTGGCTGATCTTTTGCTCCCCGATCACCCAGCGGATACTATCCACGATATTGGATTTACCGCATCCGTTGGGGCCAACAATGCCGGTGATATTGTCGTCAAAACTCACGATCGTCTTATCGGCAAAACTTTTGAATCCCTTGATTTCCAGGCTCTTTAATCTCACGGTACGCTTATTTTAAAGTGGTGATTAGTAAGTGGGCGAATTTAAGTGCAAAGGTCTGGAAAATCAGCGGCTTAAGTCATGTAGTTATGCACAATTGAAGTGTTAAAATGGGAATAATATTAGTTTATAGTTTTTGGCCTGCCTGCCGGTAGGCAGGTTTATGGTTTGTAGTTCTTGCTGGCTGGGTCACTCCTATGTAATAGTTACGGGTTACGGGTTATGGGTTACGAGTGCTGTAAAGTAGAAGACTCCTGACTGCCTTTCCGATGTATATCGCAAGAGCTAGACGAAGGGTGATTTTTCCCATTCCGAACGTGCTGTCACCCTGAGCTAGTCGAAGGGTGATTTTTTCCATTCCGAACGTGCTGTCACCCTGAGCTAGTCGAAGGGTGAAGTTATAAAAATCCGGGTCCTTGCCTTAGTTCGACAGGCTCCCCGACATACATCGGGGAATATAAGGTGATAAGGTATCAGACCCCTGCTTCCCTGATGTTAAATCAACGTTACCACTGCAACGCTTTTTCTGCGCTCCGTGTCAACTTTCAAAATAATCGTATGAAAAAATTACTAGTGCTTGGTTCTGTTATTACCATGGCTTTTTTAGGTTGTTCAAAAGATAAAAGTAATACCGGTAGTTTGGAAGGCCAGTGGGAATTGCGCCGTGCTTCCGGTATGATCACTCTCAGCTATGCTCCCGGTGAGGGGCAAACGATAAAGTTCAAAGGCAATAATTACGAAGTGCGTAATAAAGACGGACAGGTAATTGAAAATGGTGTGTACAGCGTTTTGAAAGACGCCGGTGTAAGCGAAGCCACCTGCCTGGTAATCCCGCAGGATACATACAAAGAGCGAATTGAGTTCAGTGCCGACAATTCCGGTCGCAAAACTTACCTGCAACAATCCAGCGACTCACTTACTTTCATTTCCGGTTGCTTTGCATTAGATGGGGGCAGCAGGGAAGAATATGTGAGAAAGTAGATAATAGATGAAAGATGATAGATAATAGATGGTCTCTGAAAGATTCAGATGGCTGATGATGATGAAATGTTCAATGGGGGAATAGTTTTGCCGATAGCTGAACGGATTTTAGCTGTCCCGCTAATGCATGAATAGCGTTTTCGATCTTACTGACCTGTTTTTTTGAAGGTTGTTTGTGACCGGATGAATATTGCCGGATCAGGCCCGGGTTGACAGTAAAAATGAATGGTCAAAATCCGAACGAAATGTCATGCCGTCCCGATCCTTCGGGACGGTATCTGTCGAAGAATGAATTCAAATCTAATAGACCCCGGCTTCCGGAAGGATGCTCAAGAAAGGTTGATGGCCGGGGTGACAGCAGAAATGATTCGTCCTTCATCCCCTATTTTTACTACATGATACGCCCTGAGTTTTTATACACCGATTCCACCCACCCCGAATTTCAACGACTCGCCTCCGAACTGGATAAAGAAATTTTTATCCGCGATGGCGAAATGGCCGAAGCCAATTTTGAATTGAATAAGATCGGCCTCTTGCCGCATGTGGTATTGCTGATGGAGAAAAATGTGGCCGTGGCCTGTGGCGCCCTTCGTGAATTTGATGCGGAAGCAGCCGAATTAAAACGGGTGTATGTGATGCCCTCCCACCGTAGAAAGAACCTGGCTTCGATGATCATGATGGAACTGGAAAAAATCGCCCTGCAACAAGGTTATCAATACACTGTTCTTGAAACCGGCCTCAACCAACCCGAAGCCATTGCTCTGTATTTGAAATATGGATATGAGCAGGTACCGAAGTTTGGAAGATATATGGAGAGTGGAAATAGCGTTTGTTTCAGAAAACAGTTATGAGTTATGGGTTATGAGTTATGAGTTATGAGTAGTTTCCTTCACTGAAATTTCGCTATATGCTATGACTCCCTGATGCCTGAAGGAAAGCCTCATTTAGGCGGAGGCGTACTGTTGACTGCCGACTATCGACTGTGGACTAACGATTCATATTCCTTTCCTCAATCGCTTTTACTTTATTCAATCTCCTTACATGCCTTTCCTCTCCGCTGAAGACAGCTCCTAAAAAAGCAAACACAATATCCCTGGCTAATTCAATACCCACCACCCTTTGACCGATACAAAGCACATTCATATCATCATGCTCCACGCCCTGGTGGGCGCTGTAGGTATCATGACAAAGGGCTGCCCGGATGCCTTTAAATTTATTGGCCGCCACACTCACTCCCACACCGCTACCGCAGACCAGTATACCCCTTTCCCCTTCTCCGCTTTGCAGGGCAAGTGCCAGTATTTCTGCCTGGTCAGGATAGTCGGAAGCCGCCTCAGAAAAAACACCGAGGTCTTTTACCTCATGACCTTTTGACTTTAAATCATTTAATAGCAGTTTTTTGTATTGGTAGCCACCATGATCGGATGCGAGGAGGAGTTTCATTTTTCGAAGGTACAAAGAAGAGTATTTTGGACCTTTACACGATGTCAATCGTTGGAAGTTTGTGAATTATTTTGTGCTTTCTGTTTTATTATCTCACTCTGCTCTTGTAGTCGGGTCAACATTTTTTGTACTGATGGGTGTTTAAATTTCTTCACCCGGAATTCAAACGAATTATACTTGCCGTTTATCTGGATTATATGTATTCGGGAAAATTTATATCCCCGGTAAACGATAATACCAATGAGGTAAAAAAGTATCATGGATGGAGAGATAAACACTCTTAAGTATTCCTGCCCCAACCCAAATCCCATCCTTGCTGCTTTCATCAAACTATCGAGGTAATTAGCAATTAAGATGCCCAGAAAAAGAAGGTAAATAAAAAATATGATCTGGAAAATGTGAATAGAACGATCAATGTATTTATAATGCTGAAAATCCTCTAGCATCACCTGTTGACGACCCTTTTCATCTTCGTGCATGACGCGATGAGTGGTTAGTTTTACTTTGTTGTCCGACGACACCATCAATACTTTTTCGTCGCTGAGTTCGAACATGATCGATTTATGCGAGTAAGATAAAAAATAATTGCACTTGTACCCCTATATGGGTACACTCGTTTCAAATAAAGGACTTAAATTGCCTGCTTAATCCTTTTACCAATGACAAAACGAACCAACCCTTCCACCCGGAAGAAACCCGTCTATAAAACAGCTGCTAAACCCTCGCCGGTAAGCATAGAAGACCCGTATAAAGTGCTGCAGCATTTTTTCCAGCACTATGACCTCCCCAGCACCCGTATCTTTTTACAGGAATGGCAGGCCCATCTGCTGCTGCAAGGCAATGGCAAAACAGAGACCCAGCTACCCGCCCAACTGGGAAAGTTGGTGGAAGCTGCCTGGCTTTTGCTGCAACCCGGCATGGCAAGGGTTTCCAATCCTTAACCCCGCGTGCACTCCATAGCCCACCTCCGTTAAAATTCCGGCGGATAAATTAGCGGAGGCGGGCACGCTATTTGTAAAACCCTTTACATAACTCATCAGGATGAACGGGGTGGATATTTTTTTAGCCATTGTAATACTTTTCGCCATCATCATGGGATGGAATAACGGTTTTATTCTCGGCAGCATCAACCTGCTGAGCTGGACCGGCAGCCTCGTAGCCGCTTATCTTTTTTATCCCTACACCGCCCGCCTGCTGGACCAGTATTTTCATCCCGGCGTATGGCTCCTCCCCATCGCCTTCTTCATCACCGCATTGATCGTAAGATTATTGATCGGCCTTGTGATGCGGCTGATCATACGGATTATTCCCGATTCGGTAAATGATAGCAGCGTCAACAAATTCCTCGGCATTATCCCCGGCGCTGTCAATGGCTGGATCTATGCGATCATTCTCTCCGCATTATTGTTATCGCTGCCATTGAAAGACGGGGTGACACGCTCTGCACGAAACAGTTTTATTGCCAATAATATGGCCATGCAATCCGAATGGGCCAATCGGAAACTATCCCCGGTATTTGATGAAGCGGTGCGGCAAACGATCAACAGCCTCACCATCCATCCACGTTCGGGAGAATCTGTCTCCCTTCCTTTCAAAACAGAAAGATCGGTACCCGCACCCGACCTGGAAGCTGCTATGCTGAAAATGGTGAATAAAGAAAGGACATCGAGAGGTTTAAAACCCGTGCAGGCCGACCGGGAACTAACGGTGGTGGCAAGGGCCCATTCAAAAGATATGTTAGTCCGCGGCTATTTTGCCCATGTGAGCCTTGATGGTAAAGACCCTTTTCAGCGTATGCGGGAAGCAAACGTGGTATTCCTGGCAGCCGGGGAAAACCTGGCGCTGGCACAAACGCTGGATATCGCACATACCAACCTGATGAACTCACCCGGCCACCGCGCCAATATTCTCAATCCCGCCTTTGGCCGCCTCGGCATTGGCATCATGGATGCCGGTTTTTATGGATTGATGATCAGCCAGGAGTTCAGGGATTAATTATGCATAAACCAACTCATCACTAACCTTGATGCATACTGGAAAGCTAAATAGCAGAGCACAATACTCACCACACTCTTGATCACCACCCACCAGGTTTTTTTGGTATGAAAAAAATTGATGTACGTGCCTGCACTGTATGTAATCAAAAAGATCACTTCTATCAGCGATATGATACCATTGGGTAAAACAAAAGAAAGTAAATTAACAGGCACAATAAATACCGACATAAACCCCACCATATATACATTCAGCACCAGCGCCTCGGCAAAATACAGGTCGGGACTTTTAAACAAAAGATAGGTGATCAGCGCATACACCGGCAGCATACAGGCCTGCACTAAAAAATAATAATGTTTATAAAAGTATTGGTCGCTCTGGTTGGGAGCATGCCGGTAAATAAGATAGAGCGCCAATGCACAAATGGTGCCCGAAATGGCAAACAAAGGAAAGGGCCGCTGGTAATGCAGGCGGATACCCGATAGGTATTTCTTTTGCATGATGCCCGGGCGGCGCCCCAGTTCTTTGAGCGTAAACAAAAAACCTTTTTCCAGGTGTACAAAAGTGTGCGCCACTTCATGCAGCAGGTGTGGCAGGCTTACCCGGTGCGATTCCAGCGCCTGCCCGCAGTTGGCGCAGTAGTGGTTATCGCCTTCAAATCCACAGTTTTGACAAATGGTCATGGTTAGAAGTTAAACTGCTAAAAGGTACAATGAAAATTTGAGAACAATTTACCTGAACTTTTAAACCCTGAACTTTCCAAACAGTCACAACCATCTCCTTACCCTCCCGCCGTATCCCCAAATCACGTATATTTATTAAACCTTCATCAATCGAACTAACATGAGAAAATGGTCCCTCCTCGCCGCCTGCGCCGTTATGCTTGCGGCCTGCAGTAAATCATCATCCGACGCTGAACAAGCCAATGTTTCCGAATTAAAAGGTGTATATATAGGCAGCAGCCAATTGTTCGGCCCTTCCTCCTGCCTGAAAGGTGAGGGGAATCAGCGAATCCATGTCACCATTAACAATAGCAAACAGGTTTCCGTGGGCTATCATCGCTGGAGTGACCTTCCGGCATTAATAGAATTTCCACAAGTAACGGCCGACCTGGTTACCGTAAAAGACAATGTCTATTATTTCAGGATAAAGCCACAGACAACTTCCCAATTTAAAGTGTGGCCGGAGGATGGCAAAACCGCCAATGGCATCCGGTATAATATAGCCATCAGCCGCGGCGGCAGTATAGATGCCATGATGGGATATTATAGCTTACCCATCCCGCAGGGGGAACAATATTTTACCTACAACGGGGCCAAAATGGAATAAGCTTATGCTATCTGAACCCCTCCGTCCTATACTCTTTTCTGCTGATGTACGCAGAAGCATAGTGTACTATACTCAGAAACTGGGTTTCACGGATAAATGGGAATGGCAGGATCCACCCACTTTTGGAGGCGTGGTGTTCGGTCATTTTGAACTCCTTTTTTGTAAAGACGGGCAGGGACAGCCCGGCACCTGGATCTATATGTTTGTAAAAAATGTGGACGAGTATTACGAAAAAATTAAGGCCAGCGGCGCCAACATCCTGGAAACTCCGCAGAATATGCCCTGGCATATCCGGGAAATGCTGGTGGAAGACCCGGATGGACATAAGATCCGCATTGGCACCAGGCTGTGAACTCCCGTACATAAAAACTCTTATTCCCCCGCAAATACCATAAAAATGGTATTGTTCTTCTTGTTACAGCCCTTTACTTTTGAGGCTTCCTTATCATAACAGTGACGGAAATATAAAACCAACGAAGGCCGGCTTATAAGCTGGCTTTCGTTTTTTGTGACTTGCATCCAGTTTAAACCCGGTACAAGGTTATTTTTTTGCCTTCACCTGCCTGATCGTTTCCATAATGGCAGCAAGGGTGTATTTCAGGTTGGTGGAAGCATTTCCGCTGGGGTAATAAGTTTTGCCGGATGCCCTGTCATGGAACATGAAATCGATCTTTGTCGTTCTTGCGGAAGGCGAAACGGAATAAGAATAGGTGCCGGCATAAGGGTCTTTGACCGTGTTGGTGCTGGTATGAGAGTGGGTAGTGGTATAAAGCGTACTAAGGACAACAAATTTATACTTTGTGGTATCACTGTATTTACCAGCCTTATTATCCAGGTCAGCCTTCGATACGATCTCATATTTATACGGACAGTATTCCTGTAGTGCTTCATTCAGCTTTTTTGTAACAGAAGGGTTGGTTTCCCCCGGCTTATTCAGTCTGGGCATTTCCGCAAACAACAAAACATGTTTTTGAGGGTTAAAATCGGCCGGGATAGTTTCAGGGTGTTTTTTCGCTTTTGCTACAAAGTCGGAGATAGAGTTCGCACATGCTGAAAGAAACAGTACCAGCAGCAGGGAACAGATAAATACCGGTACTCCGTGTTTGGTGGGGTGGCCATTCATACAGGTAATTGTTTCTATAAAAGTACAAAAGGGTACTCTTCTTGTCAATCCCCCGCAACTATAGATGACAAAAGGAATTTTTTACATCCATTCCATACTGACCTCACGGTAGTTGGTCAGTTTCAGGCACCACACCTGCCTGTCGGCAGACAGGTAGAAACATAGGGACATAGCTGCACATAGCAGGAGGCACTATGTGCTCCTATGTGTCTAATGTGCCTATGTGGTAAAAGAATCATCACAAAATATTTTCAAACTGACCCACTACAGACCTCACCGTGATTTAGTAATTATTGCAACTGCCCTTCCCATTTGCCCCGAGTTTTGCAAAAAACCATATGCCTTAGCGTTAGTTGCTTTGCTGTTAACCAAAATTGCAAAAATCCGGTCCACCACCGGCAACATTCAGTTTCCTCTTAGCTGCTGGCAATGATAGTTTTAGGTCAGAAACTAAAACTATCATCTATGCCTCCCGTTATCACCCATTTTACCCTCCCCGTTCTGGCGGTCCTGATGTTTGTAGAACTGTTTCATTCCTGGCAGGAAAAGAAAGAGCTTTATTCGTCTGCCGACACCCTCAGCAATATCGTGGTGGGCTTATCCGCTTTTGCGTTCAATCTCTTTTCGAAATATCTGGGTTTTTACCTGATGGTATGGCTGCATAGCTTCAGCATTGTATCCTTTCCATCAGTATGGTGGGTATGGATACTGGCTTTCCTGGCCAATGAAATCACTTTTTATATTTATCACCGATGCTGCCATGAGGTGAACTGGTTCTGGGCCTCTCATGTGGTGCATCATTCTTCCGAACACATGAATATTTCTGTAGCCTTTCGCCAATCGTTTACTTCCAGCCTGAGCGGGCATTTTATCTTCTGGCTCTGGATGCCTTTATTGGGGTTCAGTCCCTTTATGACATTGATGGCTACACAACTTTGCCTTTTTTATCAGTCCTTCCTGCATACAGAAACGGTGCGCAAATTTCCCCGCTGGATAGAATTTATTTTCAACACCCCCTCCCATCATCGTGTGCACCACAGCAGCAACCCGGAATACCTGGATAAAAACCATGGCGGCATGCTCATCCTCTGGGACCGGCTCTTTGGTACTTTTTGTGAAGAGAAAGAAAAGCCACGCTACGGGCTCACCACTGATATACATACCAGCAATCCATTGACGATCACTTTTCATGTGTGGAAAGAAACATTTGTCAAAGCAAGCCAGGCATCCTCGTGGAAAGCAGCGCTTAACTATTTCATCAAAGCGCCGGGCTGGAGTCATGATGGCAGCAGCTTAACGGTGAAAGAGAGAAGTTCAAAGACAGAAAAAGAAGTGTGTGGTTAACCGGTTTGCTATATGTAGCCGCCCGTTTAAACCGGGCAGCAAATAATAGTAAGCCTTCATTAATATCTGTAACAAACAGCATTCACATTCATGCCCGCACCCACAGAAGCAAAGAGAATGATATCGCCGGGCTGCAGATCGTGCGGATCCACATGTTTTCTGCATACCAGGTCATACAAAGTGGGAATGGTGGCCACAGAACTATTACCCAGCCAATGGATGCTCATCGGCATCACGTCTTTTACGGGTTCTGCCATCCCATATAAATGGTAAAGTCTTTTGATGATGCCCTCATCCATTTTTTCATTGGCCTGGTGAATGAATACTTTTTTAATATCCTTTATGTCCACATGGCTTTTCGTCAAACATTCCTTCATCGCGGCGGGTACATACTTCATTGCATACTCATACACTTTCCGGCCCTTCATCTTAATATACCGGATACCGGGATCGCTGCCGGGATAATAGGATTTTCCCATATCGATATAATACGCTTCTTCCATACTGTGGGATTGTGCGGCATAGCCCAATATACCCGGACCATTCTCCGCCACCTCTTTATATTCCACCACACAGGCGCCTGCCCCGTCGGCAAAGATCATACTATCACGATCATACATATCTATCACCCTCGACAATGTTTCTGCCCCGATCAATAAACATTTCTTTGCCATTCCTGCCTTAAAAAAAGCATCGGCCTGTATCAGGCTTTGCACCCAGCCGGGACAACCGAACAAAATGTCGTATGCAATACATCCCGGGTTTTTGATCTTCAGCTCATGCTTTACCCTGTTGGCAATAGAGGGAACGGCATCCGTTTGTATGGTTTGTTTGATCACATTCCCAAAATTGTGAGAAACGATGATCTGGTCAATGGTCTCGGGGTCCACACCACTGTCCTCAATAGCCTGCTGCGCAGCAACGGCAGCTATATCTGAGGTATTCAGGTTATCCGGAAGATATCTCCTTTCTGCTATCCCCGTTATTTGTTTGAATTTCTCCACTACTTCTGCGGGTGGGGTGTCCAGTGGCAGGTTATTATCGGAATAAAAAGTATGATGAGCAAAATCTGCATTGGACTGGATGGTGGCAGGAATATAAGAACCCGTACCGGTTATGACGGATCGGAACATATACGATCGATAAAATGAATGTAGGCGAGGCTGTCATGATAAAGATAATAAATTATTCAGGGCGATGGTATGAGGGGAATAAAAAGAAGCGGGAAGAACGGGAAAAGTTTGTGGTTTGTAGTTGGGCCGCATAAAGCAGGCAATTCCTTCGTGTTTTTAAAAAATTCACCGCAGAGAACAAGAGAAGCAGAGTTTACGCAGAGACTTGCAATACT
>CAZSGD010000010.1:0-72088 GCA_964606155.1 uncultured Chitinophaga sp. | reverse complement strand
AGAGAAGCAGAGTTTACGCAGAGACTTGCAATACTTTGTGAACTTTGTGCCTTCTTTGTGAACATCGTGCTCCTGTATTTACCCCTTCCCTCCGCGGTGAATAAATCAGAAATTGATCAGTTGTTTCACCTTTCTCGTGATCAGCGCCATGGAGAGGTATTTGATATTGAGAAACTCAAAATCCGGTATTAATAATAATGAAATAGCGGCCTCTTTCAAAGCAATACTATTGTTAAAGCATTCCAGCGCCTTATCCCTTGCACCGGCATGTGCATAGTCCAGCCCCATCCACAATTGCGATACATATTCACTTCGATTGCGCAGGTTATCATAATGATCATCCACTCTCTTTTGCAAACCTGTATGATCATTGCTATTATAAAATTTCAGCAAAGCCATATCACCGGATGATTTGGCTGCTGCCATAGCTTCCGCTTTATCATTGAATGACCAGTATAATCTCGACAGCTCCGCATATCTTCTTCTCAGTAACGGGGTATCATGGGATGCTTTTTCAATCAGGCTTTGCTGCAAAGCCACAGCGGCATCTTTGTTATTCATATTCACCAGGGCCATTACTTTATTCTTCATCAAAAAATCCCACATGGGATTGATCTCTGCACCCTGGTCATAAACTTTTAATGCGGCTTCATGTTCGCCTTTGGCCTGCAATAAAATGGCCAGCCACAGGTATACGTTCGATTGGTTGGCATTTAGTGTAATGGCACGGCGATACGTGATCTCGGCCGCATGCCAGTCAAAACTCTGAAAATACCAATAGCCCAGGGAAGCCTGGGTTTCCCCGGAAAAGGTATCCAGGCCGGCAGCAATATCAATATATTTTTTTGCCTGCCAGAGCATCATCACCGGGTCTTCATACCCGCGAAAAGAAGAAAGCAGGAAGGTATCGGCCAGCCCGGAATAAGCGGCGGCAAAAGATTTATCCCTGTTCACGGCCTGCAAAAAATGCTCCCGGGCCACCAGCAGATCGGCTTTATTTCTTTTTTCAGTGAGCAATTTGCCCCGCAAATAAGAATCATAGGCCTGCAGATCGGCCGTGGGGATATAATCCAGCTCCCGGGTTTCTTTTTTAGAGAGTGTGGTATTTAATACGGCAGCTATGGCCAGTGCCACTTCCCGCTGAATGGAAAAAATATCATTGACCGGTCTGTCGTATGAATCGGCCCATACATGTTCATCGGTAATGGCATTGATGAGCTGTGCGGTAATGCGTACTTTTTCCCCTGCCCTCTGCACACTTCCTTCCATAATCAATGCCACCCCCAGGTCTTTGCCTATTTCCTTGACGGGTTTGGGTGAGTTCTTGTATTGCATCACCGATGTGCGGGAGATCACTTTATATGCCCTGATCTTGGATAACTGGGTGATGATGTCTTCGGTAAGGCCATCACTGAAATAATCCTGTTCCTGGTCACTGCTCAGGTTGGCAAAGGGTAACACCGCAATACTGTTGGCATTGGTGACCGGCATCACCGGGTCCACCCCATTTTCATGGGGCCGCACAATACTCGGACTGTTCTCCGTTAGTATTTCGTATATCCTGACCGGTACTTTTACATTTTTCAGCTTCTCCTCTTTTACAAATACCGATTCCAGTTCTTTTTTGTTGGCAATATTTCTATATACCATCTCGGAAATGTAAATACCACCCACCGGGGCCAGGGCCTGGATACGGGAGGCGATATTCACCACGTCCCCAAAAATGTTTCCACTATGCACTAGCACATCGCCCATGTGTATGCCGATGCGAACGGGCACCCGGGGCTCATTATGGAGGTCTTCCTGTAATAATTTGGCAAATTCCGCCGCATCGGTGGAACTGTTAAAAAGCAGCAGGGATCCATCACCATAATACTGGATGATCTTGCCATTCAGCTCCTCAGCCACCAATTCCACCACTTCCCTGAAGCGGTTGATCTTTTCCACCGCCGCTTCCTCATTTTCCTGCATCATAGCCGTATAGCCGACTATGTCGGCGAAGAGGATCGCGGCCAACTGGTGAGTATGCTCTGCCATAAGTTGAAGTCAGCGTCGAAGTTACTGAAACAAGCCTGATTTTAGCCTGACCAATTCCGGTAGTTAGCTTATTAACGGCTTATACACAGTTCAACGCCGCTCATCCAGATATTAACAAATGACAATCGGATGTGCGTAATTTTATCCCCGATTCATTTGGCTGGCATAATTTTTATACCCCTTCAGTGACTAAATTCTTGGACAATGACAGGCACTCCAACTTCAAAGGCAGCAAAAAAACTAGTGGTTCAGTTTCTTCTTGACAATGTTGATTTTCGCAAAAGGTCCTTATACCTGCAGGAGATCATCCGGATGAGCCGTACTAATGACGTATGGCGAAAAGCATTAATGGCTTTCTTTGATACACCGGCAGAATACTTTCCCGAAGCAGCTTTCTGTAAAAACTAGACCAGCACACCGGCAGTATGGATGCGCACTTTAAATGGGGAGTGTGACATGGCTTATAACCACGGGTATTCGGCCGGCGGTATCTCTCCTTTTTTTTGTGGGTTCTTTTTCTTTGCATGTGGATTAACGATGGAAGCCAGCGCTTTGATCAGCGAACGTTCATCTGTGGAGCCACGGGTACTTCTGACTACATTGACGGGGCCTTGTGATACATTATGCAGACATAGCATGCCGCAACAAATAGCGATCAGTTTTTTCATAGATTCGGATCTCTTACTAAATTAATAAACAACACAAACAACTGCAATACGTATAATTCCTTAGGGATTTAAGAAATAAGGGAATATTATTTAAATATCCGGCCCTCAGAAACAATAAAACAGATCATTCCACAACAGGAAGCAGCAACCGCAAAGCCGCAATTGTTCCCTGCGGCAAACTACCGAAAATCATACCGGCACTTTATATCCGTAATTACTGCGAAAATACAAGGCTGCATTTCCCTAACACGCTGAAAACGAAACGCTATAAGTATTTTCCGTAAATTAATTATCAAGCACTTTTACTTTACGGATATAATTCCTATTTTGTTTTTATAAATCCAATACTAATTGAAAACCTATGGAAGCAATTGTTTACCATCTCAGGCTTTTTGGCTACAAGCTGCTGGGATTAAAAGTCCGCCTCCCCCGATTTTTTTCCCGGGAATACCTGCTGGCATTAATGGGCCGGGTCAGGTCCATCGGTCTTACCCGCACTATGGAAGAATATGATCAGCGAAAGCTGAGTATTTTCAACCAGCTTAATTTTTTCCAGCTTATTACCGGCATCTTCATCTCTCTTTTGGGTTTATTGAGCAGCCCGCAAATGCCGCTGGTGTCATGGCTCATTGCCAGTTTGCCTGCCATGGTAAGCGTGGTGGTGCTTTACCTCAATAAATTATATAAGCATGAGGCAGCGCTGCTGGTGTACTTCCTGTTGTACCCCTTTGTTACCTGTGTCATTTACCTCTCCGGGTTAAATCTTGGCATCAGCCTGTTCTTTGTTTTTTATGGTATCCTGTCTGTATTTTTCCTGAAGGATATCGGTTATATCATTTTCTCCCTTTGCTTTTCCATGGTCAGCTTCTTTATCCTCTCGGTGGTGCTGAAGCATTACTGGTACGACCTGCGGGAGTTGAATAATAACCTGTATCTTTTTAACCATTGCCTGGCTATTGCCTTTATTTTTTACGGTTTGTTTCTGATCAAAAAAGAAAATGCAGACTACCAGACCAATATGCTGGCCAAGAATTTAGTGCTGCAGGAAAAAAAGGAACGGATCGAAGAGCAATCTGAAAAATTAAGAGAGAATGCAGCTCTGCTGAAACGCCAGGCTTCTGAAATGGCCGAAGTAAATACCTTAAAGAATAAACTCTTCAGCATCATTTCACACGACCTTAAAGCGCCACTGTATGCACTCCGTAATCTTTTTGCGGATGTGCACCAGAAAAAAATGTCGTCGGAGGAATTAAAAGAAATGGTGCCTGAAGTATTAAATGACCTGAACTATACCGTGGGGCTCATGGATAACCTGCTGCAATGGGCCAAAGCACAGATGCAATCCCATACCATCAATGCACAGGAAGTGGATATCGAAAAATCCATACACGATGTATTGCAGTTGCTGCACCAGCAGGCCAAGGCCAAAAGGATCAATATCCAGAACAGTTCCCTTGAAGGCTTATATGGTTATGCAGATAAAGACATGATCAACCTGGTTCTCCGCAACCTGATATCGAATGCCATTAAATTCACACCGGTCAATGGTAATATTATTATAGGAGTGCATGAACACGATGCTTTCCTGGAAATTTATGTGCAGGACAGCGGGATGGGTATCAGCCCTGAAATGATCGCCAGGATCAATAACAATAATTTCTTTACCACTAAAGGTACCGCCAGTGAAGCAGGTACCGGCCTGGGATTGATGCTTTGCCGCGACTTCCTGTCGAAGAACGGCGGACAACTGCATATTGAAAGCGAACCCGGCACCGGCAGTACTTTCTCCTTTACCATCCCCAAATATGCGGAAGATTCGGCTGCTTAACCCTGTTAATGCAGTTCAATGGTGGTCACCTCCCGTATACCGGTCATGGTTAACTGTATATTTTTATTCTTTGCCTTGGAACGGAAATCCTGAAATATCTCCAGTACATCGTTATCAATATAAACACTATCGGCCCCGTTGATATCCACCACTGAACCGGCCGGAATGGCATCCAGCATTTCCATGATCCTTTTTTTATTCAGGAAACTTACATTCAATGCCAGCTCAATGGAATACCGGGTGGTATCTCCTTCCTGTTTTTGTTTCAGCGTATACCCGGCTTTATACGTATGCTTGATCAGGAAATAAATACTATATATAATACCGATCAGCACACCGATCAGCAGGTCGGTGAATAAAATGGCAACGACCGTGATCACGAAAGGAAGGAACTGCTCCCTGCCCTGCCGGTACACCGCTTTGATCATCGAAGGTTTGGCCAGGTTATAACCGGTGCGTATCAGGATCACCGCCAGCACACAATACGGAATATGATTCATCAGCGGTACCGCCAGCAGCAGCACCAGCAGTATCCACCCACCGTGAAGTATAGCCGAAATTTTTGTACGGGCCCCCGCTTCGGCGTTGGCCGAACTTCTGACGATCACCGCCGTAACAGGTAATCCACCCACCAGGCCGCTGCAAAAATTTCCCACGCCCTGTGCCATCAGCTCCCGGTTTTGCGGAGTGATACGGTTGTAAGGGTCCAGTTTATCCACAGCTTCAATACTCAGCAGTGATTCTAAAGTGGCTACAAAACAGATCACCACACCGGTCTTCCATACAGCCGCTGTTTGTGCCAGCGCATTAAAGTCAGGTAAATGTATACCGGAAAAAACCTGGGCTGGAATGGCCACATACTGCCCGGGTTTCAAAGCCAGTGAAGAAGACAGGTAAGGAAGCAAATAAGTGAGCAGCACGCCAAATAATACAGTGGCAAAAGAAGCCGGTATAAAGGAAATACTGCGGGCCAGGAATTTTTTCCACACAATAAGGAAAAGCAGGGATAAGAAGGCAACGATGGCTGCACCCAGCGAAGTATGGGCATACAGGCTTTTTACATTACTGAACACATGATCGAACGTAAGAATATTGAATAATTCGTTGGACCAGAATTCCGGCTGATCATACCCGATCATGGCCGGCACCTGTTTGGAAATAAGAATGATCCCGATTGCGGTGAGCATTCCCTTAATGACAGCAGAGGGAATAAAATGTGTAAACCCTCCGAGCCTGAACAAACCCAGGAGGAACTGCAAAACACCGGCTATACAAACGGCCAGGAAGAAAACCGGTAAAGAGCCCAGGTCAATGATTGCAGCCGCGCAAATGGCGGTGAGCCCCGCTGCGGGCCCGCTCACACTTAGCGGCGATTGACTGATAAGCCCCACAACCAGTCCGCCAATGATACCAGCCACCAGCCCGCTGTACACCGGAGCACCTGATGCCTGGGAAATACCCAGGCAAAGCGGAATAGCCACAAAGAATACCGTGATACTGGCTTTAAGATCTTGTCTGAAGAAAGAAAGAGGATAGAAACCTTGTTTCTTTTTTGTAAGGTCATGCATGCCTGCAAATATTACAAAAAAATAGCGCAACAGCTATGATTACTGTTAACCGGGTAATAAAACGGAGTGACGGCAGATCACCTGGGTTACGCTGCCGTATTTGTAAAAAAGAAAAACAGGTATTTTAGTTATCGATAGCTGACTGGAAAAAACCAAGGTCGGCCAGCAAACCTGCCGTGTCGGTATAATTGAATAAGCTGCTTTTCAGGTTATCCTGCAGTTCTTCCCGGCTTTTGCAAAAAGAGGCCTTGATCAGAGACAGCTTATAAGAATTGATCTTGAATTGTGCCAGTCTTGCAGTTTGTACAATATAATCCTCGTTGAGATGAAACGCCTCGGCAATATGTGCCTGGTCATTGTAGAATGGGTGGTTCATACGGATATTGGTTTTTACAGGTATTGGATACCTCTTACAACGTAAACTTCACCGGAAAATTGCTTACCGGCCGGCTATAACGGTGATGGCTGGTTGAAAACCAGGGAAATCGGGCATCCGGGAAAGGCGGGTTGGTGCCGTTTCCTGCGGTTTCAGGTCAGCGCTGTGTTTGGATATCCGCAACGGTTATGGACGATCTGCCTTCCTTTTCATACTCACCATCCTTTTTTTTTTCAATAACATAATCTTATGCTTTTTTAACCTTCGCTAACATGAAATGAAATGCCCTGCTGTGCTTCGTTTCATCAAAGGTTTAATAGCCTTCAAATTTTATGAAAACCAGGTTAACATTTCCTTTCATAAAGTTTGGCACACTGGCATCTGCTTTGAAATAGTAATGTTACCGGGAATGAAAAGAAAAAAGGTTGGCAGCGCCCCGGTCGCTAAAGACCATTCACTTAAAATCGTATAATCATGAAAAAGATCTTTACACTTTTAGCAGGTATCTTACTCACGGTGGCCGCTATGGCTGCTGATCACCGTCCTACGGTGGTGGTTAACAGCAGCCGCCATTTCAGGATCGTTATTGATGGAAGAAGTTTCTATGGAAACGACGCCGCCATTCGCCTTAACTATCTTCAAAATGGCTTTCATACCATTAAAGTGTATGAAATGAGAAGGGGCCTGTTTGTAAAAGGAGAAAAACTGGTAACCCATACCACTTTCAAACTGGGCCGTAAAGATGTGCGCATCAAAATCGACAACTTTGGCCGTGTGCAGATTACCAAAATGAACTCCGACCGCCGGTATAATGACCGCGACTGGAACAAATATGACCGTGATGATGACCGCGACCGGAACAGGCATGATCGTGATGATGATGATGACCGTGGTAATGGCCGCAGATTCTAACCTTGTGCAATGATTCCTCACCGCCCCGTGCCATACGGGGCGGTTTTTTATAATGAAAGCGCTCAAAAAAACCTAACTTACTCATTGAACGTATATATGAAATATGGCACCGGGCAGTATCGATCTTTTCTATTCACGACTACCTGTAAACGAAATTCCGCTCTGCGACCTGCTGGCCGAGGAGCATCTTTTTTTTAAAGTACCTGCCAACTGGCATGTACTGATCACCGATGTAAAAAAATCAACAGCAGCAGTGACCGGTGGTCTGCATGAAACGGTGAACCTCGTAGCCACCGGGAGTATTGTGGCTGTTCTCAACATCGCCTATAAATCAGATATCACGGTCCCTTTTTTCTTTGGTGGTGATGGCGCCACTTTTATCATCCCCCCTTCTATTCTTGACACCGTTACCAAAGCTTTATTACAACACCAGGAAAATACTAAACAGAGTTTTGGCATCCACCTGCGGGTGGGACATGTACCGGTAGATTTTATATATGCCCATGGCCATGAGCTGGCCATCAGTAAACTCAAAACATCAGATTTCTTTGCCATCCCGGTTATATTGGGTGATGGCCTGTCTTATGCAGAAAAAATTATTAAGGGAGAAGATTATATGCTCCATGTGCCGGTAAAGAGCGGGGATGAACTGGATATGAGTGGGATGCAGTGCCGCTGGGATAAGATAAAACCACCGGAAAATTATGATGAAGTAGTGAGCCTGCTGGTGGTGGCACAGCCGGGTGTCAAACAATCTGAAGTGTTCAGTAAGGTGATCAGTAACCTGGACCAGATCTATGGCGGACCGCAAAAAAGATCCCCGATCACTGTGGCGAAACTGAGAGTAAAGGGTACCCTGCAAAAATTAGCGAAAGAAATGCGGGTGCGCTTCGGCAGTTTCAGCCCATTTTATTTATTAGGCAACCGTTTGAAAATGGCTTTTGCTCCTTTATATTTCAGAACAAAAACCGGGAGGACCTACCTGCATCAGCTCGTGGCTTTATCCGATACACTGGTCATGGACGGCAAGATCAGTACGGTGATTTCCGGCACACAGCAGCAGCGGGAACAATTACAGGAAATGCTGAACCGTATGGAAGCCGCTGGTGAAATATGGTATGGCTTATATGTAAGCAACGAATCGGTGATGTCCTGCTATGTACGCAACCTGCATGAAAAGCATATTCATTTTGTAGACGGGTCAGAAGGCGGTTACACCATGGCGGCAGTAATGCTCAAGAAAAAATTACTGGTACAGGCACCCTGAACCGCCCCCTGCCGTCTTATAGTAAGGGAAGCAGGTAGAACTACTATTTCCTGCAGTATGCCAGGCTATAAAAGATAAAATGCGGCTGGTGGTTAGTATCTTGGTAATCGATGGAAAACCCTATCATTCAAATGGAATTAAAGATCGTAAGGCATAAAACATTCAAAAGGATTTTTATCAATTTCCTGGTCATTTGCCTGATCGTCAATATCACCAGCTTTATATTATTCAAAGCAAGGATAAATGTATTCCCTTTCATCTGGGTGGCATTGGGAGTAAGAAATGTGCTCTTATATGCACTCGTGGGCGTGGCACTGATATTTGCTTTTTATATCATCAGTAATAAACAAAAACTGCGCAGGCTGCAGACCTTTGATGAAAAGATCCGTCACTTTGAAAAATATTATACCCGGAGGCTCTGGTGGCATGTAATTTCCTGCCTCACATCCGCCATATTCCTGCAACTTACCTGGCATATCATTTTTTTCTATTTCAGCCTGTTCGACCTGCTCTCGCTGCTATCCGCCTACCCCTCCAGGGAAATATTAAAAAAAGAGCTCGACGAAGAGGATCTTATTTTCAATTGATACGCCCGGACCAACAATTGATACAACCTGTTTATCACATCCCCCAAAGCCGCTATTGGCGATAATCCGGCATGTCGTATTTTTATAGCTGTAACCAATAAACCTTCTACTTGTATGCGTCTCAAAGCCCTTCCGCCCATTGTGGCCATTTTACTATTTACCAGTTGCAATAATAAATCCAGCGGCAGCGAAAAGGAACAGAATGATTCCCTGGTAGTGGAAAATGTGGATGAACCCATTGGGGATGAAAGCAAAGCCAAAAAGGTCACCGACCGCGATTTTTCGGTAACACCGGAAAATGCTTACAATGATCTCTTTCTCGATAGCATGGCCATGGAAAATTATATCCAAAAAAGGCAATTGGGGGATAAGAAGATCGCCCGCCGCATCCGTAGTTTTTACAATGCCCGTAACTATCAGTATGCCTGGTTCTCTTCGGCCGGCGTAACGGAACAGGCCCGGTTTTTCTGGAACCAGTATGATTATGCCGTTTCTTATTTAAAGGATACTACGCTCACCGGTACCGAGTTTTATAAATCCGCAGAAAATATTCTGAACCAGGAAAAATATGTGGCCCGGAAAGGCGACCCGGTATTACTCAACACCGAATTCGGTTTTACCGAATATTTCATTCGTTTTATCAACAGCACGTATGAAAAGGGATATGTGAAAAGAAAGGAACAGGAAAAATTCATTCCTATCAAAAAAATGGACCCGCTGCTGATGGCCGACTCATTGCTCAACAAAAAGCACAAGGACGATAAATATTATGAAGATGTAAACGAAATGTACGGCCAGCTCAAAAAGAACCTGAAACTGTATTTTGATATTGCCATGGCAGGTGGATGGCCCCCTATTCCCGCTGTTAAAACACCCTTGAAAAAAGGGGCGGAAAATGAGATCATTCCCCTGGTGAAAAAAAGGCTGCAGCTGACACAGGATATGCCGGGCACAGATACCAGCCGGATGTTTTCCGACACCCTGGAAGCTGCTGTCAAAAAATTCCAGCGGCGGTATGGCTACAAAGAAGACGGAACTATTTCAGCAGGCCTGATCAAAGATATGAATGTGACTGCCCGGGAAAGGGTGCAGCAGATATTATTGAATATGGACCGTATGCGGTGGATGCCGCAAAAACCTAATGGCCACCTGATCATTGTCAACCTCCCGGAATTCATTCTGCATATATATAACGGCAGGGAAAAGGTATTTGATATGGTCGTGGTGGTGGGACAGGTGGGCCACAACACGATGATGTTTAACGGCGACCTTAACCAGATCGTCTTCAGCCCCTACTGGAATGTGCCGGCCAGTATCATTAAGAATGAGATCAACCCGGCCATAGCCCGCAACCCCAATTACCTGGCCAGTAAGAATATGGAAAGGACCGGTACGGGCATTCGTCAGAAACCCGGCCCGGGTAATGCCCTTGGAAAAGTAAAATTCATTTTCCCCAATAGCTTCAATATGTATTTTCATGACACGCCTTCCAAGAGCCTGTTCAGCCGCGATAAGCGTGCTTTCAGTCATGGTTGCATCCGGCTGAGTGAACCCCAGAAGATGGCAGAATGGTTGCTGCGCAATGATGCCCAGTGGAATACTGAAAAAATTGTGTCGGCCATGAATAAGACCTACGAAACCCCGGTACGGTTAAAAGAAGCCATCCCGGTTTTCATCATTTACTATACCGCATGGGTAGACGAAGACGGGCTGCTCAATTTCCGGGATGATGTGTATGAGCATGATAAAGACCTGGGCAAAAAGATGTTCACCAATAATACCGCAGAAGCCAAACTGATCAGGATAGATAATGTGAATGTTCCGGAAACGAAATGATGAATTTCGAAATTTTGGAATTGGGAAATTTTGGAATTTGTTTACGGTTGACATAGCCTGACTGTATAATAATAGTCTGCAGCTAGAGAGTTGCCGAATGCCGACTGCCCAATTCCAAAATCCCGAAGCTTCGGGACCCAATTAACAAATTCCCCAATTTTCCCCACCCCATTTACCACTTATCAATAAATAATTCCATCTGTATCGTGCACGCAGCGTTTGGGCTATGCCTGGTGCCATTATAATACCGGCTGTACTAACCAAAACTATATGCAATTATGGTAAGGTATATCATGTCCTTTACAGCAGCTGAAGGCCGGCAGGATTCTGTTCAGAAAGTGATCGACACTTATTTTGACGCCCTTCACAAGCAGGGCCCTGGCGGTATGCGCAGCCAGTGTTATGCAGAAAACGATGATGAATCCAATTTTGTGCATATTAAAAGTTTCAAAAAAGAATCTGTAGCCAATCACCATTTTAAATCAGCCATCTTCAGGGATTATATTGAAAAGCTGGCTGTTTTGTGCAACGGACGCCCCGGCTTCTCCCGTTTGCACCAGCAGCAAACATTTGAGTCTATCTATTAGGTTTTGGTTTCAAAGGTCTTTGCCCCGGTATCAGCTCCGGGGCGGACCTTTTTTATATCAGGGCAAAATTGAATCCCTTTTTTTACCTTCATGTCTTAATAAAAGGATATGATTGCTGAAAGCTCAAATCCTCCTAATTTAGCCCCGTCAAAAAAACCAGCACTAATGCGCAGAGTTATCATTCCTGTTGATTTTTCTGAAACTTCACTTAATGCTGCCCGTTATGCCGCCAAAATGCTCGCCGGCAAAGACGATGTGGCCGCCATTCTCTATCACAACTACGAAAGCCCGGATGACCTGGATATTTCTCACAACTACCAGGACAGTCTGAAAAAAGAGCTTCTCCGTGCCGGTGTTAAAAATGTGGAATGTGAGAGCGAAATGGGTGGTGACCTGATCGATAACATTACCCGCATGGCCCATACCATCCGCGCCACCATGATCGTCATGGGTATCACGGGCAAGTCCACCGTACGCCAGGCCATGTTTGGCAGTAATACACTAAAGCTGATCGACCGTAACCTTTTGCCGGTGATGATTATCCCGCCCGATGCTGTATATACCGGTTTCAATAATGTGGCTTTTGCCTCCGACTTCAAGAACGTGGAAGACAGTATCCCGGTCCCGCTCATTACATCTGTACTGGATATGTTCAAACCCAAATTGCATATTGTGAACGTCAACAGGGAGATCTATGTGTCCATTCCCGAGGAAACCGAAAAGGAAAAACAAAAACTGCTGCAGATGTTCGGTGATTACAATACTGAATGCTACTTTATCACCATGAATGACTTTTACCAGGCGATCGACAATTTTGTGAGAGACTACAAAATTGATGTTCTCATCACCATACCCAAACACCAGAGTAATTCCACTTCCTTATTCAAAAGCTCGCATACCAAGCGGCTGGCTTATCATAGCCATATACCCATTCTGGCAGCTCACGAGTAATCAAAAATCTTTTGCAGGTAAGCGGGTATATCTGCTGAAAACCAGTACTTAAGAGCGGGATAATTACGGAATTCTGACGGCTATTGTTTGACAGGCTTCCTGATCGTGACTTGACCGCTCACGAACAATTGTTTACCTTTGTTTCTGCTTCATTATGAGAGTATATCTTAAAAGGTCCGATCGTACTTTTTCATTTGCCGGGCAATCACTGCCCTGCAATTTTTATATTCCGGACTGATCGGCCGGCACCCCCCTGCTTTGCTATACCCATTTAATGTAACCGGCATAAGCCGTTTGTTCATGTAACGTTTGCTCGTATGAAAAATATCAAGTTAATAGAAGTACCATCTGAAATAGGGGCCGGCACCCGCGGCGCCAGCCTGGGCATTGAAGCTATTAAGATCGCCGCCCTGGATTTTATGAGTAATTTCTTCATTCATTTCCCTTCCGAAAAAATTCCGCATGAAAACAAGTTATTATACGAGCCCATCGAATCGCCTTATGCCAAGCGAATCAAAGGTATTGCCGCCATTTACGACCGGTTGAGCAAATCGGTCTGCGATTCCATGAAGAATAATTTCTTCCCGGTAGTGCTGAGCGGTGATCACAGCACAGCAGGGGCCACCATTGCCGGAATTAAACTGGCACGTCCCAAAAGCAGGTTGGGTGTTATCTGGATAGATGCGCATGCTGACCTGCACACCCCCTACACTACCCCATCCGGCAATGTGCATGGTATGGCACTGGCCGTTTCTATCAATAAGAACAATGAAGATTGTGCCGTTCACGATCTCGATGAGGAAACCAAAAAATACTGGAACTACCTGAAGAATATCGGTAAGATCGCTCCCAAAGTACTCCCGGAAGATGTGGTTTTTATTTCCCTGAGAGATTACGAGAAAGAAGAACGCCACCTCATTGAAAAATATGATATGAAGGTGGTGACCACCAAGGAAGTGAGAAATAAAGGGGCTGAGAACGTAGTAAGGGCCGTTACCCGCTATTTATCCGAATGCACGGATATTTATATCTCTTTTGATGTGGACAGTCTTGACTCATCTATTTCAAAAGGAACAGGTACACCGGTAAGCAATGGCTTAAGAGAAAGAGAAGCAGAAGACCTGATCAGTAAATTCATGCAGAACCGGAAAGTCTGCTGCTTTGAGATCACGGAAGTCAATCCCACACTGGACAAGGAGAACCTGATGGCCGAGATCGCCTTCAATATCCTGCAACGAAGCGTGAACGTATTAATGATGAACTAAATACCCTATGACCAGATACACATTACCGTTAGCCATGGCGATACTATTCTCCTGCAACCTATGTGCCCAGGATAGTTCATATTTAAAAGAGATCAGGGCCTACCAGGAAAAATATGTAAGGGAGCATGAAGTGGTGAAGGGAAAAGACAGGGACCAGCTTCATTTTTTCCCTGCCAGTGAAAGCTATCGTGTTACCTGCCGCTTCGAAAGGATCTATGAAGCTCCCTGGTTTAAGATGCCCACTTCTGCCGATAAATTCAAAGAACACAGGGTCTATGGCATTTTACACTTCCAAATGAAAGATAGCTTGTTCAGGTTAATGGTGTACCAATCCAAAGACCTGATGAATATTAAAGAATATGCCGATTACCTTTTCATTCCTTTTACAGATAAGACCTCTGGTGAAGAGACTTACGATAATGGCCGTTATATCGATATTAAGCTCGGTGATATTAAGGATGACCAGGTGATACTCGATTTCAACAAAGCCTACAACCCCTACTGCGCCTATGTGAACGGTATATTCAACTGCCCCATCCCTCCTAAGGAAAATGATCTGGGTATCGCTATCCGGGCAGGTGAAATGAACTATGGAAAGGGGCACTGATCTTACTGTAACTTTTTCAACTCTTCTTTTACTTTCCTTGATTGTAAAGGGCCGATCTCAAAACTGCTGGCCAAACATTCCTGAAGTAAATTTTTTGCTTCCTTCTTTTTACCATTGTCCGCAAAAATGATAGCAGTATGCAATAATGCATCGGGCTCAAAGGTTTTCCTGTACACCTGTTGCTCCGCATATTCAAGGGCCTTTTCCTTCTCTCCTTTTAAAAAATGTACCCAGGCCAGCCAATTATAGGTTTCGGGTGTGGGCCGGTTGGCCACTTCTCTTGCGGCCAGTTGCATGGCTTTATCATAATCCTTCACCTCGTCTGTATAAAGCAGGGTAAGGTACTTGTTGTACATATCGCCATAACCTGGCTGGGATACCTGCGAAAGAAACTGTTGAATATATTTTTGCTTCAGCTCCCCGTCCCCCTCATAATCGGCTATCTCTGCCAGCGTGAGCCAATGATCGGGCACCGGCGTTTGCGATTGCAGGTATTGAATGATCCGCCTGGCTTCTTTTGCATCCCCATCATGCGAATAAACGATCCAGGCAATTCCTTTTAGTGCGTAAATATATGTGCTGTCTTTTTGTAACACATTTATATAAGCATTATAAGCATCCCTTACCCTGCCGGCATGTCCATACATATCTGCCAGGTTCGACAGTGTCCAGCAGTACAAACTTTTTTCCCGGTCTTTGATCTTTTCAAAAGCTTCTTCCATAGTTATAATAGCGCCGTTAAGATCTCCTTTATGGTCCTGCCATTTTGCTTTGCGTATCAAATAGTCGAATGAGGTTTTATCTTTTATCCGGTTCAGGTTTTGAAAGGCACTGGAATAGTTTCCCAGTTCCATGCCGGCATCAAAACGCAGTAAAGTGGTGATAAAAGGATCGCCTTTTTTCCGGTCAGCTGCTTCATTGTAGCTGGCCGCATCTCTAAACTGGTGTTGTGTAATAGAATTTTGTGCAATAGCATATAAGATATCCGGGTCCGTATCTGCTAACCGGGCAGAGCTTCGTTTTAATAAAGAATCCCCTTTAGCCAGATCTGCTGTACTGCCTGTAAGTTTGAACCTTCGCAGGTATGCAGAAGCCAATTCCAGTCTGGGTACATAACTCCCTGTATCTCTTTGCAGGTCATTTTGCCAGAATAATAGGTCTTCATTCACTTGTTTCACCTGTTTTTCCACCAAACCTTCCGACAGGAAAATAGTATAGTCAGCAGCATCTGCGATCTTTTGCTTACCGGCACAGGAAGACAATATGACCGCGACAAAAAGGATATGATATGTAATATGTTTCATAATGAATGATTGAGAAAAAAATGCCGGATAATGAATACCCGGCATAATAAATTAAACCTGGTACTATCCGTTTAAAAGGGAGCGGCGAGATAGGGGAATGTACCGAGGAAAGTTTTATCGTTTGAGTTCACGTTATCCTTCGTTAATCCCGGGTTAGAACCGCCAGTAGCACCACCAAAGATCAGGGTGAGTTCTGTATCGATCACATCATCGGCGAGTGCACGGCCCGTGAGTACATTCGTTCCATCATAAAAAGTAGTGGTGCCATTCATTTTTACGTTCAGCACATCGGTTACCAGTACACCTGCAAAACCGGGTTTGTCGAGACCCAGGATATTGGTGGTATAACCAAACCCTGTGAGCACTGACTGGAACTGCGCATTGAAAGCTCCGTTCATCGCTGCAGGAACAGTGGTGTTGAATTCGTTTTTGCGGGCTGCACTCACAAATACTGTATTGATAGCCGGCCTTGCCATCTGATCGTTCTGGGTAAAAGTACCAGAGGTATCAAAATTATCGGCAGGAGCATCGTCTTTATCACAGCTCACCAGCAAGAGACCCGAAAAAGCAAGGGCCAGCATGGACATTTTATTGAATCGTTTCATGATTATTTGTTTTTAAAGTTGACAGATTATTTGGATTTGGTTTCGCCCCACACATTGATCGTAGCAGCTGACCCCAGTAAAGTTTTTGGAACTTCCACTACTATTGACATCACATTCTTACCCGCAAACGTATCGGTGCCGGGACTGTTGAAACTGGTGGCTGTTCCGGCAATGATCTCTTTAAAACGCCCGAGATCAAAGAAGAAAGGATCGTCCCGCGGACCTGCAAAAACTTTAATACCATTTGCATTGCTGCCAATAGAAGGAGAACCGGCACCTGCAGCCGTTACAGATACTTCCGTAACAGGACCATTGGTTTTTACCGTACTGCTGGTACCCGGTGTGCCCGGCGCCACAGGACCGTAAACCCTCATTTTACCATTTTGTACCAGGCACTGGATCACCAGGTCCTCCACATTATCACCTGTGTTATCAATGTTGAATTCATACATCACATTGGAGGGAAAGCTCGCAGTGGCAGTGGCTGCGGGTGTCAATAAACCCTGCGTGTTGAGCACCAGCACCATTTTGGAATTGTCGGCAGGGCTTTGGAATGCATAGATGTCCGTGATATCGTTACCAGGACTTGAACTTCCCGGGCCAGTTACAGCCGGGGCATCGATGTGGTCAGCGGCATAAACTATACCGGCCACAAGGGCAATACCTAAGAGGCTGCCCAGGAAAATCTTCTTTTTCATAATACAAGAGGGGTTTGAATGATAAATTGAAATATTGCAGGGCCGAAACATTTGTGTCACTGCGCCTTGCATAATTCCGAATCATAAACAGGTACGGCAGACGTTCGGCTGTGGATTTAATTATTTAACCCATTTTTTTACTCCCGTCCATCAAAAATTAATTCCCCGGACGAAAAACCGTGCTTTTATTTGCAACGTAAATCTGGCACAAAGCCCAACCTGTTATGAGATCATTATCATTGATTGTTTACATTTTTATATCCACAGTTGCTATTGCACAAAAAGGCAGGATAGAAGGCCGGATCACCGATGCTGAATCAAGGTCTCCGCTTACCGGGGCCACCATTAATATAGGAGGTGCCAAAACGGATAATTCCGATTTGTTCGGGCGGTTTAATATTACACAGGTTAACCCCGGCCAGTATGAACTGGTGGTTTCGCATATTGGTTACCGTACGGAGATCATCCCGGTGGAAGTACGATCCAATCTGCAGTCCACCGTCCATGTGAATATGAAAAAAGATAACCTGAACCTGGCAGAAGTTAGAGTGAACAGTAAAAAAGGAAGTGCCCTGAATACGATCAGCGGTGTGGATATCCTGCTTCGCCCGGTCAATACTTCACAGGATGTATTGCGTATCGTTCCCGGTTTATTTATTGCCCAGCATGCCGGTGGCGGAAAAGCGGAACAGATCTTCCTGCGTGGTTATGATATCGATCATGGCACAGACATCAACATCACGGTAGACGGGATGCCTGTCAACATGGTGAGCCATGCTCACGGCCAGGGTTATGCGGACCTGCATTTCCTGATTCCCGAAACAGTGGAGAAAGTGGGTTTTGATAAAGGCCCCTATTTTGCCAATAAAGGCAACCTGGCCACTGCTGCATTTGTGGAATTCAATACAAAGGATTTTCTCCAGAAAAATACATTCAAATTTGAAGCAGGCGAATTCAATACCTACAGAGGAGTGGGTATGCTGAAACTATTCGATAAACAAACAGAAAAGAACCGCCAGCAATTCTATGTGGCTTCTGAATACTCGACCACCGATGGTTATTTTGAAAGCCCACAGGATTTTCACCGCTTCAATATTATGGGTAAATACAATGCCTGGCTGGGTAATCAATCGCAACTGACCATCACTGCTTCCACTTTTGATAGTAAGTGGTTTGCTTCCGGGCAGGTGCCCGACAGGGCCGTGCGTTCAGGAATGATCTCCCGTTTTGGATCGATCGACGATACAGAAGGCGGCAATACCAGCCGTACCAATGTTACAGTAAAGTTCAATAAACAGTGGAAGAATAACTGGAAGACCACGGACCAGCTTTATTATTCCCGCTATCATTTCAACCTCTACTCCAATTTTACCTTCTTCCTGGAAGATGATGTGAACGGTGATATGATCAAGCAACGGGAAGGAAGAAATATCTATGGCTATAATACCACGGCCGGCAAAACATGGTTCCTTGGCAATAAAAAAGCCAGTACAGAATTCGGCGGCGGTTTCCGCATCGATGATGTGGGCGAAATTGAACTGTCGCGTGCCGTAAAAAGACAATTCCTGAATTATATCCGGAAAGGAGCTGTCAAAGAAGCAAATGGTTTTCTATACGTGAACCAGGATATTGAGTTAGGTGACCGGTTCAGCATGAATGCCGGCCTCCGGTATGATCATTTCAAATTCCAGTATAAAGATGAGCTGGCTGGTGAAACGGATTTTCGTAAACAAACAAGAGGCATGGTAAGCCCCAGGCTGAATTTCAGTTATGCCCCAAATGCCAAAGTAAAAGTGTACCTGAACAATGGTATCGGTTTCCACTCTAACGATAGCCGGGTGATATTGGACAACCAGGCAAAAGATATCCTGCCCAGGGTGTATGGCACTGATTTAGGAGTGATCCTGAAACCGGTGAAGAACCTTATTATTAAAACCGCTATCTGGCATTTATATTCCGAACAGGAATTTGTGTATGTGGGTGATGCCGGCATTGTGGAACCCAGTGGCAAAACCCGGAGAATGGGTATTGACCTCTCCGGCCGTTATCAATTTAATGCCTGGTTATTTGCCGACATGGATATGAACCTTACACGGGCAAGGGCGATTGGTGAAGCTAAGGGAGAAGATCATGTGCCCCTGGCCCCTTCTTTTACCAGCATTGGCGGATTAACCATGAAAAGTAAGAACGGATTCAGCGGCTCACTGCGCTACCGCTTTATTGACGACAGACCGGCCAATGAAGATTATTCTGCCACAGCAGCAGGTTATTTTATTGCAGATGCACTGGTCAGTTATCAATGGAAAGGTTTTGAACTCAGGGCTTCCCTGGAGAACATTTTTAATGCCCGGTGGAAAGAAGCGCAATTTGATACCGAATCCAGGTTACAAGGCGAGCCTGACCCTGTTGCAGAGATACATTTCACACCCGGTTCACCCCGTTTTTTCCGGGCAGGCATCAGTTATAGCTTCTGATCTTCGGCTATCCCTTACCAAAAGTTTTTACCAGGCCTTCCGCAAAACGGATGGGGCGAAAATCTAACTCTGTTTTGGCTTTAGTAATAACAAACCCGGTTTTAGCGGGACGACGGGCTGGTTGCGGGAATTCATCTGCCACTACTTTTTTCAGCAAGGTCATATCCAGGCCCAGGTGCTGTGCTGCTTTACAGGCCATCTCGTATGGGCTCAGTGCATCCTCACCGGAAAGATGATAGATACCACGGGCCCTTTTTTCAATAACTGATACAACACCTGCTGCCAGGTCTTCCACATAAGTGGGTGTGCGCAACTGGTCGTCAAAAACATTATAGCCCTCTCCTTTCTCCAGTTTTTCTTTTACCACCGTTAAAATATTAGCTCCCCCATGTATAGGTTTGCCATACACCAGTATTGTTCTTACAATGGTCCAGTCATATTCATACTCTTTCACCACTCCTTCCGCTTCTGCTTTTGTTTTACCATAGAAATTGACGGGTCCCGGGCGGTCATTTTCTGAATACATGCCACTCAGCCCATCGAAAATGAAATCCGTGGAAAGAAAAATAAAATGGCATCGGTATTCATCGGCCACCGAAAGCATGTTCATGGTGCCTTCCACATTGGCCTGGTAGGCTTTTCGTTGTTCTTTTTCACAATCATCCGGTTTGCTCATAGCGCCGGCATGTACCACCACCCGGGGTTTTGTTTGCGAAAATATTTTCCTGGAAGAAACCAGGTCGGTAAAATCCATGGTATGATATTCAAACCCCTTTTGTGTGGTAAAAGGCAGACGACAATCCCCCTTGCCGGTAGCGATCACTTCATGCCCTTTTTGTAAAAGCAGCTCAGTAAGGTAATGCCCCAGGAATCCATTGGCGCCTGTAATCAATATCCTCATCACCCAAAAATATAAGTATCACCGCATAAAAAATCCCGCCGGTGGGCGGGACTTCTGAATTCTTTCTTAAAATCATCAGGGTTTGTTCAATTCTTCCACCAGCAAGGTGATTTCGGACTCTGATTTTAATTTCAGGTCTTTGGCACCAGCGATCTCATCGATTTTGGCAGATAAAGAAGGCAATGCGGCCACCAGGTCCTTCTTACTGTTCCTGATCTTTTTGATCTCACCACCCGGAACATAAACATATAATTGTTCGCTGGTAACGATCTCACGACGGCTGTAATCGCCCAGAGTGGGAGCATCTTCCACTTTTTGGGTCAATAATTTCAGCAGATGAACTTTGGGACCTATAGACAATACCTGGTAAATTGTTTTTGCTGAGTTCTTATCAACATCAGGATAACCCTGTTTGAAAATAAAATGCTTTACTGATCCATCTGTTTCTGTTACATCATAAGAAACCTTCTGAAATGATTCCAGTCTCAGTTCCTGCCCGTCTTTCTGTACCATTACAGCATTGCTGAAAATGTTGAACTTCACAGGTACGGCCTCCACTGCTTTCTCATCGCTTACCTGTACGGAAGCTAATTTATAATCCGGGGTAAGAAAAGGTGAACCACCCACTTCCTGTAATGCAGGAAGGCGCATAGGTTTCAATTGAAGGTCTTCTATGGTGCCGTTCTGCGCCAATACACCCGAAACCATGAATGAAAAAAACAAGCTGCCGATCGTTGTTTTAATTACATAACTAATTTTATTCATGTGTACTTTTTTAAAATGAGAGCAAATATATAGCAGGGACATCAAAAAAATAATTCCGCTCATCCCTGAAAATGAAATGGGGACAAACGATTGCTTATCCCCATTCATTATTATTTTCTTCCATACCATCAGAAGCCTTTCTTCACAGGCTCATTGTATTTCATTCCCAGGTTCTGCATGGTAAAGCTCCATATATCTGCTGCTTCTTCGATGATCTTGCTGGTCGGTTTTCCCGCGCCATGCCCCGCTTTACTTTCAATGCGGATGAGTGTGGGATTTAATCCTGCGTTCACTGCCTGTAAACGGGCCGCAAATTTAAAGGAGTGAGCCGGCACCACCCGGTCATCATGATCCGCGGTCGTTACGATCGTTGCCGGGTAAGCGATCCCGTCCTTCAGGTTGTGCAACGGTGAATATTTGTACAGGTATTCAAAGTCTTCCTTTTTATCGCTGCTGCCATACTCTACCGCCCATGCATAACCGATCGTGAATTTATGGTAGCGCAGCATGTCCATCACCCCCACTTGCGGAATAGCCACTTTGAAAAGGTCGGGGCGCTGGGTCATAGCAGCCCCCACCAGCAAACCACCGTTACTGCCGCCGCGGGCAGCTATCCTCTCCTTGTTCGTATATTTTTCTTTGATCAGGAATTCGGCGGCCCCGATAAAATCATCAAATACATTTTGTTTGTTCTGCAGCATCCCGCTTTTATGCCATTCCTCCCCATACTCGCTGCCGCCGCGGAGATTAACCATGGCATAGATACCGCCCTGCTCCATAAAGAAAGCATTGGAAATACTAAAGCCGGGAGTCATCGGGATATTGAATCCGCCATATCCATATAGCAGCACGGGATTATCGCCATCCTGTTTCAATCCTTTTTTATAGGTAATGAACATGGGAACTTTCGTACCATCCTTGCTGGTAAAGAACACCTGCTTTGTTTCGAAAGAACCGGGGTCAAATTTCGTTTCTGTTTTCCTGAATATATCTGATTTGCCACCGGCAATATCATAATGGAAGATAGTAGGCGGATAATTGAAGGAAGTAAATACATAGAAGAAATCCTTGTCCTCTTTCTTACCTCCAAAACCGCCGGCTGTACCGATACCCGGTAAATTAATTTCACGGACCAGCGTACCCTCGTAGGTGTATTGATATACTTTGGTGGATGCATCTTTGAGATAAGAAGCAAACAGGTAGCCACCTCCGGTGGATACAGACTGTAATACTTCTTTCTTCTCACCGATCAGCTCTTTCCAGTTTTCTTTACCGGGTTTTGCAGGGTCTACCAATACCAGTTTATAATTCGGCGCCCCGTCATTGGTCATCAATAATAATTTGCCGTCTTTGCTATCCACCACATTGGGTTCTGTGGTAAACCCGGGAATAAGCAGTTTAAAACTTTTTTGTGAAGGGTCTTTCATATCCCAATACCAGACTTCTCCGCCACTGGTGCCTTCCGATGTGCCCAGGATCAGGAAACGTTCATCTTCCGTTAACCCGGCGCCGGCAAAGCGTTGCGGATGCTCTTTGTCTTCATAGATCAGCACATCTTCTGATTGTTGGGTGCCGATCTTATGATAATATACTTTGGGCGACTCATTCTTTCCTTTCAATTGCTCCCCTGCCACCGGTTCCGGGTAACGGGTATAATAAAATCCATCATCACCTTTCCAGCTAAAACCGGTGAACTTTAACCAATCCAGCTGATCATCCAGCTTCTTTTTGGTCTTCACATCCATCAGGTATCCTTTTTGCCAGTCGCTTCCCGATTGTGAAATGGCATAAGCGAGGTACTTACTCTTTTTCGAGAACCCCCATCCTGCCAGGGCAGCGGTACCATCTTCAGATAATTTATTCGGATCAATAAAAACTTCCGGCTCTCCTTTCAAACCCACCTGCCGGTAGATGACACTCTGGTTTTGCAAACCGTCATTCTTGAAGAAATAATAATAATCCCCTTCTTTGAAGGGTGAGGAATATTTGGGATAATTCCAAAGCTCCTCGAGTCTTTTCTTTACCTGGTCACGAAAGGGGATCTTAGCCAGGTAGTCGTTGGTCACTTTATTTTGTTCTTTCACCCACGCTTTGGTCTCCTCGCTGTTATCATCTTCCAGCCAGCGATAAGGATCGGCTACTTTGGTACCGTGATAATCTTCCACCACGTCAGATTTCTTTGTTTCAGGATACCGGACCTGGGCGGCTGAAAAAAGAGAGGCCGCCAGCAGAAACAGGAATAGTTGCAATTTTTTCATAAACATTTTTTTGATCCTTCTAAAGTTAGGGGAAACGGATCGCTCCACAACGCCTGCTGCATACTGTACCCGCCGCTTATATAAGGGAATTTTTTCTTCGACAGATACCGGGGCAAGCCCGGCATGACATTTCGTGCGGATTTTGACAATTCATTTCTATTGTCACTTCGGCCTTCAGCCTGTCTTGAGCATTATACCAGAAGCCGGGGTCTGTTGGACTTGTATTCATCTCTTACAGATACCGGGGCAAGTCCGGCACAGCATTTCATTTATGGCGCTATCACCTTTGGCGCCCCTTCCGACAGCCAGGTGGCAAATACTTCTGAAAGTTTCCATTGCCGGCCGGCATAGAGCCGCGGTCGTGCCAGCACATAATCGAAGAAATCAAGTAGCCAGGCAGTTTTACAGTTAACCATCACCGTTAGCACCTGCTGCCCTTTAAAATCTCCTTTTTTGATCTCCGCGTTCAGGGAGGGATTATTTTCCAGGAAATAATTCCCGGTAAACCGGATATCCTTCACCATCGAATCCAGCAATGCAGTTTCCTCTGCTTCCGACCATTTCAAAAAAACGGTATAACGGTCATAAAACCGGGTCTCATATACATCCTGCATTTGAATAAAATGGGCGGCGAGTTTTGGAATACGGCCATAATGGATATTTGTTTTTTTCATGAATGTGTACAGCAGGTCGCCTTCTTTCAGGGGCAGGCCACTGTTATTATTTGAAATGGTGAAATAATAAAAATGGCCTTTAATGAGATTGCATTTCCCAAATCCTTTCGTCGCGGTATCTGCATGGGCCGTTTTATACACACCCCGCAGCAAACCCAGTTGTTTGTCTTTGATCACATGCTCTTCCGGCATCTCCAACTGCACCACGGTCACACTATCATTGAGTGGCACCATATAGCTGGTAATAGGAAAAGCCCTTAACCACTGCGTGGTATCTTTTTGGGATTTGGCCTGTACCGATAAAAGAAACAGGAGAAAGAACAGAGGATATCGCATAGTATTCTTTTATCACTAAAACTAATTTCAACAACAAACGTTTTCTATCCGTGCAGGAGGGTATTTCTGTTAATGAAAAGCGAAGAACTCGGGGTATATTCGTTGGCCGGGCAAACACCCGTTAGTGTGTAAAATACACAGTGGAAACAAATACTTATTTTTGCGGCGGTAAAAATTAAAATGGAAAAGAAAGTTTCAAGAATTGGTGTTTTAACATCCGGGGGCGATTCTCCCGGCATGAACGCAGCCATCAGGGCTGTGGTCCGAACAGGCATTTATCATGGTCTTGAAGTATTTGGGATTATGCGGGGTTACCAGGGCATGATAGAGAATGATATTTTTAAAATGGAGTCACGTTCTGTGGCCAATATTATACAACGCGGGGGCACTATTTTAAAGACGGCCCGTTGTAAAGAATTCTTTGAGCCAGCCGGCAGAAAAAAAGCATACAAAAACCTTAAGGACAGGGGTATTGATGGCCTGGTAATCATTGGTGGTGATGGCTCCTTCCGGGGCGCCGTGCAATTCAGCAAAGAATTTGATATTCCCTGTATCGGCCTGGCAGGTACCATTGATAAGGATATCTATGGCACTGACTTCACTATTGGTTTCGACACAGCTGTCAACACGGCGGTGGAAGCGATCGATAAGATACGAGATACCATGGATGCGCATGACCGTGTTTTTATTATTGAAGTAATGGGCCGCGATGCGGGTTATATTGCATTGCATAGCGGTATCGCCACCGGTGCTGAAAATATTCTTATCCCCGAACGGAAGACCAATATCGAAGACATTGTAAAGTCACTGCAGGAAAAAGAACACCGTAAGAAACTGGTAAACCTGATCGTGGTGGCCGAAGGGGATGAATTTGGCGGCGCCAATGAAGTACAAAAGGTGCTGTCGCATAAATTACCCAATGCAGAGATACGGGTGTGTATCCTGGGCCATATTCAACGGGGTGGATCACCCAGTTGCCTGGACAGGCTGATCGCCAGCCGTATGGGCTATCATGCGGTGGAGTGTTTGATGGAAGGAAGACACAATGTTTTTGTGGGGATACTCAATAACAAGATGCACTATATTCCACTGGAAACAGCCGTCAAGAATAAAGCAAAAATCGGCGATGAATGGATGAAGATAGTTAAGATTTTAGCAAGCTAAACGAACAAAAAAAATGGCAAAACACTCTTCCAAGTATTATCACAAACAAATGGACCGCGAAGCCGGTATCTTACATAAAAGCCACCGTACCAAAATTGTTGCCACCGTAGGCCCTTCGTGTGACACCTATGAAAAATTATTACAGCTGGTAAAAGCCGGTGTGAATGTGTTCCGGCTGAATTTTTCCCATGGCACACATGAAAATAAAGCAAAGATCATTGAGTATATCCGGAAGATCAATAAAACTGAACCTTTTAATATTGCTATCCTCGGCGATCTGCAGGGCCCTAAATTAAGAGTGGGTGATATAGAAGGCGGTTCGATGGAAATAAAAGAAGGCGATATACTCACTTTTACCAATGAAAAAGTGGTGGGTAATAAAGACCGCATTTATGTTTCCTATCCCAACCTGCACGAAGATGTGGTGGTGGGTAATACCATCCTGATCAATGACGGCAAGCTGGAAGTGAAAGTGAAAAAGGTACTGAAGAATAATGATGTACAGGTACAGGTAACATTAGGAGGCATTTTATCCTCTAAAAAAGGGATCAACCTGCCGGATACCAAGATATCCTTACCCGCACTCACCCCAAAAGACCTGGAAGATCTCAATTTCATTATAGAACAAGACCTCGACTGGGTGGCACTATCTTTTGTTCGCCGTGTAAAAGACCTGGAAGATCTGCGTAAAAAACTGGAGAAGAAAAAAAGTAAGACCAAGATCATTTCCAAAATAGAAAAACCCGAAGCCCTGGAAAATCTCCGCGATATTATCATTGCTTCCGATGCCGTGATGATCGCCCGTGGCGACCTGGGTGTGGAACTGCCGGTAGAAAAAATCCCTTTACTGCAAAAGCAGATCATCCGCATGTGTATTCACCGGGCCAGGCCCGTGATCGTGGCCACACAGATGATGGAAAGTATGATCGAACTGAACAAACCCAACCGCAGCGAGATCACCGATGTGGCCAATGCGGTACTGGAAGGAGCCGATGCCGTAATGCTGAGTGCTGAAACAGCTGCGGGCCAGCACCCGGTACTGGTGGTGGAAACAATGAGAAAGATCATCCTGGAAGTGGAGAAAGCAGGCTATAACTATGACCGTGAAGATGAGCTGGTACCACAACCCCACTCCCCTTCCTTTTTAAGTGATGCCATTTGCTATAACGCCTGTAAACTGGCCAAGGATGTAAATGCGAACGCGATCATTGGGATGACACAAAGCGGCTATACAGGTTTTATGCTGAGCAGCTACCGGCCCAAAGCCCCCATGTATATTTTCACCAAAGAAAGATCCCTGGTCAACCAGTTATCACTAAGCTGGGGTGTAAGGGCTTTCTATTACGCGGAAGAAGAAAGCCTTGATGATATCATCTTTGATCAAATAGATATCCTGAAGGAACGGAAATTCCTTTCCCGTGGGGATATTGTGGTCAATACAGGCAGCACTCCTGTTGATCTGCACCTGCAGACCAACGTATTAAAGATCACGACAGTGGAATAAGTGCAATCCCGATTTGCTTCTTACCAAATGCAAAGGATCACAGCAGCTATGATATTGCCCACCAGGTGATATCCTGAGTCTATTATGCTTAGCGCTTTGGGTTTCATCTGGTACATATAAGAGATGCATATTACGATTGAACAGAAACAGATACCTGTAAGCAACCCCAGCTTGATACCGGACATAAATCCATCCCAAAGTCCCAAACGATAGACAAGGATCGCCATGCCGATACAGATCACAAACTCCAGGATAAAAGTGAAGAACATAAGCGCACCGGCGCCTTTTTTGGCATCCGGGTTATTTACATCGATACCAGTGGCTTTAATCCAGGCCTTGCCAAACAGAACCGAATACCATAATGCGCCCAGCATAAAATAAGCAGCAGCGGCAACAGCAATTGCCAGCCAGTTGAGATGAGAAAAAACAGAAGTATCCATGATGGTTGATTTTGGTTACCGAGAAGGTATAAAACTTTTTGATGTAAACAAAAAGCGGGGGCAGTTGTCCTGTTGGGCCTGCCGAAATTGGATAAAAAAAGAAAAAACCTGTCTGCTTCGCTTACCTCAGCATAACAGGTTTTCTTTTAGACGAAAAAAGGAGATATCGTCTATAATTTTTTGATCATCACGTTTCTGTACCAAACTGTGTTGCCATGGTCCTGCAACCCTATTTTGCCTTTCTTATACATACCAAAGTCGGGCATTTTGACAAACTTGCTACCAGCCACCATTTTTTTCCAGGCATCATCCCACATCGTGGTGGACACCACATTGGTGCCATTCAGGAATAGGTCCAGCTTGCCATTCACGCATTTTATTTCGGCCAGGTTCCATTCGCCTGCAGGTTTCACCGTTTCCTGGCTGCAGGAGATGAGGTCATAGAGGTCACCCGCCCTGTGTTTGGTGATCTTTGAATCAGGATGACCGGCATTATCCAGTACCTGCATTTCGGGGCCTGTTTCCCAGGGCCATTTGTACTTGACTGTATCCTCATGAATATAGAAAATAATACCGCTGTTGCCATCTTTAGCGATCTTCCACTCCAGTTTCAGGTGGAAATTTTCAAATTCTTCATCTGATACAATATCACCCCCATCTTTGATCTGCCAGTTCCCTTTCACTTGATCTTTTACGGTTGTATCAAGATATAATGTTCCATCTGCTATCTTCCAGGCGCTGCCCACGGGCTTACCCCCGTATTTATGCCAGCCGTTGGTAGTTTGTCCATCAAATAACAATTGCCAGCCATCGGCTTTTTGCTGATCGGTAAGGCTGTTATTCATCGGCATTTCTGTTTTAGTTTGAGAAGTATCGGCGGTTTTCTTCTCTCCTTCCCCGCTGTTATTACAGGAAACAAGGGCTGAGAAAACCATCCCTGCAAGCAATACACGCTTCATTGGGTTTTATTTTTTGAGTGATAAAATGAATTTTACAATTTGATTCGCTTCTGTTTCTGTCATGGACGAATGAGGGGTCATATAAATTTTCCCCCAGGTTCCATTGCCACCCTCCCTGATCTTTTTAGTAAGCATTTGTAATGACTTAGCCGTTGCATCATACCTGGAGGCCACTTGCATAAACGAAGGGCCCACCCTATCTTGATTGTCTATCCCATGACATGTTAAACAATCATTTTGCTCATACAACTCCTTCCCTTTTACTTTATCCTCATTTGAAATGCTTAATGCCCTATTTGCCACCAGGTCTTTGTTGGAGCTGCATGCCACAACAATGAGAAACAATATGATGGCAACAACGCTTTTCATCTATTCTTACTTCAGCAGCAAAATATATTTCACCATAGCTTCAGCATCTGCCTGCGGAATATTATGCGGGGTCATGTAGATAGATCCCCAAACACCCGTACCGCCACTAATGATCTTTCCGGCCAGGTGTGCCACGATAGTATCACCTGCGTCCTTGTATTTTAAGGCCACATCCTTATAAGATGGCCCCTGTAAAGGCTCGTCTATCTTATGACAGGTAAAACAATCGCTGGCGCCCACCAGTGCCAGCCCTTTTTTGTAATCAGGGTTATTGCTGGGATCAGCGGAAGCTTCCTTTTTTTCTTCCTTCTTGTCGCCTTCTGAGGAAGAACTACCGCCACAGGCTGCCAACAAAGCAACCAATACTAACGGAAGAATGATTTTTTTCATGCTGGTTTTTTTTCAGTTATATAACGAAGTTAATATTTAATCCAAACCCAGTATCCTTCTGTTGGTTTTTTCATCCGCCCCGCTGGAAGCAAAGTCATCAAATGCTCTTTCCGTTACCCGGATGATATGGCGCTGAATGAATTCCGCTCCTTCCCTGGCACCATCTTCCGGGTGTTTCAGGCAACATTCCCATTCCATTACAGCCCAGCCCTTATAATCATATTCAGTGAGCTTGGAAAAAATCGTCTTGAAATCCACTTGTCCATCACCGGGAGAACGGTAACGCCCGGCCCTGTTCAACCAGCTCTGGTAACCGCCAAAAGTTCCCTGCCGGCCTGTTGAATTGAATTCGGCATCTTTTACATGAAAAGCCCTGATGCGCTCATGGTACAAGTCGATATATTGGATGTAATCCAGTTGCTGCAATACAAAATGGGAAGGATCATACAATAAACAGGCACGGGAATGATTATTCACCTCCTTTAAAAACATTTCATAGGTGATCCCGTCAAACAAATCTTCACCGGGATGTATCTCGTAACAAACATCCACGCCACATTCGTCAAAATAATTCAGGATGGGCGTCCATCTTTTCCCCAATTCTTTAAACCCTTCTTCCACCAATCCGGCAGGACGTTGCGGCCAGGGATGAAAAGTATGCCATAAAAGAGAACCGCTAAAAGTAGGATGGGCATCGAGCCCGAGATGCTGGGATGCTTTGGCCCCATATTTTACCTGCTGAATGGCCCATTCTGTCCGGGCTTTCGGATTACCTCTCAGCTTTTCAGGGGCAAAACCGTCAAACAAATCATCATAAGCGGGATGAACAGCCACGAGTTGTCCCTGTAAATGGGTGGATAGTTCTGAAATCTCCAATCCACATTCATTCACGGTGCCTTTTATCTCATCTGCATAGGTCTTGCTTTCGGCAGCTTTTTGCAGATCGATACAGCGGGGGTCCCAGGTAGGTATCTGCACGGCTTTGAAACCTAATGATTCGGCCCACAAACAAATTGACTTTAATGAATTGAAAGGAGCTTTATCATCGAGGAACTGGGCTAAAAAAATACCGGGACCTTTTATTGTTGTCATGTTGCTGGTTACTGGTTGATTGGTTAATTGGTTTATTAGTTTATTGGTTGGTACCTTCCTCTGTTCCCCTGTTCTTCTGTTCCTCTGTTCTTCTGTTCTTCTGTTCTTCTGTTCCCCTGTTCTTCTGTTCCCCTGTTCCCCTGTTCTTCTGTTCCCCTGTTCCTCTGTTCTTCTGTTCCTCTGTTCTTCCTACACCTCAAACTCCATCCACTTCTCCTTCGCTTGTCCTGATGCGATCACATTATCGATAAACGCCATTCCTCTCACTCCTTCTTCTGCCCCAGGGAAATCAAGCCATTCTTCTTTGGGTGTTTCTCCATTTATCCTGGCCTGTAAGGTCAAACTGAAATTGCGGTAGATATTGGCAAATGCTTCTAAGTATCCTTCAGGGTGGCCAGCAGGTGTGCGGCAATTATGTTTGGCAAAAGAGTCCAGGTAGCCTGTTCCGGCACGATATATTTCAGCCGGCTTATCGGGCCATTTCACCAATAAGGTATTGGCATCTTCCTGTTTCCATTCCAGCCCACCCTTTTCTCCATACACTCTGATCTTAACATTGTTTTCTTCCCCGGCTGCGATCTGTGTGGCCATCAGCACACCACTGGCGCCATTGTCGAATTTTAAAAAGGCAGCACCGTCATCATCCAGCATTCTTCCTTCCACGATTACATTAATATCAGAACAGATCTTTGTTACTTTCAAACCGGTTACATATTCTGCCATATTAAAAGCATGGGTGCCGATATCCCCCATGGATCCGGCTTTCCCGCTTCTTTTGGGGTCGGTCCTCCAGGCAGCCTGTTTGTTATTGGCCCCTTCCAGGAAAGTGCTGAGCCATCCCTGCGGGTATTCCACATACACTTTTCTAACCTTTCCCAACACACCACTTTTTATCATTCTTCTTGCCTGCTTGATCATGGGGTAACCGGTATAGGTATGGCATAATAATAGCAGCAGCCCGGTTTCTTTTACTTTTTCTTTCAATTTCTTTGCTTCTTCCAGGGTAAAAGTCATCGGTTTTTCCACCACCACATTAAAACCTTTATCCAGCGCCGCTATAGCTGGGTCAAAATGAACAAAATTGGGTGTTACGATACTGATAAAATCCAAACGTTTGTCAGCCGGCAGGGCTGCTTCCTTTTCCAGCATGGTTTTGTAATCGGTATAGATCCTGTCTTTCTGTAAGAATAATTCATGGCCCGATTCGAGAGCAATATCAGGATTGACACTGAGCGCACCTGCCAGCATTTCCACCTGGCCATCCATGTTAAATGCAAGACGATGTACTGCCCCGATAAATGCGTCTTTTCCTCCCCCGATCATACCCATCCGAAGTTTCCTGTTTTTCATCGCAAACGTTTGAGGTTAATATTATACATTAAAATGCTAATATAGTGTACTAAAAATATGTGCAGCAGATTTTTCCATGTGTTTAAAAATAGTACATTTAGTTTTTCTAAGGTTATTTTGCTGAACCCCTTTTTTAATTAATTGCCTGCGTATGAAACTGACTACCCGCATCCAGCTATCCTTTATGATGTTTTTGGAGTTCTTTATTTGGGGCGGCTGGTTTGTGACCTTGGGCACTTTTTTGTCAGATAACCTCCAGGCTTCCGGCGGACAAAGCGCGGATGTGTTTTCCACGCAATCATGGGGCGCTATTATTGCCCCTTTTATCATCGGACTTATCGCCGACCGCTATATCAACGCTGAAAAAATCCTCGGGGTCTTACATATTGTTGGCGCCGTATTAATGTACCAGATGTACAATGCTGAGAATGTATCTGTATTCTATCCCTACGTGCTGGGGTATATGATCCTCTACATGCCTACGCTGGCATTGGTAAATTCTGTTTCGTTTAACCAGATGAAAAATCCGGAGAAAGAATTTTCAAGTATACGGGTGTGGGGAACCATCGGTTGGATCGTGGCGGGATTATCGATCAGCTATCTCTTCCATTGGGATTCCAAAGAGAATATTGCAAAAGGACTGCTGAAAAATACTTTCCTTCTTTCGGGCATTGCGGCGCTGGTATTGGGTTTATTCAGTTTTACACTTCCCAAAACACCGCCTTCTAAAAAGGCAGGAGAAAAAGTAAGCCTTAGTCAAATACTTGGGTTAGACGCACTGAAATTATTAAAGGATAAGAATTTTGCTATATTCTTTATTGCTTCGGTGCTAATATGTATTCCACTGGCTTTCTATTATGCAAACACGCACCCGTTTCTAACCGCGATCGGAATGGAAGACCCTACCGGCAAAATGACGATCGGACAGATTTCTGAGGTGCTGTTTCTTTTAGCCCTTCCTATATTCTTTGCCAGGTTTGGGTTTAAGAAAACCATCCTTGTGGGTATGCTGGCATGGGCCCTGCGCTATTTACTATTTGCGTATGGCAATGCTGGTAGTTTAAGCTTTATGTTATTGATAGGAATTGCCCTGCATGGTATTTGTTATGATTTCTTCTTTGTATCCGGGCAAATCTATACAAATTCAAAAGCAGGCGAAAAGTATAAAAGTGCAGCACAGGGGCTGATAACGCTTGCAACATACGGTGTTGGAATGCTGGTAGGTTTTAAAATTGCCGGTTGGATCTCAGATTCATATAAAGGAGATTACAAGATGATCTGGCTTATCCCTGCTGCCATTGCTGCAGCGGTGATGATCCTGTTCCTGCTCACATTTAAAGACGACAAAAAAAAGGTGAATGAATAAAAGCCACTCCAGGAGGGATTTATTGAAAAAAGTGGCAGCAGGTTCTGTAGCACTGGCAGTATCGCCATCCGCTGTTCTGGCTTCCGGTTGCAGTGATGAGGATACACCCCTCAAAGGCAATATCAACCATTCCGTTTGCAACTGGACCTATAATTTTCTTCCGCTGGAAGAATTATGCACCACGGTAAAAAAGATCGGCTTCTCCGCTATTGATCTGCTTGCCCCCAAAGACTGGCCCACACTGAAAAAACATGGCATTTATTGCTCCATGTGCTATACAGCGGGCAAGATCAGTCTCACAGAAGGTTGGAATAATAAAACTTTTCACCCTTCACTCATCAAAGATTTTACAGAAGCCATTCCGCTCGTTGCCGAAGCGGGTTATAAAAACCTGATCTGCTTTAGCGGCAACCGCAATGGGATGGATGACGAAACCGGCCTGAAGAATATGACAGAAGGTATTAAACAGATCATTGGCCTGGCCGAAAAAAATGGTATCATTATCCAGATAGAGGTTTTTAACAGTAAAGTGGACCACAAGGATTATATGGCGGATAATACTCCCTGGGCGGTGGAATTATGTAAAAGGATCGGCTCACCCAATTTCAAGATACTGTATGATATTTACCATATGCAGGTTAATGAAGGAGATGTGATACGCACAATACGCGACAATAAAGAATATTTTGGCCATTACCATACTGCCGGTGTACCCGGTCGTCATGAAATTGATGAAACCCAGGAATTGTATTATCCTGCCATCATGAAAGCGATTGCTGATACAGGTTATAAAGGGTATGTGGCCCAGGAATACATTCCAACAGGTAAAGATGCAAAAGAAAAAATAGCAGCCCTGAAAAAAGCTATCAGGATCTGTGATATATAAAACAAAAAACCTCAAAAAATAAAGAAGTATGGCTGAAAACAAGTTTGACGCAATTGTAGTAGGCTCGGGCATCAGCGGAGGCTGGGCTGCCAAAGAACTGACTGAAAAAGGGTTGAATACGATCCTGCTGGAACGCGGACGGAACATTGAACACAAGTCCGGCTATGTGAATGCTGCCAAAGAGCCCTGGGAATTCCCCCACCGAGGCAGCCGTACACAGCAAATGCTGGAAGACTATCCCAAACTGAAAAGAGATTACCCGCTGAATGAAGTGGTGCTGGATTATTGGGTAAAGGATAAAGAATGCCCCTATACAGAAGTAAAAAGATTTGACTGGTACCGCGGCTATCATGTGGGCGGTCGTTCACTCATGTGGGGCCGTCATAGTTACCGGTGGAATAAATGGGATTTTGAAGCCAATCTCAAAGATGGTATTGCTATTGACTGGCCCATCCGCTATGAAGATATGGCACCCTGGTACAGCTATGTAGAAAAATATGCAGGCATCCAGGGCAGCAGGGAAGGATTGGATGTATTACCGGATGGTGAATTTATGCCGGCTATTGAACTTAACTGCGTGGAAAAAGAAGTAAAGAAAAGAGTGGAGGCGCATTATAAGGATGCCCGGAAAATCATCATCGGCCGTACCGCCAATATAACGGTACCGCATAACCAGGGAAGGATGAATTGCCAGTACCGCGACCGTTGCTGGAGAGGTTGTCCCTTTGGCGCTTATTTCAGCACACAATCTTCCACCCTGCCGGCAGCGATGGCAACAGGCAAGCTCACACTTCGTCCTTTCTCTATCGTGACCAAAGTATTATACGATAAAGACAAGAAAAAAGCAATTGGTGTGGAAGTGCTGGATGCGGAAACCAATCAAACCATCGAGTACAAAGCCGAGGTTATTTTCTTATGCGCTTCGGCATTGAACTCCTCCTGGATATTGATGAACTCTGCTACGGATATCTGGCCCGGTGGTCTGGGCAGCAGCAGCGGTGAGTTGGGCCATAATGTAATGGACCACCATTTCCGTTGCGGTGCCAGCGGAACTATTGAAGGATTCAGTGATAAATATGAATATGGACGAAGACCAACGGGTGTGTATATCCCCCGGTTCAGGAATATTTATAATGATAAGCGGGATTATATACGCGGTTTTGGCTACCAGGGCGGCGCCGGCCGTGGCCGTGGTGCCGAAGTGGCCGAAATGACTATAGGGGCCGATCTGAAGAATGCATTAAGTGTGCCCAATGATAACTGGGGATTTGGTATCACTGCCTTTGGCGAAATGCTGCCCTACCATGATAATAAGATCACGCTGGATAAAACCGTAAAAGATAAATGGGGATTGCCGGTACTCTCCTTCGATGTGGAAATAAAAGAGAATGAAAAGAAGATGAGGATCGACATGATCAATGATGCCAAAGAAATGCTGGAAGCCGCCGGCGCCAAAAATGTAAATGCGGAAGATTGGGGCTATGCCGTGGGTATGGGTATTCACGAAATGGGTACCGCCCGCATGGGACGTGACCCCAAAACATCAGTATTGAATGGCCATAACCAGGTATGGGATGCGCCCAACGTATTTGTAACCGATGGCGCCTGCATGACATCTGCCTCCTGCGTAAATCCATCGCTTACGTATATGGCCATGACGGCCAGGGCTGCAGATTACGCAGTAAGCGAATTGAAAAAAAGAAACCTATAACTTATTAAATTTTCTATATGGATCGCAGAGAACTTATAAAAATGATCGCCGTACTCACAGGCTCAGCCATGGTGGGTGGAGAATTGCTCCTCAGTGGTTGTAAAACCGGTGCTAAAGCCGATGCCGGTTTCACCGCCTCTAATATTGCCTTCCTGGATGAAGTGGGCGAAACAATTATTCCGGCCACTAATACACCCGGCGCTAAAGCAGCGAAAGTGGGTGAGCTGATGAAAGTAATGGTGACCGACTGTTACCCGCAAGCCGACCAGGATGCATTTATGAAAGGTATCAGCAGCCTGGACGAAGCCTGTAAGAAAATGCATAGCAAATCCTTCATGGATGCAACTCCGCAACAACGTCATGACCTGCTGGTAAGCCTCGAAAAAGAAGCTAAAGAATTCAATTCAAAGCAGGAAGAAATAGATAAGCCACGCCGCGAAGAACTGAAGAAACAGGATAAGGAATATGATTTTGTTCCATCACCAAGACATTATTACACCATGATGAAACAACTCACGCTGATGGGCTTCTTTAGTTCCAAAACCGGGATGACCGAAACCCTCCGGCATGTGCCGGTACCGGGCCGTTATGACGGTGCCCTGCCTTATGTTAAAGGCGATAAAGCCTGGGCCGAATAATAATCTCTTAATCGTAAAAAACTGCAGAATATGAACCAGGACAGAAGAAAATTTTTAAAACTTACGGGCGGGCTCACCACGGGCCTGATGCTCAGTAATATCTCCGGGGCTTCTTTATTATCCGGTTGTGAAAGCGCCAAAGGAAGCAACGTTTTTGGTATACAACTTTACACCCTCAGGGATGTACTCCCCAAAGATCCCAAAGGAATTTTGAAAGAACTGTCGGGGTACGGTTATAAACAGATCGAAAGCTATGAGGGCGGTTCTGGTATGTTCTGGGGCATGACCAATACTGACTTCAAAAAGTACATGGATGACCTGGATATGACCGTCGTGTCATCTCATTGTGATATCAATAAAGATTTTGAGAAAAAAGCAGCAGATGCAGCTGCTATTGGTATGAAATATCTCATTTGCCCCTGGAAAGGTCCGCAGAAATCACTGGATGATTTCAAAAAATTTGCAGACGAATTCAATCAAAAAGGTGAGATCTGTAAGAAGAACGGTATCCGTTTTGCTTACCACAATCACGACTATTCATTTAAACCCATGGATGGCCAGATGCCGCAGGATGTGATGATGGCCGGTACTGATCCTTCCCTGGTGGATTATGAAATGGATATTTACTGGGTGGTGGCCGCCGGTGAAGATCCTGAAGCCTGGTGTAAAAAATACAAGAACCGCTTTACCCTTTGCCATGTAAAGGACCGCAGCAAAACACCGGGAACAGATAATGGTAAAAACTCCGTGGATGTGGGCACAGGCTCCATCGATTGGAGCAAAGTGCTGAAAACAGCCAAAGAGAATGGCATGACTTATTTTATAGTGGAGCAGGAAGCCTATCCCAACGGCACACCCATGGAAGCTGCCAAAGCGAATGCCGCCTACATGAAAAAGCTGAAATGGTAACTTCGTTTATCTATTGACGTTAGTAAAACAGCATAGCAGGAGTCACTTCCTGCTTTTTTATGCCCTTGCTTTCAATCAATAAGTTCAGGGCATCCCCACCTGTCTTTTCAAAAAACAGTACCCTGATACGATGTAATCCTTTTGCGAGAGGTGCTGTGCCTTTCTTTTCCGTCATGCCATGCAGCCCGTCATGATCGATCACGGGTTTACCATCAATGTAGAGGGCGCTGCCATCATCGGAAGCGAGGTAAAAATTATACATATCACTAACGGGGATCTTCAGGTACCCTTCCAGCACCATTCCATATTTTTCACGGTTGGCATAGGCCCCCGTCGTTACTGATGAAAGAGTTTCTGTTTTTTCGGCTGCCAGGGCACTAAAGTCCGGAAGTTTATTCCAATCGCCGGAATAATAACTAGCCCGGATACCTGCTTTCGGGGCCACAACTTTTGCGGCCGGCCATGCAGCTGTCTTCACTATTTTTTTCTCCGCCGTTCCGCTAACCGGCTTTGTTCCCATAAAACTTTTGGCTTTGATCATTGTGGTCTTGCTAATCACCAGTTCTTTACTATATAAGGCGGAAGTAGCCACCGGCTCCGATCCATCGGTGGTATAACGGATGTTCATTCTTTCTTCCCCATCAGGCAATTGAATATGTACACTGGCGGTATTGATAAACTCATCGGCATAACTGCTGATCACTGGTGTATTAAACACCAAAGGCTTTCCTGCCACCTCCACCACGATCACCGTACAGATCGTATCCACTGTCACAGGTGGCAGATCAATTGTAATGGTATTATCTGCCGCGGAATACTCCAGCTGCTTTTTGCCTGCAAGTCCGTAAACACTCACCGGCTGGTTACCGATACCCGTTAGCCTTAAACGACCATCCTGCGGCCAGTCGAACACATGAAGATAAAGCAAGGTATTCTCCCCGTTTTTCTTCTGTGTCACTCTTCCCCAGGAAGTATGTTCAAAAGGGCTGGCACTTGTTCCGTATATCGATTCGCCATTGGCCTTCATCCATCCACCAATAGCTTTCAGACGGTCAACACTCTCCTGTGGAAATGTTCCGTCTGCTTTGGGGCCGATATTCAGCAGGAAATTTCCCCCTTTGGAAGCAATATCGATCAGCTTGCGCAAGAGGTCCTTTGTTGTTTTGAAATTTTTATCTGCTTTGTTGTAGCCCCAGTTATTGTTCATGGTCATACAACTTTCCCAATCCACGCCCGGCAAACCCGTTTCCGGAATTTCCTGTTCTGGTGTGCCAAAGTCACCGGCAAAACCGCCCGCTGTTGTCATCCCGGCCATACCGCCCCGGCCTTTGTCCACCCGGTTGTTGATAATAATAGAAGGGTCCAGACTTCTTACATAATTATAGAGATCGACTCCATCCTCATGTTTCCAGAAATTTTCCCATTCCCCATCAAACCACAGCACACCAATATCCCCGTAATTCGTTACGATCTCCTTCAACTGGTTCTTCAGATAAGAGATATACTTTTTCCGGTCTGTTCCCTCTGCGGGCCTGTCTTTTTCCCATACCCTTCTCTCATTATAATCGGGATGGTGCCAGTCCATGATAGAATGATAAAAACAAAGCTTCACGCCACCGATCTTGCGGCAGGCATCCGCCAGTTCCTTTAATATATCCCTTTTAAAAGGTGTGCTCATTATATCAAACTCAGTTTCTTTAGAATCCCAGAGACAAAAACCATCATGATGTTTACTGGTAAGCGTAATATATTTCATCCCCGCATCTTTGGCCATTTGCACCCAGGCTTCCGCATTGAAATCAACCGGGTTGAATTGGGACAGAAACTGATCATATTCTTTCAGGGGTATCTCGGCTGTGGTGCGTATCCATTCCGCATGCCGGGTCTCCCCTTTCCACTCCCCTGCCGGCACTGCATACAAACCCCAGTGGATGAACATGCCAAACCGGGCATCACGCCACCATTGCATGCGGGCATCCCTTTCGGTCTTCGTTTCGTTCATGTAATTACGCTGGGCTGCAAGCTGAAATAGCATTACTGAAAGCAGTGGTATAAGCAGGGTTTTTTTCATACAGAAGTATTAGGTGACTAAGTTCGGAAATACAAGGATAATAAAATACGGGGATATGCCATCACGCAAACGATGAAGTAAATAATTTACTTATTCCTACACCAAATTCTTTACATTTAAACATATAAAGATCTATGTTCTCCCTGCAAAATAAAATAGCGATTGTAACAGGTGCCGCCAGTGGTATCGGCCTGAGTATTTCCCGTTTATTTGCCCGCCAGGGCGCCCGGGTACAAATGTTTGATCAGAACCATCATGACGTTTCCAAAGAAGCCGAAAAGATCAAAACAGAAGGTGGCCAGGCAACAGCCCACCAGGTGGATATCACCGATCAATCCAAAGTGATCAGTGCCGTTCGATCCGTAGAGATTCAGGGAACTGTCGATATCCTGGTCAATAATGCGGGCATTGCCCATATTGGCAATGCAGTTTCCACACAGGAAGATGACCTGGACCGGGTATACGCTGCCAATATCAAAGGCACTTATAATTGCATGCATGCGGTTATTCCCCGGATGCAAAAACAAAAATCAGGGGTCATCCTCAATATGGCTTCCATTGCTGCCACCGTGGGAATTAATGACCGTTTTGCTTATAGCATGAGCAAGGGCGCTGTATTATCCATGACATTAAGCGTGGCAAAAGATTATATTAACGATGGTATACGCTGCAACTGTGTTTCCCCTGCACGGGTACATACCCCTTTTGTGGATGGCTTCTTAAAGAACAATTACCCGGGAAAAGAAAAAGAAATGTTTGATAAACTGGCGGCTGGTCAGCCCATCGGAAGAATGGCGACTCCCGATGAGATCGCCTACTTGGTATTATACCTGTGCAGTGATGAAGCATCTTTTATCACGGGCTGTGATTATTTCATCGATGGAGGATTTACCAGGTTGAACAATTAATAGCAATAACATGAAACTGATCCGATTTGGGGAACCAGGAAAAGAAAAACCGGGCATTTGCCGCGATGGTAATTATTATGATGTGTCTGGTTTCATCAAAGACTATGATGAATTCTTCTTTGGATATGGCGGCCTTCCGCATCTGGCCTGGATGGTGGAGCAGCACAAGAATATGTTGCCCAAAGTGAACCCTGCCATCCGGCTGGGCCCGCCGGTAGCCCGCCCGTCCAAGATCATTTGTATCGGGTTGAACTATGCAGATCATGCCACGGAAAGCAAAATGGAGCTGCCCAAAGAACCTGTTCTGTTCTTCAAATCCACATCTGCTATTACAGGCCCTAATGACGATTTGATCATTCCCCGCAACAGCACTAAAACAGATTGGGAAGTGGAGCTGGCGGTGGTCATCGGTCAGCGGGCTTCTTACGTGGAAGAGCAAGAGGCACTGAATTATATCGCAGGCTATATGTTGCATAATGATTATAGTGAAAGGGAATTTCAACTGGAACGTGGCGGGCAATGGGTGAAGGGGAAAAGCTGTGACAGCTTCGCCCCCATCGGGCCCTGGCTGGTAACCAAAGACGAAATACCGGACACTTCCAATCTTCGGTTATGGCTCACCGTGAATGGAAAGACCATGCAGAACAGTAATACCCGCAATATGGTTTTCCATGCAGCGCAACTGGTATCTTATTGCAGCCAGTTCATGACCCTGCTGCCCGGCGATATCATCTCCACCGGAACACCAGCTGGCGTGGGACTAGGACAAAAACCCTCCCCCCTTTACCTGAAACCGGGTGATGTGATTGAATTAGGGATTGATGGATTGGGAACGAGCAAGCAGGTGGCGAGAGCGTGGAGCTGAATATGGAATTGAAAATACAGTAGACAGCATACAGAATACAGTAGACAGCATACAGAATACAGTAGACAGTAGAGAAGGACGATACCCTCTGAAAGCATAATTTAATTTTTAACCTTGAAAATTTGAAAAATGGAACCAGCTAAAAGCTTTAAAGATTTAATCGTATGGCAAAAGGCACATCAATTTGTACTCGAGGTTTATAAATACACACAAAAATTCCCCAGGGAGGAAGTATATGCATTAACATCACAGTTCAGAAGAGCAGCAGTTTCGGTGGCGGCGAATATTGCAGAAGGATTTAAGAAAAGGTCTTATAAAGACAAAAACAGGTTTTATAATATATCGCAAGGTTCGCTGGAAGAATGCAGATATTATCTTATTCTCTCACGGGATCTAAACTACGGGAAAAACGATAATATGGACCAGAAAGCAGAGGAAGTAAGTAAAATACTGGATGCCTTAATCAGGTCTATAATCGCAAAAAATTAACCTTATACCCGCCTACTGTATGCTGTATGTTGTCTACTGTCTACTTTACTCTGTATTCTGTATTCTTAACTATTATCACCCATGACCATCGATTCCCATATACACTTCTGGAAATACAATAAAAAAAGAGATGGCTGGATCACCGATAAAATGAAGATCCTGCAGCAGGACTATTTTCCCGAACATCTCTCGCCTACCCTTAAACGAAATAATGTGGATGCCGTGGTGGCGGTACAGGCCGATCAATCGGAGTTAGAGACCCATTTTTATGTGGAGATGGCCAACACTCACTCATTTATTAAAGGCGTGGTGGGATGGGTCGATCTCCGGAACAATAATGTGGAAGAAAGACTGCAGTATTTTTCCCAATTCCCTGCTATCAAAGGATGGAGACATATCGCGCAGGCAGAACCGGATGATTTTTTATTGCAGCAGGATTTCCAGAGAGGTATCTCAGCCTTGCAAGCTTACAATTATACTTATGATGTACTGATCTATCATCACCAGCTGAAGCCGGCACTGGAATTTGTTTCCAAATTTCCCGATCAGCTCTTTATTATTGATCATTGCGCCAAGCCAGATATTAAGAATAAGAAAATAGATGAATGGGAAAACGGGATAAAGCTAATAGCCGGAAACCCGAACGTTTATTGCAAATTGTCGGGGCTCTTTACTGAAGCCTGCTGGAAAGAATGGAGTGCCGGTGATTTTTATCCTTATCTTGATGTGGTGTTTGAAGCATTTGGCACCGACAGGCTTTTGTATGGCAGCGACTGGCCCGTGATGCTGCTTTCGGGCATCTATGTACAGTGGAAAAGTTTGCTGGAAAAGTATATGGAGAATTTTTCTGAAGAAGAAAGAGCAAAGGTATTCGGGGAGAATGCTATGCGGTTTTATAACTTATAACTTAAAGCTTATTACTCGTGGACTTGGGCCTGACCAATAAAGTCATCATCGTTACCGGCGGCGCCAAAGGCATTGGCGCCGGCATTGTAAAAGTATTGGCTGCTGAAGGAGCAATACCCTTCATTGTGGGCCGCAATGAACCGGATAATAAAAAGATATTACAGGAAATCAACAATAAGGGCGGGCAGGTGGTGGCCGAACTGACTTCTCCTGCCGAATGTAAAAAAGCCGTGGAAGCAGCTATTCAGCAATATGGCCGTATTGATGGATTAGTGAATAATGCCGGAGTGAATGATGGGGTAAATCTTGAACAAGGAAGCTATGAACGATTCATGGAATCGCTGCATAAAAACCTGGTGCATTATTATCTCATGGCGCATCATGCCCTGCCTGAACTGATCAAATCAAAAGGAGCGATTGTCAATATCGGCTCTAAAACGGCAGAAACGGGACAGGGCGGAACATCGGCTTATGCGGCGGCTAATGGTGGCCGTAATGCCCTGACCAGGGAATGGGCGGTTGAACTACTCAAATATAGCATCCGTGTGAATGCGGTCATCGTGGCAGAATCTTACACGCCTCTCTATGAAAAATGGATCAACAGCCTGCCCGATCCGCAGGAGAAACTGAAAAAGATCACTGATAGCATACCGTTAGGCAAACGCATGACCACTGTGGAAGAAATTGCAAACATGGCGGCCTTTCTTTTATCGGGAAGGTCGAGCCATACAACGGGACAACTAATCCATGTAGATGGAGGATATGTGCACCTCGACAGGGCCCTGTGATCTTATACATCAAATAATATACGACCGAATGCCATTACCATCATCAACCGGGAAAGGATTTACAACAACAGGAAATAAAAATTATCGGTTACCCCTGATACTGGTGACCAGTCTTTTCTTTTTATGGGGACTTTCTTATGGTTTATTGGATGTGCTGAATAAACACTTCCAGGAAACACTGAATATAACAAGACAGCGTTCTACCCTTTTGCAATTTGCTTATTTCGGGGCTTATTTTGTAGCGGCATTACCTGCAGGTCTGCTCATGCAACGAATAGGGTACAAAAAAGGGATCATCGCCGGTTTGTTATTGTATGCCACCGGGGCATTACTCTTCTATCCCTCTGCACAAGCTGCCAGTTTTACGTTCTTCCTGGTAGCTTTTTTTATCCTGGCCAGCGGCCTTACTTTTTTAGAAACGGCAGCAAACCCTTATATCACGGTGCTGGGCAAACCGGAGACATCGGCTTTCCGGCTCAATCTATCACAAAGTTTCAACGGGGTGGGCTCATTTATCGGGCCTATTATCGGCGGCGCTTTATTTTTTGGGAACGATAAAGCTGAAGCCTCTTCCCAACTGGATTCCGTAAAGTTTGTGTATATCGCTATTGCGGCATTGGTACTGATCATCGCCTTTATGTTTGTTAGAACACCCATGCCGGAGATCAAAGAAGAAGAGCTGGTAACGGATACAGCATCACATACCGGGAAGAAATTATTTCAGCATTCACATTTTGTGTGGGCCTTTGTGGCACAATTCTTTTATGTGGCTGCACAAGTGGGCATTGCAGCTTTATTCATTAATTATTGTACAGAAAAAGGATTGAACATCAGCAATGCAAAAGCTTCTTATTTTTTATCTGCCGCCTTAATAATTTTCACCGTCGGAAGATTTGCGGGCACAGCCATCATGAAAGTAATCCCCCCGCAACAATTGCTGGCCATTTATGCCGCCATAAATATCCTCTTATGCGGGGTGGTGGTTTGGATGGAAGGAATGTTGCCCATTTATGCACTGATCGCCATATTCTTTTTTGAATCCATCATGTTCCCCACCATATTTGCCCTGGGTGTAAAAAACCTGGGCGCTTATACCAAAAAAGGATCTTCTTTTATTATCATGTCTATCGTAGGTGGCGCCCTTGTACCCTATGCCATGGGCTACCTGGTGGAACAATATTCCACACCGACAGCCTTTATCATTCCCATGATCTGTTTTGTAGTGGTATTATTATTTGCAGTAGTCGGCTATAAAATAAAAAATCAATCATGAAGCGTTATTGTTTGGCATTGGACCTGAAAGATGATCCGGCATTGATCAAAGAATATGAAGCGCATCATACTACTATCTGGCCGGAGATAACGGAAAGTATAAAAAACAGCGGTATCCATGTACTGGATATTTACCGTACAGGCAACCGCCTCTTCATGATCATCGAAGCCAATGATGATTTCTCCTTCGAGAAAAAAGCTGCCATGGATAAAGACAACCCTAAAGTGCAGGAATGGGAAACGCTTATGTGGACATTCCAGAAGGCATTACCCTGGGCCAAACCGGGAGAAAAGTGGGTGCTGATGGGGAAGATATTTGAATTAAGCTAAACCAGGATTTTCAACACAGAGTTGAAGAGGTACAGAGTTACACAGAGTTGTTGATAAAGAAGTAAACTCTCTGTGCACCCCCCTTCTCTGTATCACTGTGTTGTAATCATTAGCTGTCAGAGCGCATCCAGCGCTTTCCTTAACGCCTTCACTTCCTCCGCATCAATTGCATTATTCATATAACTCTCTGCCGAACCGGTAAATGCAGGATGAATGAATTGCATCTGGCTTTTTTCTTTATCCCGCAGCGATGAATGGAATTCCCTGCAACCTGTTTTCTCCGCCAGCATTCTGATATTTTCTTTTCTTACACCGCTTCCCGGCATTATTATGATACGTTCATCCGCAGCCTTATTCAGTTGGGCGATCAGCTCCACTCCTTCCGGTGCTCCCGGCTGCTGGCCCGATGTCAAAATTCTTTCACAACCGATGCTGATCAATTGTTCCATTGCTTCAAAAGGATCTTTACACCGGTCAAATGCACGGTGAAATGTAACTCCCATGGGATAGGCCGCTTCCACCAACTCTGCTGTTCTTACCCTATCAATAGTACCATCCATATTCAGCAACCCAATCACCACTCCATCACATCCCAGTTCGTTACAAAGCTTCACATCTTTTAGCATGATCTCGTATTCATGTTTATTATATAAAAAGTCGCCACCCCGGTGACGGATGATCGGGTACAGCTGGACCGCAAATGCTTCCCGGCATTCTTTGATCATTCCATAAGAAGGGGTTGTCCCTCCTTCAGCGAGGTTGGCACATAACTCGATCCTGTCGGCCCCACCTTCCACCGCCGATTTTGTGGTCATAAAATCCGAAGTTGCAATTTCAATGATGAATGACTGATTATCCATACTTATTCCATGATATACTTTGATTTTATCAATTCCTCTTTCGTATCTGTTTTGATGGCATAGCTAAACCCTTTATGGATGGCATAAGAACCTGTTTCTCCCTGTTTATTAATGGCGAGAAAAGCTACCTGTATATCTTTTGCTTTTTCTTTTTTGATCCTAATGATCCGTTCGATAACTTTCTTACAGGCTTCTTCGGGTGAAAGTCCCTGCCGCATCAGTTCCACCACCGAATGTGAGCCTGCCACTCTTATCACATCCTCGCCCTGCCCGGTGGCGGTACAGGCCCCCACTTCATTGTCCACAAACAAACCGGCGCCGATGATCGGTGAATCGCCCAGGCGGCCACGCATCTTAAATCCCATGCCGCTGGTGGTGCAGCTACCGCTCAGGTTACCATTCGCATCCATGGCTACCATACCAATGGTATCATGGTTCCATTCTCCATTCGGTAACCTGGCCGGCGCAGAAGGTCCGTGATCGCCTTTGTTCTCAATATTAATAACAGGCTTGTATTCTGATTTCTTCAGCCAGTTTTCATACGCCTTTTGGGCAGCCGGCGATAGTTTTTGTTCCTCTAACGGAAAACCTTCGGCTACGGCAAACTGTTGGGCCCCGCTGCCCACCAGCATCACATGCGGCGTTTTTTCCATCACTTTCCGGGCTACAGCGATCGGGTGCCTGATCCTTTCCAGGAAGGCCACGCTGCCGCAATTGGCATTTTCGTCCATGATACAGGCATCCAGCGTAACAAATCCATCACGGTCAGGATTAGCCGAAAGTCCCACGCAGCAGTTATTTTCCGATTCCGTCACCATCACGCCCTTTTCCACGGCATCCAGTGCCCTTCCACCCTTGCCCAGCACATCCCAGGCGCCTTTATTAGCATTCAAACCGGCATCCCAGGTGGAAACCACCACTGCCCTGCCCCTGACTGCAGCAGAATTATCATTGGCACAGGAAACGCCAGATAGCATACTTGCGAATCCCGTAAAAGCAGAAGCTTTTAAAAACTTTCTACGATCAACCATGTTAGTTTTTTTAATAGCCTCTAAATTAAGCATTCAGCTACAGGTGCCCTAAACTGGCAGAAAGAAACTAAAGAGCCTGTCACAAGTACCCGAAAACTGACAAAACAGGTGTGCAAAACAGATGTGGAATAAAATTTGATGTTTAAACATTGAATTTGTAACTTTGTATCATAAATCAAAAAAATGAGAATAGAAATTATATCAGGAAGCCCCCGGACAGCAAGTGTTACCCGCCGTGTGGCCCTTTATTTAAAGAACTGGATTGCTCAAAACACAGAGCACGAAGTGGACCTTACAGAATTGAAAGACTGGAATGTACCACCCGTACAATCTGTTTGGGTATCACCCGAAAAAGCTCCATTGGAATTCAGAGCACTGGCAGAAAGAATTTTCAATGCTGATGCGATCATCCTGGTTTCACCGGAATATAATGGCAGCTACTCTCCTGCCCTCAAAAACCTGCTGGACCATTTTCCCAAGCAGCACCATAAACCATTTGGCCTTGTTACAGCCTCACCGGGAGCATTGGGTGGTATCAGGGCTTCACAACAACTATTGCAATTAGTACCTGCTTTGTTTGGTGTGGCTTCTCCTTACCTGCTTATCGTACCTGCCGTGGATAAAAAATTCAGTCCCGATGGAGACCTGTTGGATGAAAGCTTCCAGGCTTCCGTACACAATTTTATCAACGAGTTTATCTGGCTTTCAGAAAAGCTGGTAACCGCGCCTGTAAAGCAGAGCGCATAATTCATAACGACCATAAAATAAAAGGACATTTATGAGCAAGAAAATAATTGAAGCTGTTATACCTCCTCCGCCCCCGCATATGGTGGGTGATGGATTCCGGGTACATAGTTTTTTCCCGGGCGGCCGGTTGATCGATAAAAAAAGAATGAGCCCTTTCTTTTTGCTGGATTACGGCGCCAAAGTGGATTTTAGTCCTTCTAAAGAACCCCGTGGCGTGGGTGTGCATCCGCATGCCGGTTTTGAAACAGTAACTATTGCTTATCACGGTAAAATAGCCCACCATGACAGTGCCGGCAACAGCGGTATCATTGGTGAAGGTGATGTGCAGTGGATGACCGCAGGCTCGGGCTTATTGCATAAAGAGTATCATGAAAATGCTTTCAGCCTTTCCGGTGGTGTTTTCCAGATGGTACAGTTATGGGTAAACCTTCCTGCGGCTTTCAAAAAAACAAAACCTAAATACCAGGAGATCACTAATCAAAAGATGGGACGTCATTACCTGGCCGATAAAGAAAGTTATATAGAAGTGATCGCAGGTGAATACAATGGCACCAAAGGACCTGCCTCCACTTTCACTCCTATGAATGTCTACAACGCAAGAATAAAAAAAGGGGCAACGGCCACTTTACAACTTCCTGCTGATTATAACACAGGGTTGTTGGTGATCGAAGGTAGTGCGGCGCTGAATGACACACAGGTCATTGCCGATCATTTTGTGCTGTTTAAGAGTGAAGGGGAAGAAATAACCATAAAAGCGTTGCAGGATACCGTTATATTGGTTTTATCCGGTGAGCCGATCGATGAACCCATTGCAGCCTATGGCCCGTTTTTAATGAATACCTGGAAAGAAGTGGAACAAGCGATACAGGATGTGAATGCTGGAAAGTTCGGGGTACTTGAAGACTAGTGGGAAACTTTGAAGTATATAGGTATATAAATTATAAAGTGAGCTAAGATTAATGTTGCAAAGGCATACTTTATATACCCTATATACTATTACTTTACGTACTACCCGTTCTTGCTTTCGATGTATTTTACAAGGCTGTTTCTCGCCGAGTTCTGAACCTTGCGTTTCATCCATCCCATCCAACCAAATAATTTTCCCTTCCACCCCAGGGCCTGGCCGATCCAGGTGCTGAGCCTGAAAGCATCGCTGTGTTCAATGATCTTCCCATCTTTCAACCGCATAAAGGCTTTTATGTTGTTCACCACTTTATTACCGGTTTTGGAAAACGTATAGCTGGCAACCCAATTACACCTGGCATATTCTTCATCCAGTAATTGAATATTGGAAAAAGTCAATGAAAAATCTTTGGCATTTTTGCACAGCATTTCCCACATAGCTTTAGCCTCCTCTCCCCGCAACAACCCAAAAACAGGGTCGCTGAAAACGATATCATCGCTGTAACAACTGTTCATAGCCTGGTGATCCAGCCGTTGAAAGGCGCTGTAGAAGCGGGTAATGATCTCTTCGTTGGCAGACATAAAATAAAATGTAAGTGAATAGAGAATCAGTAAATTTAATCCTTCAAAACAAATTCCATGAGAAAAATATTCCTCTTACTGTTTGCCACTATCCAGGTCTTTATTTTATCCGCTCAAACCGAGCAAAGCCAGGATTCTGCCTGGATAAAAGAGAATTATACCAAACTGGAGCAGTATATCCCCATGAGAGACGGCATTAAACTTTTTACATCCATCTACCTGCCAAAAGATAAAAGCGAAAAGCACCCTATCCTGATGATGCGGACACCTTACTCCTGTTCGCCCTATGGCACCCATTTTTCAGGCCGTTTATGGGGAGGTCACTGGAGATATTATGCCCGCGAGAATTATATCATCGTAGTGCAGGATGTTCGCGGCCGCTGGATGAGTGAAGGAGATTTTGTGGATGTGCGTCCTTTTATCAAAGACAAAAAAAACAATACCGATATTGATGAAGCCAGTGATACCTATGATACGATCGACTGGCTGGTGAAAAACCTGCAGAACAACAATGGTCACGTAGGCGTATTTGGCATTTCTTATCCGGGATTTTATTCCACCATGGCGGCAGCATCCGGTCACCCGGCATTAAAAGCAGTGAGCCCGCAGGCACCGGTTACAGATTGGTTCATTGGCGATGATTTTCATCATAACGGTGCTTTTTTTCAAATGGATGGTTTTAGTTTTTATTCAGGATTTGGCAAGCCCCGTCCTAAGCCCACCACCATCGGACCTTCCGGTTTCAATTTTACAGTTAAGGACAATTATAAATTCTATCTCGAAGCGGGTACTTTAAAAAACCTGGCAAAGATGATCGGCGACAGCATTCAATTCTGGAAAGATATGTATGCACACCCCGATATGGACGACTGGTGGAAAGCCAGAAGGGCCAGTATCTCGATGGTGGATGTAAAACCGGCTATGCTGGTGGTGGGTGGATTATTTGATGCAGAAGATTGCTATGGCGCCTGGCATTTATACAGGGACATAGAAAAACAAAGCCCGGCTACAAATAGCAAACTGGTGATGGGCCCCTGGTTCCATGGTCAATGGGCCGGCAGAGATGGATTTTTGCTGGGCAATGTGAAATTTGGGTCCAACACTTCATTATGGTACCAAAATAATATTGAGATACCCTTTTTCAATTATTACCTGAAAGGAAAAGGTGATGACCCTGCCCTCCCAGAAGCCACCATTTTTTTCAGTGGTGCCAATGAATGGAAAAAATTACCTGCCTGGCCACCCGCAGAAATGAAATCCACCCCTGTTTATTTTGATGCCAATGGGATGCTTACCTGGACGAAACCTGTCAGCAAAAAAAGTTTCTCGGAATATGTAAGCGATCCCGCCCACCCTGTTCCCTATACAGAAGATGTGCACCAGAACCGTACCATTGCTTATATGACCGACGATCAGCGCTTCGCTTCCCGCAGACCAGATGTGCTCACCTTTCAAACTGATACACTAACGGAAGACCTCACACTGGCAGGTCCGGTGATCGCAGACTTACTGGTAAGTATAACCGGAACGGATGCTGACTTTGTAGTAAAGGTCATCGATGTATTCCCGGATGGTTTTCGTTACCCGGCAGAACCACCACAACTGGGAAGAGTTGCTTATCCTATGGGTGGTTACCAGATGCTGGTACGGGGGGAGATTTTCCGCGGCAAATACCGGAACAGTTTTGAAAAACCGGTAGCATTTACACCTAATAAAACAGAGAAGGTGAGATTCGAATTGCCCGATGTGGCGCATACTTTCAAAAAAGGGCACCGCCTGATGATACAGGTGCAAAGCAGCTGGTTCCCGCTGGCCGACAGGAACCCGCAGAAATTTGTGAATATATACCAGGCTGATATTACAGACTTTCAGAAAGCCACCATCCGGTTGCATCATGATGCCACAAACAGCAGCAGCATCCTGTTGCCGGTACTGAAATAATGCAACGGTCTGATAAGATTTTGAGGGTACAGACATTACAGAATGCCCTGAATGGACACTTTTAATAAAAACACTTGTATGCGATCGTTAGCTTGTCTCCTTACCCTTGTCATTGGCATTTCCCTTTATAGCCAGCAACCCGCCATTATACCGCAGCCGGTATCGGTAAAACAGCCCCGTATAGCGGTAAATTTTACGATCAACTCCAATACGCTGATCGTTTTGGAAGGAAGCGGGCTGGAAAAAGTAGCTTCTTTTCTCAGCGATTATCTGGCCCGTTATTATTCATTGCATCTCAAAGTCGTTAAGCAATCTTCCTCGTTGAATACGATTCGCCTCAATTATGAGCGTATGGACAATGAAACTCCCGGCGCTTATTCCCTGACGGTAAACAATAAAGGAGTTTATATAGCTGGCGATAATGAAACAGGTGTTTTTTATGGTATGCAAACATTGATACAATTACTTCCTTCTTCCAAAGCAAAGATGACACCCGGCCGAACGGAGAATTTAAACATCGCTTATATCAATATCGAAGATGCCCCTAGGTTTGAATACCGTGGCCTTCACCTGGATGTGGGCCGTCATTTTATGCCGGTGGATTTCATCAAAAAATATATTGATTATATCGCCCTGCATAAAATGAATTATTTCCACTGGCATCTTACTGAAGACCAGGGATGGCGTATTGAAATAAAAAAATATCCCAACCTCACCAAAGTGGGTGCCTGGAGAAATGGGACCATCATTGGCCGCTATCCCGGAACAGGGAATGATAATATGCAATACGGCGGTTACTATACACAGGAACAAATTAAGGACATCGTTAAATATGCATCCGACCGATATATAACTGTGGTGCCGGAAATAGAACTGCCCGGTCATGGCAGTGCGGCTATTGCGGCCTATCCATCTTTAAGTTGCTTTCCCGATGAACCGACAAAGATTCCCGCAAATATGATCTCGCAAACCAGCAGCCTTCGACAAGCACAGGGCGACAAGAAACTGGTGCAGGAAACATGGGGTGTGTTTGATGATGTGTTTTGCGCAGGCAAGGATGAAACGTTTACTTTCCTGCAGGATGTGATGGATGAAGTACTGGCCCTCTTCCCCTCCCAGTATATTCATGTGGGTGGTGATGAATGTCCGAAATCCAACTGGAAGCGCTGCCCCAATTGCCAGAAAAGAATGAAGGACCATAACCTGAAGGATGAACATGAACTGCAGAGCTATTTTATCCAGCGCATGGAAAAATATTTGAATGCAAAAGGCCGCACACTGATCGGCTGGGATGAAATACTGGAAGGTGGCCTTGCCCCCAATGCCATGGTGATGAGCTGGCGGGGTGAGGAAGGTGGTATTGCAGCAGCTAAACAAAAACATAAAGTGATCATGACACCGGGCAACCCTGTTTATTTTGATCATACCCAAAGCGAGAATGAAGATTCTGTAACTATCGGTGGTTTCAACCCGATAGAAAAAGTATATGCCTATGAACCGGTACCGAAAGAATTGAATGCAGAAGAGGGCAAATATGTATTGGGGGCACAGGCCAATTTATGGACAGAATACATGAAGAATCCAATGAAAGTGGAATATATGTTATTCCCCCGTATAAGTGCATTAAGTGAAGTACTGTGGAGCCCGAAAGAGAAAAAGAACTGGAATGATTTTGAGAAAAGACTACAGGTGCAGTTTGACCGGTATAAATATTTATGGAATGTGAATTACAGCAGGGCTTATTTTGATCTGAGGGCATCAGTCATTCCATCGCCTGACCAAAACGGTATTCTTTGGAAACTGGAGTCAAAAAACAAAGAAGGGAAAATAAAAGTAAAATCCTCTCTGAGAAAAGATCCTTTGATCTATGTTTCCCCAATTAATATTATATCAAACGGTGCTTTTGAAGCAGTATTAACGGATAAATCAGGCCAGGCAGAAATAAGCAATCCTATAAAGCAGGTATTTAGTTTTAGCAAATCCACCGGCAAAAAGATCTCTTTGACCAACCCTATTTCATCCAAATACCCCGGTGATGGTGCTTTTACATTAGTAAATGGCATCATTAATTCGAAGGGGTTAGCGAGAAGCAAGGAGTTTATTGGTTTTGAAGGAACAGATTGCGAGGCGATCATTGATCTTGGCAAAGAAGAAATCATCAGCTCTTTTAAAATAAATTTCTTTGAACAAAAAGGCAGTTGGATCTACGCACCTGCATCCATGGAAGTATGGTACAGCAATGATGGAAAGAATTTTACAACAGCACCCAATGCCGAAAGTACCAAAGATGATGCCTCGAAACCCAAACGTGATTACACCTGGTGGTTTCATCCTTCTTTCAAAGCCCGCTATTTAAAAGTATTGATCAAAAACTATGGCCTCATCCCCGAAGGGCAACCCGGCGCAGGGCATAAAGCCTGGTTATTTGTGGATGAAATAGAAGTAAATTGAGCCGGGAGACCCTTCCTGCTGTCTACTTACACTGTCTACTTACTACTTATTTATAACTTAAACCCCTTAATCGCTTTCTCTATCACAAACTCCCCGATCCTCCTCCCCTGGACTTCCCCATTTTCTATCGCATCACGGAAATGAATGCCTCCATATAAACGGCTGATCCTGGCTTCCGCAGCCGCCTTCCGGAAAGAGGAAAAGGTTCGGACTGGCATACCAATATAAGTTTCCGTAGAGTCAGCAAATGAAAAGTGATCCCCCAATAAATAAGTAAGCACTTCTGCTGAAGCGGTGGAGATCACACTATGGCCGCTGCTGTATTCGGGAAAAGGTGGCGTTTGCAACAAGGGTTTCCATGCAGGATCGATATAACGGTTGATCACAGTTTCCGGCCGGATCCGTTCGCTATGGTACTTTTCATCCCAGCAGCTGACAAAGGCATCGTGCAGCGTCAAAGCGATCAATGTATGCACCAGCAGGGTTTCTTCAAAACTCATCCCGGCTTTGCGTGTAGCAATGCCCGTTATACTCATCCAGTGCCCGCCCGGGGAGATCTTTTTCAAACCAATGCTCATGTGCCCCTGGAATTGTACGGCAAACGGATTACAATCCCAGAAATTGGCGATCTGTTCCTGTTCTTTGCTCAACTGCTGACCGGTCTTGTACACTTCCTGCGCCAGTTTCATAAACGATGATCCTTCCGTCTTATCAAACTGCACCGGGGGTATGGGCTGGAACTGTTGTGCAGAATCCAGGAACCAGGTACGCATTTTTCCCCAATGCGGCTCCACCGCGCCCATATATTCCGGGGGAGTGGGTTTCCAGTTTTCATCCCTGTTGCCCGGTTTGTAACGGGGTTTTATACTCAACTGGAAATAGCCATCTGTCTTTGCATAAGCTGCCATGCGCTGAGCAATGTTTACAGCCATCGCCTTCGATGAATCAATGACAGCAGAAGAAAAACCCTTATCCAAAAATTCTTTTGCTAGCCGGGCTTGTTTTTCTTCCAGTAAGAACCCGGAGGGAAGAATATTTCTTCCTGTTTCAAGGATCGTATACAGTACGGCCAGTTCCTTATTTATTTTTTGAGGATGGGGTACCGGCTGTAAAGCCGGGTAATTCTTAAAATGTAATTGCCACCGGGGCATGGAACTGTCCAACTGGCATAACGCTTCATAGCCGGCCAGCATGCAATAAGCATAAAATCTGGCTGCTGCCGGCGGATTCACTACATCATGAAACATTACTTCCGTCAACCGCCATACCTGTTGCTGGATATCGGGGGATCGTTTGTTTTCGGGGGGCAAAGGCTGGCTCCAACTGGCTGCCGGAAAGATGATCATCAAAAAAATTAGTATGTATTTCATTGCCCGATCTTTAAAGTGATACCATCGCTGCTGTTCACACCGATCAGCAGGTAACGGCCATGGCTTGTTTGCAATATCTCTGCATCCCGCACATCTCCTTTTACAGATAGCCCGGTTTCGGTGGCCCCTGCATTTCGAAAACTATAATCACCGTTATTGATCAGTACCGTCCCGAAACCTGCATCGATCTTCCCGATCTTTAACCGGGGATGATCATTATTTCCAAACAGTAAAAGGTCCGGGTATCCATCACCGTTAATATCTTCTGCCAGTATCTTGTACACCGGGGTGAATTGTGCCTCTGCGGGCAACGGGTGCTGAATAAATTTCCCATTATTGTTTTCAAAGAATGAGGTGGCCAGCGTTACGGCATGTAATTTTTTTGCTTCACTCATCTCTGCCGGTGTCAGAATATCTGTCAGCTTTGCTTCGGCATAGCTTTTATAACTGGTAAATTTCTTACGATACATATAGGCCTGGTCCAGCAGTTCATCGCGGGAAATATAAGGCCAGGAAATACCATCCATATAAAAACAGAGAAAAGGATCAACTGACCCGTTCCTGTCCGCATCCAGCCAGTACATTTCCGCCGGTTCATGGGGAGAAGCCCGGATCTGTGAATTCAATCCCCAGTTGCCAGCTATTATATCCAAATCACCATCCTTATCGGCATCAAATAAGGTAATACAATTCCACCAGCCGGACGCATTGTTCAATCCCGCATCATAAAGCTCCAGCGAATGACCGTTATTCAACAATATTTTCAGCGGCGTCCATTCGCCGCAAAGCATCAGGTCGGGTTTATTGTCTTTATTGATGTCCGTCCAAACCGCATCTGTGATACGGCCCAACCGGGAAATATCGGTTATCCATGTACGGGTTGCATCCGTAAATTTTCCTTTGCCATCATTCAGCCAGATATGTGAAGTGGCTGGTTCCGGATAATTTCCGGGAACGGTGCCCCCGCCGGTAAACAGGTCTATATCCCCATCCCCATCTATATCTGCAGCCGCAGCAGCCGTACTGCAATCATAAGTGGATGGAAAGGCTGCTGTTACTAATGAAAATTTTCCGGCCCCATCATTCCGGAATAAACGGCCTGTTAATCGCTCATCCCCTGCTGTTAAATCGTGGTATCCACCGCTGGCGCAATAAATATCCGTGTCCTTATCATTGTCAGCATCAAAAAGCACGATAGCGGTGGTCACTGCATATTTATCATTGGTAAAAGCCGGCAGTTCCTGTTGCAAAAAATTTCCCCCGGGTTGTTGTATAAATAATATACTGCTTTGGCCCTGCTCACTGCCTATGAAAATATCATCCCTGCCATCGCCATTCAGGTCACCCTTTGCCATCACCGGTCCGCTATAGGAAAGCATGACCGGCATCAGTGGTTGCCTTTTAAAATCATTATACAGCATTTGTGAATGCTGATACTGAAAAAGCGGGGCTGCAACTGAAAAGAACTGGCTTTGTTTTTCTTTTTGGATAGTAGCAGGTGAGATATTTCCATTATCCTGTGTCACCGTCAGCACCTGGTCGGCTTTCACATCACGAATAACCTGTACCTTACCATTTGGCCATTGCAACACCAATGAGTCAACCAGGGTGGCAGCCCCCAATCCAAAATGCAATCTTTCATCTACAGATGACTGGTAGCCCCTCGTCATCATTTGTTCCAGTAACTGTACACGTCCCTGCGTATAACACCAGGCTTTGGTACCGATAGCATATTTATTATGATCATTTCCGGCCAGCCGGACATCCAGGTAATGTGCAGTAGCGGATGACAGGTTATTCCTGTACACCCCTGCCACCGCATTGATATTATTGATCAACAGGTCCAGGTCTCCATCATTATCCAGGTCCGCATAAGCAGCACCGTTAGATAAGGCCGGGAGGTCCAGTCCCCAGGAAGCGGATACATTTTGAAACCGCAGATCCCCCTTATTGCGGAAAGCATAGTTCTTTAATAAAGTAACCGGCATCAATCTGATGATCTCCAGGTAATTGATACTATCCCTGTTCACAGCCTGTTTCACCAGGTAATCGCCCCAGTATTTCAAAAAATCCTTATTGGTATAATCACGCATATACCCTGTCGTGATAAAGAGGTCCTTAAACCCGTCATTATCAAAATCTGCCCATAAAGGCGCCCAGCTCCAGTCGGTATTGGAAATGCCCGCCAGCTGACCGATCTCGCTGAATGTTCCATTTCCATTATTCAAATGAAGCATATTACGCATGAACTGGTAATGAAAACCATTTTGCACCATACCCTGGTACAGTTCATAGTTCTCCTGCGCCTGCAGCAATTTTTGGCGGCGGTTATCTTCCGGCAGCATATCCAGTGTTAGAATATCCACCCATCCATCGTTGTTGATGTCTGCTATATCTGAACCCATGGAAAATTGAGAAAGATGAGAAAAGAGTTCCTGTTCCCTTGCCGTGAAAGTGCCGTTCCCATTATTGATATAACAATAATCCTGCTCTGCATAATCATTGCTTACATAAATATCAGGCCAGCCATCATTATTAATATCGGAGACCGCCACTCCTAATCCAAAACTCAAAGGATTGCCACTGATGCCTGCTGTTTTACTCACATCTGTAAAATGTCCTTTATCGTTGCGGTATAATTTATCCGCCGCCAGCGCATCATACTCCATCTTCAGGTATTGCAGCTCTATATTTTTATAGGCCCTGATATTATGATTAAGTACATAACAATCCAGGTCGCCATCCCGGTCATAATCAAAAAAGATCGCCTGTGTGGAACAGCCTGTATCATCCAGTCCGTATTCTACGGCCTTTTCGGAAAAACTAAGGTCCCTGTTATTGATGTATAATTCATTTCTCCTCGACGCAGCCTGCCCTTTGCCGGAATAACAAACATAGATATCCAGCCAGCCATCACCGTTTACATCGGCCATCGTTACGCCTGTTTTCCAGTCTTTACGTCCGCTGGTTTTAGAAGACCTGGTGATGTCTTCAAACTTAAACCCGCCTTTATTGAGATATAATTTATTGGATTTGATATTAGCTGTAAAGAAGATATCCGGCCATCTGTCATTATTGATATCACCAATGGCCACTCCCCCTCCGTTGTAGAAATATTCGTAGGCGAGCACATTCAGCGCATCATTCTCTTTTATTTCATTCACAAACCCGATCCCTGATTCACGGGTATCAACAACCGTAAATAAGGGGGATTGCGAAAAGAGACGATCGCAGAACGGCATAAACAGGATGTATGTCGCAATGACCCTTCGCATGGCAAGAAATCATAGAGCAAAAATCAGGTAATTCCAATGAAAGGAGGCTGCCCGTTGTACGAACAGCCTCTGACTGCTTACTATCTGCTTTGATAACGCTAACCTTTTTTATGGTTTATCCCACCAAACTCTTGTTGTAAAATTATTCGCTCCCTGGCGGGTGATAGCATCCTGCAGATGGGTGCCGTTGGCTGACGCTTCCGAAGCCGGATAAAGCATTCTGCGGGGAATTTGTCCGCCCGTGGCATTACCCACATAATTTACCGGTGTAAGTGCAGGAAAACCGCTGCGGCGCCAGTTGGCCCATGTTTCATACCAATCCAGGAAACTGGCCACATAATATTGTGTATTGATCTGATCATAACTATCCGCATAAGGATGGGCCGTTAAGTAAGCGGTAATATCACCACCGGACACCACTGCAGAACTGTTATACTGGGCCAGTTGCTGCATAGCGGCAGTTACTCCATTGGTATAGTGTGCCGATGCAGAACCACCTACAGTCCATCCACGCTTGGCAGCCTCTGCCAGCAATAATTCCTGTTGTCCATAAGTAGCCAGCACGGTAGGTCCGGCATTGGTCAGAAAAATATCACTGCGGATGGTGGAGTAATTGCCCACATTACCGGGATAGCCGGGAGCGGTGGTAATATCCGTGGCGCCGCCATTCTGATCATACCCATTGGGCATCCCAATTTGATTGGCCGGTGTTGTATTTCCGGTGGAACGAACCCGGGCAAAATAGGTCAGTCTCGGATCGTTATTATTCTTTAAAAAATCAATAAAGGTTTTACCAAGATAGACTTCCCCGTTCTTGCAGGCCTTCCATTCGCCATCATCCCCGAGTATATTACTGTTGCGGTTCACCGTTTGCCTTCCGCCTGTGGCATCATGCATGATCCGGGCATTATCTGCATTATCGGTCATAGCACCTTTTGAGTATCCTTTCTCCACCCATGTTTTTGCAGCTGCGGCATCTGCTTTTGTCAATCGCATACCCAGGCGGATCATCAGGGAATTGGCCAGTTTCTTCCATTGTGTAATGGGATCAGCAGCTGCACCAAAGATCAGGTCACCTGTTCCCGGTTTATCGGCACCGGGATCTAATGCAGTACCTGCTTCGTCCAGTTCTTTCAGCATATCCAGGTAAATATCCTGTTGCTTGTCGTATACGGGAGTGAAAATCCTTCCATAAAATCCAAGGCCTGCTTCTGTATAAGGCACTTCGCCATAGATATCGGTGATGCGATGAAAGATCATCACTTTCATGATACGGCCGATCTGGTAAAGATTTTTGTAATTGGGTTTATCTTTTGTCAAAGCCAGCAGGTCCACCACATACTTTACCTGGTCGCGGTAAGCCACATCGAAATAAGCATTGGCCCACGCATCGTTTTGCATATACTTGTCACCGGCATACCAGCTGGCATTAGACAACTGCTGGGTCATCATACCGCAATAGATAATATTCACCCGCCATGTTTCATAACTGAAGTCGGAATTACCCGTATACTCCAGTTGTGATTTGGTGAGATTATACACAGGCGGATAATTATTCACAGAAACGCTATTCGGGTCTGTGTTCAGTTCCTCGAAATTTTTAGTGCAGGAGGTAAACAACAACGTTGTAAAAACCACTCCTGTATATATCTTATGTAACAGTTTCATATTGCGAATTTTTTCAGTTATCAATTGTTTAATTAAAACCGGACATTCAGGTTCAGGCCATAACTTCTGACACTCGGCAAGCTGGCATACTCCAGTCCTACGGAAGTGTTATTGCTGTAATTGGCTTCGGGATCAATATTGGGTGTATCCCTGTTGATATAGAAAAGATTCCTGCCCACCAGCGAAATGGTGAGTGCCTGTATCTTATTGTTAGTCATCTTGCTCACCGGTACGCTATACGAGAGGGCCAACGAACGGAACTTGATGAAATCGGCCTTATATGTTTGTATCAGTGATATGTTGGACAATGCGCCATAATAATTCTGCGCAGAAATAGTGGTTGTTACCGCCGCACCATTGGCATCCACACCTGTAACGGTTACACCGCTTTCTCTGCCATTGAGTGTTTCTTTATGCAATCCATTCGCATAAGCCCTGGCATTGGTGCCGGAATAAATATACCCGCCGTATTTGAAGTCGATCAGGAATTCAAGATTGAAATTCTTATACGTAAAACTGTTGTTCCAGCCACCGGTGGTGGGATGGATACTGGTACCTGCCGCCACCAGGTTATCAGCAGCCTGCGGGAAGCCGCTGGCATTCAGCACTAATGCATTGCCTTTTGTGGGATCTCTTTTAAAATCATACACCATTACCTGGTAAGCAGGCATACCCACACGATGTTGTGTAAACCCACGGGTGGTGCGGGATTGGCCCAGGCTCATGAACTCCTGCCCTTCTGCCAGCTGAATGATCGTATTCTTGTTATGCGCAAAATTGAAAGCTGAGTTCCACACAAAGTTCTTTCCTTTTACAGGTGAACCGCTCACAGCGATTTCAATACCCTGGTTCCGGATCTTACCGATATTCACTACCGCTGCCGTATAACCGGAAGTTTGAGACACAGTTCCTTCCACGATATCATTCAGGGTGTTTTTTCTGTACCAGGTAAAGTCGATCATAAGCCGGCTCTTGAAAAATCCGAGTAAGGTACCGGCTTCAAATTCTTTTGCCTGTAATGGCTCAAGGCTCTTATTGGGGATCACGCCGGGCAATGAACCAATAGGCTGACCGTTGACAGAACCGCTGGAATTATAATATAAAGCAGTTTTGAAAGGATCTGCATCCCTGCCCACCTGTGCATAACCCATCCTGATCTTTCCAAAACTCAACCAGGATGGTCTGAAGTTTTCGGAGAAAACATAAGAAAGGTTAGCCGAAGGGTAATTATAAGAATTGTTATCGATAGGGATAGTACTGGACCAGTCGTTCCTGTCTGTAACCGTCAGGAACAGGAAATTCTTATAGGAAAGTTCGAGGCTGGCATACACAGAACGCACATCTTTTTGCGGAGTGGTGGTCACTGCATTGTTGGTAGTGGCCGCACCGGGGTTATACAAGTAAGGGAAAGCCAGGCCGCTGGCATTGATCGTATTGATCTTTTGTCTTTCTTTCAGGAGGTTGGCACCTGCAGTAAGATTCGCTGCCAGGTCCGGAGTGATATTCCTGTTCACTCCCACCAGCACATCAAAGTTCACCTGGTTATAGAACCAGTTGATATCATTGTCCACGCTGCCGCCTTTCCTGTATGCGGTTCCGGTGGGTGTGATCTGTGTACCGTTGAATGAATAATTATCATTACCAAAACGCCCCTGTACATACAGCCATTTGAGCGGTGAGTACCGAAGGCTTCCCACCACAAAGGTCCTGTTCTTGGTAGTATTGTTCTGGAATTTGTTGGCGGCAAAGAAGGGATTGGTGGTAAATGCATCGCCGCTGAACTCGATCTCATTGCCTGATGCATCATACCCTGTACCGAGGTAATCTGCATTCACATTGGGAGGTAAAAAGTTGATCGCATAGTTACCATTACCCGGTGCATCGCTCAGGTTGGTCCTGTTCTTTCCGTCTTCTTTGGAATACAATAAAGATGCCTGGCCCGACCATTTATCAGATAATTTGTAATTCGCATCAATGCTTACATTGTTTCTTTTGTATTCAGAGTTGGGGTAGATACCGTTATTCCGGAGATCAGACATAGAGAGCCGGAAATTACCGGCATCATTGCCGCTGGTGATGGAAACCGTATTGCTGAAAGTAGATCCCGTTTTATAGAACCGGTCCAGGTTATCGCCCTGCGGTGAATAGGGTTTTAAGGAACCATCAAAGATGGGTACGGGTGTTCCATCGAGCAAAGCACCCCATGCAGACATTCCTGTGTTTTTGGCAGAAGTGGCATCGGTGGGTTTGGCCCCCAATGTTCCCTGGCCGTATACGTTCTGGAATTCGAGGAAATTATTGATACGGTCCACCTGCACGTTACTGTTGATCTCAATACCCAATCCTTTTTTGCCTTTACCGGATTTGGTAGTGATCATGATCACCCCACCCAGGGCCTGTTGACCGTAAAGAGCTGCTGCCGCACCTCCTTTCAATACGGTGATCTCTTCGATATCATCAGGATTGATACTGGTAAGCCCTTCTCCCAGGTCTGCACCACCCCACATACCGGCGCTTCCGAAATTATTGTTGTTAAAAGGAATTCCATTGATCACATACAGAGGCTTTGCGCCACCAAGTGAACTCATACCCCGGATCAATACATTGGAGGAACCACCCGGGCCGGTAAGCGGGCCACTGCTGTTTACACCGGCCACCTTGCCCACCAATGCATTCGCTACGTTTATTTCCCTGGATTTGGTGAACTCTTCTCCGGCAACTTTTGTGACAGAATAACCCAACCTTCTTGTTTCTTTCTTAATACCCAGGGCGGTCACCACCACTTCATTCATTTCCTGGTTGCTCAGGGTAAGTGAAATAGTCAGCGATTGATCATCACCGATAGTGATCTCCCTCGCATCATAGCCGATATAAGAAATCACCAGTACGTCTCCTTTATTGGCTTCAATAGAAAAGTCGCCCTGGCCATTGGTGGAGGTACCCCGGGTTGTACCTTTTACCTGTACGGAAACACCCGCCAATGGATTTCCATCCGTACCGGTAACACGGCCCCTGATAGTCGCAAATTTTTGTGCCAGCAAAATTTCATCGATGGATGTATAAGTACCGGCACCCAACTCCTCTCCCTCCGAAACACCGGGCGACTTTGGCTTTTCATTGAAAATGACATAGGCGTTACCATCCACTTTTTTGAACTTCAGGGAGGTACCTTTCAATAATTCTTCCAGGATATCCTCAATATCATTCTTCGTGTTCTTTACTTCCGTTACCTGTGTGTTGGCCAGGGATGGCTCAGAAAAAAGAAAATAGATCCCTTTTTTCTTATTCAGGTCTTTCAAAACATTAAACAGGGATTGTTTGGCGCCTTTCTTCTGATGTGATTCGGCCGGGGTGTACCCGTTACCATAACCCGCATCATTACTCTTTCTGTTATGCGCTATTTCAGTCTGGGCATTCGCCTGCGCAAGATAGAGTTGTCCGGCAAGAAACAAACCAAGCAGCAATTTGGCATTCGCAGTTTTTCTCATAGCAAGAAGTTTTTGTTTGTTTACTATTTACCTGTGATCGTTATGTTATTTCCGTCTTTAGTAATGGTACATTCCATGTAAGCTTCGATCGATTGCAGCAGCACATCCAGGTTGTCGTTCGGCATTACACCGGTGAGCACAATGGCCCTGGCCTTATCATTACCCAGTTTTACTTCCACGCCGTATATTTCTTTGATCATGGCAGCAACATCCGTCATACTGGTATTATCAAAAACCATTTTTTTGTCTGTCCAGGCAATGATATTGTCGGGGTTCATTTCTTTTCTTAACTGGGGTTCATTGTTATTCAATTCGACAAAATCTCCGGGCACCATTTTAATTTCCTTACCCTCTTTTGTATGGATCGTCACACTGCCTTCGGTGAGCAATACACTGGTCTTATTGTTCCGGTTCACTACATTGAACTGGGTACCGGTTACAATCACATCCAGCTGACCGGTATGAACGATAAACCGGTTTTTCTTAGGTGTTTTCGCTACTTTAAAAAAGGCTTCTCCATTCAGCCATACTTCCCTGTCTGTTTCCCCATTCCACGCATCGGAGAGCTTTACGGTACTGTTGGCATTCAGGGTTACTTCTGAGCCATCAGGTAATTGTTGTTTTTTCAGCTGTCCGTATGGTGTAACAAAAGCGGTTGGCTCAGGCGATCCTTTGAACCATACCAGCGATGATACCGTGCCGATCATAATCACCGCAGCAGCAGCGGCTATCCACCAGCGTTTTTTCGACTTAGCGGCAGGTAATTGCACCACGGGTGTTGCTTCCACCTGGTCCAGGCTTTCATTCAGCCGCGATAGTGATTGGCTGATTTGCTCCTCCGAAATAGTGTTTTCAGGTATAGACAGCTCATGCATAAAACGGATCGCTTCGTCTACCAGTGGCTGGTAAGAAGGATTTGCTTTTAACCAATTTTCCCATTCATGGGCTTTATTTTGGTCCTCTCCGCTCCACCAGGCTATAAACAAATCATCCGTAAGGACATCTTCCACATTTACAAAGCTTTTAGACATATCTGTTACTTTTTGTGCTTTAAGGTAAGTGACGTGGCACAGGGTTTTGTAACTGTTTTTTTAAAACTTTTTTATCATACGTCCGCAAAATCCCGCAAATTTGATCTGTAACTGCTGCTGCTTAACCCGATTGCTTTGAGAGACGACGATACTGACATAACCTGCTGGTCTGCTTTTAAAAATGGAGACAGGGATGCATTTTCGGCCCTTTTTCGCCGATACTATCCCCTGTTGCTGCAATATGGCAGCAAGATCTGTAATGACCCTGTGGCCCTGGAGGATTGTATTCACGACCTGTTTATTGAATTATGGCAAAGCCGGTCCACTACAGAAGTAAAATCGGTGAAAGCATACTTTTTAAAAGCGCTGAAATACAAATTATATAAACTGCAGCGGCAACAGCAACCTCTGCAATCGGCTGATGCGGTCTTTGATTCTTTACAATTTGAGATCAGTCATGATCATTTCATCATTCACCAGGAAGAAGAACGGTTTAAAAGTCATGAACTGATCAGGGCTGTGAACCTATTGCCTAACCGGCAAAAGGAGATCGTGTACCTCAAAATCTTCAAGGGCATGAATTATGAAGAGATCAGCGAGATCATGAATATCAATTACCAGGTGGCCCGTAATCTTTTTTACCAGTCACTTAAATCACTCCGCCAAATGCTTCCCGGCAAATAATTTTCTTGCTACCATTACAAAATCTGCTTTCATTGCACTTTTATGCAGGTTTATTCAGCCGCAAATAAATATGCATATACCGCTCCTATCCAGCGCTCCTTTTAATACCTTTGAGCAACTTTCAAAAACAGCCCCGATGGCCAAAAAAGCAGCCCCGATCGATCTATCAGACAGTTTTGAAAAAATTCCCGTTAAGGTATTCACCGGCATTAAAGATGGTTCTGCATTTGTAGCACAACAGATCGCCGCATTGATCCGCGAGAAACAAAAGAAAAAAGAAAAATGTGTACTGGGCCTTGCCACCGGCTCCACCCCCAAAACATTATACGCAGAACTGGTGCGATTGCACAAAGAAGAAAAATTGAGTTTCAGGAATGTCGTCACTTTCAACCTGGACGAATACTATCCCATCGATAATAATGCCCTGCAGAGTTATAACCGTTTCATGAAAACACATCTCTTCGATCATGTGGATATTGATCCGAAGAATATTCGTATCCCAAATGGAGAGATACCGAAAGTGGAAATAAAATCACATTGCCAGGAATATGAGAAAATGATCAAAAGTGCAGGCGGTATCGATCTGCAGATTTTGGGCATCGGTAATAACGGGCATATCGGGTTCAACGAACCGGGTTCCGGTATTTACTCCAAAACAAGACTGATCACACTCGATAATTCCACCCGTATTGCCAACGCCTACGAATTTGCGAATATTTCACAGGTACCCCGGCTGGCCATTACGATGGGTATCAGTACCATCATGAAGTCAAAGAAAGTCATCCTGATGGCCTGGGGCAGCAGCAAAGCACCCGTAATCAAAAAAGCGGTGGAGGATGACGATACAGAACAGGTACCTGCTTCCCTGCTGCAAAATCATGACGATGTTACTTTCGTAGTGGATGAAATGGCGGCATCTGAATTGACGAGAAAAAAATCTCCGTGGCTTACCGGTGATTGCGACTGGACCCCTTCCATGATCAAGAAAGCCGTGGTGAATATGGCATTGAAACTGAAGAAACCGGTTTTGAGTTTAACAAACAGTGATTACAATGAATACGGGTTAAGCGACGTGCTGGTGGAAAAGGGAGATGCCTATGAGATCAACCTGCAGGTATATTACATGTTGCGGGATTCCATCACCGGGTGGCCGGGTGGTAAACCCACTCCCCTGCCCAATCCCCCTGAAAGAATGGAACCATTTCCCAAAAGAATATTGATATTTTCCCCGCATCCTGACGATGATATTATCAGTATGGGCGGCACTTTTCAGCGTTTGCACGACCAGGGACATGATGTGCATGTGGGATATCAAACATCCGGCAATATTGCTGTTACAGATGAATTCGTAACACGCTTCCTGGATTTTGCGGTAGGCTTTGAAGAAATAGCAGGTATCGATACACGTAAATCAGGTAAGATTCTGGAGGATGCCCGGAAATTCCTGGCCCGGAAAAAATCCAACCAGGTGGATACGCCCACAATCAGATCTATCAAAGGGCTCATACGCCGCTGCGAAGCAAAAGCTACCTGCCGCTATGTGGGCATACCCGACAGCAATATTCATTTCCAGAACCTCCCTTTTTATGAAACCGGCACCATCGAAAAAAAACCGATGAGTGAAAAAGATGTGAAGATCACCATGGAGCTGCTGCGGGAGATCAAACCACAACAAGTTTATTGTGCCGGCGATTTTGCCGACCCGCACGGCACCCATATTGTTTGTTTCAATGTAGTACTGGAAGCCTTAAAAAGGATCAAGTCAGCGGGTGATGAATGGATCAATGAATGCTGGCTATGGCTGTATAAAGGGGCCTGGCAGGAATGGAATATCGAAGAAATTGAAATGGCGATCCCGATGAGCCCCGACCAGGTGCTGAAAAAACGCTTTGGCATATTTATTCACCAGTCGCAAAAAGATATGGTGCCCTTCCAGGGCAGCGACTCCAGGGAGTTCTGGCAGCGGGCCGAAGAAAGAAATGCCGCCACGGCGGGACTTTACGCCGACCTCGGGCTTACCCATTACGCTGCTATGGAAGCATTTGTACGATGGCACTATTAACAATACTACTATTTACCGGATCGCCTAAACTTACTATCTTTAGCTACTAAAAAATACAATCACATGGCTCTATTTAAATCGAGTAACCCCGCCCTGCAGGAAAAATCTTACCAGGGAACTATTTTAGAAGGTATCGGCACCGGCGAAGAAATGACATTAAAAGGCACGATGAACAAGTTTGGCGTGCTGATCATGCTGATGATGGCTTCCACCTTTTTTTCATGGGTACAATTTTACAAGGGTAGCAATATCGTGCCCTTTATTCTTGTTGGTGCATTTGGCGGCCTGGTAGTAGCCATTATAATGGCATTCAAAAAACCATGGTCAAATGTGCTGGCACCGGTGCATGCTATTTTACAAGGTTTATTTGTTGGCGCCATTTCCGCATATTATAACTATACTTACCCTGGTCTTCCATTACAGGCCGTGGCATTGACCTTACTGGTTACATTAGTTATGTTCCTGATCTATCGTTACCGGATCATTAAGGTAACCAGTCAATTCCGTACGATTATTATTGTAGCCACTTCAGCCATTGCTATTTTCTACCTGGTACAACTGTTGTTTTTTTCATTTACCGGCAGCCCGCTGGCAGGGTTTACCAATGCGGCCACTCCATTGGGTATCGGGTTTTCCATTTTTGTAGTAGCCCTGGCATCATTGAACCTGCTGCTGAATTTCGACACCATTGAAAAAGGAGTTGAATTAAGAGCTGCCAGGTACATGGAATGGTACAGCGCTTTCGGATTGTTGGTAACCATTGTTTGGTTATACCTCGAGATCCTTCGCTTATTATCCAAATTGCAGAGAAACTAACCATTTCTCCATCTTATAACAGTAAAAGCCTTTCCGTTTGGAAAGGCTTTTCGTTTATTCACTATTCACTTTAGTTTCCTCCGCACTCCCATTGGCAACTGCATTCATGGAAAATTCATTCATGTATATTTTCGTTAGCACAATGATATAACTGATCAGTAAAGGTCCGAAAATGAGTCCTATAAAACCAAAAAGCCCAAGTCCTACCAATACGCCCAGCACGGTGATCACCGGGTGAACATTCCCCATTTTTTTCATGATGGTGATCCGCGACACATAATCAATATTGCCGGTTACGATCAAACTGTAAAACAGCAGACCGGTTGCATTCCAGGTTTCGCCGATAGCGTACATATAAATAACCAGGGGTACCCATACGATCATGGTACCCACCACCGGGAAAAAAGCAAATACACCTGTGAGGAATCCCCACAATAAAAATTCATCCACACCGAAAATAAAATAACCGAGTACACTTGTAAGGCCCTGTATAATTGAAATGAGCGGTATGCCAATTGCATTGGCCTTTACCATTTTTTTAGTTTCCGTCGCCAGCATGCTGGTGTTCTCGTTTTTCAGCGGTATAAGTTTGAATAAGGCCCGTTCTGCATCACGCCCGTGATAGAGCATATAATAAAGGAAGAAAAGCATGATGATGAAATTAGTAAGCAGGGTGGCCGTACTGTTTAATAACGAAGGCAGGAAAGCAACCGCATTATCCAGTGAACTGGAAAGGGACCTTTCTGAGATAATGGTGACACCCGCTTTTTCCTGAATATGGGCCACAGCCTGTTTGATATTGCTCATCACCATCGTGGGATCCGACAATACGGCATTTATTTTAGGGCTGATAAGGGTAATAGCCACAAAAACAGGGATGCCGAACAGCATGATATAATAAAACAGGTACAGCCCTGCGGCTGAGCCCCGCTTCCATTTCTTATTATAAACCAGTTGAAAATAATTGCCGCGGCTCAGGATATACAGGGTGATAGCCCCTAATATGCCCGGCATAAACAATCGTAATTCGATCAGTGAAAGAATGACCAGCAGGATGATGAAAAGCAAAAGTAATAGCTGCCGGATCTTGTCATTGAAAGTGGTCATAGTTTACATTTATGCTAAGGAAAGGAATCTTTCTTAACAGATCAGCAGTGTTTCTGCACATCATTCTTCCCTTTCCTGCACACCGGGTGCCGGGGCTGCCTGTCCGTTACTGTGCTTTTTGCTGATCAGCGACATCAATCCCCGCATAAACTCATCTTTATGATCGGCAATGACATGTGAAGAATAATTCTTGAGGAAGAAAGGTACGATAAATTTTGTGAGCCAGCCTGCCCTTGCCAGCACCCCCCTCCTGACCACCAGGTCGATCAGTTTATTGACACCCTGCGTCACCAGGAAATTGCTGCTATCACGGCTTGTTATTTTATTAATAAAGCCCAATGCTGCCGTTGCAGGCCGCAGTTCCATTTTAAGCTGTTCAAAGTCATGGACCACCAGCTCCTTCCTGGCTTGCAGCAATTGCTCCAGCATATACTTTTCACGCAGCAGGTCATTGTATGAACTAATTGTCCGCCTCATATACTTTTTTGACCACGAGGTCTTTTACAGGGGAAATGATTTTTTTACGCAGTAAGTAGATACACGCCAGGATAAGCAGGAAAAACACTGCCACGATTGAAAATCCACCGGCAATGCTGTTTATCATACCTCCCACCCACCAGGCAAGGCCTAAAGCAGCAAATAACAGAACAAATAAGCCAGCCACACAAAACAAAAATGTTTGCATCAAACCGGCCATGACATCAGCAGCTTTTTTAGTTACCCTGGCCTGGGTGAGTTTGTAAAATGTGTCCAGGTAATCACCGGCATGGCTGATAATATTTTCAGCATTCTCTTTCAGTTCTTTCGTTTCCATACTCAGGCTTTGATTTAAAAATATGAACAGACCTTACGGGGCCTGCTCATATTTGTTCAGGACAGGCTTTCTTTGATCTTATTCACTTTTTCCTCTGCAGCTGATTTAGCCTGTCTTCCCTTGTCTTTTAATTCTTCCAGTTCTTCTTTTCCTTTTACAAAAAGGTTACTCAGGCTTCCCGCCCAATCTCCGGCAGTCTTTTTAACACGCTTACGCATGTCGCTTCCTTTTTCAGGCGCGATCAGTAAACCAATCACCACACCGGCCGCAGCAGCACCCGCTATGCCCAATACGATCTTGCTTTTCGTTGTCATAACAAAACATTTTAAGAGTGAAACAATAAAGTGTAATTAACGGGATTCCATAACCGGCATTATACATCCGATTTCCCGAAAGATCTTCCGGATATCAACGACAAAAGGAAGAGTACGATAAAAATAAAAAACAGGATTTTTGCAATAGATGCAGCTCCGGCAGCTATTCCTCCAAAACCAAATACTGCGGCTACAATTGCAATGATCAGGAATACAACAGTCCATCGTAACATACGCCAGGTTTTAAGGTGAATAATATGCTTACAACCTATCGTTTGAAAATACCGTGCCAGTATTTTCCCATATTAAAAAAATGAATGCTGCGTTAGTACAAACTCCTGCGGATATTAATTTTTTCCAGATACCGGCTTTTCATCTAATTAACTGGATGTAAATCAAAAATGCACTGCCGGGTCTACAATCCGTTTGATCCGGGTTTCTTCAATAAAATTTGAAACAGTCATTGTTGTATATAATCTTTACTCCGGAATTTAAATTTTCACACTATAATAACCGGAAGCGGAACAGCCTGTTCGCAGGTTGTTTTTTTCATTTGCAAATCTGTATCTTCAGTAATAACTATGCTTTGGCAGTTCTTTAAAGATATAAAAGGCAAGTATGAAATATTTTAAATTTTTATCCCTGGTATGTATCTTATACATTTCCGGTACCGGCTTTGCTGTTGCACAAAGGCCTGCCAGGAATATATGGACACCGGAACAAGCCAATGCCTGGTACCTGCATCAACCCTGGCTGGTAGGGGCCAATTTTTTACCCAGCAACGCTATCAATCAACTTGAAATGTGGCAGGCTGAAACATTTGATACGGCAACCATTTCAAAAGAGCTGGGCTGGGCCGCTTCTTTGGGAATGAATACAATGCGTGTATTCCTGCACGATCTTCTTTATCACCAGAACCCGGAGGGCTTCTTAAAACGAATGGAGGTTTTTTTAAAAATTGCTTCCCGTTACAGCATCAAACCACTATTTGTTTTATTTGATTCCTGCTGGGATCCTTTTCCCCATACTGGTAAGCAACATGAACCCGGCCCGTTCTTACACAATTCCGGCTGGGTGCAGGGCCCGGGTGCAGATGCTTTAAAAGACTCTTTGCAATACCCAAGGCTGAAAAAATATGTGACGGCTGTTATCACAAAATTCAAAAACGATAATCGTATCCTTTGCTGGGATGTATGGAATGAGCCGGATAATACGAATGGCAACAGTTATAACCGCTTTGAACCTTATAATAAAGTTCAGTTGGTGTTGCCCCTGCTGAAACAGGTATTTGAATGGGGCCGCTCTGCTGATCCGGTACAGCCGCTTACCTGCGGGGTATGGATGGGCAATTGGGCCAGTCACGACAGTCTTCGCCCGATAGAAAAACTGATGATCGAACAGTCGGATATTATTTCCTTTCACAATTATGATAATGGGGAAGAATTTGAAAAAAGAGTGCGCTGGCTGCAGCGGTATAATAAACCGCTGCTGTGTACAGAGTATATGTCGCGGGGAAACGGGAGCACTTTTGAAGGATCGATGCCTGTTGCAAAAAAATATAAAGTGGCCGCAATAAACTGGGGGCTGGTGAACGGCAAATCACAGACCATTTTTCCGTGGGATAGCTGGCAAAAAAAATATACAGAAGAACCTGTATTGTGGTTTCATGATATTTTCCGGGCAGATGGCACACCTTACCGGAAACAGGAAACGGAGTTTATTAAGCAGATGACAAATAAGAGATAATAAAGGATCAGCGATGCCTGAAATGGAGAGATTTTAAACTCAGGTAACAGGCAGGCCTTATACAGGTGTTTGTTTTTGTAAGACGGGTTATAACGCTCTCAAAACGTAGCAGGCATGTTTGCGTGAAACTAAAATTGAACATTACCAGGCTTGTTATGATTACTGTATGTAGAAAAAAAGCCCTATATTTGCACCCTTGTTAAAAAAGAGCTGGCCCCGTAGCTCAACTGAATAGAGCATTTGACTACGGATCAAAAGGTTTCAGGTTTGAATCCTGACGGGGTCAC
>CAZSGD010000009.1:123220-124773 GCA_964606155.1 uncultured Chitinophaga sp. | reverse complement strand
TTTAACACCAATACAATGTTTTGCTAAAATGACCCCGGCTGCCTTTTATCACCACCACGATGGCATAAAAATAGCGTCATAGTAAAGTAATAAACAGGAGAAAACCAATTAACAATTTTTACATGATTCATTTATTACAAAACAATTAGTCCATGAAAAGAGCTATGAAGATAGCTGCCTTTGCACTGGTATTGGTCCTCGGCAGCTCTATGCGAAACAACTTGTCGGCGCAATACCGCGACGACGTTTCTTATCAAACTTTCTACGACGAGCTGAGCCCTTATGGTCAATGGGTAGACTATCCTGAATACGGCTACGTATGGGTGCCGGATGCCGGTCCCGATTTTCAGCCTTATAGCACCAATGGTCACTGGGTGTGGACAGACGATTATGAATGGATGTGGGTATCCGATTATGATTGGGGCTGGGCACCTTTCCACTATGGGCGATGGTTCGAGGATGATTATTATGGCTGGGTGTGGGTACCCGGTTATGAATGGTCGCCTGCCTGGGTGGCATGGAGAGATGGAGGCGAGTATTATGGATGGGCGCCGTTGAGGCCGGGTATCAGCGTTAGCATCAATTTCAATATTGGTAGCTATAACCCGCCTTACAATTACTGGTGCTTTGTGCCGAGGAGGCATATCACTTCTGTCAACCTCTTCAGTTTTTGCCTGGAAAGAAGGCGTAATGTAACGATCATCAATCAAACGGTGATCATCAACAATTACAACTACAGCCGCAACATCTGGAGAACAGGTCCGCGCCGTTACGATGCGGAAATTTATTGCGGACGGATCACCCCATCCCGTTTCCGGGATTCTTATTCCCCGGGAAGAACATTCTACCGGAATAATGAAGTGAATGTGTACAGACCTAATATCCGCCGTGATGATAACCGCCAGTTCGCTCCCCGCCGGTTCCAGCGTTTTGAAAGAAACGGTGATAACCGGAATGGAGGCACATTCAGAAGGAACAGTGTTGACAATCGCAATGGTAACCAGGGAAACAGCAACCGGAATGACCGCAGGGTGTTCGACAGAAGGAATGATGAAGTGCGTACGCAGGGTGATAACCAGGGTAACAGACCCGGCCGTCGTTTTGAACGTCCGCAACGTACAGAGGGCGGCAACGATCAGCCGGCCAGAACAAACGAAAGAAGAGTATTCAGACCAGACAGGAACCCTAACCAGGGAAACAGTGATAATCCTCAGCGAACATTTGAAAGACGAAATAATAACAATGGAAATGGTAATGGTCCTGTCCGTCAGCCACGGGTGCGCAACGAAGAAAAACCAGAAAGGCAGCAACCCCGGCGGACAGAACAACCCCGCCAGTTTGAAAGACGAAATGATGCCGGCAGCCGTCCGCAGCAGCAACGGGTGGAACAACGCAGAACAGAGCAACCCCGTCAGCAACAGCAACGGGTGGAACAGCGCAGATCGGAACAACCCCGCCAGTTCGAAAGAAGAAGCGAAGGGGGTAACCGTCAGCAGGGTAGTAATGGCAATAGGGGTAGAAGGTCCGGAAGAGATTAAGATTATTTAATATAC
>CAZSGD010000009.1:0-123120 GCA_964606155.1 uncultured Chitinophaga sp. | reverse complement strand
TAGTAATGGCAATAGGGGTAGAAGGTCCGGAAGAGATTAAGATTATTTAATATACGGGAACTGAGAAGGCTGTCTCAAAAGTATGTCACGCTAAGCTTGACGAAGCATAGCTGAAGACTTTCAGGATGATTGTCAATATTTCGACAAGCTCAATAAGACAATCAACCTGACTTTTGAGACAGCCTCCTCTTTTTTTTTATGAAAAATCTATATATTCACCTACACTTTTTCTTACCCTGAGCATTAACCGAAGATCTGTCTCTCTGATATCCCTTTATCAACCACCACCATACTCCATGAAGCAGTGACTATATGACCAGGCCACTACTGCTTATTATTGTTCTCCTGTTTTGTGCATCCACCGCGCAGGCACAGTCATTCACCACGGATGACCTGGTCAGCATTGCCTCCATGCCTGTTAAAAGCATAGATAATTATTTGTCCAAAAAAGGATTCTTGCCTGCCGGGAAAGCGCAGATGCGTAATGGTATCACCACGATGACCTTTTACCAGAAAAGAAAAGGCAATAGCCCCGATTCGGTGTCAAGAAGAATAGATCTTTTTAAAGAACTCGATACCTATTGTTTTGCTTTTTATACCACCAGCCAGAAAGAATTCATGGAAGGTTGCCGTTCCCTGGTCAAAGCCGGGTTTATTTCAGCAAAGACGCCGGATTCCACAGGGTTATCCGCTTCCGATTTTCAGAAGAAGAATATAACGGTGAAGTCTGGATCGGCTGTGGAAGAGGATGAAAGGACCTACAGTTTTGTGCTGCGCAAAAAAGAGTTGCCAACAGTATCAGGGGTGCAATACGCAGAGGACCTGCTCAAGTTCAATTCGCATGAATTACTCGCCAGTTTCTTTGGTGAAAAGAATGTGATCAAAGACCAATATTATTTTGCAGAGAATGAACTCAAGAAATGTTCCGTGCTGTTTCCTAACTCTAACCAGCAAGCGCTTTTTGTGTGGAATGACGAGACTAATTATAGCAATCTTTCCTATGTGCTTATCAGCGGTATCCTGCCTACGGCCGGTGCAGTACAGTTTAGCGGTTATGTGCGGCAAAATAAATGGACCACCCGGGAAGGGCTGTACTCCGGCATGAGCTTATTGGAACTCGCCACACTCAATGACTCCGCCTTTACTTTTTTTGGACGTGATTCTGAGTTCGCCTTCATGATCGATCCGTCCAGCCGGGGAAACATCAATTTCAAAAAAACGGGCATCATGCTGGGATGCGTGGATTGCAGCGCTAATGCCTTACTGGATAAAGATATCATTAGCTCCAAAGAGGCATTGGATTACAACCTCCATATCATTGTTTCTTATCTTATGATATCGAAGGACTCAAAGGCATCCCGGGAAACCGAACCTGTTTCCCGTTAGGTGCTTTATCGCATCTGCATTAAGCCTGCATCTCCATATAACTTTCCACCGGTTCACAGGTACAGATCAGGTTCCTGTCGCCATGCGTATTATTCACCCTTGCCACCGAAGGCCAGAATTTATTCAGCGTAACATAATGAAGCGGGAAGGCTGCTGTTTGTCTTGAATAAGTATGTTTCCACTCATCGGCAGTTACCACAAACTGCGTATGGGGTGCATTCTTCAGCGGGTTATCTTTTTTATCAGCTTTTCCTTCTTCAATGGCTTTGATTTCTTCACGGATAGACAGCAATGCATCACAGAAACGGTCCAATTCTGCTTTGTCTTCGCTTTCCGTAGGTTCGATCATAATGGTTCCAGGCACCGGGAAGCTCATGGTGGGAGCGTGGAATCCATAATCGATCAGCCGTTTGGCCACATCCTCCGCTTCGATCTCTGCTGTCTTCTTGAAAGGGCGAAGATCCACGATGAATTCATGGGCACACTGACCATTGTGATTGGTATAAAGTATATCGTATGCACCGTCCAGTCTTGCACGCATATAATTCGCATTGAGGATAGCATATTCTGTGGCAGCTTTCACCCCTTGCTGTCCTAACATTCTTATATAACCGTAAGAGATCAGCAGGATAGAGGCAGAACCATAGGGGGCCGCTGACACAGCCTGGTCAGATCCCGCTTCCACATGTCCGGGTAAATGTTTGGCTAAATGCTTTTTTACACAGATCGGCCCCATGCCGGGGCCGCCACCGCCATGCGGGATGGCAAATGTTTTGTGCAGGTTCAGGTGGCAAACATCGGCGCCGATCAAACCGGGGGCGGTTAACCCCACCTGTGCATTCATGTTAGCGCCATCCATATACACCTGCCCGCCATGCTGGTGAATGATATCGGTGATCTCTTTCACTGTTTCTTCATACACACCATAAGTACTGGGGTAAGTGATCATGATACCGGAAAGGTGGGTGCTGTATTGCTCTGCCTTTGCTTTCAGATCGGCCACATCGATATATCCGTTCTCCAGCGCCTTCACCACCACCACCTTCATGCCTGCCATCACAGCAGATGCAGGATTGGTGCCGTGGGCAGAGATGGGTATCAGCATTACATTCCGGTGATGGTTACCGTTAGCCTCATGCCAGGCTTTGATGGTGAGTAAACCTGCGTATTCACCTTGTGCACCGCTGTTGGGCTGCAGGCTGCAGGCATCAAAGGCGGTGATCTCGCAGAGGTACTTACTTAATTCATCAATGATATATTGATAACCTTCTGCCTGGTGGGCCGGGGCAAAGGGATGTATCTTGCTCCAGTGTGTCCAGCTCAGCGGCATCATTTCGCTGGCAGCATTGAGTTTCATGGTACAGCTGCCCAGTGAGATCATGGAAGTGTTCAGGGAAAGGTCTTTATTCTCCAGCATCTTGATATAGCGCATCATCTGGCTTTCGCTGTGATGGGTATTGAAAACAGCATGCGTCAGGAATGCGGAATGCCTGGCAAGAGAAGCGGGGATATGATGGAGGTCATCATCATGATTGATATCAAAAGCCACCGGGTCTTTGTCGTTCTCAAAACAATTGATCAGGTCATACAGGTCAGCGATATCCGTTGTTTCATCCAGCGAGATACCGATCATATTCTTGCCGATATAACGCAGGTTGATGAATTGCCGTTCCGCTTTTTCCCGGATAGGGGCCACTTCTTTTACTTTCACCACGATGGTATCAAAGAAATTGGAAGACAGCAGTTCAAAGCCTCTTTCTTCTATCGATTCAGCCACGGTTTGTGTGAGCAGGGCCACACGTTTGGCGATATTCTTCAAACCTTCCGGGCCATGATATACTGCGTACATGGCAGCCATATTGGCCAGTAAAGCCTGCGCCGTGCAAATGTTAGAAGTGGCTTTTTCCCTTTTAATATGCTGCTCCCTGGTTTGCAGGGCCATTCTCAATGCACGGTTGCCCTGGGCATCAATACTGATACCAATAATCCGGCCTGGCATGCTTCTTTTGAAGTCATCTTTAGAAGCAAAAAAAGCGGCATGGGGCCCGCCATAGCCCAGCGGAACACCAAATCGTTGTGCGGAGCCAATAGCCACATCAGCGCCTAATTCGCCCGGAGGAGTTAATAACGTTAATGCAAGCAGATCAGTGGCCATTACTACCAATGCCCCCGATGCATGTACGGTGCTGATAAAATCCCTGTGATCTTCAATAGAACCTTTATCGTTGGGATATTGCACAATAGCACCGAAATAAGTTGAATCAAAAGAGGCATTCCTGTAATCACCTTCCACGATTTCAATACCCACGGGCACAGCCCTTGTTCTTAAAACATCCTTTGTTTGCGGAAAGATCTCTTTGTCGACAAAGAATTTTGGCCGCTCAATATGGTCTTGTTTGTTCAGGGTATTAAAACACATGGTCATGGCTTCGGCCGCGGCGGTGGCTTCATCCAGCAGGGATGCATTCGCGATTGGTAAGCCCGTCAGGTCGCTGACCATGGTTTGGAAATTCAGCAGGCTCTCCAAACGGCCCTGCGAAATCTCTGCCTGGTAAGGAGTGTATTGGGTGTACCATCCCGGATTCTCAAATATGTTCCGCAGGATCACAGAAGGAGTGATGGTATCATAATATCCCTGGCCAATATAGTTGGCAAATACTTTATTTTTTAAGGATACTTCTTTAATATGCTTCAGGTATTCATGTTCACTCATGGCAGCAGGGATATTCAGGGCATGCTGCATACGGATGGCCCCGGGTACGGTCTTATCGATCAGGGAAGAAAGACTGTTTTCACCGATCTTTTTCAGCATCTTTTTTGTGTCGGCTTCATGGGGTCCGATGTGACGGGGGATGAACTCGTTAGATTGTTGTTCGAAAAGATTCATAGTAGTTACCTGTTTTTTTAAGGTGGTTCATCAATCATGGCTAATCAACCACAAACTTTTATCTGTTGCCTTTTCAAAAGCCGGATTTAACTACCGAAGCCCTTGCGAAGGCGGTGCAAAGTTACGGGCTGTAAAGGATAAATAATGAAGATATCAGGTGGAGTGGAAAAGCCGTGAAGCAAATCCTGGAAGTGCCTGCCAGAGATGGTTTCAGGGCCTATTTTTTTCCATTTGTCTCAGTTCCCTGCTGGTATGGCTGCTGCCATCATGGCTCCAGCCGGGCGGACCAAAAAGATAATTCCATTTTTGCCGGAAAGTCAGCCCCTTTTTACGCAGGTCTTTCCGGATGCTCTTCCATTCATGTACCACCAAATTCACCGGGTCTTCTTTGTCCAGTGGTTTGGTAAGGCCATAACGGATAGATTGATATTCATCGGCCTTCAGTTCCTGCTGAAAAGTGCCAAATAGTTTATCCCAGATGATCAGGAACATCCCGATATTGCGGTCCAGGTATTTGGGATTGGAACCATGATGCACCCGGTGATGGGAGGGTGTGACAAGTATGTATTCCAGCCAGCCCAGTTTTTTTATTTTCTCGGTATGCACCAATATGCCCCATGTTTGGGTTAATGAATAAATAAAAATGATATCAACCGGGCGGAACCCCATACACGCAATAGGGATAAAATAGGCAAACCGGTATAACGGTTCCAGCACCGAAGACCGAAATCCCACTGTGAGGTTAAAATGCTCCGATGAATGATGCGTAACATGTGTGGCCCAGAACAAACGGCATTCATGGTCCACCCGGTGCAGCCAGTAATACATAAAATCTTCAAAGAGCAACAATACACCCCAGTATATCCATGGATGGGGGATCGGTGACACCAGGCGGTTATCGAAGAAAAAAGACAGGATGATACCGATATAGATGATGCGAAAAGAAAAATCGATGGCTGCATTGAGCAGCATAAGGTAAATATTCTGCAACGTGTCTTTCCAGCTATAGCTTTTTTGCCGGTGAAGATGGCTAAGAAAGAGTTCCAGTCCGATTACAATAATGTAAACAGGTGTGCTGATTAAGACAAGCAATTGTTCCCGGCCGGTTCCCATGCGTTAAAAATAGTAAAAGTTACAGTAGTCGTAACTTGCAGGATGGCGAAAGATATTTTACAAAACTGGGAAAAGAAATCAGCCGAACGACAAAAACTGTACAAACAATTTTTGCAAAAGGCCGGTAAAAATGACGTGTTAAAACAATTGCCGGACCTCCACGAAGAAGCTTTTTCCAAAATTGATTGCCTGCAATGCGCCAATTGCTGTAAAAATTATTCTCCCCGCTTTAAAACGCCGGATATTAAACGTATCAGTAAACATCTCCGGATGCGGGAAAGCGATTTTATCGAAACCTACCTGAAAGTGGACGAAGACGGGGATTATGTGGCAAAGTCATTGCCCTGCCCTTTCCTGGGAGCGGATAATTATTGCAGTATTTATGATCAGCGTCCGTCTGATTGCCACCGTTTTCCTTATACCGACGAAGATGTCATCATAAAACGCCAGCCTCTTACTTTAAAGAACTCCACCTTTTGCCCTATTACTTATTATGTACTGGAAGGGTTGTTGCAAAATGAAAAGAAGAAATAATTTTCAAGGGTAATATTTCTTTCGGTGATACAGCGACAGAAGGATCAATGCAATAAAAAGACTGGAAATGATATTAATGACAACATTGTAATAATTCTGGTAGTGCAATCCTGTTTGCAACCGGATGATCATCACCGCCAGCATGATGGCGGCCACAAGGGCCCAGAACTCAATGGAAAAGGGCTTTCTTATGGGATCGGTAACGGGTAACTGGTATAGCGCATATAATATGATAATGCCCCCGGTCAATGAGCTCAGGAACTGCACCGTGTTATACTGAGGAACAGGGAATGCCGGTTCATCCGTGATATGTTCCTGTAAAAAGTTGTTGAATTGCAAAGCATATCCCCGTTCATGTACAAAATGGTCCCATACCAGGTGGGAGAATGTACCCAAAAGAATGGAAACAACGACCATCAGCCAATGTTGCCGGAAAAAAGCGGTCCAGTTAAACTTTGTAAATCCGATCAGCCGGCAACGCAACATATGAGGAAGATGATGGACCAGGGTGTTGCGTACCAGGTTGTGATAAATAAAACATACAGCAATCGCCAATGGCAGATCAAACCAAAACATACCCAGCAGTGAATGACTGTACGTGCGCTGGGTGTCCATGCGGATGAAATACTCAAAATCGGGAATGACACTGCCCACGATGAGACCTGTCAATGAAAACCATTTCCGGAAAAGCCGGTAGAATGGCAGAACTATGGCGGGATGTGAAAAGGTAAAAGGCATGAACGATACCTAAAATTAAGTGATCGGGGCGAGAATTGCAGAGCACCCTACCCAGGAAACGTTAACACATTATTATTTTGACCGGAGGAGCGGTGATGTGGCTTTCCCTTTTAATACCCGGACGATCTTTTCAATATTTTTTGCAGGCTGGCTTCGATATTAAACCTGCTCTGTTAAAGGCAAACTTGATTTTGCCCACAGTCCTGCCAATAATTTTTTTGCACTTTGTATTGTATTCTTCTTCGTGTCCATCGTGTTCATTGTGCTCCCCTGTATTTTTCACTGGATGAGTAACATAAGTAAATTTCAGCATCTATTGGCTTCTCTTAATACTCAAATTTCCGCAGGCCAGGCGCTTTAAACCAGGTAATGATTACTACTATTAGTGTCATACACCCGCCGAAGATGACCGACGGTACAGTACCAAGAGCACGTGCCATAAATCCGCTTTCAAACTGTCCCAGCTCATTGCTGCTGTTAATAAACATAGAGTTGACGCTGGACACCCTTCCTCTCTTATCATCCGGTGTGGTAAGCTGTAAAATAGTTCCGCGGATAATTACACTGATACCATCCAGCATTCCCCCTATCATCAGAGCAAAAAAGGAGAGCCAGTATAATTTGGATATGCCGAATAGGATGATGCAAAGGCCAAAACCACCTACGGCATATAACAGTATATAACCCTGTCTTCTTTTCATAGGCCAGATGGTCAGCGCAGTGATCATTATAACAGAGCCTATGTCCATGGCAGCATTGAGCCAGCCAAAACCAATGGGCCCAACTGCTAATATTTTCTCTGCAAACTCTGGTATCAGCGCCACAGCACCTCCAAATAAAACGGCAAACAGGTCAAGTGAAATGGCACCTAACATGATCTTATTGGCAAAAACAAAACGTAAACCTTCCTTTACGCTTTCCCAGGCATTCATATCTTTTGCACTGACCGCAACAGGCTTCTTTTTGATAAAAGAAATAAGCAGGGCGGCCAGCAGCACATACACAAGGATGATATAGAAAGTAACATGTACGCCAAACCATGCAATAAAGAAACCGGCAGAAGCATGCCCGGTAATGGAAGCCGCCAGCCAGGTGGAGGAGCTGATGTTCGCAGCAAAATGTAAAATATTTCTGGGTACCAATTGCGAGAGGATAGCATTGGTGGTGGGGCCCGTAAAAGCACGGATGGCCCCGGTGCAAAAAATAACACCATAAAAAAATAATTGAGGCGACTGCACTTTTACATTCGCTTCAAACCAGGGAGAAGTGATCACGATCAGGGCGATCACACAAAGGGAATACGTGAGGATGCCCTTTACCAAAAGTGTTCGTTTATCCGATTTATCGATCACATGTCCTGCATACAATGCAAGAATAAATACCGGCACAAACTCAGACAGGCCTGCCAGCCCGATGGAAAAAGAACTTTGAGTGAGCTTGAATAGTTTATAGGCAGCCACTGTGCCCAGCATGCGCAAAGCCATGATAAGAAAGAAACGGGCGACAATAAAAAAACGGAATTCCTTATGTTGTAAAGGTTGAAGGCTGCCTGATTGTACTAACGACGACATTTCGTCAAAGATAGAACGAAACAGGCAGTTTATGGTAAAGTGATATAATGCTGGCCGTGTTCATACTCTTTGTCAAGCGCATCATAAATGGTCTGCAGGTGTTTTTCATTTCCCAGGAAATCCGCATTGCTGGCATCCACAAAAAGAGTTTTTACATTATGCTGCTTCAGGTAGTTGGTATAGGTTTCCTGGATATTGAACAAATAGTCATCCGGTATCTTTTGTTCGTATGAACGATTACGTTTTTTAATATTCGATTGCAGCTTACTCACCGGGGCATGCAGGTAGATGAGGATATCCGGTTGCACCAGTTGCTGGTGAATGATTTCAAAGAGCCGTTGGTAAAGCCGGAACTCATCCTCCGGCAGGGTTACTTTGGCAAAAAGCAGGCATTTGGTGAACAGGTAATCAGAAATGGTCAGGTTCTGGAATAAGTCTTTCTGCTGCAGCAATTCTTTTAATTGTTTAAATCGTTCCGCCATAAAGAACAACTCCAGGGGAAAAGCATATTGGTCCGGGTTTTCATAAAATTTCGGCAGGAAGGGGTTATCGGCAAACTCTTCCAGGATCAGGCGGGCGTTATAATGCTTTGACAGCAGGTGGGCCAGGGTGGTCTTCCCGGCGCCGATATTTCCTTCTATGGTGATGAAATTGTAATGCATGAATTGAATAGTAAGCCGGGATCGTGAATAAGCCCACCATTAATGGTTGCAAAATAAGCCAAATGATTACCTGTAAAAAAAAGTCAGGGATGATTGTGGAAAAAATCAGGAATACTTTTTTACCTCCAATTCATCAGGACATACCGCCAGCAATTCAGTAATTGTTTTATTCAAAACGGGGTGCTTTAGGTCAGGTGCAATCTCTGCCAGGGGCATCAGGGCAAACCGTCGTTTATGCATTTCGGGATGCGGTAACTTCAGCAATGGATAATTGTGCACTTCGCCGTTGAATAATAGAATGTCAATGTCAATAGTCCGGGGCCCGTACTTTTCTTCTCTTACACGGCCCATCATTTTCTCCACCTTCAATATTTTCCGCATCAGTTGCCGGGCATTCATCGAAGTGCGGAGTAAGATGGCCTGGTTCAAAAAGGAAGGCTGATCGGTCTTTCCCCAGGCGGCTGTTTCATAAACAGAGGAAGTGGCGATCACGGTACCGCATTCCTTATTCAATCGTTCCACCGCTTCTGTCAGCCGCGCTTTCCGGTCGCCCATATTTCCGCCTGTTAACAGGTATGCCCTATGCTCCATGGATCAAATATCTCTATTTCTATCCTGTCGTCGATTTTATTTCCGTCATTATATTAAATACATTTGCCCACCAACATAGTATAGATGTCAAAACCTTATAGCCAGTCGAGGGCCTTGTGGGCCATTACCAGGGCCAGTTTCAAAGCCATCTTCAGCAATCCCAGCGCTATTGTTTTCAGTATACTTTTCCCCATCATCTTCATCATGATATTTGGGGCATTTGGAAATGGAGGCGCCCCCGTTTACCGGGTGGCATTGGATAAAAACAGTGATACCACCAGCACACTATTCCTTGACCTGAAATCGAGCGGCTTTATCCGGGTAGTGAACTATACCGACTCCACCAGCCTCAATAAAGACCTCATAAGGGGAAAACTGACAGCTATCCTGGGCATACGAACCATCAAGGATTCATCCGGCAGGGAAACATACCATATTCAAACCCGGACCACTTCAGCCAGCGACAATACATTTGGAGGCCTGATGCAGACACTGAATTATTTCAAACTGAAGTATAGTGTGATGGAAGCGTCCAAAGAAGGATTCCGCACCGAAGCTATACATATTGATCAACCACAGCGAACGGAAGTGCGGAAATACCGGCAGATAGATTTTATACTGCCCGGCCAATTGGGGTTTTCTATTTTATTTTCCACCCTGTTTGGAGTGGCTTTCACTTTTTTTGGATTAAGGGAACAATTGGTATTGAAAAGATTTTATGCTTCCCCCGTCAGCCGGACCAATATCTTACTGGGTATTGGTATGAGCCGCCTGTTCTTTCAACTGATGAACGTGATCGTGCTGATCATCGTGGGCCATTACTTCCTGAATTTTACCCTGCAAAATGGCTTTGTCACCTTTTTGGAAATGTGCCTGCTCACCATCGTCATGCTTTTCCTGCTAATGGGGGTGGGACTGATATTCAGCAGCATCGTAAAGAGCGATACGTCGATCCCCTTGCTCATTAACCTGTTCGGTTTTCCGCAAATGTTGTTGTCCGGCACTTTTTTTCCCATTGAAGTATTTCCCAAATGGCTGCAAACGATCTGTCATTATCTGCCATTGACGCAATTCAATGATGGGGTCAGAAAATTATCATTTGAAGGACTTCATATCTGGGATTGCGGAGAACAGCTGGCTATCATGGGCGTATGGATCGTCCTCATCTATTTTGTACTGGGTAAAGTGTTGAAGTGGGAATAAAAGTCAACTCATGCGAATTATCAAACTCGGAATCATCAGTGCTGTCGTTTTGTTCTTGCTCATTACGGCGATGTCGCTGCTCATTCCTTCCCATGTTCGTATATCCAGGGCCACAGATATCAATCAGCCTGCAGATTCAGTACTCAGGCAAATTAATGATGCAACCAACTGGAAGAACTGGATGCCCGGCGCCGATACATCGGAACTTTATATAACCGGGGGCCGGCCAAATGGGGTCTCCGCCGGAAAAGGGCAGGCATTGGTGATAAAAGAAAAGACAGACAGTACTGTCACGGCATCTTATTTGGGCATGGGCGCTGGTAAAGGTTCCATGGGCTGGAATTTGCTTCCTTCGGGTGTTCCAAATACAGTTACGGTTCAATGGTACATGGATTTTCACCTTCGTTGGTACCCCTGGGAAAAATTCTCAGGGCTCATGTTTGAAAAACGCTATGGCCCCCGGATGGAGCAGGGACTTAGTAGGTTGAAAACAATGCTGGAAAAATATTAGGAGCGGCAAAGCATCTCGCCCAATCTTGCTAACTTTATAAATCAATATTTCAAAAAATTTCAGGATATGAAAAAAATAGTACTGCTGCTCACTCTGTTTACGGTTCTGCAACAGGAGGCAAACAGCCAGCGCAAAAGCCCTCATGACACTGTTACCTATGCCAATGGAAACGTAACCTATGGCAGACCGCATAAGGCTGGCCGTGAGATATTTGGCGGCTTGGTGGAATTCGGCAAAGTATGGCGCCTGGGTGCGGATGAAGCCACCACTATCACTTTTAACTCAGATACAAAATTTGGCGGACAAAACATACCCAAGGGTACATACACACTTTTTGCACTGGTGAATGAAAAAGACTGGACACTTATTCTCAATTCCCAGTTAGGTCAATGGGGTTCTTTCGGATACGAAAAGAATAAGGCAAAAGACGTGGCTAAAGTAAATGTACCGGTAAAAACCATTGAACCGGGAGTGGAACAGCTCACGATCCGCTTCGATGCAAAGAATGCCATGGTTATTGAATGGGATAAAGTGCAGGTGGAAGTGCCGCTGGGTTTTTAACAGAATTTATATTTCCGGACTCCCTGTTTATACCAACCTTTTCAGGTACCCGCTCATCATTTAAAAAACTTTCACATGAAGCCGTTATTGTCTGCCTGCATGGCTATACCCTTTTTTTTGATACAAGCTACTGCCGCAGCACAAACGGATTCGGTGATGTACCAGCGGGACAGTGCCATCATACCAACAGAAGATCCCACCATCCTTTTTTTCCAGCAGGGGGAGAAAGCAAAAGATCCTGCCAAACTGATATTGGTCACCAAAGCAGGAAAAAGCCTTTCACTGGCCAATTTTCTGAAGAAAGAAGACATGATGTATGCGGATCATGTGATAGATGATATTGACAACGATGGTAAAAAAGAATTACTCATTAATAATTTCACCGGCGGCGCCCATTGCTGCGATGAGATCTATATTTTCAGGAATATCGGCGCCAATAAATACCAGCAGGCGGCAAAACTTTTTGCCGGGCATACCATGATCACAGATAAGAAGGAATTTATTTATACCTTCTATGAACAATTCGGTTACTTTTTTACCTGCTACGCCTGCGGCTATGCAGATACCACAGACGAAGCGCCGATCGACTTAAGAACAGTAACCCTGAAATACAATAAAGGCAAATTACAGGTGCTGCCCGGCGACCCTGAACTGAGAAGCATCATCAACGATAACCTGGGTAAGCTTAGTGAACAGCCTTATGAAAAACTGGACGATGAACTGGCCCAGGATAATGGACTGCGTAAGGAGTTTGCCATGAACCTGGCGGTTTTCTATTTTAGTTATGGCAAAAACCTGGTGGAAACCCAAAAACTCTTCAATAAATATTACAAATTCCCGGATGCTAAAAAAGTCTGGACCGAATTTGTAAAACAACTCCAGGGCCTCAGGAAAGACAGTGATTTTTAACTCTCAACAGTTAACCCATAACTCGTAACCCATAACTCATCCCCGTAACTTCCGCTAGTTTTGATGCAACGATTGACAGCAACCCATTGTCAGTCGCATGTTGGTGAATATGGATGACCGTCAATTGGTAAAAGACTGCCTCAGGCACCGCCCCGAGGCGCAGCGACTGCTTTATGAGCGGTATGCTAAAACCATGCTCGGCATCTGCTACCGTTATACCAAATCGCTTAAAGATGCCGAAGACGTTCTCCAGGACGGGTTTGTAAAGGTATTTACACATCTGAAACAGTATAAGAATGAAGGCGAACTGGGAGGGTGGATACGCAGGATTATGATCAACACAGCCCTGAATTTCCTAAAGCGGAACAGCCGTTACAACAAGGAAATGTATTTCCCTGAACAAACACTCCACCCGGTGGCGGATGATAACCCCGTTATCGCCTTGCAGGCCAAAGAACTGGCTGACCTGGTACGACAGTTACCCTCGGGTTACCAGACCATTTTCAACCTGCATGCCGTGGAGGGATACACGCATGTGGAGATCGGGGAAATGCTGGGTATCAGCGATGGCACATCCCGTTCACAATATGCCAGGGCCAGGGCATTATTGATCAGCTGGCTGGAAGAAATGTCAAAGGATCAAAAAAATAAGAGTTATGCAGGCAAATGAATTTGAGAAAAAAGTGCAGCAAAAAATGGATGAGCTGCAACTCTATCCTTCTGCCGGAGTATGGCCAGAGGTGGAGAAAAGAATTCGCCGGCAGAAGAGACGGAGACGTATCATTTTCTGGTGGCTGCTCCCTTTGCTCCTGGCAGGCGGAGGCACAACCCTTTTGATAATGACAAGAGAAGATAAGGATAATACCCATGCATCAGGGCCGGCAACAACGCTTACTAACACCACCCCAAAAGAAAATAGTACGAACACGACCAGTATACCTGAAACAAAAGACCCTGCCCCTGTAACCAACAAGCCGGTAGCAAAAGAAACGAAAGGGCAGGATGAAAAGAGACCCCCGGTTCCCGTCATCACCCTTGATGCCAAGCCTGTTTTACCGGCAACAAAAAAAGGTAAACAAAATGAATGGGAAAAACAGCTAACCGATAAGGGCAATGCCTTCTTTGATCAGCAGGCAGGTGCGAAGAAGAAGGTCGCCAAAAAACAAAAAATGAATAATGAGGATACCGGCAGGCCGGAAGATAAAAAAGATACCATGGAAGCTTCTGCCAAACCTGTTAGTGATGTTGCCTTAACACCCAAAAAGGAAACCGGGGAAAATGAGAATAAAAAATTCCTGCCGGTAACAAAAGAAAAACCCTTGATTGATAAAAGGGCAGACAGCGTGTTAGCGGCAGATAAAAAAACGGTGGCACCCGCCGATTCCGGGAAAGAAAAGGAGCCGGTTACAAAAACTCCGCAAAAGAAAAAGCAAGACTGGGAGTGGGGGATCCATGCAGCTTCCGGAATATCGGGAAGGGCCAGTGGTTTCAGTTTGTTTCCGCAGGCAAAGGCTGAGATGCTGAATAGCGGCAACCCCGGTGCCAACCCGCAGGCACCGGTGCCTCCCGGGAAAAGCAGCAATGGCCTTTATGCTATGGCAGGTGTGAATGCGAAAAAGAAATTGGGCAGGAAAACAGCCGTTTCAGTTGGGATCGACTTTTCCTATTATTCCACCCGTCAGCAAACCGGAGTTTTTGTAGACAGCTCCCGGCTGGTCTACGCCGGGGATTATTCTGCGAATGCCACCGGTTATTACAGGAACGGAACTGCGTCTAACCGTCACAGTAATTACTTCTTTGTCAGCACACCCATTTCCATCCACTGGCAGCTGAATAAGGGAAAGAAAATACCCCTGGTATGGGAAAACAGCCTTTCGCCCCGGATATTACTCGGGAGCAATGCCCTGGTATACGATGCGGCATATAATATTTATTACAGGGATAAAGGCATATTCCGCAAATTCCAGTTAAGTTATCAGACAGGGATCTACGCACAATTCGGCCAGGCCACCAAACATCCTTTTGCCACTGGTCTATTCCTCAATTATCACATCAGCCAGTTGCAAAAAGTAGAGACCGACAACAGGAACCATTTACTTTCCTTTGGTGTGCAGGTAAAATGGACATTAAAAAAATAATGGATGAATGCAACGGCCTGCTCAGGGCCGTTGTCAAACTGCAAAATCAATTGTTATGACCAGGAAACTACTTACACTGCCGGTCTCGCTTTTACTTGTATTTGTAATCTGTCTCGGCTTTCAAAATTGTATGAAGGATAAATGCTCCATGACCTATAAGATATGGACGCCTGTTTATAAAACGAAAGACGAGGTAAGGGCTAATATCAAAAGCAATGCTGCCAAAGAAATTCACAGACCGGGTAAAATATATATCAGGGGTAATTATATTTTCCTGAATGAAGTGGATAAGGGTATTCACATCATTGACAACAGCAACAAACAAGCGCCGCGAAACATTGCCTTTGTGGATATTCCCGGCAACCTGGATATGGCGGTAAAAGGCAATGTGCTGTATGCGGACCTTTATACCGACCTTGTAACAATAGATATCAGCAACCCGCAATCTGTGGTGGTGAAAAAAATTAATGAGAACGTTTTTCCCGAAAGATACTGGGGAGGCGGATTTATAAATGATACTACAAAGGTAATAGTCGATTGGACGGGCAGGGATACAACAATTGAAACCTATTGTGGTGGTAACCCGGGAATTTTTGGCGGAACTATGGAAGATGCGGTACTGATGTCGGGATCTCCCGGCTCAGGCGCTTATGCTGCTTCATCTCCTTTCGGGATGGGCGGCTCTATGGCAAGATTTACCGTGGTGAATAATCATCTTTACGCTGTATCCAGCACATCTTTGAAAGTAATTTCCATTGCCAACGCAACAGATCCTGTTTACACCAATACTGTTAATATCGGATGGGGTATTGAAACAGTGTATCCCTTTGCCGATCGTTTGTTCATTGGTTCCACAACCGGTATGTTCATTTTCAATATTTCCAATCCCTCCATACCCGTTCAAATGGGCCAGTTTGCACATGCCCGCACCTGTGACCCCGTGGTGGCCGACAACCAATATGCTTATGTCACGCTTCGCTCCGGCACCACCTGTGAAGGCTTCGAGAACCAGCTCGACGTGGTGGATATCAGCAATATCTCCGCACCTTCATTGCTAAAAACTTATCCGCTTACCAACCCGCATGGACTGTCCAAAGACGGCAACCAGCTGATCATTTGTGATGGAAAGGATGGTATCAAATTCTTTGATGCCTCTTCACCCAACAACATCACCCTAAAAAAGAAGATCAGTGGTATCGAGAGCTATGATGTGATCGCCTTTGGCGGCTGGGCCCTGGTGGTGGCCAGTGAAGGATTATATCAATACAGCTATGATGCCAGTTTTAATGTAACGGAACTGAGCCGTATCAACGTTAAAAAATAAGGGGGATGAACAGGAAATTAATAGTCATAACAGGATTACTGGTGCTGACGCTGGCAGGTGCGGCACAGAACAAACCGGTAAAATTTAAATTCAGTTCCGTTAATAGTGTGGCGCTGGCTGTCGGTGAGCAAAGCACCGACGGAGTGCTCCAAACCGTCAATGGTCTTCAAAAAGGCAAATGGTTTGCCGGGATAGGGATGGGCCTGGATTATTATCTCTACAGAACAGCGCCTGTGTTTGTGGACGTTCGCAGGGAATTTGGTGAAAAAAAGAACAAACCTTTTGTATATGCCGATGCAGGATGGAATATTGCCTGGGTGCAAAAGTATTTTAATATCATGCCCTCAATATGGAATGGGAACCAGGAAAATACTTTTCACAATGGATTTTATTCAGATGTGGGAGTGGGGGTGGCATTGGGAGTAAAACACGAGCAGGCATTTATCATGTCGCTCGGTTATTCATTCAAAGGAATGAGGGAGACAAGGACCTATACCTGGGGTTTGCCGGAATTGGAACAAAAAGAAGAATTCAAATATAATTTCAACAGGATCATGATAAAACTGGGTTGGAAGTTCTAGGTCAATTCTTACACTTGTTGAAACCACAAAGCTGACGGGGTTCGTATACAGGAAAAGCAACACTGATCGCTCGACAGGTCTTTTCCTGTTTTTATTACTTCGGTAATGAACGGATCTTTGTCGGCTTTGCCTTTTCAGGTCACTGCATCTTTATCCGGGTTAGCAGCAATAAAACGGAGATTTCGCTGAATACCTTCCCATTTTGCCCGTCGCAGGGGAGAATCTTTAAAAATACGCCGGAATGATGCTTCCGTCATTTCCTCCCATTCGCTGGTGGAAAGGTTTATTATTTCGGGCAGGGGCTGAAAAGATATTTCCTGGTGGGGCCGGCTGAAGCGGTTCCAGGGGCATACATCCTGGCAGGTATCACAACCAAACATCCAGTTATCGAATTTTCCTTTCATATCGCCGGGTATCATCATCTCTTTTAATTCGATAGTGAAATAAGAGATGCATTTACTGCCATCCACCACTTTGTCGGGAAGAATGGCACCGGTGGGACAGGCATCGATACATCGGGTACAAGTGCCGCAATAATCTTTAGCAAAAGCATCATCGTATTCCAGTTCCAGGTCACAGATCAGTGTGGCGATAAAATAAAATGAGCCTGTTTGTTTATTGATCAGGTTCCCGTTCTTTCCCACCCACCCCAGGCCGCTTTTTTGTGCCCAGGTTCTTTCCAGCACGGGAGCAGAATCCACGAAGCCACGGCCATGGATATCACCAATATGGGTTTTGATCCCGTTGATCAGTTGGTTCAGTTGCGTGCGGATCACTTCGTGATAATCCTGCCCATAAGCATATTTTGATATCCTGGGACCATCTGTTTTTTGTACCTGGGAAGGATAGTAATTTTTTAGTAGTGTGATCACCGATTTTGCGCCGGGGATCAGCCGGGCAGGGTCAATGCGCTGGTCGAAGTATTTTTCCATGTAAGTCATGGCCCCGTGCATGCCTTTGCGGAGCCAATTCTCCAGGCGAACAGCGTCCTCATCCAGTTTTTGAGCAGGGGCTATACCACAGTGGTCAAAGCCCATTTCTGCTGCATATTTTTTAATAAACTTCGTATTTTTGCTGATACTCACAACTGGATACATTTATTTTTCGTCCATACGTATTCCCGGGCGGTCCTTGTACTGGCAAGTTTGGACTTTTTTGTGTAAAATTGAATTTTAAGCAGACCGTATTTTAATAACCACCACCTATGCAAGCAAGACCTGTGATATCTTTTATTGTCCTTTTACTGGCTTCCTGCGCCTTGTGGGGCCAGGATAAGTCGAATGTGAAATTCGGAAATGTTACGGAAAAAGACTTTGCTACTAAATTGTATCCTATCGACAGTAATGCCAATTCCGTCGTACTGGCGGATATTGGTACCAGCCAGATAGAAGGGAATACCAAAGGCTGGTTCTCTATTAATTTCAAACATTTTAAGAGGATACATATACTGAATAAGAACGGCTACGATGTGGCGGATGTGAGTATTCATATTTATACCAATGGTGACGATGAGGTAAAGCTGGAAAAATTAAAAGCAGTCACGTATAACCTGGAAAATGGTAAAGTGGTGGAAACAAAACTCGAGACCAGGACGGCTGTTTATGAAACCAGGCTGGACAAAAACTGGAAAGTGCGGAAATTTACATTCCCCAATATTAAAGAAGGAAGTATTATTGAATATGAATATACCACCGTGTCTGATTTCATCAACAACCTCGACCCCTGGGAGTTCCAGGGTTCTTATCCTGTGCTGTGGAGTGAATTTAATTTAACGGTCCCTAATTTCTTCTACTATGTATTCCTGAGCCAGGGTTACCGCAAATTTGATATCAGTGATCGTAAAGATGGGCGTACTTCCTATAATATTATCATACCCAATGGGGTATCGGCATCAGATAGGATCCGGGTGGATGCAAATGTGACCGACTATCGCTGGGTGGCAAAAAATGTACCTGCACTCAATGAGGAAAATTTTACTTCTACGATCAAAAATCACACCCAGAAAATAGAATTTCAGCTGGTAGAGCAACGGGATCCGCTCCAGTATCACAGGTATGTGGAATCCTGGCCACAGGTTGCCGGTAAATTACTGGAAGCAGAATATTTTGGTGAACAACTGAATAAGGATAACGGTTGGCTGAAAGATATTGTGAAACCATTGATCGATGGGGTGGCTGATCCGGTAGAGAAAACAAAACGTATCTATTACTATGTCCGCGACAATTTTACCTGTACAGACAGGGGAGAGAGATATATGAACAAAGGCCTGAAAAATACAATGAGGGAAAAAAAAGGGAATGTCGCGGAGATCAATCTCCTGTTAACAGCCATGCTGAAATACGCAGATATCCATGCAGATCCTGTTCTGCTCAGCACAAGGGGGCATGGGATCACCTATGCGCTGTATCCTATTTTATCACAGTATAATTATGTTATTGCCCAGGCTGTGGTGAATAATAAGCCCTACTACATGGATGCCACTGAACCAGGAATGGGATTCGGGCACCTGCCGCTGAAATGCTACAATGGTCATGCAAGAGTGATCAGTAAAGAAGCACAGGAAATTGACCTGAACAGTGATGCTGTTAACGAAACAAAATTTACCACCGTTTTTATTATCAATAATGAAAAAGGAGAGCTGATCGGGAGTTTTCAGCAAACTCCCGGATATTACAGGTCACTGGATATCAGGGAGGAAATTAAAGAAATGGGGAAGGAAGGTTTTCTGAAAGCTATCCAAAAAAATTTTGGAACAGAAGTGGAGGTTAGTAATCTTACTGTTGATTCGCTTACAAAACCGGATGAAGTGGTAAGCCTGAAATTTGATTTCGATATCAAGCAGGAAAAAGCCGATATCATTTACCTGAACCCGATATTTGGCGAAGGATATAAGGAAAACCCATTCAAATCGGCAGAAAGGCTGTACCCCGTGGAAATGCCGTATACCATCGACCGGACATACAACCTGCAACTGGAAGTGCCGGCAGGCTATGTGGTGGACGAACTACCCAAGTCTATACTGGTAAAATTAAACGAGCAGGAAGAAGGGTATTTTGAATACCGGATATCACAGTCAGGTTCAAATATCTCATTTCGCACAAGGGTTAAGATAAACAGGACCTTTTTTTTGCCGGACGAATATGAAATGCTGCGTGAATTCTTTAACCTGGTTGTAAAAAAATATGCAGAGCAGATCGTGTTTAAAAAGAAATAAGTGTATGAAAGCTGCAATGATTGTCTTCTTGAGTGGTTTTTTTTCCCCGTTGTCTGTCCTGGCAACAGAAGGCGATTATGCAGCCTCCAAAATCCCCCAACCGCTGCTCACCAATGCCCATGCAGTGAAAAGATTTGAGCGGTATGAATACGAAGTGATTTCTTATACCAAAGCGAGGTATTATAAGAAAGAAGCCTTTACGATTCTCGATGAGAGCGGTGAGAAATTTGCAGCATTCCATGTCTTTTATGACAAACTTCGTTCCGTAAAGTCAATAGAAGGGAAACTCTTTGATCAAAATGGCAAAGAAATAAAATCATTGAAGAGTAAGGATATTAAGGATTATAGCGCCATCAGTGACTTCAGCCTCGTGGAAGATGGCCGTGTGAAAGTGCATAATTTTTATCATAAGGTTTTCCCCTACACGGTGGAGTATGAAGTGGTGGTGGAGTACAATAATACCTGTCTTTTCCCCGATTGGTTCCCGCAAACGGCAGAACAGTATTCCGTGGAAGAAGCGCTCGCTATTATCAAATGCCCTTCCTGGTACAGTTTCAGGTATAAAGCGTTCAATTATGCCGCCAAAGAACCTGTTATAACAGATGAGAAAGATCTGAAAGTATATACCTGGCGGGTCAACAATATGCCTTCCGTGGTAAAGGAGTATGCTTCACCCGACTGGCCCCTTCTCACCACCTGCGTCTATTTCACCCCGGATAAATTTGAGATGGAAGGATATAAGGGATCGTTTGCAACCTGGAAGGATTTCGGGCTTTTTCAACAGGAGCTGAATAAAGGACGGGACAAACTTCCAGATGCCGTGAAACAACAGGTACATGCATTGACAGATGGGATTGCCGACCCTGCTGAAAAAGTGCGGGTACTGTATGAATACATGCAAAAAAACACAAGGTACATCAGCATTCAGTTAGGCATCGGCGGTTTGCAGCCTTTTGATGCGGCGTATGTGGCCAAAAATGCATACGGTGACTGCAAGGCATTGAGCAACTATATGTATTCATTGCTGAAAGAGGCGAACATCCCATCATCCTACACTATTATTAATTCTGGAAGGGGAGAGCATTTTTTTCTGCCTGATTTTCCGAGTGACCAGTTCAATCATATCATTCTCTGCGTACCCTTGCAAAAAGATACGATGTGGCTGGAATGCACGAGCCAGACACTTCCTGCGGGTTACCTCGGCAGTCATACAGACAACCGTTATGCCCTCGCAGTGAATGAGGATGGCGGAAAGCTGGTACACACACCCGTTTATGGTGCAAAAAGCAATCTCCAGGTACGGCATATTAAAGCCACGCTGGACGAAGAAGCAACATTAGAGGTAAAGGCGGAAACAAAATACACAGGCCTTCAGCAGGATTATTATCATGGAATGATCCATCATAATTCCAAAGACAAAATAAAGGAAAGATTGCAGGAGCATCTCGACTTTGCCACCTACAATATCCGCGATTTTAATTACAGTGAACAAAAGTCCACTCTGCCGGCAGTGCAGGAGACTTTGGACATTACAGTAAGTAATTATGCCACTGTTACCGGTAAACGGCTTTTTATTACTCCCAACATCATGACGAAGTTCAATACCAAGCTGCTTCCCGATAAGGAAAGAAAGTACGACCTGGAGTTTAGCATGGCATTTATTGATACGGATACCAGTGAAGTAATATTGCCGGCAGGATTTGTATCGGAATCTATGCCTAAGGATGTGGCGATCAGCTGCAAGTTTGGTAAATACAGTTCCTCGGTGAAAGTGGAAGGCAATAAGCTGATCTATTACAGGAATTTTGAAACCGTCAGCGGCCATTTCCCTCCTTCCGATTATGCCGAACTGGTCAAATTCTACGATGCTGTCTACAGGGCCGACCGCAATAAAGTGGTATTGGTCAAAAATGAAACCACGGAGAAAAAAGGGTTCTGACGACGGTTAGTTATCTTCCACATGCAGCTTATGAAATATACGGTGCAGTGATGGCGCCAGTATGATGCCAATATTGGTAATGAAAACCACCCCGCTGAATAAGGCATAGACCGATGAAAATATTTTCCCACCCGGCGTTTTAAAATCAGTAATGATCGGTCCCATGCCGCTCAGGATCATCGATGCCTGGTGCACCGCATCCAGGAACGACATGTGCTCGGTATAATAATAACCTGTTACGCCAATGGAAAGGCTCACAATCATCACTCCAAGGGCAATCAGGATATTCTTTAATACACGCTGGTAAAAAACCGATGCGGGTACCAATGGTTGTTTGCGATGTTCGTACATAACCGGAGTTTAAGAGTTGTAAGTTATAGGTTTTAAGTTTTAGATTTGAGAAGTCAATAAATTTCAATAATTTTTACCACTCTAAACTCTGATTATGCAATTAGCGACCAACGATCTGCTTGTCTTCCTTTTTTATTTTGTGGTGGTATCACTGTATGGGTATTGGATATATCAAAAAAAGAAAAATACACATAACGACTCCAAAGATTTTTTTCTCGCCGAAGGCTCCCTCACCTGGTGGGCCATTGGTGCTTCGCTGATCGCTTCCAATATATCTGCAGAACAATTCATCGGCATGGGGGGCTCCGGTTTCGCCTTAGGACTGGGCATTGCCTCTTACGAATGGATGGCGGCGGTTACCCTCATTATTGTAGCTATTTTCTTCATGCCGTTGTACCTGAAGAATAAAATCTACACGATGCCGCAATTTCTGCGCCAGCGGTACGACAGCCGGGTAAGCACCATTATGGCTGTATTTTGGTTATTGTTGTATGTACTGGTTAATCTTACATCCATTATCTACCTGGGAGCATTAAGCCTGCAGCACATGCTTGGGGCCTCTTTTTTCGCATGTGCTTTGGGGTTAGTAGTGTTTGCCATCTTTATCACCCTTGGGGGTATGCGGGTGATCGGTTATACAGACGTGATACAGGTATTCTTCCTGGTACTGGGCGGCCTGGCCACTACTTACCTCGCATTAAACATGGTATCGGATAAAGTGGGAACCGGCGCCGGTGTGATGGAAGGGTTAAACCTGTTAAAAGACAAAGCACCTGATCATTTTCACATGGTCTTTGAGAAAGGAAAATATGCTGTGCATGACGGGCAGGGCGGTATGCAGGACCCCTGGACGCAGTTACCCGGCCTGGCTGTATTGATCGGCGGCATGTGGATCGCCAACCTCAGCTATTGGGGTTGCAACCAGTACATCACGCAAAGGGCATTGGGCGCCAACCTGCCCACGGCCCGCAAAGGATTATTGTTTGCTGCATTTCTTAAATTATTGATGCCGGTGATCGTAGTGCTCCCCGGTATTGCCTGCTATGTTTTATATACCAGCGGTTCCCACGACAGCATCACGCAGGGTATCGTGGAAAACGGCGTGGTGAAGCCGGATAATTCATATTCTATTCTATTGAACTTATTGCCCGATGGTTTAAAGGGATTGGCCTTTGCGGCACTTACAGCGGCCATCGTGGCTTCCCTGGCTGGTAAGGCCAATAGTATCTCCACCATCTTCTCTCTCGATATCTACAAACGGTTTATGAATAAAGATGCGGATGATAAAACGGTGGTGCGCACCGGACGTTGGGTGGTGATCGCTGCTTTTGCTATCGCACTTGCTATTGCACCGGCATTGAAGAATTTCGGGCAGGGGTTTACTTATATCCAGGAATTCACCGGGTTTATATCGCCCGGTATATTAGCTATGTTCCTCATGGGATTTTTCTGGAAACGCTCCAATTCCAATGGGGCATTGGCGGCCACCATCATCAGTATTCCATTGTCTGCCTTATTAAAATATACGGTGCCTGCCATGCCGTTCATGAACAGGATGGGAGTCGTCTTCCTGGCTTGTGTATTCCTGATCGTTCTGTTTGGATTACTGGACCCCAAATCGAAGGATAATCCTAAAGCACTCGAAGTGGAATCTTCAATGTTCAAAGTGCCGATGAGCTATGCCATCTGGACGATTATCCTAATGGCTGTGATCGCTGCGTTGTATATTGTAAACTGGTAAATCAATACGCAGGTATGTCCAGGTACTATATCTAATTGTAGTGAAACACCCGCTTTAGTAAGCTCAACCATAAACCTGCCTGCCGGACAGGCAGGCCACAAACTAAAAACTATAAACTAATATTATTCCCTGCAAGTCGTTTGTATCTGGTGATTCACAATATTGACAAGCCCGGCCAGTTCATTCGCTTTCTCCTCCGAAATAGGAGTTTTTACGAGTAACAGGTAGGCATAGCCGCGGCAATAATTGATCATAGGCCAGCTACCCGACAAACCAGGTACGGCCAGTGCAATGCCGTTACCGTCAGCATCCTGGTCTATTACCCAACTGCCCATGGCATAACCATAACCATCGGCCACTTCCGGTCTGTATTTAATCAGTTCGGGTTTGGTTTGCAATTGCATCATTTCTTTTACGGATTCTTCTTTTAAGATCTGTACCCCGTTATACTTCCCTTTACCAAGCAGCATCACCAGGAATTTCATCATATCATCCGCAGTGGATTGTGCCCCTGCAGAAGGATTGACATGATTTCCTTCCAGGTCGGTAAATGTGGTGCGGCGCATACCCAGCGGGTTGAGCAATTTGGTTTTGATCAGCACATCAAATTTTTTCCTGGTGGCCACTTCCAGCACCCGGCCTGCAATGTCTAAACCAATATTGCCATACCAGAAATCGTTACCTGCGTTGGCCCTGATCTTCCGGGCGGCAAATGCATTCACTTCTTCTTCTAATGAATTGTATTTCTTTTTCCCTTTTTTGGAAATACTCTCGTCGTCGATGCCCGTGGTATGGCTCAGGCATTGACGGATGGTGATATAATTTTTGAAATATTTGCCAAACTCAGGTATGTATTTCACCACATAATCGTCGAGCGAAATCTTTCCTTCCTCCACCTGTTGCATCACCAGGGCCGTAGTAAGCCACTGGCTGCTGTAGCCAATAGGGGCCTGGGTTTTGGCATTGAATTCTCCAATTTCGTTCTTGTATAACAGGGAGTCTTTCCAGATCATGACTACCAGGTTGTTACCCAATTGCTTTTTTTTAAGCTCAAGATTTTCATTTAGTTCCGACCAGTCGTACTGCCCAGAAACAGGCTGTAAGAATAGCAGGAAACCGAATACGGCCATGACTTTCATGCAGATAGAACTAATTTTATATGACATTATAACGGGTTTATTTGGCTTGGATTATGATTTGAGAATAAAGATTAAAGTTAACAGGAAAAGGTTCAAAACAGAGCTGGTTTATGTGCAGCCATGGACTATTATTTTATAACTCTTAGTTAAAAACTTTCATTATGAATTTAGGAAACTTCACTATAAAAGCCGCTGAAGCCTTTCAACAGGCGCAGCAAATTGCTTTCAATGCAAAGAGCCCGAATATTGAGACGGAGCATATCCTGAAGGCGTTGCTCGAACAGGAGGATTCACCGGTGGATTATTTATTGAAAAAGAACAATGTTACACTCAACCTGGTCGACAATAAACTCGACGAGCTGATCAGCAAACTGCCTAAAACATCAGGGGATGCTGCCCAACAGATCAGCCGCGAAGCCAATAATGTGGTACTGCGAAGCGGTGCTGTGCTGAAAGAATTCAATGATGAATTTGTAACACCAGAACACTTATTACTGGCCATTGTGCAGGGCAATGACTCATCCGCCAAATTGTTGAAGAATGCCGGTCTTAGTGAAAAGGGACTGGTAGCGGCCATAAAAGAATTAAGAAAAGGAGAGACCGTTACTTCGCAGACACAATCGCAGGAATTCAATGCATTGAATAAATATGCCAAGAACTTGAATGAACTGGCCAGGCAGGGTAAGCTGGACCCGGTGATTGGTCGTGACGAAGAGATTCGACGCACGCTGCATATCCTTTCCAGGAGAACCAAGAACAACCCGATACTCGTGGGTGAACCTGGTGTGGGTAAAACAGCTATTGCCGAAGGTATTGCACACCGTATTGTGAATGGTGATGTACCCGAAAACCTGAAATCAAAGATTATTTATGCACTGGATATGGGATTGCTGATTGCCGGTGCAAAGTATAAAGGTGAATTTGAAGAAAGACTGAAAGCGGTGGTGAAAGAAGTGAGCGGAAGTGATGGCGAGATCATTTTATTCATTGATGAGATCCATACGTTGGTGGGTGCAGGTGGCGGTGAGGGCGCCATGGATGCGGCCAATATTCTGAAACCAGCACTCGCCAAAGGTGATCTTCGTGCCGTAGGTGCGACGACACTCAACGAATACCAGAAATTTTTTGAAAAAGATAAAGCGCTGGAACGCCGGTTCCAGAAAGTAATGGTGGATGAACCCAGTGTGGAAGATGCGATCTCCATCCTTCGTGGATTGAAAGACCGCTATGAAACACACCACCATGTACGTATCAGGGATGAAGCGATCATTGCCGCCGTGGAACTATCCAGCCGTTATATCACCGATCGTTTCCTGCCGGATAAAGCCATCGACCTGATCGATGAAAGCGCCGCCAAACTTCGCCTGGAAATGAACTCCATGCCCGAAGAACTGGATACCCTGGAAAGACAGATACGCCAACTGGAAATTGAAAGGGAGGCGATCAAGCGGGAGAATGATGAAGTAAAGCTCCGTGAACTGAATACAGAGATTGCCAACCTCTCGGTGGAACGGGATACCTATAAAGCTAAATGGAAAGAAGAAAAAGAACTGGTGGAAAAAGTACAGAACGCCAAAGCAGAGATCGAAAACCTGAAACAACAGGCCGAAAGGCTGGAACGGGAAGGCGATTATGGAAAAGTGGCGGAGATACGTTATGGTAAGATCAAGGAACAGGAGAAGAATATTGAAACACTGAACCAGCAACTGGCCAACAGCAGCGAAAAACGTTTGCTGAAAGAAGAAGTGGATGCAGAAGATATTGCGGAGAGTGTGGCGAAGGCCACCGGTATACCTGTTACAAAAATGTTGCAGAGCGACCGGGAGAAATTATTGCACCTGGAGGAACACCTGCATGAACGTGTGGTAGGACAGGATGAGGCGATCACCGCTGTGGCGGATGCCATCCGCAGAAGCCGGGCCGGCCTGCAGGACCCGAAAAAACCGATAGGCTCTTTTATCTTTCTGGGTACCACCGGTGTGGGTAAAACGGAACTGGCAAAAGCGCTCGCAGAATATTTGTTTGATGACGAGGGCATGATGACCAGGATCGATATGAGCGAATACCAGGAAAAACATACGGTATCAAGGCTGGTGGGTGCACCCCCCGGATACGTGGGCTATGATGAAGGCGGACAACTAACGGAAGCGGTTAGACGAAAACCATACAGCGTGGTGCTGCTGGATGAGATTGAAAAAGCCCACCCGGATGTATGGAATGTATTGCTCCAGGTGCTCGATGATGGCAGGCTGACCGATAATAAAGGCCGGGTGGTGAATTTTAAGAACACGATCATCATTATGACCAGCAATATCGGCAGCCACCTGATCCAGGAAGCTTTTGAAAAAGTGAATGACAGCAATGTGGATGAAGTGACCGATAGGGCAAAGACCGATGTGATGGGATTGCTGCGGCAAACCATTCGTCCGGAGTTTTTAAACCGTGTGGATGAGATCATCATGTTCCGTCCGCTGATGCGTAAAGAAATTAAAGGGATTGTGCAGATACAATTGAACGGGTTGAAAAAACTGGTCGCTGAAAGCGGCATCCAGTTACAATTCAGTGATTATGCTTTGGAATTCCTGGCCGAACAGGGTTTTGATCCGCAATTCGGTGCCAGGCCGTTGAAGCGGCTGATCCAAAAGGAAATAGTGAACCAGTTGAGTAAACGGATACTGGCAGGTGATATTGATAAGACCCAACCCGTTTTAGTGGACGTCTTTGATAATACAGTAGTTTTTAGGAACGAAGCCCCTAAGGAGCAAAAACCGAAAGAAAAGGAAAAGAAAGTAGTGAAGTAAGAGAAGGAAAAATAATGGGCCCCGGCAACGGTTAAACCGGGGCCGGGGCTTTTTTTGGAGGGGCAATAATCTCCGTACATTTAACTAAAACTACCTGACCATGAAAAGGCTCAGCACTATTCTCTGCTTTTTTATTTCGGTTATCACATTTGCCCAGGAAGACAGCAAGATCCCCGTGCTCATCCGTTGCGATGATATCGGTATGTGTCATTCTGTAAATGAAGCAGCCAGGCAGGTATTGGAAACCGGTATTCCTGTTTCCATGTCGGTAATGGTGCCCTGTTCCTGGTTTGCCGAGGCAGCAGAAATGCTGAAAAAATATTCCAATGTCTCTATTGGCATACATCTTACGCTCAATTCTGAATGGAAACAATACCGCTGGGGCCCTGTGGCAGGGGTGAATGCTGTTCCGTCCTTAGTGGATTCATTAGGACATTTCTTTCCTTCCCGTAGCGCCTTATTTGCCAATAATCCAAAACTGAGCGAGATCGAAACAGAATTGCGGGCACAAATTGATAAAGCGCTGAAAGCCGGATTGAAAATTGATTATCTCGATTATCACATGGGCGCTGCTGTACAAACATCGGAAACAAGAATGATCGTAGAGAAATTAGCTGCTGAATACAAGCTTGGAATTTCCAGATATTATGACGAAGTGGAAGTGCAGGGCGGGTACTTTGCTCCGGTAGGTAACAAACTCGATACCATGGTGGCCAAATTGAAAGCTGTACAGCCAGGCGGCACTAAATTATTTGTGGTGCATGTGGGTTTGGATAATGCAGAAATGGGAGCGATGGATGATGCGAACCCCTGGGGCCCAAAAGACATGAGCAAGCACCGGTATGACGAATTGAAAGCGCTGATATCACCTCAATTCCAGCAGTTGATACATGAAACCCGGTTTCGCCTTATCAACTACCGGATGATGAATGAAGAAAAAGGATTGAAGTCGATGAAACGGCCAAAAACGGATTAACATACAAACGAAATACCGCACCGGGATACAATTCTCCGGGTGCGGTATCATATAGCGTGGGCGTTCAGTAAATCGTCGGTGGATCAGGATGCATTCTTCACCGCTGGTTCAGCCGCATGAAGTTTTTTTGTTTTTTCCTTTACTTTCTTAGGGGCTTTTTCTTTTTTCTTTCCGATCGTTTTTGCAATATCAGCCGCAAACAGCTTGCTGGCTTTTTTCAGGTTACTCGTGAACCTTTTTTCTTTCATTCCTTCCCGGTATTCAGCCAGGGCGCCGGAGATCTTATCAAATAACAGTTTCCGGAGCTCTTTCTTCGAAAGTTTAGGAGAGGATAAAGCTGAAGTAGTACTCATTTCGTTTACATTTTAGTAATGTAAATTTAATTTTAAATTAATACTGGCGATATTAAATTTTTCCGGCAGGAAAAAAGCAGAAAGATAATGAGGCCTGAAACCGGCTCTGGGAGATAGTTTTGGCTTGCGGGTATTTCAATGTTAAATTTTACGCTGCTGGAATTTGCCGCCTTTATCTTTGAGGATCATGAAAATAGAGATCATTCAGCACGGCACACCCGGGTATGAGCAGATGGTGGCACTTCGCATGGAAATACTGCGAAAGCCGCTTGGATTACAATTCACCCCCGAACAACTTGCTGAAGAAGCCACTGATTTTCACGTGGCAGCATTTGAAAATGATAAAATGCTCGGTTGTTGCGTTCTCACTCACGTGAATGCACAAACGATACAGTTGCGCCAAATGGCCGTCAGTAACGAACAGCAGGGTAAGGGGCTGGGCAGGGAGATCGTTGCTTTTGCGGAGCAGTTTTCCCGCCAAAATGGCTATACCACATTAATGATGCATGCCCGTAAAACGGCCATTGGGTTTTATAAAAAGGCAGGATATGAAGTAAAAGGGGAGGAGTTTATCGAAGTGACCATTCCTCATTATGAAATGATAAAAACATTATAAAATGAGAAAAGCCATCCAGGGTACCGGATGGCTTTTAGCTTTTCATATAAACCGTCATTATCTTTCGATAGCGGCTGTAGTATTTTCTGTTTTCACTAAACTATCTGTCTTTTCAGCTTCTTTTTCATTGTCTTTCACAAAAGCAGCCACTGCATCTATATGCGCCTGCGTTTCTTTCTTTGTCATAGTGGCTAAACTTCCATGTCCTTCAAAATGATAATGAATTGCAATGAATTTCTTTACATGGTTCCTGGTTTCCAGCGGCAGAAAATTCTGCAACACCCAGAAGTCACGGCTGCCCGATTTTTTGATCGCCTTCAATACACCACCCGGTCCGCAGTTGTAAGCGGCCAGGGTCAGCAGCCAGTCATCAAACATATTGTGCAGGTAGGTCAAACATTTGGCAGCAGCTACCGTACTCTTGTAGTTATTTCTTCTCTCGTCTCTTCCACCACCTACTTTGAGGCCAAATGAACGGGCTGCATCGGGCATTAGCTGCCACATACCCACAGCTCCGGCCGAAGAAACTGTTTTACTGTCCAATTTGGATTCAATGACAGCAAGATACTTTAACTCCAGTGGCAGGTTGTATTTTGTAAATACCTCGTCAATTGTCGCAAGATTGGCGCCGTGTTTTGCTTTGAGTTTGTCCAGGAAATAATCATTCACCTTGTTATACTCATGTACAAATTTCAGGGCTTGCTTGTGCAGGCTGATCTTTGGCGCATGAGATAATTCTTCCACACCATAATGCGAAAGGCAAGTGCATAAACCAGTTGAATCAAAAGAATGGATGTTCATCATCGTTGAATCAACAGGCCTGTTGCCACGTACGGAGCTATCTCCTGTCATCGCAAATTGGATGGCAGGCGTTGCGGCTATGAACAATAAGCTTCCTGCAGCAATAATAGCTGCTCTGTACAATCTTCTACTGAACATTGCTTTGTTTTTTAGTCCAACAATACGTCCGAGGGATTGGATAAATCGGGTGGCGAATGGTTGATCAGGATCTGGACGGTCACAGCACGGATTCTGCGGACGGTTATTCGGGTTTTTCAGTTATGCAGAACGCTGTCAGCTAGTATATTGGTGGCAAGTGCTTCGCAAAGATACTCCTGAAATCCGCTTTGGAACAGCGTTTCAGGCTGCAGTTATCCACTGACAGGGTAAATCTATGATTCTCATTCGTGGATTTTTACTATACTGCTAAAACGGCAGGAATCCTCGTAAATCTACCTATTGAGCATGAAGGAATTAGGGTTTGCTGCAATTGGATTAATTGGAATTTTCACATATTGATCATCGTTTGCAAAGAGTCTTTGAAGTGTTAATAAAACGTCAATAGTGTAAATATCAAAGCACTGGGAATGGTTGTATTCGCTTAGTGTTTTTCCAAATTTATCCGGTAAGTGAATTGTTGGTCAAATGGTGCAGTTGTTTTCTCAGGCCTGGCGACCAAAAATTGATGGCGTACAGCATTTTCCCGTATATCACCCACTAATCGTTCGTCATCATCAAATAAAAATTCTGTTACAACGGAACGGTATCCGCTGGCAGATATATGTACATGAATATGTGCAGGCAGATCGCTCCCCGGGTAACCACTGGGTTTTACCGTATGCAATTCAAAACGGCCATTCGCATCCGTTTTTACATAGCCAAATAATCGGGCATGACGCATATCGCCTTCATTTTGCAAAACATGCGGCGCATCGGCAGCATACCAGCCCTTTGCATCCGTTTGATACAAATAAACCAAAGCGCCGGCTACAGGCCTGCCTTCTTTATTGGTAACGGTGCCCAATACCCGAATCTTTTTTCCGGGTTCATCAGCCGTGGTGATCTTCAGTACTGAACTGTTGCAATGTGTTTGTATCAGCCCGCGGAAAACAGTGGCAGGGTGAAGCGAAAGATATTTTTTGTTTGTCAGAATATCTGAAACAGTGGCCGACCCCTTTTGGAGTGTGGTGGTTACTTCCTGCAATAGCGAATCACTGTTGGTTTGCGCACAGCCTATCCATGAATAACATAGGAGGCTTGCTGTAATAACTGTCCATTTCATGGTGGAAGATTTAAAGCTATCCCTAATAAATTAAGCACTTTATCTCTTGCGGCGATACAGAGATGGATGAAAGGAACAGCTGCCGGGATGACTGGTTCAAATAGCTTTTCATGTATCAGCTATTTCGAACAGGATATTGACCAGCTCCTGTGGCCGGCTGAAAAAAGGAGAATGGCTGCTGTTCATGCTATAGACTTTTTTGCAAGGCAGTTCTTTATACATTTTTTGCTGAATAAAGGGAGTAACAGCACGGTCCTCCAAACATTCAATATAATACCTCGGCACCGTTCCAAAATTCTCTTCGGTCAATTCCAGCGGGGTGATGCCGGATTCAACCGGTTCATGGCTTAGTATCACCCTTGCCATTTGTTCGATATCCTCATGGCAATCGTGGTACAATCCTTCTTTATAAATCTCCGGTTGTAAAGTATGTGCCTGCAGCTCGGGGTATTGGGTAACATAAGGTTTCAATACACCCTCTGTGTCCTGGATAGAGTATTCTCTTTGACTTTTACCATGGGGTACCAGGTAAGCGGCCAGGTACACCAGTTTTTCAATCTTGTCAGGCCGGTATTCCGCAGCCTGTGATATCATAATTCCGTTTTTACTATGGCCCACCAGTATCACTTTGCCTTCCACGCTATCGATCAGTTGGCAGATCTTTTCCACAGTTGTTTTAAATCTTACCTGTTCGATCGGAGTTTTATCTCTTCCCATACCGGGAAGGTCAATAGCGATGGCCCGGTGCCCTGCATTTTCAATAAGGGGAACTACCTTATGCCAGTTCCAGGCGCTATGCCATGATCCATGGATCAGTATGAATGTTTTCATGATAATTCATTTATGGTTTTAAATAAAATGTAAGCGTGCTGTCTCACTCCCCGTATTGTTTGGCAGCTTCCCAGCCCAGGATGGCTGTTTTCCGGTGGGTGCCCCAATGATAATCACCAATGATGCCGGTGGAACGGATCACCCGGTGACAGGGAATGAGATAAGCAACCGGGTTATCGCCTATGGCAGTGCCCACGGCCCTTTGTGCAGTGGGTTTATCAATAGCACCTGCAATGGAAGAGTAGGTCTCCACGCCACCAAAAGGTATCTGCAATAAAGATTGCCATACTTTCAATTGAAAGGGGGTTCCTTTTAAGTGTAGTTTTACCTGTGGCAGATTATTCCAGTCGTTGGTGAAAATGGTGAGCGCATCCTGCTGCAGAAAATCCGTCTTTTGCACCAGTTTGGCATTCGGGAACATGGCTTTTAAAGGAGTGGTTGTCCTGTTTTTTTTATCGCTAAACGACAAATGACAGATCCCTTTTGCCGTGGAAGCGATCAATATATCTCCAAAAGGCGACTCTGCATGACTGTAGTGAATAGTAAGTTGCCCCCCGCCATTCTTAAATTCTCCGGGCGTCATTCCTTCGATGCTGATAAACAGATCGTGCAGGCGGCTGGTACCCGAAAGACCTGTTTCAAAACTCACATCTGCCAGGGAAGCATTGCCGGTAAGCAATTTTTTCGCATGTTCGATACTGATATACTGGAGGAATTTTTTGGGGCTCACCCCGGCCCATTCCTTGAACATACGCTGAAAATGGAAAGGACTGAGGAACACTTTTTTAGCCACTTCATCCAGGTTGGGCTGGTCCTTAAAATGCTCCCGGATGTAGCGAATAGCTGTTTCTATTTTTTCGTATTCTGTATTCATGGTGTAAAAATAGAACCGTGATTATCCCTTTCCGACCCGAAACTTGCGGACTTTGATTTAGTTCTTAATTTTAATGAATTGCCATGAAATTAAAAATAAACCTATGCCATCTATTAACCGCAGGAATTTTCTGAAAGCTTCCGGCATTACTGTATTGCCGGTATTAGTACCCGCTATACCGGCAGTTGCAGGCCGGTACCATCCTTCCTCCGCACAGGCTGCTGAGCCTGTCATCAAATTCTTTGGCGATGGGGAGGATTTTAATCCAGCCATGTATATCGAGGAGTTGCAAAAGATCAATAGTAAGACGCCGATCAGGCGTGATTTTTACGGGCAGGGAGGTGTGGTGGCCGAAATGGAAAAAAAGTTTGAAGAACTTACAGGCAAGGAGAAAGCGATTTATGTTCCAACCGGTACCCTGGCAAATCAACTGGCAATTTCTGTACTCAGTGACAGTAATACCAAAGTATTTGTTCAGGACACCAGTCATGTGTACAGGGATGAAGCGGATGCTGCCCAGTCTGTGTTTCAAAAAAGGCTGATGCCTTTGGCAAAGGGAGAGACCAGTTTCACGGCAGAGCAATTACAGCATGCAATTGAGTCGCTGCGCAGTGAGGAGGTCTTTGCCAGCGGGGTGGGAGCTGTTTCTATCGAAAACCCGGTACGCCGCACACAGGGCAGGATGGTGCCCATCGGGGAAATCCGCAGGATCAGCGAATATTGCCGGGCTAATCATATCAAATTGCACCTGGATGGGGCCCGGATCTATATGGCTTCGGCCTGGTCAGGTGTAAGTATAAAAGAATATGCTTCTTATTTTGATACGGTCTACATCTCCTTATACAAATATCTTGGCGCTGGCAGCGGAGCGGTGTTGTGCGGTGAAAAAACACTGATCGGTAAAATACCTCACCTGATAAAGGTCCACGGGGGCACCGCATTCAGTGCCTGGTATAATGCAGCCATGGTAGTATCCAGGATGGAAAAATTTCAAAGCGACCTGCAGACTGCCATACAACGGTCAACAGAGATCTTTAATAAACTGAATGATTTAGCAGGCGTAAAAGTAACAGCACTGGAAAGTGGTACTAATATCTATGACCTGGAACTGGCCCCAACGATCGATGGGAAGAAATTGCAGGAAACATTGAACCGGGAATATAATATCCGTATCCCTCCTCCAAACAATAAAAATAAATCTTCACTTACAGTGAACGACACGCTTCTTTATAGGGAGCCGGCTTATATAGTGAACGCTTTTAAAAATTCATGGAAAACAGCCGGGGGCTGAAATCGGTGCTGGGAGCGTGTTGCGGCAGGATACTAACAAATTCGCGGTGACAAGGATGATAATTGTTGATAAGTTGGGCATACTAAAACGTATTTTTCCGATAATTTTAAAAAATGGAAAGCCATTACCACCTGCTCCAGACCATCTATGAAATTGTAAAGAATGATCCGCAGCCTGAACGTTACGCCTGCAGGCCGAGGGAACTCATCCTTCGCCGTTTCCAGGAATGGTCGGATATACAGGAGCAATTACAATTACTGGAAAAAGAAGAACTGGTGTCACTGGAACAACAGGATACATTAGTGATCCGGATCACGTTGGCCGGCCTGGAAAAAGTAAAGACCCAGGATGACCTGGTGAACAAGTGAAATAATTTACAGAGATTTCGTTCTGCTAATAAAAAAAGCATCCCGGTTCATTTCGGGATGCTTTTTAGTTGTACGTTTTGCGGTAATTATTTGATCTGGTTGATCGACATCTCCTCCACAACCCTGGTGTTGCGGTCTACTTCAAACTTCATGGTTTGTTTTGTTTTCTTTGAAGTGATCTCAAAACGCAGTTTCTCATCACCGATCTCATCTGTGTTCAACACGAATTTTTTGGTAAAGCTTTCAGCTTTGATATTCTCCCAGTACAGGGCGTTACCGTATTCATCACGGATCACCACCAGGAAATCATTGTGCTCAGCATTACCATTTACTTTCAGCTGGAAAGCCGGCTGATTGTTCACCTTTCCGGCATATTTTAGTTCAACCGGGATAACAGGGTTTTCATTTGCCATCGCAGCGGATGTTGCAGCAATGGAAAAAACGGTCAGCAGGGCAATAGCCACGATACGATTGTTTCTGAAGATCTTTTTCATAATAAATTTTTTTTTAAGGTTTAGTAATGTTTTTCTCCGAAATTCTTATTGGATCACAATCGTGGGAAAGCAATAGTCGGGGCAAACAATAGGGCAAGTGCAGTTTAGTTAACGGACCCGGTATTTACCGGAAAGCATTTGGATTTGCTTTGATGACACAAAACTAGGGCGGCAATACGGCCCTGGCAAACCAAGTTAAACCCCTTTCAGGTATGTCCAAGCCACAAAAAATGTATGTAATCCATTAAGAATCAATATAAACTGTTTTCGTTCCCCATTGATGGCCAACTACCATTTTGACAGTTAAAAAAGGCCTTTTCAGTTGGTATTTAATTTGCAGAAGGGATATTGATTTTTGTCCTTACCACTGAAAAATTCATTCCGGATATTGTAATATAACTTCGTGATTTTGAGCAGTATAATTGCCTGTTAGGAAATATGGCAATACTTTAATTTGCCGGGAATAAAAATATATTATCTTCAGCCGATTCAGTTATGACCGCCGGAATGATTTCTGCCTCTGAATCAACCAAATGCGGCTATAATTGTTAGATTATAACAGGATCAGAACCAAAGGCATGGGGAAGAACTAAAAAAGGAGTATTAAAATGGCATTCAAAAAAGAAGACGTCATCATTATCGAACCCAAAGAGATTTTTGTGGGCCCCAAAGAGGCCCCTGTCACGTTAATGGAATTTGGCGAATATGAAAGTGAAGATTGCGCCAAAGCCAATGAAATTGTCAAACAATTGCTGGAAGAATATGAAGGAAAGATCAGGTTCCAGTTCCGTCATTTCCCGCTTACATTAATACATCAGCGAAGCCTGAAAGCCAGTGAATCGGCTGTGGCTGCTGCCCAGGAAGGAAAGTTCTGGGAAATGCATAATGTATTATTCAATAATCGTAGAAACCTGGGAACAACCAGTTTGAAATTATATTCCAAGGAAGCAGGCATTCGGAATAAGAAATTCCTGGATGACCTGGTGAATGGGGTATATGGCTGGCAGGTGCAGGATGACCTGAAAGAAGGGATCAACCGGGGTGTTAAAGAATTACCTGCCTTCTTCGTCAATGATGTTCCGGTTACCGGAAAGCCTACATTTACGAATCTTTCCAATGCCATAGAATCTGCATTGAAAAAAGCTAAAAAAAAACCAGCGGCCCGTCAAAAGCAAAGAGCATAAGTAAAAGCAAATGATGGTCCGGTTGTGATAAAATGGGTTAGTTAAAAAAGAAAGCCTCCCGGTATACCAGGAGGCTTTTTCATTTCGGTAAGACGTGATTACCAACGATTGTTGTTGGAATAAGCCGGCTTAGAAGGTCTTTCTTCTTTGGGTTTTGCCACACTTACTTTGATAGAACGTCCATCAACAGTAGCGCCATCCAGTTCAGCGATCGCTTTTTTAGCGGCCTCATCATCACTCATTTCCACAAAACCGAAACCTTTGCTGCGGTTTGTGTATTTGTCCATAATAACTTTTGCAGAAGTAACTTCACCATACTCAGCAAAATAACTTCTTAAATCTTCATCCTGTACGGCGAAGCTTAAATTTGAAACATAAATGTTCATGTAAAAAAATTGATTTTTTATAAATACTTGAGAAAAACGCAACGTAAAGAAGACTAACTATTAGCAGAAAAATGCGTAGCAGAATATCGTTCACTTACAAAATGCAGTCACTCAAATTAACAGCACAAAGATACGGCTTTTGGATCACATTCCTTCTTTTAATTTGAAATACTCAATTTTCGGATAAAATCCTAGTTGGCAGGTTCTGCATTGAATATATTATTATTGTTGTCCTCTTTTTTGCGGATACCGAAATTATAGCGGAGATTAATTCCCACCCGCCTTGTATCCGCCCTCCGGGAGCCAAATGCAGCAACAGAGCCCTGCTGTATTTCAAAATCATTTTTGTTGGTGGCAAACATATCATTGATGCTGAGGGTAACGATCAGCTTATCCTTTATGAATTTCCGGTTGATACTGGCATTCAGGGAACCAAATGAACTTAATTCATAAAATTGCTGCTGCCCTTTAAAACGTACAAATCCATTCAGGGTGGCCTGTGAGCGTTTGCCCAGTTTCAAACTATGATAGGTGAAAAAGGTCCATGTTCCTCTTTTAAAGGCAAGTGGTTTGCTTTCATACAATCCCTGGTAAGAATTATGATTGTATTGTGCTCCCAAAACAAAGAAATAATTTCCTCCCGGGGGCAGAGCGCCTAACCCCCGCAGGTACCATTCCCTGTTCTTGCCCAAATTATCATAGGTACGGTAAGCCTGGCTCTGACTCGTGTCGGCCTGGTAGATCACATTGGTAAAAATATCTTTCGTGTCATTGATGCCCACAGCCAGTATGGGCCTTTCATCCACACTGATATTGGCTTCATAATTCTGTGTGAACTGCGGACGCAGGGCCGGATTACCTATATCAGAAAGGAACTGATCAATATACCTTGGAAATGGATTTAATTGTTCATACACAGGCCGGCTGATGGTGCGGCGATATACGAGGTAGGCCCTCAGCTGATAACTCATGATATTCATCAGGTTCTTGCTCACATATACATAAGGGAAAAGATCGGTGCGGTGAATAGCAAAAGTGGTATCATCGGGGATGATCTGCCGGCCTTTCATATTCGTGTTCTCCAGCCGGGTTCCAAACTTTACGATAAGATCCTTGCCGAATGTTTTTGAACCCTGGAGGTAAGCCGAATTGATATTTTCATCATACTCAAAAGTGTTCGTTCGGCCGGGGTCTTTTTGCCGGTTGCCCGGCGGCGATTCTTTGTAATAATCCGTAATGCTTCTGAAAGTAAGGAAAGAAGCTTTCAACCCGGTTTCGAAGGTAAACTTGCCCCTCATTTTAAGTTTCAGGTCTGTCTGCAGGTTCAGGTGATTCCTTTTATTATCGCTGGTACCATCCCCCGCCGTGAAAACCGCCAGGGGACTACCGGCATAGCTGGCAAATCCCTGGTCTGCTTTATTTCGGGTGTAATTGTAAAAAATATCGCTCACCCACTCAGAACCGAGGGAGTCAATTTTCATTTTACCGGAAATTCCATTCCGGAAATTAAGTGAGTTTCCATCATTATTCACCCGGTTCAGATAATCTGCTATGACCTGCGAAGTGCTTAACTTTTTAATCACGCTGTTATTGTCTGTACTGTTATTGAAATCATTCAGGCTGGCGCTGGTGCCGAAATCAATATCCCATTTTTTAGAAAGCTGGTGAACATAACTATAGCCAATAAAATAAACCTGGGCAGGATATACGGTGTAGGCATCCTGGCCCAGCACCGAATCAGGGGCAAAGAAACGGTTAGTGATCAGTTTTTCATAGCTGTTTCTCCTGCTGTAATTGAGGTTGAGAGAGGTGGTTTTCTTTCCGTCATTATTATTGAGGCTGAAGCCGGCAAACTGGTTACCATAATTTCCCTGTTGCAGACCACCATACACACTTCCTGTCATCCCCAGTTTTACCCCTTTTTTCAACACCACGTTCACCACACCGCCACTACTGGTGGCATCATATTTTGCTGAAGGTGTTCTTACGATCTCGATCTTCGAAATGGCGTTGGGGGGCAGGCTCTTTAATATCGTGGCCACATCAGAAGCGCTCATCTTCATATCACGTCCGTTGATCTGGACGGTGGCCGGTGTAAAACTGCTGATATAGATATTACCGTCCTGGTCTACAAATAATCCCGGCGTTTTTTCGATTACTTCATAACTACTGGTGGAGGCATCGGCCAGGCTTTCGGGGTCGATGATGGTCTTATCGTCTTCCTGTTTGATGAGGGGCTTACGGGCTGTGATCACAGCCGCAGCCATGGTTTTCCCCAGCGGCGATGTTTCATAAGTAAAAGAGGTCCTCGTCTTTGAAACCACGATGCCCTTATTCACATCTTCGTAATTCACGGATGTGATGATGATATTGTACTGGCCGTTTTCTTCTAATGAAAAAACAGCTCTTCCGCTGCTGTCGGCCGCCCTGGTATATACAATGGAACTATCGGCCCGGCTGATAACTTTTATGGTGGCGCCCGCAACGGGTTCCCGTTTGTGGTTGACGATCTTTATGGAAACAGCAAGGGTGGAGTTTGTTTGTGCTGATGAGAATAAGGGAATGGTTAAAAAGAAAACAATGATCCCAACGTAACAGCGTAAAGTTTTGTTCATGGCTAGTGACTGGTGACGAAAGCTCAAAAATAATCAAATCTGTTGCGAAACAGTATGGCAAAAAAAGACCGGACCTGATTTCAGGAACTTTTAACCTTTTTTGATCTCCTTCGGGCCCGGATGCTTTTCTTTATGTATGCTGGTGGCTTCGTCTATTGAATGTGTCTGGTGAATATTACTTTCCTTTTTAGCCAGGTCCGCTAAATGGATATAAAACTTTTTCAATACTTCCAGTTCAGCTGAGGTCAGGTCTTCCACATCCACGAGCCTGTTACTGGCTTTGGAAGATGCAGCGATCAGTTCATTCAGCTTGAGCTGCAGGGCAATAGTGTCTTTATTCTGCGATTGTTGAATGACAAATACCATCAGGAAGGTGATAATGGTGGTACCCGTGTTGATCACCAGCTGCCAGGTATCCGAATAATGAAACACCGGGCCTGTGATCACCCATGCCAAAATGATGATAATGGATAAAAGGAAGGCCAGGGGTTTACCAGTTGCTTTGGTGACTTTTGCAGAGAATTTCTCAAAAAGGATGGTAATCTTCTTCATAAAAATTGATTTAAGAGCTTTGCAGGCTCATGATCTATACCGAAATTTAATCATTCTGTATCGCTTATGGTCAAGTTCACAGTCACACTGCACCGTTTTGATACCAAAGGAGAAAAAACAGGCTGGACCTATTTTGAAATTCCTGCTGACCTGGCACAAAAACTAAAACCCGGCAATAAAAAGGAATTCAAGGTAAAAGGCAAATTAGACCAGCATGCTATCGAAAGGATTTCCCTGCTGCCCATGGGCGGGGGAAAATTCATAATGCCGGTGAATGCTGCCATGCGAAAAGCATTGGGTAAGCGGCACGGGGCCATGGTGAAAGTGCAATTACAGGCAGATAACAGCGAATTTGTTTTCAATGCCGATTTCATGGATTGCCTGGATGATGAACCGGTTGCCAAAGCATTTTTCCAGACACTAACGGGCTCGCATCAGCGCTATTTCAGCAAATGGATCGACAGTGCCAAAACAGAACCCACCAAAACAAAGCGTATTGCCATGGCGGTAAATGCACTTGCTAAAAAATGGGGCTACCCGGAGATGCTCAGGGCATCCAGGCTATGATCACTTGAATGGATTGGAAAACTTTACATCATTGGTCAGCGGCATATCTGTCAGCGTTTTCAGAAAAGCCACCAGCGCTGCTTTATCGGGCGGGCTGAGATTCAGCAAACGGGGCTGACCGCCGGGAGTTCTCAGTTGCGGGGAAAGATTGGGATGGTTCTTCACCCCACTATTGTAATGCTCCACCACTTCTTCTAATGTGGCAAAACGCCCATCGTGCATATAAGGTGCTGTGAGTTGAACATTTTTCAGGGAAGGCACTTTGAAAGTAGCATCAAGGGCCGGATCATTTTTTACAGCACCAAACCCCCTGTCGGTAGTGGTGAGGTCCAGCCCGTTATTTTTTTCTCCGGGTGCGGTAAATGTTTCAGTGCCATGACAGGGATTACAACCTCCTGCTGGCGACAGAAAAATCTCTTTTCCCCTGTTTTCCTGTGCAGTGAAATTAGGAAATGGTGCATTGGGCGGAGGTCCGGGGTTGACGGGAAACGTGTTGCGTCCGGCATCATATTTTGACTGGCAGGAAACAATAGAACGTACGAACTGTGATATGGCCCTGGCGATCCTGTCGCTGTTGATGGTTTCATCGCCAAAAGCTTTTCTGAAAAGCGGCGGATAGTATGTAAGGGTTTGGAGCCGGGCTTCAAGCACAGGCAATGCCATACCCATTTCTATGGGGTCCTGTATGGGCATGAGGATCTGATCTTCGAGTATTGGTGCCCGTTGGTCCCAGAAGAAACGCTCCGGAAAATAATATACGGCATTGACCAGTGACATAGAATGACGGCCGGTGAGATTACCATTGAAGCCCGCACTTTTTACAGCGGGGTCTGAAAAACCGCTGGCTTGTTGATGACAGGAGGCACAGGAAACGGTGTTATTGAATGAAAGATTTTTATCATAAAAAAGCACCCGTCCCAGCGTGGCCCCGTCATTGGTAATGGGGTTGCTGGCCTGCGTATTGATCTGGTTCAGAATAGCCGGGGTGGTCATGTACCCGGGCAGAGCGGGGTTAGCATAATTAAAAGCTGTGGCGGGAAGATTCAGTACGGATGCCACCGGGTCTGCCGGGGTGGGTTCATTATCATCATTGCTTTTTTTGCAGGCAATAACAACGATAAGAGTAAAGATAAAGATGGTTAGGATGGTTTTAGGTCGGCTGGCAAACATGGTGGTATTGTTGGTTCCGGCCTATGACCGGGTGAAAGATGAAGGGTTTAAGATAATACATTTTTTTATGCCCGTATAGTCAGAAAGCCTGAAACACAAGGGGCCAAAATGATTCTCCATGAATTATTTCTTTTATTTGCAGCATGATATCCTCTATTCATGATTTTAAAAACCCCTTCTTCATAGGCGTTGCCGGAAGCGGTATGAGTGCCATTGCGCAGTATTTAAAAGGTATTGGTAAAAACGTATCCGGCAGTGACCGCTTTTTCGCCCCCGGCATATTTAATGAAACACAGGAAAAACTGGAAGCGGCGGGGATCGCTTGTTTTGTTCAGGACGGGACAGGCATCACAGGCAATACTGATCTCATTGTGGTGTCCACTGCCATTGAGGATACCGTGGTGGAAGTGCAGAAAGCGAGGCAGATGAATATTCCTATTCTCCGGAGATCGGAATTACTGTCACTGATCGCTCAAAGTAAAAAAACGATTGCCGTCGGAGGCACCAGTGGTAAGAGCACCACCAGCGCCATGTTGTTCGATATACTGGAGTTTGCCGGTTTGAGCCCAAGTATTATCAGCGGTGCGGGACTGATCAGCATTATCAAGGAAGGAAAGATCGGGAATGCTAAGGTAGGACAAGGCGAATGGCTGGTCATTGAAGCGGATGAAAGCGATGGATCGATTGTTCAATATAAACCTGAAATTGGATTGTTGCTGAATGTGGATAAGGACCACCAGGAGATCGGGGAGCTGATCCACATTTTTGAGATATTTAAGAATAACAGCAAAAAATTTGTGGTCAATCAGTCGCACAGCTTATCCAAACCGCTTTCTCAAAACCCCCAACAGGATTTTTCAACGGATGGAACCCGTGCCGGTTATATGGCCGCAAATTTTCAGCAATCTGGGTTTAATATCAGTTTTACCATTAATGATGTTCCCTTTGCAATGAAAGCTGCGGGACGGCATAATATGGAAAATGCCGTAGCTGCATCAGCCGTGGCGCACCAGGCCGGTGTGGACCTGGCCACCTGTGCAGCGGCTTTAAAGAATTATGAAGGTATCTATCGCCGTCACCAGGTACTGGGTAACAAGCAGGGCGTATGGCTGATCGATGATTATGCGCATAATCCTGTAAAATGTGCGGCTGCGATCGAGGCCTGCAAACCTGTGGCGCCTAAAGTGATCGCCTGGTTTCAGCCACATGGTTATAAACCCACCAAATTTTTACGGGAAGACTTTGTAAAAGAAATTGGAAGGGCATTGCGACAGGAGGATGAAATATGGATGAGTGAAATTTATTATGCCGGGGGGACAGCCATAAAAGATATTTCGGCCAACGACCTGATCAATGATATGAAAGCCATGGGAAAACAGGCGTTCTTTGTGGAGAAAAGGGAGAACTTTTTAGATGAAGTTCGTTCACACTTTACCGGTAATTGTGTGTTGCTGCTGATGGGTGCCAGGGACCCTTCCCTGGAACAGTTTGCTAAAAAAACCTGGGAAGATCTATAAAGCGTACTCCAGGGTATTTTCTTTGGCTATAGGCAGGAACATATACCAGCAAAGCGACATAAGCAGCATGTGTTCGGATGCGCTTAATTCCCCGCCTTTATTGAAATGAACAGATGCATTACCATTTTTGGGTTTTAGTTTACAAACCACTAATGGTTCCTCCTTACTATCCCGGAATATCTTTAATTCTGCAATGGGGTTATTATCGATGCGGTAGGTAAAATGTTCGTTATCGAGGTCCACAAAACCTTCGTTCGACAGGCCTTTCTCATACCCTAAATGACCCATCTTCATTCCGTATTCATTTCTGAGTACGATCTTATTGCGCAGAAAACCTTCTTTACGAATGAGGAAGACCCTTTTTTCATCAGCCGATTCAATTCTTGCCATGTTGGTGAAAGGATGAAAGTCAAGTGTCAGCAGTTTTTTATCTTCATCCCATAGTTCATATATTTCCTGTTTGGCCGAACTGGAAGCTACTACCCATTTCATAAAATGATTGATTTTGGTGAGATTAAGCACTATAAGGTACATTCCTTTGCTGAGGCCGGTTAGTCGTAATAAAAAATTAATATTAACTTCATATTGGAGCGGATTTGGTGCAAAAGCTGTGGAAAATGCGGCAGTAATCCACATTTTAAGTTGTGTAGTTTTATTATTAATCAAGCAGTTATGTTTACGGAGAGAGAAAAGAAGTTTTTGGAGAGAGCGATTGCTGTTTCTAAGAAAGGTATGCAAAGCGGCCAGGGTGGTCCTTTTGGCTGCATTGTGGTGAAGGGGGATGAGATTGTTGGCGAGGGCTGCAACCAGGTCACCACTTCCAATGATCCCACAGCGCATGCAGAAGTCGTGGCTATCAGGGCTGCTTGTGAGAAATTGAAGACTTACCAGTTAACAGATTGTGAGATCTATACAAGTTGCGAACCCTGCCCGATGTGCTTAGGGGCAATATACTGGGCAAGGCCCAGGCGGGTTATCTATGCCAATACCCGTGAGGAAGCCGCCGCCATCGAGTTTGATGATGATTTTATTTATAGTGAGATAAACGCTAAAATGGAAGACAGGAAAATCCCTTTCCTGCATTTCCCTCACCCCGAAGCAAAAAAAGTATTCGAGCTATGGAAGAATTGGGAAGGGAAGAAAAAGTATTAGATTGTAAGTTTTAAGTGGCAAGTGGTAAGTAATACGTATTTAGGGGGTATTGAATTTTTGTTTTTATGCGTTGAACTACATCCATGGGCCTGACTGTCCTGTGTCTTCTTTCGAAAGGCAGATTCGGCAACTGAGACGACCGTGGGATTACAAACTATTATCTCTTCTCTATTTAGGGTTCTTTTTGAAATAATCATCCAGCGATAATGGCCCGCCTCCCTCGACCAGGAAGAAAACCAGGATCATGAGTACCGCCAAAGAAAAGCCCAGTTCCGTATCGCCGGCAAATAATCCTTTCGGGGCATTGATAAAGATCACGGCGCCTAACAGAATAGGTATCATAACCAATGTTGCAATGCGGGTGAACAGGCCAATGATGATCAGGAAACCGCAAATAAGATGAAGCCAGGTGATGATGAGCGGGAGGGTTGCCCCGCCCGGGTGTAGATTACCTTCCGACAATAACGATTCCAGTGCAACCGTATTGCTGATAAAAGATATACCTTTTACGATCAGGCAGATACCCAGGGCCACCCTGGGCAATACCAACCACCGCGGATGATGGGTGGCACTCCATTTTTCAATCTGGTGCAGCATACCCATAACATAATATTTTAAAGAACAATGAAGGATGTCTTATAAAAGGTAATAAAAGGGAAGGGAAAAGAGAAATATTGTTGAATGTTCAGGTCTTTAGTAAGCGATAAACAGCCAAAAAACTGAGCACGATCAGCAGAAGCAGGAGGAGTATAGAAATAAATACCCAGGGCTGGTATTTGATCCTCATTTTTTCCCGGCGTTGTTTCTTCTTCTCCGTTTTTTTCTTCAGGTCACGGTTCAGCATTTCCACCATATACTGAATCTGTTCCTGGTCCTTGATATCCTGCAGGCCTTCGAGAGCGTCGCTGTTAAATTCATCCTGCATCAGCTGCTTTTCCACTTCATGTTTTTTATCGGGCGATAGCTTTCCCTGCAGGTAAAGTAATAATGTTTCCTGGTCTATTTGCGTGGATAAATGGGATAATATGTCTTTGAGGTTATCAGCCATTTTGCCGTCGGATTGCTTCTTCCGATATTTTTTTTTCAATCATTATTTTCAGGTTCCTTTTCCCGTTTTGTATATGGCTTTTTACCTGTAACAAAGTGAAGCCCGTTTCCTCACTTACTTCCTGGTAGCTTTTCTTTTCCAGGTAAAACAAAGTTACACATTGCTGCTGCTCCGGCCCCAGTTCTTTCAGGGCGGTTTCCATCAGTTCCAGTGTATGATCATTCTGTAAAAGGGCCTTCATGTCTGTTTCCTCCTGCATAGGCGCCAGCCTTTCATTGATCTCTGTGGTGATCTTGCCCTGTTTTTCCCTTAGCTTCATCAGGCAATGATTCTTGGCCACCATGTAGAGCCAGGATTTAAAATACTCTACTTTATATTTCTGGAGTTCCTGGATTACTTTTAAAAATACCTGCTGAACACTGTCTTTGGCTTCTTCCTCATTCTTTAAATACTTCATACAAACACCTAATAATAAAAGGGTGTATCGCTGTAATAAGATACCCAGCCATTCATTGTTATGGTCGGAGTAAAACTGCTCAAGCAATTCCTGGTCACTGATATGCTGATGTTTGTCTGCCTTCACAATCGGAAAATAGCTATTTGTTCTGAGTTATGGTAAGTATAAGATGCATATTCACTGAATTTCAACAAAAAATATATGGAAACTGATGCCGTGGCGGATTTTCCGGGGATGCAGGGAGGGGTAAATATTACTTATATTCGGAAAAAGATTTGCGTATGGACTATGCCGTTATAGCTGTGCCGGCCGCACCTGTGCGAAAAAAAGCTGCCCATGCCAGTGAAATGGTGAACCAGTTGCTGTTTGGGGAATCGGTGCAGGTACTGAAATCCAAAAAGGACCTATGGATAAAAGTAAGAAGCCAGCACGATGGCTATGAAGGGTGGATCACCCGTACGCTGGTAGAACCGGTGGACGAAGCAGCTGCCAGCACAAGAAATATGTATGCGTCCACAGAAATGCTCAGCATCCTTGTTATGGGCGACAGGAAGATGAATATCCCCGTGGGTTCGTCGTTGCCCTTTTTTGAAAATGGAAAAGGTAAATTGGGTGAGATGGAGTATAGCTTCGCCGGGAATTTTTTTAAACTGGATGAACAAAGACCATCTGCCGGGTTAATACAACAGTTAACAATACCCTGGCTCAATGCTCCCTATATGTGGGGCGGAAGAACGCCACTGGGTGTGGATTGCAGTGGCTTTGTACAGGTGGTCTATAAATTAATGGGGATAGACATACCCCGTGATGCCTGGCAGCAGGCACAGGAAGGGAAGGAAGTAAAAAAGTTCAGTGAGATACGTCCCGGCGACCTGGCGTTTTTTGATAATAAAGAAGACATTGTTCATGTGGGGATTTTATTGGGAAATGAACAGATCATTCATGCTTCAGGTAAAGTGAGGATCGATAGCATAACCCGGAAAGGGATCATTAATACTACTCCTGTTAAAAGAGTACTACGGCTGAGGTCCGTGAGGAGATTATGGTGACTTCAGGCAAATAAACCCTTTACCCATTTGATAATGGCAAGGTCCCAGCCCAGCATTTTAAATGCTGTATAGAAAAGGATAATGGCGAAGATCTTTTTCAGCATATCCTGGTTAATGCTCAGGGCGAGCTTACTTCCAAAAAACCCTCCCACTACAAAGCCTGCTGCCAATAACCCTGCTATGCGCAGATCGATGGGTGTTCCCAATTTCTGGCACTGATAATAATAGTAGATCGAAGCCATGATCACTACCGGCAGTGTGAGTACCGCCAGTGAAGTACCCTGGGCCTGGTGTTGCGTATAATTCATAAAAAAAACAAGGGCAGGCACCATGATGATGCCACCTCCCACACCCACGAGTCCGCTCAATACACCAGCCGAAAGCCCGATCAGCAGTACAGTAATGATAAGTTGCGTTGCCATAATATTTTTTTGTGGGTGGTCCATCTCTATTTCCTGAATTTTTCTTTGTACAAGGTGATGGCGTCGGTGATCACCTTCGAGGCGATCAGTTGGTCCTGGAAATTATCAATTTCCACTTTTTTATTTTCCAGAACTTTATATTGCTCAAAGAAATTGCGCAGCTCCAGTAAAAAATGCTGGGGCAATTCCTCTATCCGGTTAATGTGGTTGACCGAAGGGTCTTTGGCAGCCACGGCAATGATCTTATCATCCATCTGTCCCTGGTCGATCATTTGCATATTGCCGATGATATTGGCTTCCACGAGGCAAAGTGACTGAATGGATTGAGAGCAGATAACGAGGATGTCCAGCGGGTCGTTGTCCTGTCCCAGTGTTTGTGGTATAAAACCATAATTGACCGGATAATGAAACGAGGAATAGATCACCCGGTCCAGTTTCAATAGGCCGGTGGTTTTATCCACTTCATATTTTGAACGGGAGCCCTGTGGGATCTCGATGAGTGCATTGACAGTGTTGGGCGCTTTATCGCCATAATGAGCGCCATGCCAGGGATGATGAACGGTAAGCATAGAATAAGAAGTTTAAAAATTTTATTGAAGCCATTCAATACGGATCATCTTGTTATTTTCATACCCAGCCAGGTGGCCAGTAAACCCAGCACCACACTGCCCGCCACATAAGCAAAGAACAGGGCCAATCGTTGTTCTTTGATCAACCCGATGCCTTCGAGTGTAAAAGCAGAAAAGGTGGTAAAGCCGCCGCAGAGACCGGTCATCAGGAATAATTTCCAGGATTCCATGGTATCAAAAGACCGGAAGGAGATACCCCAGAAAATTCCTATCAAAAAACAACCGGTGATATTTACTGCAAAAGTACCCCAGGGGAAATGATGCATGAAAGTAGCGCCTGCCCAACGCTGGCACAGGTATCGGGCCACACTGCCCAGGCTGCCACCAAGGGCTATCAGTAAAATGTTTTTTATCATTTCAGCGTATCAACGGATGCTGGTTTATTAAATAATGTATCTGAGTCATGCAGGTACAGGTATTTAAAGTCCACCAGCCATTTATCGTTTACTTTAATCACTTTCAGGGTATCAGGATCGTTTTTAAATGAGTTGGAATAAATAACAATGGTGGTAGAGTCGTTGATCTCTGCTATGCCTGCAGGGGCGATACGGATACTGGAAGCACGGTAACCGTCTTTGGTGGGCTGATCTGCTCTTTGATAAGCCCTTTCTGCCACATCCATATAATTCACATTCACTGAGTCGGGTAACATATAATCCCTCGCTTCATTGAATTTGCCATCTAAAGCAGCGCGGATAAAATTCCTGGCAGCGTCCACATTGTTTTCCGATTCATTCTTTTTTTCGCTCTGGCAGGAAATGAATAGAAGGAGGAAGAGTAATGAATAATAGTTCTTCATTGCTGCAAAGTACGGAAATGTTTTTCATTACGTGACGGCAAATACCTGTTACAATATCAGGGACTATTACTCTTTCTCTTTTTTGGAAATGGGTAAGGGCTCTTTACCGGCATCCCGCTGATCTGCCGGGTTAGTCCTTTCATGCTCCTGGTTGTAGGCACGAAGGATATGTTTCACCAGCCGGTGACGTACCACATCTTCTTCATCCAGTTCGATATGGGCGATACCATCTATATTTTTCAGTATTCTCACGGCAGTGGACAGCCCGCTTCGTTGGTTCCGTGGCAGGTCCACCTGCGTCATATCACCGGTGATGATCGCTTTGGCATTGGCACCAATACGGGTGAGGAACATTTTTAGCTGAAGGTCAGTGGCATTTTGTGCTTCATCTAAAATGATAAAAGCATTGTCCAGTGTACGGCCGCGCATATAGGCCAGCGGGGCTATTTCAATGGTGCGGGTGGTCATATAATACCCCAGTTTATCGGCAGGTATCATATCATCCAGCGCATCATAGAGCGGACGTAAGTAGGGGTCGATCTTTTCTTTCAGGTCGCCCGGTAAAAAACCAAGGCTTTCGCCGGCTTCCACGGCAGGCCGGGTGAGGATGATCTTCTTCACCAATTTATTTTTGAGAGCCCTTACCGCAATGGCAACTGCCGTATAAGTTTTACCGGTACCGGCGGGGCCGATCGCAAATACAATATCATTCTTTTCGGCATCGGTTACCAATCTTTTCTGGTTGGCTGTGCGTGCCCGAACGGATTTGCCGTTAGGACCGAAAACAAGCACTTCATTGGGATTTTTTTCCTGGAAGTGGTCCACGGTCTCTGCATCATCGCCGCCGAGTATTTGCTCGAAATAATTCTGGCTCATGTGCCCGTTCCTTTCCAGGTACGACACGATGAGGGATATCTTTTCCCGGGCATTCTCGATCTGTTCGGGGGAGCCGCTCAGCTTGAGCTGGGTGCCCCTGGAGAGGATCTTTAAAAGGGGGAATTTCTTTTTGAGGATGTCGAGCTTTCCGTTGTTTACACCAAAAAACTCAATAGGGTTGACGGTTTCAAGGTTGATGATTGTGTCTGTCAATTCACATCGGTTTTACGGTTCATGCCCTTACTTAAAAGCAAGGCAGCGGAACCTTGTTTCATGAAGCCGGCGAAAGGTGGTCCGGATTACTGCGTCTTCTGACCATTTTCAGAAGCTTGCCTGCGGCCTGCAGGCTTACCTTCCTCATCAAATATAACTTACGACATTTGATACATCCTAAAGTTAATTATTCACAGATGTTAATACAAATCCTGAGCCGGAATATTTAGTTAAGGATTTTTTCCTTAAAGAGTGTGTTTTGATTATTACGCAGTTAGCATTTCTTAATTTTTATTTATATTGTACTTCACCAAAACCACCACACATGGAATACGAATATGAATCCTACAATTACGAACTGCCAACAGGGCTTATCATTTTTATCATTGCCCTGGCCATTTTTCAATTGGCGGCTATCTGGAAAGTATTTACCAAAGCCGGTCAACCCGGATGGGCAGCTATCATCCCTTTTTATAACATTTATATCATGACCAAGATCGGTGGTAAGCCGGGATACTGGGTATTGCTTTGCCTTATTCCGATCGTTAACCTTGTTTTTCTTATCTGGCTTTACAACATGATCTCTAAAAGCTTTGGCAAGGACGAAGGCTTTACTGCCGGCCTGGTATTATTAGGGATCATTTTCTGGCCTATTCTGGGATTTGGCAGTGCAAAGTACCTGGGCCCTTATGGCGATCCCGCTGCTTTTGCGGCTTACCAGGAAAAGAACAAATTTGATTTTGAAAATAACAGAAATCAATAACCGATTTTCAATGTATTACAGATCGGCCCTGGTTGAGCCAGGGTCTTTTTTTACCTGATATTTATCAGTTTCCGCACTGTTCATCCTCATCGGCCACATCGGGGCAATATGTACCTTTATACCATGGCAAATGAAGTAAAACCCATTAAGAGAAGTCCGCAACTGGCCCCATTGAGCCGGGAGCACCATGATGGACTGTTATTCGCCTGGAAAATAAAACAGGGACTGGTTAATAAAACCCCGCTGGATACACTGAGAAGCTATGCCCTTTGGTACTGGCGACATCATATCAAGCCCCATTTCTACCAGGAAGAAAAAATATTACTTCCCTATATGCCGGCCACACATCCATTCGCCCTGCGGCTAAAAGAAGAGCATGATCATATCCGGGAACTGATCCTTGGCCTGGACAAGGAAGCTGACAAAAGAAACCTGGAAATACTGTGTGACCTGGTGACCCGGCATATCCGCTTTGAGGAAAGAGAATTATTCCAGTACCTGGAGGAATTGCTTTCACCATCCCAATTAGATGATGTATCCGGGCAACTGGACAAACACCCGGTGGAGTGTGATGACCCGAATACTTCGGGCTGGAAAGATGAATTCTGGGTAAAAAAATAAAAACATAATTTTATTAAAAGGCCTGTCATCATGCAACGAAAGACAGGCCTTTTTTGTTTAGAACAGTTTTAGGGGAGAAACAAACCCGGTCATGCCTGTAAGTGCCTCATATATGTTAAATAATATGAAAAGATAATTTTGTACTCGGAGAGGCCCTGAAGAATCCCAAATTTTACAAGTTGAAAGGACCTAATAACTGATGAAGCTGAAATATAGTTCGTTAATAGTCTGCCTGTTACTGACTTTTTTTGCCAACGGCCAGTTGTATAAACTGTCGGGCTGGATCGTCAATGATAAGAAAGAACCATTGCCACTGGCCAGTGTGGAGATCAAGGAACTGCAAAAAGGGTCTGTAAGTAAGGATGATGGAACATTCGAATTTTTCCTGGAAAGGGGAAAATATTCCGTAGTGGTGAGCATGGTGGGCTATAAATCAAAAGTGACTACGGTGTATATCAATAATGAAGATGTATCCGAAGTGATCGTTTTAGAAGATGAGGCTTCCACTAATCTTTCAGAAGTGGTGCTGAGAGTGAAAACGAGGGACCGTGCCGAAGACCTGGTGCGGAATGCCGTGCGTACCAAGGGCGCTATTCTGGATGCCATTGGTTCTTATTCCTGCAATATTTATATCAAGGCTTTTCAACTGGATTCCGGGGCATTAAAAAAGAAAAAGGAAGAAGAAGCCAATCCTGTTCCTATTGGCAGCCCCGCCCATTTCAGTGATATGGCCTTAACAGAGGTTTCATTAAAGCTGGATAAAAATGCGAACGGGCAGATCAGGGAAGAAAGAGTGGGTGTAAATAAGCGGGGAAGTACCGAAAGCCTTTTCTATTTATCCACCACAGAAGGCGATTTTTATCTTTATAATAACCTGATACAAACACCGCCGGTTTCCAAGATACCTTTTGTTTCCCCGCTTAGCTATAGTGGATTGGTAGCATATAAGTTCAAAACATTAAAGATCGACCGGACGGTAAAGCCCAAAATCTATACGATCGCTATCCGCCCCCGTCAATTGAGCAATGCTACTATTGAAGGAGAGATCACCATCCAGGACAGTACCTGGAAGGTATTCAGCGCTGAGTTTCGCATACCACCTGCACACATGCCGGAATATGATTACATGGAGGTAAAACAGGAATATGAAACCGTGGGAGATACGGCGAGGATGATCAGCCGTCAGCAATTCAACTATTACATCAAAACAAAAAAAGGAAGATTGTATGGCGAAACGACTGCGATCTATTCGGGGTATGAATTGCAGAAGAATTTCAAAAAAGGATATTTTGGCAATGAAGTAAGCTCCACTTCGCAGGAGGCTTATGAAAAAGATTCAACGTTCTGGAAATCGGTAAGAGCAGAACCACTTTCCAGGCAACAGGAGTTATATGCACGGTACCAGGACAGTATTTACCGGTATATGCGCAGTGAGGCCTATCTCGATTCGATGGACAGGATACTGAATAAGATCACCTGGAAGAAGATGCTCATCTTCGGGCAGATCTTCAATGACCATAAAAAGGAAAGGATGTGGATCCTGCCGCCCGTTACTTCGCTGATACAACCCATCGCTTTTGGTGGTGCCCGGTTGAAAGTGGCTGCGGCTTATCGTAAGACCTTTACATCGAGGAAGAACTTATCCCTGGAAGCAGATATCAGTTATGGCTTCCGCAATCATGATATCAACGGAACGGTGGGGCTGCAGCGCATGTACAATCCATTTAACCGCGGTAAATACAGTATAAAGGCGGGACGAAATTTTGAGTTCATCTATCCCGGTGATGCCTGGGTGAATGTGCTGAAAAGAAGTAATATCTATTTAAATAATTCTATTGAAGTGGGCCATGAACTTGAATTGTTCAACGGATTTACGCTGATGAATAAATTCGAGGTGGCTTTTCGCCGGTCTGTCAGCGATTATAAGGTGGGTAATAATGCCGACAGTATTTTTGGAATTCCCAATGAACCACCGGTGGAGTTTGATCCTTATAATGCCACTTACAACGAGATCAAACTTTTTTATACTCCTAAGTTGAAATATATCCGGGAGCCACGGGAAAAAATATTCCTGGGATCGAAGTATCCCACCTTCTATATAACCTGGCGAAAGGGGGTACCCGACTTGTTCAAGAGTGAGATCAATTTCGATTATTTAGAATTTGGATTGATACAGCAGATCAATTTGGGTGTGGCGGGCAATACTTCCTATAATGTAAAGACCGGTGATTTCCTGAACACCAAAGACCTTCGCATCATCGATTATAAATTCATGCGGGAAGGTGATCCGCTGTTCTTCCAAAACCCACAATCAGCTTTCCAGGCGCTGGATTCCACTTTCCCGGTGTTCGACAGGTTCTGGCAGGGAAACCTCGTACATGAGTTCAATGGGTTCTTTATCAATCGTATTCCTTTCTTTAAAAAATTAAAATTGCAGGAGATAGCCGGTGGCGGATTCCTTATTACTAAAGAACGCAGTCTTCGGTATTTTGAATTTTTCACAGGTATTGAACGCGTTTTCAAATGGCCCTTCAATCCATTGGCAAGAGTGAAGCTGGGGATCTATGTAGTGGGATCGGTGGCAAATAAGTTCAATAATCCTGTGCAGTTCAAAATTGGGTTGACGACCTGGGACAGGTTCAGGAACAGATGGAGATAGGTGTATATAGATAAAAGATAAAAGATAAAAGATAATAGATAATAGATGATAGTTGAGAAGCCTGTTCAAAGCAGAACTAAGCCGGAGGTGAGCAGCGCACTTTTAGTAATTTATTTGACGATGGCGGGTATAAGACGTAACTTATAAATGAATTGTGCCAGATGCAGGAAAATACTGATAAGATAATTATTCAATTCAATGATACGGCCGCTGCTTTGTTTGCCAGTCTCTTTAACAGGTTTAAAGAAACAATCCGTACTGTTGACCGGCAACGCCACGAAAATTCATTTCAGCAAATTCAGGGGAAATTTATTTATACATTTAAGCTGCAGCTTGAAAATATTGCCGGGCAAATAATTGAAACCAATCGTTCGCATCACCAGATCGACAGGGTGAAAAGAGAACTGAAAGACAGGATCTCGAATTTTCTTGCAGAATTTACACGTAAGGCCAGGTCATTATAATCTTCTAATCCGTACGGCCGTGACGAAGACCCCTCAGCCAGTTAAACACAGACATTTCACTCCGGATATCAGAGGGCAATTGTTGCTGTATCATTTCTTCCATTTTACGCCCATCCCTTATCGTGAAACTTTCAGACAATGAGGCCAGGAAGTTAATGATGAACAACACCTGGAAACCATCTGACCGGTTAAATAACCGCCTGCTGGGTGAGCCAGTGAAGGAGGCATTGCTGTTCCATGTATAATGATCGCCTATAAGATGTTCTCTGAAGAAATGCATAAGGCAGAATATTTAAACATTAATGTAGTTGAAGGATAGAGGAAGTAAATAAGAGGGTGGGGTTGTTACTAACTGAATGACTTCAACTATGTGAACTCTAAAGGTAATACTTTCTTACCGGCTGGCGCTTTACTGTTCACTTTTCAGGTCCAATTAGAGGCGGTTTTCGCTTTTGATATTTTACAATCTTTATAAACAGCTGATTCATTATGTGTTGAAGATCGTAATTGTTCAAGCAGTAATGCAACATCTGCGGCGGTGCAAAGATATTCAAGCAGGTATCCGTACACACAGCTTTCGTAATAGGCCTCGTATATATCCAGGAAAGTATAATTGGACAGACGCTGGTAGAAGTCAATATCCCTTTCTGTATGACTGACAGTAACAAGGATCTTTGTAAGGCCTTTTGTTTCCTGTCTGTGTGATTGTAATTGTATAGCGGCATATCCACCTAAATGAGCTACTCTTACCTGTTGCTCGGGAAAGTGTTCAGAGCTTCTTCCCTTCATGAAATTGAAGCGAAAGCTGCCTTCCCGAAATTCATGTTGTGATATGAATTTGAGGCCATTCCTGTTTCTGGTTTCGCATTGAAGCAACCGCACATTAGGTGTTTTGGTAAGCTGACTGGCATAATCCTCCCACCGGGGCAAAAATTCTGTATACTCCAGTTGTGTGGCAAATCCTACGAACTGTATGATGCTGTCTTTCTTCATTTTTTTGTGAATCATTTGATGAGGCCTGGCTTTAGTTGTGCAACTCGAAGCCTTTATTTACCTGATATGACGGATATTAGAAACTATTTCTGCAATTGTTAAAATAAAAGTCCATCTTCGGCTCTGGCACCGGTTTATTCAACGGCTCACTTAATTCTTATGATGCACACCTATACCTGGAAGAAATATTTACCTGTTATCCGGTTGTTGATAAAGAAATCGGCAACGGCAGAGCAAATGGTTACACTTAACCGCACAGATTTTGAAACGAATAAACTCCGTAAACCTTCCTGCTCCTTTGCCGCAGAGATCGTTAACGGCAGGATGGCCACATTGAATGCTTCTGCACATGCCAAAGACCTGTTATGGGTACTGACGCAGGATATTCCCACTGATACCCTTTTACGAAAACGCCACTTTATTATCAATTTCAACTCCGATTTCCAACTGAGTATAAAAGATATTACTCCCCTGCCAGAAGTACCTGCACCAGGAGAGCCTGTGAACCTTTCTGATAGCGAAGTAAAAGAAGGGGAGTAACAACTACGCCAGTTACTCCCTTTCCGTAACTTGATCAGCTTTTGCAGGCTGATTAAAATCTCCTTCTATTATCAGAACGGGGTGCTTTTTCTCTTGCTTCGCTGACAGATATTGACCTCCCTTCCACTTCTTTGCCATTAAGGCCCTTGATCGCTTTTTGTGATTCTTCCTCGGAAGCCATTTCCACAAATCCAAATCCCCTGCTGCGGCCGGTTTCACGGTCAGTGATCACTTTTGCAGACGATACGCTGCCAAATTGTTCAAATAATTTCCTCAGTTCATCATCCGTTGTGTGAAAACCGAGGTTTGAAACGTACATGTTCATACATAAAAATTTAAATAATAAAATACAATACCTGTGATAAAAAGGACCGCGACAAATAGTAAAGAGGAGGATTAACTGTTACTGGATCGAAAAGTAATAATTGAAACTGATCCGGACTGAATGTTGGTAGAACTTTACATCACCCGGTGAAGGTACAGGAATATAATGAGAACAGGGTTTTAATGTTTCCTGCCTTCATTAAACCGGTGGCTGAAGACGGGTTTGCTCACCACCTTGCCACGATCTTGAAATTCACCAGCCTTGGTGTGAGGCGATTAGGCATAAGGTACACGGTATTGGAAAAATCTTTTACAAACAAATAAGAGATCGTATTGGCCCGGTCGATAATATTGAATACTTCCAAACTGGCCCAGATATTATCAAAATTGCGGAAAGGGGAGTGGCTGCGGCGCTTGCTGCGGTCATCATCCATTAATAAAGCACTAAAACCAATATCGCAACGTATATAGGGTTCAATCACTGCTGCATTGCGGTAGCGTACTGCATTGGGAATATTGTAAGGCATATTGCTGCCGTACAGCAGGTTCAAATACATTTTAAAATTCTTATTGGTGGCCAGGTAGTCGGAGAAATACATCCCAAATGTGACCCGGCGGTCAGACGGCCTTCTTACCCGGCCCACATCAAAACGAACACTGTCTGTCACTACCTGGTCGGTGCTTTGTGCCGAGATGAATTCCCCGGCAGCATTTTTATAACGGTAATAGTGATCGCCTGTAATGTCCTCCGCCGTTTTCATGACACCCAGGCTGATCCAGCTTTCGGCGTCCTGTACCAGTTCACCATGCAGTCGCATTTCAATACCCGCCGCATAAGCTTTGGCTATATTTTCCCCGAAATAACGGATGCGCACATTGTCAATATCATAAGGCACCACATTGGTCATGTTTTTATAATAGGCTTCCGTAGTCCATCGCATGGGGCGGCCGCCAATGCCTTTGAAATTATAATCAAACCCTGCTACGGCCTGCCAGCTTTTTTGCGACTTCAGGCCGGTGTTTACTGTGCCGTTATATCTTCTTAATTCACGATAGAAAGGCGGTTGGTTATAAATGCCCGCCGCTGCACGGAAAATAATATCCCGTTGCCAGTTGGGTTTCCAACTGGCCCCGAGGCGGGGTGATACCAGGAATTCTTTATTTAAGGAATTATAGTTGAAACGAACACCAGCTGTGAAAGTGACCGCATTATTGGAATCGCCCATTAAAATATTATCCTGCAGGTACCCGGAAAATTTGTTGATATCCAGGTCGGCGGAAGACCTGATCACTTTACTTAACCGCAACATATCGGGTTGATAGGGTAATGCATAACCGGCAGAATCCTGGAACTCCCACTCATTTAACTTATCGGCAATAGAAGACCTGTCAAACCCCAATCCCCATTGAAAAGAGTGTTTACGCTGGTCAAAACTTCCTTTATGTGATAGGTTCCAGTTTTCAATATTCAATTCATTCCGGGCCCAGTTTTGATACACACCTGCACCCAATGGATTTACGATCAAACCATACGTGGGATTTCTTTTATCAAAATCCCTTTCGCCAAACAAATAAGCGCCGGTAATGTCAATATTTTCACTTTCATCGTTTTCAAACCGGGATGCCATCCATTTTAGTTTCAGCTTTTTACTGACCTGGCTGGTCAGTGCAAAACCCAGCATGCTGGTGGTGTATTGATCTTTTTCTCTTCCCTCAAAGAAGATGTCGATACCTAATGTGGCACTGAAGAGGGGGGAGAAGACCGAAGTGGTCAACTGGCTGAACTCCGGAACAAGCGTGAATTTTGTACGGGAGATATTGCTTAATAATTCAGCCTGCCATTTGGGACTGATTTGATAGGTAAGCAAGGCCTGGAAATCGGCCGAGGACGGAACATAATTTCCTTTGGTGTCCTGCCGGCTGAGCAAATTACGGTTACTGCGGTTACGAACTCCCAGCAGGTAGGTGAATTTTGAATTCTTATTGGTCCCTTCCAGTTGTAAGCCCTGCTCCAGTATGCTGATATAGGCAGAGCCGCCAAAACGTTTTGGTTTTTTATATTGGATGTCCAGTACGCTGCTGAGCTTATCTCCGTATCTGGCCTGGAAGCCACCATTGTAGAAACTGATATTACGCACCATCTCCGGGTTAATGAAGCTCAACCCTTCCTGCTGCCCGCTGCGAACGAGATAGGGCCGGAATATTTCAAAATCGTTTACATAGATCAGGTTCTCATCATAACTGCCACCCCTGACCGAATATTGGGAAGTGAGCTCGTTATTGGAGCCTACAAATATTTTGATCAGGCTTTCCACCCCGGTAACGGCGGAAGGGAGATTGATAATTGTTTTGGGATTGGGTTTTATCAGCCCGGCTTCTTTACGGTCACGCTGGTCGGTGATTACCACTTCGTCAAGGGTTCTGACGCCTTTTTCCATACGAAGCGTGAGTGTTTCTTCTTCCTCTTCATTGAGCAGGAAATTTTTTTGTTCGGTTTTATACCCGGAATGGCTGAATATTAATGCGAAGGCTTTGTCGGCGTTGACTTTAATTTTAAAATAACCAGAATCATTCGTGGTGATACCTTTTGACTGTCCGAGAATGACGATAGAAACATTGACTAGGGGGTTCTCATTTTCATCCACTACTTTGCCGGATACATAAGCTGGTTTTTTTTGAGCGGAAGCGGCCGCTGAGAATAAAAGAGTAATTGCAGCAAGTATTATTTGGCGGCCAATGATTTTCATAAGAAGAATGTACACCAAGATACGGATTGATTATCGATTTGAAAAGGGTGGAAACAGGTAAATTCAGATTACCGTATCCTTTTCAGGGCAGCAATCGTGGCTTTTGGATCTTTGGATTTGAATACCGTATTCCCGGCAACTAACACATCTGCACCGGCAGCAATGATCGATGGTGCGTTTTCCACCGTTACGCCCCCGTCTATTTCAATATGTACAGTGAGTCCTTTATCCGTGATCATCTTTCGGAGCTGTTTTATTTTTTCTAATGTATGGGGGATAAACGATTGTCCGCCGAAACCGGGATTCACGCTCATGATGCAAACCAGGTCAATATCATGCAGTATTTCACTGAGAGCGGAAACGGGGGTATGGGGGTTAATGGCCACACCTGCTTTCATGCCCAGTGATTTTATCTGTTGTATATTCCGGTGCAGGTGAGGGCAGGCTTCGATATGTACTGAAAGGATATCTGCTCCTGCATTCTTAAACTGCTCTGCATATTTCCCGGGCTCCAGTATCATCAGGTGCACATCGCATATTTTTTTAGTGGCTTTCCGGAAAAACTCCACCAGCATCGGGCCAAAACTGATATTGGGAACAAAACGGCCATCCATCACATCGAGATGATACCAGTCTGCCTCGCTTTCATTCAGCATCGTACATTCTTCCTGGAGTTGAAGATAATTAGCTGCTAACAGGGAAGGGGCAATGATGGGCATGAGTGTAAGTTTGCTCCGCAAGATACTTCTATTTCAGCTTATCCGCCGAATCTTTCGCAGCACGAAATGTGTTGTCAAGCCCGTAAGCCCGTTGGTAATTGAGTTTGGCTTCTTCTTTTAATCCCAGCGCCTGCTGGCATTTGGCTATCCAGTAATAAGAATCGGGGTATTGAGGCGATATCGTAAGCAGCAAATTAAATACTTTCAGCGCTTCATTGTACTTTTTCATGTCAAACAACAGCGAACCTTTCTCCACATAGCTTTCCAGGAAGGTATAATCCTGGCGGATAGCTTTGTCAAACATTTCAAAGGCCTTTGGTTTTTCGTTGATATTAGCATAATAAATGCCTTTATAGTAATACGGCTCAGCATGCATGTTCAATGAGTCGGCTTTGATCAGTGAATCGCATAATGATAATACCCTGTTGTTCTTTACTTCGGCATATTTTAAAGCCAGCATATAGTTCAGCTGTACATCAAAGGGTGTAAGCCGGTAAGCTTTTTCCAGCGAGGCGATAGCTTCAGCCACCCGGCCTTTTTTTTCCAGCAGGTCAGCGCTAATTTTTAGCACATCCACCTGTGTGGGATTTTCTTTTAAAATACTCTCACATACAGCCAGCGCCTCATCGGTTTTATTTAATGCATCATACGAGTGCACCAGGCTTAGCCGGAGCAACGTGCTGCGCGGTAATTCTTTCAGGGCATCATGTAGGAAACTGATCGCTTCGGAGGGTTTATCTTCCGCTAAAATTGTGCTGATGCCCAGGGCATATTTTTCCTGTTTCTTTAATGACCAGGCTTTTCTAAAGTCGGCCAGGGCGGGCAAAGATTCGCCGTTCTCATTCAGCAAAACCGCCCTTCTGAAATACAACTCATCGTTGGAAGGCTCCATCCTGATGCTATCGGTCAGTTTTGCAAAAGGAGGCCTGGCGATCACATCGGCGTAGGGGGAAGCTTCATCATTATCATTACAGCTGCTGATAAGGATCAGCCCGGATAATAAAAAGACAAGTATTTTTGCGTTCCTCTTCATGTATACTATCATGGGGGGCAAAACTAATCGTTTTTGAACAGGGAGGTATGACAATACCCTGACAAACCCCATTTTTAACGAAAATAACTTTGCAGCCGCTAAGGCCACCAGTTGCCGAATAAAACGAACAAGCATGAAAAATCGTATTCTCTTCCCATCGTTTCTTGTAGTGCTGGCAATCGCCATTTCCTGTAATAACAGTTCGAAGATCGCCGCTTCCGCCACACCGGTACCCGATACTTTAAAGTATGAGGAGGAAAAACATTTTAAGAATGTGCAGCAACTCACTTTTGGGGGAGATAATGCAGAAGCATACTGGAGTTATGATGGCAGGCACATCGTTTTTCAGCGCACCAATCCTAAAGAGGGTTTGAATTGCGACCAGATATTTGTGGGCAAAGTACCCCAAAAACCGGGAGAAAAATTTACCTATAAAATGGTAAGTACGGGTAAAGGAAGGACTACCTGTGCTTTCTTTACTAAAGATAATAAGCATATCGTATATGCGTCGACACATATGGGTAGTGAAGCTTGTCCGCCCGTGCCCGACCGGGCCAAATATGGTAACAAATACATCTGGCCATTGTATGACAGCTATGATATTTTCATGGCCGACCTGGATGGAAAGATCGTGAAACAGCTGACGCATTCAAAAGGGTATGATGCAGAAGCAACATTGTCGCCTGATGGTAACCTGATGATCTATACCAGTGATAAGGATGGCGACATCGACCTTTATATCATGAATTTGAAAACCGGTGAAGAAAGGAGAATAACCAACACATTGGGTTATGACGGCGGCGCCTGGTTTAGCCCCGATGGGACTAAGATCATCTGGCGGGCTTCAAGGCCCAAAACAGAAACGGAAATAAAAGATTACAAAGATCTGCTGGCAGAAAACTTAGTAGCTCCTACCAATATGGAAGTGTTTGTGGCCAATGCGGATGGCAGCAATGCCAGGCAGATCACTACTTATGGCCAGGCCAACTGGGCCCCTGCGTTCATGCCCGATAATAAACGGATCATCTTTGCTTCCAATCATGAGTATAAAAGAGGATTTCCGTTTAATCTTTACACGATCAATGAGGATGGCAGCAATCTGACTAAGATCAGCCGGGATAAAGGCTTTGATGCGTTTCCTATGTTTTCGCCCAATGGAAAGAAGATCATATTCTGCAGCAACCGGAATAACGGGGGCACCCGGGACACCAATGTGTTCATAGCTGACTGGTCGGAATAAGATTTCCAATTCTAAGCTTTAGCAGTTAGATTTGTTTCCAAATCTTTCATCATGGAAACCGGTATGCTTCATTTGCACAGCGTTCTTCGCTGGATCATCCTGTTATTATTACTGATCAGTTTATTCCAGGCATTTACCAAAAATGAAAAGATCAGGGGAACCAGTCTCTGGTTGCTGATCAGTGCCCATACGATGTTGCTGGTGGGTATTTACCAGTTGTTATGGGGCCGGTATGGCATTACGAAAGGTTTGCCGGAAGGAGTGGAGCTGATGAAGGATAAATTCTACCGTTTTTTCTGGGTAGAGCATCCGTTAATGATGTTCATTGCGATCGTACTCATCACCATAGCGAGAGGTAAGGCCAAAAGAGGGATATATAAGGCCACCGGCTGGTTATTACTGGTGGCCCTGCTGCTGGTACTCGCCGCCATCCCCTGGCCTTTCCGTGAAGTTATCGGGGGTGGAAGGACCTGGTTCCCGGGTATGTAAGAGGTTTAAACAGATATTAAAAAGCGACCCTGCCACATTGAGCTTATCGAAATGGACAGGGTCGCTTTCTTTGTTATACTGAGTTGGTCGAAGCAGGACAAAGAATTACTTATTCTGCCTGCTGAATATCTTGCTGACGATCTTCCATTCTCCGTTTATCTTCAGCATATTCATATAATCATAAAGAATTACTTTATCTGTTTCAATTTTGATCTTTCCATTCGCCGCATTGCCTTCAATGTTCAATGATACGATCTCGATCTTTCGCTCAGATTTGGTGGTATTTGCTTTTGCACGTGCAATAAAATCGGCGATCGGCACATCTTTGAACTCGCCGGTGGTGGCATCTATATATTTCATGGAAGCAGAGGGGTGAAAGGCTTTTTCTATCCTGTCGCCTTCGCCACTCATATAATTCTCCAGGCAGGCACGAATGGCGGATTCTTCATTTTGTGCGGGGAGGGATGTTGAAACAATAATACAAAGCAGGAAGCATCCAAGTATTTTTTTCATATAGTTAAATTTGAAGGAAGCTAATGATACCTGTGAAAAGAGAATTGTAAAATTATATGAGCGGTTGCTCATCGCCTGCCCAGTTCAATGACTTCACAGTCTTTCATATTTTTACCATCGATGACAAAGCGGATAAGGGTCCTTACTTTGTGCCAGCCATGTTTACCGGCAGCGCCGGGGTTCATGTAAAGACAATCTATCTTCTCATCATACATTACTTTCAAAATATGCGAGTGGCCGCAGATGAACAACCGGGGTTGATGCAACGCCAGCGCTTTCCTCGTTTCAGGATTGTATTTGGGCGGGGAGCCGCCGATATGCCGTATCATTACTTTCACTTCTTCGCACATAAATGCTAACTGTTCGGGGTAAGCGATACGTATGCTGTTATCATCAATATTGCCATATACGCCTTTCAGCGGTTTAACCGCAGCAAGTTCACTGGCTAGTTCCGTACTTCCAAAGTCTCCGGCATGCCAGATCTCATCGCATTGTTCAAAATGATGGAAGACGGCAGGGTCAAGGTATCCGTGTGTATCTGATATGAGGCCAATGCGTGTCATTTAGTCAACCAGGTCATCTGCTTTTAGTTGTTCTAATATCATTACGGCTCCCGGGGCTGTGTTGGTTTCTGCCAGGTATTCCCGGAGATTGAAGTAACGCAGTTCGCCTATTTCAGCTGCGGCCCGGGCTTCCAGCGGCCGGTTGACCAGGAAACAATCCTGTTCCATGATCGTGCCTTCGGTTTCTCCATAAGCAGGGGCAGTGATATGCGTATAGTAGATCAGTTCTTCGGGGTTCAATGTTACATTCATTTCTTCTGCGATCTCACGGCAAAGGGCAGTTGCAGCTATTTCTCCCGGGTCAACTTTACCCCCGGGCAGGTAGAAACATTGTTTATTGCGGCTAAATGCCAGCAGCAGCTTTCTGTTTTGAATGAGCAATAAACCGGAGGTATTTAATTGCATGACTCAAAATTCGTGGTTAGCGGCAGAATTCCTAATTTTAATCAACGATTTATTATGCCCTTTCACCGCAACTTTACCTACTGGATCGATAAACGGAGATGGAAGTACTATTTCCTGATGATGTCATTAGAGCTGGTCCGAAAGTAGAAAGGCCGGATTGACCGGTATCCCGAAAGCCAGGAAGATTTTTCAATTAACCGATATTCTTTCTGACTTCAAAAGTGTATCCATTTCCAAATTAATTCATTTCCAAATTTTCAAATCAACTATGCCCCATTATTATAAACTAGGAAATATTCCTCATAAACGCCACACGCAGTATCGTAAACCCGATGGCAGTTTGTATTCGGAACAGCTTTTCTCCACAGAAGGATTTAGTGATGATTATTCGCTTTTGTATCATTGTTATCCTCCCACACAGATCATTAAGACAGAGCCGCAGGTGGATGTATCGCCAAAAGTGGCGGAAGAAAAAATGCTGAAACACCGGAGTTTTGAAGGATTCAAAATAAAACCAGCGAAAGACTACCTGCAAAGCCGTGTACCGGTGCTGGTCAACCAGGATTGTCATATTGTACTGGCTTCTCCGCAAGAGAGCATGAAAGATTATTTCTACAAGAATACGGATGCGGATGAAATGATCTTTGTACACGAAGGTACAGGTAAGGTTAAAACACAGTACGGTGTGCTGCCTTTCTCTTATGGTGATTATATTGTTTTGCCAAGAGGAACCATCTACCAGATCGAGTTCACCGATGAAAAGAACCGGTTATTTATAGTGGAATCATTTACACCCCTTCGCTTTCCCAAAAGATATATGAGCCGGTTCGGGCAACTGATGGAACATTCTCCTTATTGTGAAAGGGATATTCGCCCGCCGCAGGACCTGCAAACATTTGATGAGAAAGGTGATTTCCTGATCAAAGCAAAAAAGAAAGGGGTTTTATATGGATTACATTATGGCACACATCCCTTCGATGTGATCGGCTGGGATGGCTGTTGTTATCCCTACATTTTTTCCATTCATGATTTTGAACCCATAACGGGCAGGGTACACCAGCCCCCACCTGTTCATCAGACCTTCGAAACGAATGCTTTTGTGGTTTGTTCATTTGTTCCCCGCTTATTCGATTATCACCCACAGGCCATACCGGCGCCCTATAATCACAGTAATATCGACAGCGACGAAGTGATTTACTATGTGGATGGCGAATTTATGAGCCGGAAAAATGTGACCAGGGGCATGATCACATTGCACCCTGCAGGCATACCACACGGACCACATCCGGGGGCGGTGGAAAAAAGCATCGGTGCCAAAGAAACAAGAGAGCTGGCTGTGATGGTGGATACCTTCCGGCCGCTGATGCTAACCCAGCAAGCCCTTGACATTGAGAATGCTGATTATGTGATGAGTTGGGCGGAGTAGGGTGGAGAGTTACGGGTTACGTGGGTTAAATCAGGGAGTTAAGTCCTTGCAGGTGAGACTGTTTAGCTGTAAAACCCAAAAGCAAAATTCAAAAATCAAAAAGCCATCTACTCAGTGGTTTTAGCAGTCTGCTCAAAAAATTAACCATTTGGTCAAAATAATTTTGGCCGGAAAAAAAGCCTTACTATATTTGTTAACCATTTGGTTAAAACATGGCAAGAGCAAAAAAAGATAAGACGACGGAAGAAAAGATACTGGCAGCCGCCAAAACGATCTTTGTAATAAAGGGGATGGCTGGTGCACGTATGCAGGATATAGCGGATGAGGCCGGGATTAATAAAGCATTGCTGCATTATTATTTTCATAGTAAGGAAAAATTATTTGAAAAAATATTTGCGGAAGCTGCTCAGAAACTTTTCCCCAAGATCAATGAGGTTTTCAGTTCTGATGTGCCTTTGTTTGAAAAGATTACTCAGTTCTGCGGGGAATATATTACGGTGGTCATGGAAAATCCTTACCTGCCGCTGTTTGTATTGAATGAAATCAACCGTGATCCGAAATTTTTCCTGGAAAAGATCATGAAGGGTGGCATAAAACCCAACCCCGAAAAATTTTTGGCACAGATCGAAGCAGAGGTAAAAAAAGGATCTATCAACCCTGTCAGTCCGCTTCAGCTGCTGATGAACATGCTTTCGATGACTATATTCCCTTTCGTAGCCAAACCCATGATGCAACGTGTTCTCGGACTCGATGAATTACAGTACCAGTCGGTAATGGAGCAAAGGAAAAAAGAGATCCCCCGGTTCATTATAGACTCTATCAAAAAATAATTTTTTTAATCAAAAATTAACCAAATGGTTAAATTACTAAAATTGACGACTTTCCTGCTCCTGCCGGTGCTCGGTTTTTCGCAGGAAATAAAGAAGCTGACGCTTGAACAGGCTTATGATATGGCCCTGAAGAATTACCCGGTGATGAAACAAAAGGATATCATTAAGCAAACAGAAAGCATCACCATCGAGAACCTTTCCAAAGGATTTCTTCCGCAAATCACACTTAGCGGACAAGCCACTTACCAGTCTGATGTGACCAGGGTACCTGTGACCCTTCCCGGCTTCAACATCGAAACCGCTCCAAAAGACCAGTATAAAGTACTGGCGGATGTGAACCAGCTCATTTACGATGGCGGTGTAACCAAAGAACAAAAGAACCTGCAGACACTGAATGCCGCTGTGGAAACACAGCGGGTGGAAGTGGAATTATATAAAGTGAAGGAGCGTATCAACCAGCTATTCCTGGGCATCCTTTACCTGGACGAACAGTGGAAGCAAACAGCATTGGTGAAGGAAGATATCCGGACTGGTATCAAAAGGGTGGAGGCGCAGGTACAGAATGGTGTGTCGTTCCGGTCGAACCTGAATATGCTCCGGGCAGAATTACTCAAAGCCGATCAGCGTTCCGTGGATATTCAAAGCACCCGGAAAGGTTATGTGGATGCATTATCTGTTTTCCTGGGGCAATCATTAGACGGGCAGGTGGTACTGGAGAAACCATTTTCGGTTAACCCTGCCAGTGAGGTGGAGATCAGCCGCCCGGAGATAAAATTATACAGTGACATGTCAAAACAGATCGCCGGGCAATCCAGGCTCATCACGGCGAAGAACCTTCCTAAGGCCAGCCTGTTTGTGCAAAGCGGTTATGGCCGGCCCGGTCTCAATCAATTGGAAAATGGATTCAGTTTCTATTATACGGGAGGTCTGCGGCTGAGCTGGTCACTCGGGGGTTTATACACCCGGAAGAAAGAAAAACAATTAGTGGAGCTCAACGGAAAGATCAATGAAATTCAGAAAGAAACTTTTGTACTGAATACGAATTCCCAGCTCAAACAACAAAAAGCAGAGATCGAAAAACTGGAAAAACTGATCGTGTCAGACCAGGAGATCATTCAATTACGGTCAGAAGTCACTGCGGCAGCCAGGGCACAACTGGAAAATGGCGTCATCACCGCTAATGATTACCTGAAAGAAGTAAATGCAGAGGACCAGGCCAGGCAATCATTGATCACACACGAAGTACAATTGTTACAGGCGAAGATCAATTATCAAACTATTTCAGGAAAACAGTAAAAAATAAAATGATGAAAAGTATCGTACAAATTATGGCGGCCGGGGCATTGCTGGTATTGGTGTCCTGCGGCAACGGGAACGGAAACTTTGATGCTTCCGGCACATTTGAGGCCAATGAAGTGATCGTTTCCTCAGAACTGTCAGGCAAGATATTAAGCTTTTCTGTAGAAGAAGGGCAGCAGTACAATGCCGATAGCGTGGTGGGTATCGTGGATGCAGCCAGCATCTCTTTGCAAAAAGAGCAGGTGGAAGCCAATATCCGGGCATTATCTGAAAAAACAGCAGATGTGTCACCGCAGGTGAAATTGCTGGAAAATGAACTTACCGTGCAACAGGCACAACTCGATAACCTGTTGCTGGAACAGGGAAGGATCCAACGACTGGTAAAACAGGATGCTGCCACCGGTAAGCAACTGGATGATATTACTTCACAGGTGGATGTGGCCCGCAAAAAAATTACGGTTACACAACAACAGATCCATGTGCAGCGAAACAATGTGGCCACGCAAAACAGGAGCATACTGAGTGAAGAAAAGCCGCTGGAAAAAAGAGTGGCACAGCTGGACGACCAGTTGAAGAGGGCAAAGATCACGAACCCTGTCAGCGGCACCGTGATCACCAAGTATGCCGAAGCAGGCGAAGTAACTTCTGCAGGCAAGGCCTTATATAAGATCGCGGACCTTTCTACTATGACATTAAGGGCCTATATCTCCGGAGCACAATTATCGCAGGTAAAGCTGGGGCAAACGATCAAAGTGCTGGTGGATGACGGGCCGGAGAAATACAAAGAGTTTACAGGCACCATCACCTGGGTTTCTGATAAAGCGGAATTTACCCCCAAGACCATTCAAACAAAAGATGAAAGGGCCAACCTGGTATATGCCATGAAAGTAAAAGTAAAGAACGATGGTTTCCTGAAGATCGGTATGTATGGTGAAGTCAAATTCAATTAATGTATATGCAGTCTGTGATCGTTGATAAAGTAGTAAAACGCTACGGTACCAAAAAAGACCAGGTGACAGCACTGGACCAGATAAATTTTGATACGGGGCAGGGGGAGTTGTTCGGGATCATTGGTCCTGATGGTGCAGGTAAAACGTCTCTGTTCAGGATACTCACCACTTTGTTGCTGGCAGAAGAAGGAAAAGTGATGGTGGACGGTTTGGATGTGGTGAAGCAGTATAAAGAAGTGCGGCAGCGGGTGGGGTATATGCCGGGACGTTTTTCGCTGTACCAGGATTTGTCGGTGCAGGAGAACCTGGATTTTTTTGCGACCATATTCAATACAACCGTAAAGGAGAATTATGCCCTGGTAAAAGATATCTATTCGCAGATCGAGCCATTTAAGCACCGGAAGGCCGGAAAACTATCCGGTGGGATGAAACAAAAGCTTGCACTGAGCTGTGCATTGATCCATCGCCCTTCGGTATTATTCCTGGATGAACCCACCACGGGTGTGGATGCGGTATCAAGGAAAGAATTCTGGGAAATGCTGAAAAGACTGAAGTCACAGGGCATTACCATTCTGGTATCCACTCCTTATATGGACGAAGCCAGTATGTGCGACAGGGTGGCGCTGATGCAGTCGGGCAAAATAATGTCAATTGATACACCAGCCGGCATAGTAGATGCTTTTGGGAAAAAGTTAGTGGCTGTAAAAGCCGGTAACATGCTGCAGTTACTCGATGAGCTGAAAAATTCAGGATATGTGATCGATGCCTATCCTTTCGGCGAATACCATCATGCGGTGCTGGTGCCCGGCGGACAGGAAGGATTGGAGAATTACCTGGAACAAAGAGGAGTGGAGTGCGAGCTGAAGCTGGCGAAACCGGATATCGAAGATTGTTTTATGGCATTAATGAAAAAGTAATATGACGACTGATAAAGTAATAACCGCAGAACTGCTCACCAAACGCTTTGGTGATTTTACAGCTGTGGACGCTATTTCCTTTGACGTGCAGAGGGGGGAGATCTTTGGTTTTCTGGGTGCTAATGGTGCCGGCAAAACAACAGCGATGCGTATGTTATCCGGTTTATCAATGCCCACCTCGGGTAAAGCAACGGTGGCGGGGTTTGATGTATTTAAAGAAAATGAGAAGATCAAGAAGAATATCGGGTATATGAGCCAGAAGTTCTCTTTGTATGAAGATCTGACGGTGAAAGAAAATATCCGTTTTTATGCTGGCATCTATGGTAAGAGCGACAAATTCATAAAGGATAAGACAACTACCATTTTACAGCAGCTGAGCCTGGAAGGAGAAGCCAATAAGCTGGTGCGCTCTTTACCACTGGGGTGGAAACAAAAACTCGCTTTCTCTGTAGCCATTTTCCATGAGCCGCAGATCGTATTCCTGGATGAACCCACAGGTGGTGTGGACCCCGTAACCCGGAGAGAATTCTGGAACCTGATCTATGAGGCAGCGGCATCCGGGATCACCATTTTTGTTACTACGCACTATATGGACGAGGCAGAATACTGTAACCGTGTTTCGATCATGGTGGATGGAAGAATAGATGCACTGGATTCGCCACAGCAATTAAAAAAGACCTTCCATGCTGCATCCATGGATGAAGTGTTTTTAAAATTAGCCCGTAAAGCCACCCGGGCAGCCGACTAAACCAACTATTGTATGAAACAGTTTCTTGCATTTGTAAAAAAGGAGTTCTATCATATTATGCGTGACAAGCGCACCCTGTTTATTTTACTGGGTATGCCCATTATGCAGATCATCATCTTCGGTTTTGCATTGACCAACGAGGTGAAGAACTCACGGATAGCCATACTCGATAATTCAAAAGATGCGGCCACTTCTTCGGTCATCAATGAACTGGAAGCGAGCCGTTATTTTGATATCCAGCAAAATATTCATTCTTACGACGATATTGAAAGGACTTTCCAGGAAGGAATGGTGAAGATGGCCGTGGTCTTTCCTCCAGGCTTTGCTGAAGACCTGCAGCACCAGCATAAAGCGCAGGTGCAATTGGTGGCCGATGCCTCTGATCCCAATGTGGCCAGTACGCTGACCAATTATGCGACAGCTGTGCTGAAGGATTACCAGGGCCGTATCACCGATGAGAAAGAACTTCCTTATACCATTGACACAGAAACGAGGATGTTGTATAACCCGCAATTAAAGGGTGTGTACAATTTTGTGCCGGGTGTGATGGCCATGGTGCTGATGCTGGTATGTACGCTGATGACGGCTATTACCGTGGTAAGGGAAAAGGAAACGGGCACCATGGAAATCCTGCTGGCTTCGCCCATACAACCTTTAAAGATCATCGTGGCCAAGGCCGTGCCTTACCTTTTGTTATCTGTGGTAAACGTGGCCAGCATTTTACTACTGAGTGTATTTGTACTGGATGTGCCGGTGAATGGCAGTTTGTTATTGCTTGTTTTTGAAAGCATATTATTTACGCTGACCTGCCTGGCCTTTGGCCTGGTCATTTCAGCCTCCACCGGATCCCAGCAAACGGCCATGTTCATTTCGCTGGTGGGGATGTTCCTGCCCACCGTGATGCTGAGTGGTTTTATGTTTCCCATCGAAAATATGCCCGTACCCCTGCAGGTGTTATCGAATATCGTTCCGGCCAAATGGTATTACCAGATCGTGAAGAATGTAATGATCAAAGGGGTGGGATTTTCGGGTATCTGGGTGGAAACCCTGGTACTCACCGGCATGATGTTCTTTCTTTTGGCAGTAGCCATTAAAAAATTTAAAATAAGATTGGCATGAGAACCCTACGATTTTTATTGCAAAAAGAATTCCGGCAGGTGTTCAGGGACCCTTCCATTCTGAAGATCATCTTTGTGATGCCTGCGATACAATTGCTGATCCTGCCCTGGGCAGCAGATTACGAGGTGAAAAATGTGAACCTGAGTGTGGTGGACCATGATCGCTCCGGCTATTCACGGCAATTAATATCCAGGATCACTGCCTCCGATTATTTTCAGCTTCATCAGTACACAGCTTCTTACTCCTCCGCTTTCCGGGAAGTGGAAAAGGACAAAACAGATATCATTTTAGAGATACCGGCGAATTTTGAGAAGAATTTGGTGAAGGAAGATGAGGCAACGCTGTTTTTGGCGGTCAATGCTATTAACGGTGCCAAAGCCAGTTTGGGAAGTAATTATCTCCGGAGTATTATACAGGATTATAACCAGGAAGTGAGAACAGAATGGGTGCAGTTCCCCAAATTCAATACGGAGACACAGATCGAAGTGACTTCCTCTAACTGGTTTAACCCGGAGATGAATTATAAATTCTATATGGTACCGGGTATCCTGGTGATACTGGTGACGATGGTGGGTTCTTTTTTGGCCGCTTTGAATATTGTGAAGGAAAAAGAAATAGGTACGATTGAGCAGATCAACGTAACACCGGTGAAAAAGTACCAGTTCATTTTAGGAAAACTGATCCCGTTCTGGATATTGGGTTTGGTGATCCTCAGTATCGGGCTGATCATATCCAGGGTGGCTTATGGTATTGTGCCGGTGGGCAGTTTGCTGACCATCTATGTTTTTGCCGGGGTGTACCTGCTGGCGGTGCTGGGTTTGGGATTGCTGATCTCTACTTTTACCAGTACCCAGCAACAGGCCATGCTGATCTCATTTTTCCTGATGATGGTGTTCATCCTGCTGGGTGGTTTGTATACGTCAATCGACAGTATGCCGGATTGGGCGCAAAAGATTACGAAAGTGAACCCTGTATCCTATTTTATTGATGTGATGCGGATGGTGGTGCTGAAGGGCAGCAGCCTCTGGGATATCCGGAACCATCTGTTCACTGTACTGGGATTTGCGGTACTGCTGAACGTGTGGGCCGTGATCAGTTACAAGAAAAGAAGCTGAGTATTTTCCTGAGTAAAATCTTTCTACCAATTGCGGGGCTTTTTTTATATTCGGATACTAAAACGAATGCTATGCTCAAAATTGGAAGTTTAAAATCCGGCGATATTATTACCGTCAATGATGAAGGTGTGATGCGGGAGGGGACCGTGGTTAGTGTGAGTCATGAAGAGAACCAGGCCCTGGTCAACAATGGTGTGCAGGATTTCTGGTACAGCCCTGAAGAAATGCATCCTGTTCCCCTGGATGAAAGCCAGTTGATGAAGCTGGGGTTCTCCAGGGAAGAGGCAGACGGGGCTGTTAAGTACAAAAGGGACTCGTTCCGGCTGGTAACCCCCAAGAAAGGCGACTTTTCTAATGTTGAAATGTGGTGGCGTGAAGACCGGAGGCATTTTAGTTTTCCGTTGGGGGTGCATGAGCTCCAGAACCTGTACCTGGATATGACCAAGGTGCATCTCGAAAAGCATTGATAACCAATGCATGACAGGTTTTTTGCCCAAATAATTGGCTTTTTCCACATAACCCTCAAAAAAGATGGGGGTTTTTTCTTTTTTAGCCCTGATACACTTACCTTTGCGTTCCCAAAAATTATATGTCGAAACAACCCCTTATTAAACAGGATGGTAAGATTATAGAGGCCCTTTCGAACGCTATGTTCAGGGTCAAGCTGGAAAACGGTCACGAAATACTGGCTACCATCTCGGGGAAAATGAGAATGAACTATATCCGGATATTACCGGGTGATAAAGTGGGAGTGGAGATGTCGCCATATGATTTAAGCAGGGGGCGGATTATTTTCCGTTATAAATAAATGGGTTACGATTAAATTTTAAATAAGATGAAAGTAAGAGCATCTATCAAAAAACGCAGCGTTGATTGCAAGATCGTTCGCAGAAAAGGCAAGCTGTATATCATTAACAAAAAAAATCCCCGCTTTAAGCAAAGACAGGGATAAGCAGGAAGAAATCAAAATTCAAAAATCAAGGACCAAATTGACATTTGTGATTTGTTTCTTGTGATTTAAAAATTCAAATAATATGGCTCGTATTGCCGGTGTTGACTTACCCAAGAATAAAAGAGGCGAAATTGGACTGACCTATATATATGGTATCGGCCCTTCAACCGCTAAGTACATTCTTACCAAGAATAATATTGATGTAAGCAAGAAAGTACATGAGTGGAATGATGATGAACTCAATGCTATCCGTAATACTATTACGGAAGAGCTGAAAGTGGAAGGTCAGCTTCGTTCTGAAGTGCAGATGAGTATCAAGCGTTTGCTGGATATTGCCTGCTATCGTGGTCTTCGTCATCGTAAAGGGTTGCCGGTTCGTGGTCAGCGTACCAAAACCAACAGCCGTACGAGAAAAGGTAAGCGTAAAACAGTGGCCGGTAAAAAGAAAGCGCCTAAAAAATAATCCTTCGCCGGGCTCAGGATGACATTGTCAGGTTGAGCTTGTCGAAACCGACTTACATATTTTGAATCAAATCCGGATCGCTTCGTAGGTCAGCAGGAGGGTTGGTTCAGCCCGGTAAAACGGGAATAAAGAAAAAAGAAAGACTACCTAAGAACAGCAATTATGGCAAAAGCACAAGCACAGCAGCAGCAAGTAAGCGCAAAAGCAGCTGCTAAGAAAAGAGTGGTGAAAGTGGACGCATACGGAGATGCTCACATTTCAGCTACATTCAACAACATTATCATCAGCCTTACCAACAAGAATGGCCAGGTTATTTCCTGGAGCAGTGCCGGTAAAATGGGTTTCAAAGGTTCTAAAAAGAACACCCCTTATGCTGCGCAGATGGCCGCTTCTGATGCTGCGAAAACAGCTTTTGATGCAGGTCTGAAAAGAGTGGATGTATTTGTGAAAGGACCGGGAGCAGGACGTGAAAGTTCTATCAGGGCTTTATCACAATCCGGTATTGAAGTGGTGATGATCAAAGACGTGACCCCGCTGCCGCACAACGGCTGCCGTCCGCCCAAGAAACGCAGAGTTTAAGGGAATTTTGGAAAGTGCAATTGCGGAATTTCAAAATTTCCCAATTCCTCAATTCCAAAATTTCAAAATATAGATTAAGCCAGGAGCTTCATTTTAAAAAAGGGTGCCTGATTGATTTTTTAACGCTTTTACTGATCAAAGCACCGTTACAAAAAAGCGTAAATGAATAAAAACTATGGCAAGGTACAATGGTCCTAAGACCAAGATTTCCCGCATTTTTGGAGAACCTATTTTAGGTAACGGAAAGTGGTTGACAAAAAACAGCAACCCTCCCGGTATGCATGGTGACAAACGCAAGCGTAAAACACTTGGCGAATACGCCCTGCAGCTCCGCGAAAAACAAAAGGCCAAATACACTTACGGTGTACTGGAAAAACAATTCCGCAAAACTTTTGAAGAAGCCGCCCGCCGCAAAGGGGTAACCGGTGAGAACCTCATCAAGTTACTGGAAGCCCGCCTGGATAACACGGTTTTCCGTATGGGTATTGCTCCCAGCCGCCCCGCTGCCCGTCAGCTCGTAAGCCACAAACACGTTGAAGTAAACGGTGAAGTGGTGAACGTTCCCTCTTTTCAACTAAAACCCGGTGATGTTGTTACTATAAAGGAAGGAAGCAAAGGCAGAACTTCCATCACCAGCGTGGTTCGTGGAAAGAACCCCAAATTCAGCTGGCTGGACTGGAGTGAAACTGAGTTCAAAGGTACATTCATTACCTACCCGGAAAGAGAAAGCGTTCCTGAGAATATCAAAGAGCAACTGATCGTGGAATTGTATTCCAAGTAATAATTGGGAAAAGTGGAATTGGGAAATTTGCTCCCGTACTTCCCGGCCCTGCTTAACCCTACCGGAAATGTAGAAGTTAACTGCACTTAATGAGTAGTGATCAATTTCGAAATTTCCCAATTTGTAAATTTCAAAATTAAAACAACAATATGGCCATTTTAAATTTCCAGAAGCCCGATAAAATCATTTTGCAGAAAGCAACTGATTTTGAAGCTCAGTTTGAGTTTCGCCCATTGGAACCCGGTTACGGAGTAACCATCGGTAACGCATTACGCCGCGTGTTACTGAATTCACTGGAAGGCTATGCTATCATCGGAGTGAAGATCGAAGGTGTGGAGCATGAATTCGCTACCATGAAAGGTATCAGCGAAGATGTGGTGGAAATATTCCTGAACCTGAAACAGGTTCGTTTCAAGAAAGTCGTTGACCATGAAGTAACGAACGAAAAGATCATCTTATCTATTAAGAATAAAACAGAGTTCACAGCCGGCATGATCGGCGAAGGCACACATACCTTCCAGATCATGAACCCCGATCTGCTGATCTGCACACTGGATTCTTCTGCCCGTATGGATATTGAACTGACCATTGGTAAAGGCCGCGGTTATGTTCCTGCAGAAGATAACAAACCCAAAGATGCTCCATTGGGATATATTCCCATCGACGCCATCTTTACCCCGATCAAGAATGTGAAGTACACGATCGAGAACACCCGTGTGGAGCAAAGAACAGACTTCGAAAAGCTGATCATGGAAGTTTCCACAGATGGAACCATCCATCCCGAAGAAGCTGTGAAACAAGCTTCCAGGATCCTGATCCAGCACCTGATGATCATTACTGACGAGAACATCACTTTTGATAATAAAGAAGAGAAGAAGGAAGACCTGGTGGACGAGCAGACTTTACAACTGCGTAAAGTGCTGAAGACCCCGCTGGAAGATCTTGACCTTTCTGTTCGTGCTTTCAACTGTTTGAAAGCTGCCAAGATCAATTCACTGAGTGAGCTGGTACAATACGAGCAGGAAGACCTGATGAAGTTCCGCAACTTCGGGCAAAAATCACTGGCCGAGATCGAGCAGGTGCTGACAGAAAGAGGTCTTCATTTTGGAATGGACCTGGTGAAACTGGGTGTTGATCTGAGCGAGCTCTAAATGTGAAAATGAGGAAATGTGACAATGTGAAAATTTTAGAACCCGTAAAGTGAAAAGTTCATATAAATTTTGATAACAGTAGACTGCAATTCCTGACACGGTGCAGTCGAAATTTTTAACCGGATTTGAAAAAAAGAGAATGTTGATATGGATACCCATTTTCACATTTTTCAAATTTTCAAATTTTCAAATTAAATGTCATGCGTCACGGAGACAAAGTAAAAAATCTAAGCCGCACCAAAGCACACAGAGATGCTTTGCTGAGCAACCTGGCTTGTCAGCTCATTGAGCACAAAAGGATCATTACCACACTGGCCAAAGCAAAGGCTTTGAGAGTGTATGTGGAACCCCTGATCACAAAAGGTAAGACCAACACCACACACCAGCGTCGTGTGGTATTCAGCTACCTGCAGGATAAGGAAGCGATCAGCGAACTGTTTGGAACAGTAGCTGAAAAAGTCGCCGGCCGTCCCGGTGGTTATACCCGTATCATCAAACTGGGCACCCGTCCTGGTGATAATGCGGAAACTGCCCTGATCGAGCTCGTTGATTTCAACGAAGTATACGGTAAAGGCGCCGCTGAAGCGAAGCCTGCGGCTAAGAAAACACGCCGTTCCGGTGGGTCGAAAAAGAAAGCAGATGCTGCTGAAACTGAAGAAGCACCTGCTAAAGAAGAAAAAGCTGCTGAATAAAGCAACGATCATCTTTCCATACAGAAGCCTCCGACGTTTAAGATCGGGGGCTTTTTTTATCCGTCATCCCCGGCACAGCCTGCGCAACTAAGATGAAAATGAAGTATTTTTAAGAGGCTGCTTGTCATATTCATTTCTGACTTTTATAAACCAATTCAATGGACCAACCATCAGGCAGGGCCTTGCAGCAATTCCGGAACGAAGTAGGTATTAAATTCCAGCTTTACAACAGTCTTTTTACCTCGCTTCCCTTTCATCGTATTGAAAAAACAGGGATATTGTTATCCCTGCTTTCCAATAATTGCGAGGAAGGGTATAAGAAGAAACAAAGCCCCGTTGAGATCATCCAGGATTTCTTTAATAAGCATACAACCTATGCAAAGGAAAATGAGCAGGTTGACCTTTTATTCCGTTTTGTGCAATACGTGGAACGGCAGGTGGTGTTATTTGATGCACTGGAAGACGCGGCTTTTAAAAATGTACATGACCTGAATGGCATAGGAACACTCAAGCACCTGGAGTCGGAAATACTGCAGGAAGATAAAACCGACCAGCTGGCTGATAAACTGAAGGATTTTTCAATACGGCTGGTACTAACGGCGCACCCCACCCAGTTCTATCCAGGTTCCGTGCTTGGGATCATCAACGACCTGTCGAGGGCCCTGGCGGATAACAATGCAGGCCTTATCAATACCTATTTACAGCAATTGGGCAAAACACAATTCTTCAAAAAGAAAAAGCCCACGCCGTATGACGAAGCAGTGAGTTTGGTATGGTTCCTCGAAAATGTTTTTTATCCTGCTGCCGGGAGGATCATATCGGCATTGAAGAGCCAGTTTCCGGATGCGGTGGATAAGAATAACCCTGTTGTCCGGATGGGTTTCTGGCCCGGGGGTGACAGGGACGGTAATCCATTTGTAACGGAGGAGATCACTTTGCAGGTAGCAGATGCGTTGAGGGGTGGTGTTATCAAATGTTATTACCTGGATGTGAGGAAGCTCCGGAGGAGGCTCACGTTTGAAGGCGTGGATATATTGCTGCAGGAACTGGAGAGTAAATTATACAACAATCTTTTCATACCGGGTTATAAAACGAAGCTGAGAAAAGAAGAGGTACTTCAGACCTTATTGCAAATAAAAGATATCATCATTCACCAGCATAATGGATTATTCCTCCACATGGTGAATAACCTGATCAATAAAATTGAAGTCTTCGGATTTCATTTTGCCACATTGGATATACGACAGGAGAGTACCGTGCACGGGAAAGTGCTGGAAGCGATTGCCTCTAAAAGCAATGTATTGCCGGTTGATTATGCGCAACTAACGGACACCGATAAGATCAATGTGCTGGCGGCTATTCATGGTACGGTGGAGCCGGCTATCATCGATGACCCCATTCACCGGGATACCTTACGCACTATCGCAGCGGTAAAGACCATACAACAGGATAATGGCCAGGAGGGGTGTAACCGTTATATTATCAGTCAATGTAATAGTGCTTTGAATGCCATGGAAGTATATGGGCTTTTCCTGCTGGCAGGATGGAAGCATGAAGAAATGAACATTGATATTGTTCCTCTTTTTGAAACGGTGGATGACCTGCAGCATGCAGCCCGTGTAATGACCACTTTGTATACTCATCCTGTTTATCAAAAACATTTAGAGCGAAGAAGGAAGAGGCAAACCATTATGCTGGGTTTTTCGGATGGTACCAAAGATGGTGGTTACCTGATGGCCAACTGGAGTATTTACAAGGCTAAAGAAGACCTGACGAAAATATCGAGAGAGCATGGCATTGATGTGATCTTCTTTGATGGTCGTGGCGGCCCGCCATCCAGGGGTGGAGGTAAGACACATAAATTCTATGCGTCGATGGGAAAGAATATCTCCAATAAGGAGATCCAACTGACCATCCAGGGGCAAACGGTCAGTTCCAATTTTGGAACGATCGACGCGGCCCAGTATAATATTGAACAATTATTGAATGCCGGTATCTCCAATGATCTCTTTTCGGAAAAAGATAAAACGCTGAGCGAAAAAGAAGAAGCTTTGCTGCAGGAATTATCCGAAGCAGGGTATCAATCCTATAAGAAATTAAAAGACCATCCTTACCTGGCTGATTATTTATTACAGGTAAGTCCGCTGCGTTTTTACAGTGAGACCAATATCGGGAGCCGTCCTGCCAAAAGGGGCATGTCCTCCGGTTTATCATTGAAGGACCTGCGGGCCATTCCATTTGCAGGGTCCTGGAGCCAGGTGAAACAGAATGTAACCGGGTATTATGGGGTGGGTTCAGCCTTGCAGCAAATGGAAAAGAAAGGGAAGTTACTGGAATTACAAAAGCTCTATCATCAATCCCTGTTCTTTAAAACCCTGCTCGACAATTGTGAAATGGCGATGCTGAAATCTTATTTCCCCGTTACGGCTTATTTGGCGGAGCATAAATATTTCGGGGAAATTTGGCGCATGATCAAGGATGAATATGAGTTAACGAAGGATTATTTGCGTAAGATCAGCGGACAGCCCGACCTGATGGCGGATTACCCGGTGGAACAACTGTCCATACAGATGCGGGAAAAGATCGTGCTGCCATTGGTCACGATCCAGCAATATGCGCTGACCAGGATCCGGCAGATGGATGAACAACTGGTACAGGCGCCGGTGAAGGAGACGTATGAAAAACTGGCGATGCGCTGTTCATTTGGGATTATTAATGCGGGAAGGAACTCTGCGTAGATGAATGTCGCTTTCGGCAAGCTCAAGCTGGCAATCTTTTAAGCAGGCTTCGGCAAGCTCAGCCTGACAGCATTTTTATAATAGATTAGAGCTGCTGTCAAAGCATTATTTTTGCACCTCAATTTCAGACCATGAGCAAAGTAAAAGTCGGACTGGTACAGATGAGCTGTACCCATAAAAAAGAAGAGAACCTGGTAAAAGCGATTGATGGCGTGAAGAAAGCTGCTAAAGACGGGGCCCAGATCGTTTGCCTGCAGGAGTTGTTCACTTCCTTGTATTTCTGCGATGTGGAAGATTATGAAAATTTCAAACTGGCGGAACCGATCCCTGGCCCCTCCACAGAAGCACTGCAGAAAGTGGCCGGTGAATTGGGAGTAGTTATCATTGCTTCTTTATTTGAAAAAAGGGCCCAGGGCATCTATCATAATACTACGGCGGTCATTGATGCCGACGGGTCATACCTGGGCAAATACCGCAAAATGCATATCCCGGACGACCCGGCTTATTACGAGAAATTTTATTTCACCCCGGGCGACCTGGGCTATAAAGTTTGGAAAACAAAATTTGCAACTTTCGGTGTATTGATATGCTGGGACCAATGGTACCCCGAAGCGGCCCGAATCACTTCACTGATGGGTGCGGAAATATTATTTTATCCCACCGCTATCGGTTGGGCCACTTCGCAGGATGAAACCACGAACGCCGAACAATACGGTGCCTGGCAAACCATACAGCGCAGTCATGCAGTAGCCAACGGCGTACATGTGGTGAGTGTGAACAGGGTGGGACTGGAGCAAAATGGTGCGATGAAATTCTGGGGCGGGTCTTTTGTTTCCAATCCTTTTGGTACAATTATTTATAAAGCCTCTCATGATGCGGAAGAAGTGAAGGTAATAGAAATTGATACTGCAAAAACAGATCAGTACCGTACTCATTGGCCATTTATGAGAGACAGGAGAATTGATTCGTACCAGCCCATTACGAAGAGGTTTATAGATGAATAAAAGACGGAAAGTCCATAAGACCGGAAGTCCGAAAGCAATATGTCTCAAAGCTGAAATGTCCCTGTTTAGTTGAAAAAGTTTAAAAGTTTTCAAATGGCATTTAAGTTTGAGAAGCTAATTGTATGGCAAAAAGCGGTTGATCTTTCAGATGTGGTGAACCAGGTAACGAAGGATTTTCCGAAAGAAGAAGTATATATACTTACGTCACAGATCAAACGAGCTGCCGATTCTGTTTCGTTGAATATCGCCGAAGGATCGACTGGTCAGACAAACCCGGAATTTCGAAGATTCTTAGGATATGCTTTAAGATCGGCCATTGAAGTGGTGGCGTGTATATACCTGGCAAGAAGAAGGGGATACATCTCTGATGAGAGGTTTAACAAAATTTATAAAATGTGTGAAGAGATACTGGTTATGATCAACTCTTTACGCCATTCATTAAAGTAAAACAAATTTCAATTGAGTACGCAAAAGCTTTCTGACTTTCCGTCTTCCAAACTTCCTGAAAACAAAACCCCCAAACAACTAGGGTACGCTTTCCCCGCCGAATTTGCACCGCATATTGCCACCTGGCTTAGCTGGCCGCATAAAGAGGCTTCCTGGCCGGGAAAGATCCATACGATCTATGACAAGTATGCACAATTCATTAAGGAACTGACGAAGGGTGAACTGGTAAAGATCAATATATGTGATGATGCGATGAAGTCATTCGCCATCGGTCATCTGAACGAAGCAGGTGTGGACCTTTCTAAAGTGGAATTTTTTATCCACCCCACCAACGATGCCTGGTGCCGGGACCATGGTCCGGCTTTTTTAGTGAATCCGCATGCAGAAATAAAGAAAGTAATTGTCGACTGGGGCTACAATGCATGGGGGAACAAATACCCTCCTTTTGATTTAGATGATGTGATACCTACCCTGATTGCGAAACATTACAATATTCCTGTCTATCATCCCGGTATTGTAATGGAAGGAGGTTCAGTTGAGTTTAATGGAAAAGGGACAGTGATGACATCCACCGCATGTTTGCTGAATAAGAACCGTAACCCGCACCTGGACCAGCAGCAGATAGAAGAATACCTGTGCAATTATTACGGACAGGAACAGGTGTTGTGGGTGGATGAAGGAATTGTGGGCGATGATACGGATGGTCATATTGATGATACGGTCCGCTTTGTGAATGAAGACACCGTTATCACCGTTATCGAAGAAAATAAGAACGATGATAACTATGCTTTGCTGCAGCATAACCTGAAGCAATTAAAAGCCATGCGGTTGTTGAATGGAAAGCAACTGAATATTGTGGAGCTTCCTATGCCGGAGGAACTGATCTATGAGGACCAGCGGCTGCCCTGTTCTTACGCCAATTTTTACATTGCGAATAAATCGGTCATTGTCCCCACATTCCGCTCCGGCAGGGACGAGAAAGCGCTGCAGATCATACAGGATTGTTTTCCCGGACGTGAAGTGGTCGGCATCGACTCCACGGATATCATCTGGGGATTGGGAAGCTTTCATTGCTTAAGTCAACAGGAACCATTGTAAAGGCACAAGGATCAAGGCACAAGGATCAAGGCACAAGATTCAAGGCACAAGATTCAAGGCACAAGGATCAAGGCACAAGATTCAAGGCACAAGGCACAAGTAAATAAAGCAGTTTCAGATTGAAGATTGTCAGATGTAGACTGCTTCAGCCGACTGTGGAACAAAGAAAAAGTCCCCCCGTAGAAACGGAAGGACCCCTAACGATTGCTTGCCATATGAAAATCTTAACTGATCAATGATCAGAACGAATAGATAGCGGCAAAGATGAAACTGGCAGCTGTTTTGGTAAATTCACCATCTTTATTCGTAAATAATACTTCTTTATTTGCGTTATCGATCCTGAATTCAGGAATGAAAATAAAACCACCTTTCTTGAAATTGGCCGATAAAGTGGTGGCGAAAATATTCCCGCCTTCTGAGGCACCGCTGAAGGGTTTGAACTGGTTCTTATCTCCAAATAGTTCACCACGGAGTGTAAGGCCAAACCAGGACTGCGGATCAAAGTTGAGGTAGAGTGCAGAACCCCACCAGGATTTGCTTTCCACGTTCTTGGTGCCATCCCATAATTGTGTGGAGTTTACCGTGCCATTATAACCGATATTGAATTTGTCGCTGAACTTAGCGGTAATCACTGCATCAAACTGGTGTGTTTTGGATGTATCGGGGTTTTGTCCTCCCACGTAATTGAGGTAAAGTTTAATCTTTTCGGTGGGGGCAAATGAATACTGCCCGATCAGGAATTTCTTATTCATCATTCCATCCGGAGGAATTCTGAAATCGGTGGCGTTGGACACACCCAGCATCACACCGTGCTTACCTTTTGTTACTTCGGCTTTTACACCGGTATGGGTGAAGGGGCCGTTCGTAAACATATAGCTCATGCTATAGTTCCGGTTCAGCTGCGGGTCCACTAATTCATACCCCACATGTGTGGCCCAGGTACCGATAGAGAATTTTACCCAGTCGGCCGGGGAGTAGCTGATATAAAGTTGTTTGATAGCTTGCGTAATACCATCATCGGCATAAGCAAAATCCCTGGCACGTGGTCCAAAGCCCAGATCGGCCACCGCACTTACTTTATTTCCTTTATGTTCCAGTTTTATACTGGCCATGCCCAACGCAAATGAATTGTGCAAAGGAGTAAAGCTGGTATAACTATTGGTTTTTACATCAGCAAGATCATTCCTGTAATAGGCATCCAGTGAGCCGGTGATCGTAAGAACAGGTTCCTTTTTTTCCTCTGCCTGTGTTTGGGCAGAACTATCTGAAGTATAAACGATTGAGGCTGTCTGGGCCGACGAAAGAGCGAAGCTGAGCAGACCGATGGCTGCCACAAATAATTTTTGTAACATTGTAGAGCATTTTAATGTTAAGAAAAAGGGCACGGTGGGTATAACACTTTTACCAGAAGTCTATACCCTTAAGCTGTGCCTTTTTCTATGAATGGGTTTTAAGGCATTATTTATTTTGCAAATTCTTCTACAGATTTTTCGTGCATCATACCATTGTTTTGCACCAATAATGTTCCCTGCAGGTATTTTTCATCGTGCTGTGAGGCATCCAGGCCTTCTGCTTCTTCCTGCTCGTTTACACGCATGGGCAATACGAGGTTGATGAACTTGAATATGATAAAGGAAGCGGCGAAACTGAAACCTGCTGCTACGGCCATTCCTTTCAACTGGATAAGGAACTGACCATCCAGTACTGCAGCATTTACGGATTTGCTTCCAAATACTCCTGTCATCAGCATGCCGGTAATACCACCGAGGCCGTGACAAGCGAATACATCCAGTACATCATCCACTTTAGACCTGCGTTTCAGGAATTCTGCAGCCAGGTTAGATATCAGGGCGGCAATAAAGCCAATGAATAAAGCTTGGGGAACGCCAACAAATCCGGCAGCCGGGGTGATGGCGACAAGACCAACTACTGCACCAATACAGAATCCCAGTACAGATGGTTTTTTACCACGTATCACATCGAGGAACATCCAGGACAAACCGGCGGCAGCAGCGGCAGTATTGGTGGTGGCAAATGCATATACCCCCAATGAGCCTGCACCCACAGCACTTCCGGCATTGAAACCAAACCAACCAAACCAGAGTAAACCGGTCCCGATCAGTACATAAGGAATATTGGCCGGGGAGGCAGCCGTGGTGGATTTACGCGGTTTCAGCACAATGGCGCCGGCCAGTGCAGCCATACCAGCTGATATATGTACCACCGTTCCACCGGCGAAATCCAAAACACCCCATTTGAACATAAGTCCGTCAGGGTGCCAGGCCATGTGAGCCAAAGGTGCGTATACTAATACACCAAATAACACGATGAACAAGGTATAAGAACTAAAACGGATACGCTCAGCCACCGCACCTACCACCAGGCCGGGAGTAATGATGGCAAACATGAGCTGGAAGAAGGCAAATAAAGGCAAAGGAATACTTGCTGCCAGGCTCCAGGGTTCTCCATTCATTACATTCTTGAAGAAAAAGAAAGTTGAAGGGTCACCGATGATACCGTTGATCGATTTTCCAAAGCATAGACTGAATTGCACCACGATCCACAGCACGGAAATGATACCGGCAGATACGGTACTCTTGATCATCGTGGAAAGCACATTCTTACGACCCACCATACCACCGTAGAAGAAGGCGAGGGCAGGGGTCATCAAAAAAACGAATGCGCAGGAAACGAGCATCCAGGCAATATCACCGCTGTTGTAAACATATTTGGGTGTTTTGCCATCATCACCCAACACAGAAGATGGGTCGAAAGAGGCAGCGGGGCTAACAAAAATAGCGGCCACTGCTATTCCCAGCAAAATCAGGAAGGGAGCTACCTGCTTAACCGTTTTTTTACTCATAGCTTGTTTTTTTAGTTAAAATATTAGTAATAAATATAAATTGATAAATTCTAACTAAAAATATCAAAAAAATGAGTTAACAGGTGTTAGTTTATGAGTTTATTTTTATTTATATATGAAAAATGTGGTAAAAATGTGATTAATATCAAATTATTAAAAATTACAATATTAATTTTCTTGCCATATTTTACCTTTTCAGACCACAGTAACAGGCTGAAACTGAAGGATAGAATCTTTGGATTCCAGTATGCTGGGTGTGTTATTATTCAGGAACTCATCTACTTTCCGGGCACATTCCCGCCCCTCACTGATAGCCCATACCACCAGGCTTTGGCCACGGCGCATATCACCGGCAGCAAATACTTTTGAAATATTGGTCCGGTAATCTTTCTCCGTAGCTTTTACATTACCCCTTTGATCTAAGTCGATCCCGAGATCATTGATAAATCCCACATGCTGTGGATGTACAAATCCCATGGCCAGTAAAGCCAGTTCACAAGGTATCTCTCTTTCAGTTCCGGGCCTCTCCACAAAGTTCGCCGGGCGGCCATCGATGATCTTCCATTCCAGGTCAACGATCTTCAGGGCTTTGAGATGTCCTTTATCATCGCTTATAAATTCTTTAGTGGCAATGGCCCAATGACGATCAGCGCCTTCTTCATGCGAAGAGGTTGTTTTTAATAACATAGGGTAACTGGGCCAGGGCATATATTCATTTCTTTCTTCCGGGGGTTTGGGCAATAATTCAAACTGGGTAACAGATTTTGCCCCATGTCTGTTGGAAGTGCCCACACAGTCGCTGCCGGTATCGCCGCCACCAATAACCACTACATTCTTTCCTGTTGCGGTTACTTCTTCATTCAGCACGTTACTTTCTATGGCTGCATTAGCCAGTATGTCTTTCCCGGCTACTCTTTTATTATTCTGTTTTAAAAAATCCATGGCAAAATGAACTCCTTTCAATTCCCTTCCGGGGATAAAAAGATTTCTGGGAGCGGTGCTTCCACCGGCGAGCACCAAAGCATTGTATTCACGCAGGATATCATTGATGCTGATATTCACCCCCACATTGGCCAGGCATTTAAAAACGACCCCTTCTTCTTCCAGCAGTTTGATCCTTCTGTCCACCACCCATTTTTCCAGTTTAAAATCGGGTATGCCATACCGTAAGAGACCGCCCGGGGCGTCATCTCTTTCAAAAACGGTTACCGTATGGCCAGCATAGTTCAATTGTGCCGCCGCCGCAAGCCCTGCAGGCCCCGACCCGATCACGGCCACTTTTTTACCCGAGCGCAGGTTGGGTTTCTTTGGTTTTACAAATCCATTTTCAAAAGCTATCTCGATAATATGTTTTTCTATTTCTTCAATGGCAACAGGAGGTTGATTGATACCCAACACACAGGCAGACTCGCAGGGGGCCGGGCAGATACGGCCTGTGAATTCCGGAAAATTATTCGTGGAAGAAAGAATATCGTAAGCCTCTTTCCAGTCTCTCCGGTACACCGCATCATTGAATTCAGGAATAATATTTCCCAGTGGGCATCCGCTATGACAAAAAGGGACACCGCAATTCATACAACGGGCAGCCTGTTCGTTGAGCTTTTCATCTTTGTATTTATCAACAAACTCGTTATAGTGCTGCAAACGCTCCGCCACCGGCCGCTTGTCCGGCATCTCTCTTGTAAATTCTAAAAATCCTGTTGGTTTACCCATTTATTGAGTTTATGGTTTTTTGTTTATAGTTTATCGTTGGTCATTAAGTTGGAATGTCTTCAAAGCTGTTGGTCAGAAAATCTGGAAGATCAAAAGACCGGAAATTGGAAAGAACCATCCTGTTATGGGAATGGTCTTTCTGATTTGCTGACTTCCTGAATTATTGCTTTTTTAAATACTTTCTTATAATCTTTCGGGAACACTTTTACAAAATTCTTCAGTTGATTATCGAGATCTTCTAATATGAATTTTGCCACTGTGCTGCCTGTATATTCATAATGTTTCCGGATCATCGTGAATAATTCATTCTTATCCTGCACATCGCAGGGGTCCAGGTCCACCATTTCCATATTACAGTTACCGGCAAATTTTCCTTTCACATCATATACATAAGCAATACCACCACTCATACCCGCCGCAAAATTTCTTCCGGTATCTCCGAGTATCACCACTTGTCCGCCCGTCATATATTCACATCCATGATCACCCACCGACTCCACCACCACATGGGCGCCGGAATTGCGTACGCAAAAACGCTCCCCGGCTTTTCCCCTGATAAAGGCTTCACCGCTGGTGGCACCATATAAGGCCACATTGCCAATGATAATATTATCTTCCGGTGTATAGGTGGCTGTTTTGGGAGGATAAATGATGAGCCTGGCGCCGCTTAATCCTTTGCCGAAATAATCATTCGCATCGCCTTCCAGTTCCAGTGTCAGGCCCCTGGTGTTGAAAGCGCCAAAACTTTGTCCTGCCGTACCCGTGAACCGGAAATGAATAGTGTTATCCGGCAAACCTTCCGCACGGTATTTCTTGGTGATCTCGTTGGAAAGTATTGTTCCTGCTGTGCGATCGATATTGCGGATAGTAAAGGAGGCTTCTACTTTTTCTTTTCCTGCAATAGCAGGTAAGGCAGCTTCCCATAATTTCCAATCCAAACTGCCGGAAAGACCATGGTCCTGTTCTTCGCTGCAGAATAATGTGGTGTATAATGAATTAGGCTCTTTGTATAAAATGGCCGAGAGGTCCAGGTTTTTATATTTCCAATGATCGATGGCTTCCCTCATTTCCAGGTTGTCCACCTGGCCGATCATTTCATTCACTGTTTTGAAACCAAGGTCAGCCATGATCTCTCTCAGTTCCTGCGTGATCATTTTAAAGAAATTCACCACATGATCGGGATTGCCTTTAAATCTTTTTCTTAATTCAGGATCTTGTGTGGCAACACCCACCGGGCAGGTATTCATGTGACATTTACGCATCATGATACAACCTTCCACCACCAATGCCGCTGTAGCAATACCCCATTCTTCCGCGCCCAATAATGCAGCGATGGCAATATCCCGTCCGGTTTTCATTTGGCCATCTGCCTGCACCACCACGCGGCTTCTCAATTTATTTTTTACCAATGTCTGGTGTGTTTCTGCCAATCCTAACTCCCAGGGCAACCCTGCATGACGAATAGAGCTGACCGGTGATGCACCTGTGCCACCATCATGACCAGCGATCAATACCACATCGGCCTTTGCTTTGGTAACCCCGGCTGCAATGGTACCCACACCCGCTTTGCTCACCAGCTTCACACTGATCCTTGCTTTGCGGTTCGCATTCTTCAGGTCATAGATCAATTGTGCCAGGTCTTCGATAGAATAAATATCATGGTGAGGCGGGGGAGAGATCAAACCTACCCCCGGGGTGGAGTGACGCACTTTACCGATCCACTCATCTACTTTATGCCCGGGTAGCTGACCGCCTTCTCCGGGCTTGGCGCCTTGTGCCATTTTTATCTGCAACTCATCTGCTTCTGTGAGATAAAGACTGGTAACACCAAACCTCGCACTGGCCACCTGTTTGATGGCACTGCGCATAGAGTCACCGTTATGCAAAGGGTTATATCGTCTTTCATCTTCACCCCCTTCACCCGTATTGCTTTTTCCACCCAGGCGGTTCATAGCAATGGCTAATGTAGTATGGGCTTCCCAGGAGATAGAGCCAAAGCTCATGGCGCCGGTGGCGAAGCGTTTGTAAATATTTTCCGCAGGTTCCACTTCATCAATGGAAACAGAAGGACGGTTCTTTTTAAACTGGAATAAACCCCGGAGCGTGGCCGCTTTTTGGGTTTGTTCATTTACCAGTTTGGAATATTTCTTAAATGTGTTAAAGTCGTTGGTGCTGGTGGCATGCTGCAACAGGTGGATGGTCTGCGGGTTGAATAAATGGAATTCACCTTTTTGTTTCCATTGATACACGCCGCCCACGGGTAGGCGGTCGACCGGGACCTCTTTTTTGCTGAAGGCGAAGAAATGTTTGGCCAGTGCTTCTTTGGCGATCTCATCCAGTCCCATTCCTTCGATGCGGGAAGTGGCGCCGGTGAAATATTTGTCCACCACATCCTTATTGATGCCCAGTATTTCGAATATCTGTGCACCCTGGTAAGATTGAAGCGTGGAGATACCCATTTTAGAAAAGACTTTAAGCAAACCATCGCTCACCGCCTTGGTATAATTCTTTTTTAATTGATCCTCGCTCAGATCTGTTTTCAGTTTACCGCTTTCTTTCATATCACGAATGGAAGAAAGGGCTAAATAGGGATTGATGGCGGTGGCGCCGAATGCGATCAAACAGGCAAAATGATGCACTTCCCAAACATCGCCTGCTTCCACGATGATACCCACCTGACCCCTCATTCCTTTTTTAATGAGGTGATGGTGAATAGCAGCTGTTGCCAGCAAGGAAGGTATAGGAGCATGATCACTGTCGATCGCCCTGTCCTGTAAGATCAATACTTTAAATCCATCTTCCACAGAGTCTACCGCATAACGGCAAATACGGTCTAATGCTGATTTTAAAGAACCAGGTTTCCCATTGGCACGGAAATAACATTGCAATGTTTTGGCCTGGAATAAACCGGTATCGATACTGCGGATCTTTTCGAGGTCGTGATTGTTGAGAACAGGTTGCTTTAATGCCACACTATGACAGGTCAATGGATCTTCCAATAATAAATTACCATTATTGCCCACAAAAGTGGCCAGCGACATCACCAGCCTTTCCCGTATAGGATCGATAGGCGGATTGGTGACCTGTGCAAAAAGTTGTTTAAAATAATGGCTGAGATGCTGCGGATGATCGCTCAAAACAGCCAGTGGAATATCTGTTCCCATGGAACCCACCGGTTCTTTTCCTTCCAGGGCCATGGGTGCAACGATGCTATCCAGGTCTTCGGTGGAATAGCCAAATGCTTTTTGGTATTTGAATACCTGGTCATGTTCCAGGTGTGTAAACATCACTCTTGGCTCGGGCAATTCCTCCAGCCTGATCTTATATTTATTCAGCCATTCTCCATAAGGTTTTTGAGAACAGATCTCTCTTTTCAATACATCATCGCTGATGATCGTGCCTTTTTCCATATCCACCACGAACATCTTACCAGGTTGCAGCCTTCCTTTTTCCAGGATGTTGGCAGGATCAACCGGTAATACACCTGTTTCGGAAGCCATGATCACCCGGTCATCTTTGGTAACACAATACCTGGAAGGGCGAAGACCATTTCTGTCGAGTGTGGCACCAATTATTTTTCCATCGGTGAATGAAATGGAGGCAGGACCGTCCCAGGGTTCCATAAAGGAAGAGTGAAACTCATAGAAAGCTTTTTTTACAGGATCCATTTCTTCGTGACCGTCCCATGCTTCGGGTATCAGCATCATCATCACATGGGGTAGTGAACGGCCCGAAAGAGTTAATAATTCAATGATATTATCGAGACAGGCAGAGTCGCTTTGTCCTTCGGTAATGACAGGAAGCAACATCTCCATTTCTTCACGGGTAAAATAGGGAGTTGTAAAACCTTTCTCACTTGTTTTGAGCCAGTTTAAATTGCCCTGAAGCGTATTGATCTCACCATTATGCGCAATAAAACGAAAAGGCTGGGCCAGTTTCCAGGAAGGGAAAGTGTTGGTGGCAAAGCGGGAATGTACCAATCCAAAGGCGCTGACCAGTCTTTTATTTCTCAGATCAGGGAAGTAGCTGCGTACCTGTAAACTGGTGAGCTGCCCTTTATACACCACTACTTTATGGGATAAGGAGGCGATATAAAAGCCGATCGCATCTTTTTTTATGATGTCGTTTACGGTATGAGAAGCAAAATTCCGGAGTATGAATAGTTTTCTTTCAAAGTCATCGGGGTTAGAGATATGATCCGGACAGGCGATAAATACCTGTTCCATTTCCGGTTCCACACTTAAGGCTGTCATGCCAATACCTTCTGTGCTGGTGGGTACTTTACGATAAGCGAGTATTTCCAGTCCCAGTTTTTCAGCAGTACGATTGAAGATATCGCGGCATTCTTCCCGCAATCTTATTTCTTTGGGAAAGAAGATCACTCCCACGCCGTATTTTCCATAGGAGGGGAGGTGAACACCCAGTTTGAGACATTCATCAAAAAAGAATTCGTGCGGGGTTTGGATCATAATGCCGGCACCATCACCGGTATTGTTCTCGCAACCACAGGCGCCGCGATGTTCCATATTTTCCAGCACGGTCAGTGCATCGGAGATATGCTGGTGAGATTTATGGCCCTTGATATTGGCCACAAAGCCAATACCGCATGCGTCACGTTCAAACGAAGGATGATATAAACCCTGATTACCTGCCATGGAGTGCAACGTTAAGTTTAAACAATACAAATTCAATTCGTTTCGACAGCAAGCAATCTGTCTGAAATTACAAAAAATGGCTCAGCAGGACAAAGGATAGCGGCCGTAATTTTCCACAAATTTGGTCGACTAAAGTGGATTAAATGAGATATCCGAACAACTGATCGTTTTTATTTATCTCTGAGAAATCTATATTGAAATTTTTCAATTTCTGCAGCAATAATTCATAATCGGAGCGGCTTTGTAATTCCACCCCCACCAGTGCGGGCCCGTTCTCTTTGTTGGTCTTTTGCATGTATTCAAACCGGGTAATATCATCGTTGGGCCCGAGTATATTATTGACAAATTCTTTTAAAGCACCAGGCCGCTGTGCGAAATTCACCAGGAAATAGTGTTTCAATCCCTCGTACTGCAGGCTTCTTTCTTTTATTTCCTGCATACGGTCAATATCATTATTGCTGCCACTGACGATACATACTACATTCTTTCCTTTGATCTCAGCGGCATATAGATCCAGTGCAGCGATGGACATGGCACCCGCAGGTTCCACCACGATGGCATCCTCGTTATACAATTTCAGGATCGTGGTGCAAATTTTTCCTTCGGGCACCAGTTGCATATCATCCAGCACTTCTTTGCAGATGGAAAAAGTAAGATCACCCACTCTTTTTACAGCGGCGCCATCCACAAACCGTTCGATATGGTCTAACGTTACCGGGTAACCGCTTTTTAACGCTTCGTACATGGAAGGGGCCCCTTCGGGCTCCAGCCCGATGACCTTTGTTTTAGGAGAATATGTTTTAAAATAAGTGCCCACACCGGCGCTTAGTCCACCGCCGCCCACCGGAACGAAGAGGTAATCCACTTCCGGCTGGTCTTCGAGTATCTCCACGGCCACCGTGCCCTGTCCTTCAATGATCCGGGGATCATCAAAGGGCGGAATAAAGGTCATGCCGTTTTCTTCTGTGAACTGGCGGGCTGCGATGGCGCAGTCATCAAACGTATCACCCACCAGTTTGATCACAATATTTTCTTCGCCAAACATTTTTGTCTGGTTCACTTTCTGTTTGGGGGTTATCACCGGCATGAAAACAACACCCTGTACTTTCAGTTTTTTGCAACTGAAGGCAAAGCCCTGTGCATGGTTACCGGCACTGGCGCATACCACACCTTTTTGCAACTGTTCAGCCGGAAGGGAACTCATCATGTTGAAGGCCCCGCGCAATTTATAGGAACGCACGATCTGCAGATCTTCTCTTTTCAAAAAAACATGACACTGGTATTTTTTTGAAAGATTATGATTGTAAGTCAGGGGCGTCCTCGTCACTACTTTTTTCAGGCGATGTGCTGCATCATGAAAGGACAGGTTGATTGATTGCTGTGTTATAGTTTCCATTCGCACTGTTTTAGCCCACATTTTCAGGTTTCTCCACCAGTTTCTTCAGCAGGTCTGCCGGTGTTTTTTCTTTATTATTTTCCACTTTAGCTGATTTCTGATTCTCAGGACGGAGACTTCTCACCGTTTTACCTGCCTGCCATAATTCACTTTCACGAAGCTCTTTCAGTTCCAGTTCCAGTTTTTCCCTGTAATCGGGTTTACTGTTGCTGTCGATGGAGCGCTGTGATTCTTTACCTGCGGCCACACTTTCATACAATTCAGTAAACACAGGTTTAGTGGCATCGCGGAATTTTTTCCACCAGTCTAATGCACCACGCTGTGCGGTGGTAGAGCAGTTGGCATACATCCAGTCCATACCATTTTCAGCAACCAGCGGCATCAATGATTGTGTCAGTTCTTCCACTGTTTCATTAAATGCTTCAGAGGGGGTATGTCCTTTTGCACGCAGCACTTCGTATTGTGCCGCAAAAATGCCCTGTATGGCGCCCATCAGTGTTCCTCTTTCACCTGTGAGATCGGAGTACACTTCTTTTTTGAAATCTGTTTCAAACAAATAGCCACTTCCCACGGCGATACCCAGGGCTACTACTCTTTCAAAAGCTTTTCCCGTGGCATCCTGGTAAATAGCATAAGAGCTGTTCAATCCGCGTCCCTGCAGGAACATTCTTCTTAAAGAAGTACCCGATCCTTTCGGCGCCACCAGGAACACGTCCACCTCTTTTGGTGGCACGATGCCAGTTTGCTCGTTGAATGTAATTCCAAATCCATGAGAAAAATATAATGCCTTACCCGGAGTTAAATGTTTTTTTACGGTTGGCCACAGATCGATCTGTGCTGCATCGCTCAGCAGGTAACAGATGATAGTGCCTTTCTGCAAAGCCTCTTCTATTTCAAACAACGTTTCGCCGGGCACAAAGCCATCACGAACCGCCTTATCCCAGGTCTTGGAGTTTTTTCGCTGGCCCACGATCACGTTGATGCCGTTGTCACGCTGGTTCAATGCCTGGCCGGGGCCCTGCACACCGTATCCGATCACAGCTACTGTTTCATCTTTTAAAACTTCTCTTGCTTTGCTGAGAGGGAATTCTTCCCGGGTTACAACGTTTTCTTCAACGCCCCCAAAATTTAGTTTTGCCATTGTTATTTGATTTTAGTTGATTGGTTAATTTTTTTTAAGTAGATAGTAGACAGTAGTCAGTAGTCAGTAGACAGTAGTTAGTAGGCAATACTTACATACTGAATACTTCTTCGTTTTTATCTAAAAATTCATTTTCCACTACTTCTCCGCCTGGTTCTTTTTGCTCAAATTCTTTCAAACGATCATGGAAGCCGTGGCTGCCTTTGATAATGGCCACCCTGGCGCTTCTTACGAATTCGATCAATCCATAAGGTTCCAGCGCTTTGATCAGCCTGTCTGTTTCTTCGCGGTGACCGGTGGTTTCAAACACCGTATAATCTTTCCGGATCACCACGGCCCTTGCCCCATATTCCCGCAACAGTCTTTCCACTTTTGCTTTCTCAGCAATGGCATCAGTGCTCACTTTATATAATGCCAGTTCCTGCCAAACGATCTCCTCCTCGGTATTATAGTAGGCTTTCAATATTTCCACCTGCTTTTCTATCTGGCGGCATAGCTTTTTGACCACGTCTTCCGTTTCATTGATGACGATAGTAAAGCGGTGCACGCTATCCACTTCCGTGGGAGAAGTATTGAGGCTTTCGATATTGATCTTTCTTCTCGAAAAAATGATGGCGATACGGTTCAGGATGCCGATTTGATTTTCCGTGTACACCGTTATGGTAAATTCTCTTTTGCTCATGATCATTTATTTTAAACGTATTTCACTTACACTGCATCCCTGGGGTACCATGGGGAACACATTGTCTTCTTTTCCCACCATTACTTCCAGTAAGTAGGAGCCATTATGTTCCAGCATATTCTTCAGTGCTTGTTTAAGTGTATCCCTTTGTTCTACTTTTTCGCCGGTAATGCCATATCCTTTGGCCACCTGTACATAATCAGGACTGGCAATATCAACAAATGAATACCTTTTGTCATGGAATAATTGCTGCCACTGACGCACCATGCCGAGGAACTGGTTATTCAGGATCATCAGCTTTACATTCACTTCACTTTGCATAATGGTGCCTAGCTCCTGTATGGTCATCTGGAAACCACCGTCGCCAATTATCGCCACAACTGTTTTATCGGGGGCCCCAAATTTTGCACCAATGGCTGCCGGTAATGCAAAACCCATGGTGCCTAAACCACCGGATGTAATATTGCTTTTGGACCGGTTGTATTTGGCATACCGGCAGGTAACCATCTGGTGCTGGCCCACATCCGTTACCAGCACTGCTTCGCCTTTCGTCAGTTCATTCAGGGCGTCGATCACTTCGGCCATTGATAAGTTTGCTGAAGCGGGATTCATTTCCGGCACAATACAGGTTTCTTCTTCTTCCTGCTGATATTGTTTAAAACGGTTTAGCCACTGCGGGTATACTTTTTGTTGGAGCAATGCTGTGAGCATGGGTAAAGTTTCTTTACAATCACCCCATACACCCACTGTGGTTTTTACATTCTTATCAATTTCTGCGGGGTCAATATCCAGGTGCACCACTTTAGCCTGTTTGGCATATTTATCCAGCCGGCCTGTTACCCGGTCATCAAAGCGCATGCCCACGGCGATCAGCACATCACATTCATTGGTGAGAACATTGGGGCCATAATTTCCATGCATGCCCAGCATACCCACGGCCAGCGGGTGGTTTGTTGGGATAGCACTCATACCCATGATCGTCCAGGCAGCTGGAATACCTGCTTTCTCAATAAATTGTTTGAATTCTTTTTCTGCTTTACCGAGTATCACACCTTGTCCGAATATTACAAAGGGTTTCTCTGCTTCATTGATGAGTTTGGCAGCGGCTTCGATGTATTCTTTTCTGACGATCGGGTTAGGACGATAGCTGCGGATATGGTTACATTTTTCATATCCTTCGTATTGGAATGGCTGTAATTGTGCATTCTTGGTGATGTCGATCAGCACAGGTCCGGGCCTGCCACTATTGGCGATATAAAATGCTTTGGCCAGCACGGCGGGTATTTCTGTGGCATCTGTTACCTGGTAATTCCATTTGGTAACCGGTGTGGTGATATTGATGACATCTGTTTCCTGGAAGGCATCTGTACCGAGTAAATGCGCATATACCTGCCCGGTGATACAAACTAACGGTGTGGAATCGATCATGGCATCGGCCAATCCTGTTACCAGATTGGTGGCGCCGGGCCCGCTGGTGGCAAATACCACGCCGGTGCGGCCACTGGCCCTGGCAAAACCTTGTGCAGCGTGAATGGCCCCCTGTTCATGACGAACGAGTATATGTTTCAGGCGATCATGATAATCATATAGTGCATCATAGATCGGCATGATAGCGCCGCCGGGATAACCGAAAATGGTATTGACACCTTCAGCAATGAAAGACTCCAGTACAGCAACAGAACCACTTACTTCTTTTATCACTGTATGATCAGAAGCACCGGGAAGTTCTTGTTTATTTTTTTTCTTAACTGCTATTGTTTCTGTTTGCATAATCTTAGTTTTTCTTTACAGCAGGCGCTAATTGATAGGTTATAGGTGCTATTCTGTATGCTATAACCGGTTTATTATATTGAATGGAATTATTCCATTGGGGGCTTTGAAGGATAAGTCGTTTTGCATCATTATCCACTGCTGCTATACCACTTGACTGTATTATTTTGGCCTGCGTGGCAAACCCCTGCGTATTAATTACAAACTGCACTCTTACTTCCACCTTTCGACTAGATTCGTCAGGTGAATAAAATGTACCGGCATTTTTTACCAGGTATTTCACCCATGCTTCATTCCCGCCCTTGAATTCTGCTTCCTTTTCGTAGATATAGTTTTTTATTTTGCTTCCATCTTGTTCATAAGCTTCGATCAGCTCCTTTTCCTGGCCCGGTTCTTTGGAATAGTGAAGCGACAGCTTTCCATTGGGGTAATAGGTAAATTTTTCAATCGTGTGCCCATCATTACTATAGCGGCTGGAGTCTTCGAGTTTACCATTCTTAAAATAAAGCACCTGTTTGTCTATAGGATAGGACATAAGCGTATCGGGAAATGTGGAACGGCCTCTTATAATATTTTTATCAACCCAATAAGATGTGCATTGATAAGCTTCTCCTGTTTTGATAAATACCGCATAATAGACCGCATTCTCCCTTTGTGCAGGTGCCCATTTTGAGTCATAATATTTTGTGACAGACTCCTGTGCATGAACAAATACTGTCAATAAAAGGGATACTATGGTAGTAATTTTCTTCAATTTGTTTTTATTTTTCATCGGTTACACAACCTTTTGAGGCGTCTTTTACCTGCATGGCATATTTATACAGTACGCCGCTGTTTGCTTTCAGCTTCGGCTGTTTCCATTTTCTTTTCCTTTTCTTTATTTCTTCTTCACTTACTTTCAGCGTGATCTTTTTTTTCTTTACATCAATTTTAATGATGTCATCGTCTTTTACCATTGCTATCAATCCGCCTTCGAATGCCTCGGGAGTGATATGGCCTACTACAAAACCATGTGTACCGCCACTGAATCTTCCATCTGTAATAAGGGCTACAGATTTTCCCAGCCCCGCACCAATGATGGCCGAAGTGGGTTTTAGCATCTCGGGCATTCCCGGTCCGCCTTTGGGACCCACATAACGGATCACCACCACATCACCCTGTTTTATCTTTCCGGAGTGAATACCATTGATCAATTCAGATTCTCCGTTAAAAACCCTTGCCGGTCCTTCGAATTTTTCGCCTTCTTTACCGGATATCTTGGCCACACTTCCATTTTTGGCCAGGTTGCCATACAGGATTTGCAGGTGTCCCGTTTTCTTCAATGGCTGGTCCAACGGGTAAATAATGTTCTGAGCCTTAAAATCCAGGTCCGGAACACCTGCTAAATTCTCTGCAACCGTTTTACCGGTCACTGTCAAACAATCGCCATGGAGCAAACCATTTTGCAGCAAATATTTCATGACTGCCGGTACACCACCATGATCATGCAGGTCCTGCATGAGATATTTTCCAGAGGGTTTGAAATCCGCAAGCAGGGGAATATGATCACTTATTTTTTGAAAGTCATCCTGTGATAATGCAACACCCACGCTTTTTGCCATGGCAAGCAGGTGCAATACTGCATTGGTGCTTCCTCCCAATACCATGATGACGGTAATCGCATTTTCAAATGCTTCCCGGGTCATGATATCGGAGGGTTTAATATCTTTTTCGAGTAAGAGACGGATAGCTTTTCCTGCCGAAGCACATTCTTTTTGTTTGGCTTCACTCAATGCAGGGTTGGATGAAGAGTAGGGAAGGCTCATGCCTAAGGCTTCGATGGCAGATGCCATGGTATTGGCGGTGTACATACCCCCGCAGGCACCGGCACCGGGACAGGAATGTTGAACGATGCCTTTAAAATCCTCATCATTTAATTGTCCGGCTATTTTTTTGCCTAAGGCTTCAAAGGAAGAAACAATATTCAATGCTTCGCCTTTATAGTAGCCTGGTGCAATCGTTCCTCCATACACCATAATGGCCGGGCGGTTCAATCTGCCCATGGCAATGAGGCTGCCGGGCATATTCTTATCACAGCCAGGCACAGCGATCAGGGCATCGTAGTATTGAGCGCCGCAAACAGCTTCAATAGAATCGGCAATGATATCGCGGCTTACCAAACTATAACGCATGCCATCTGTGCCATTGCTGATGCCGTCACTTACACCGATGGTGTTAAATATTAAACCAACGAGGTCATTATCCCATACATTTTGTTTGATGGTCCTGGCCAGGTCGTTCAGGTGCATATTGCAGGTATTTCCATCATAACCCATACTCACGATTCCCACCTGTGCTTTTTTCAGATCGTTCTCTGTTAACCCGATGCCATACAGCATGGCTTGCGCCGCCGGTTGTGTCGGGTCCTGTGTGATGGTTTTTGAATATTTATTTAATTCAGTGCTCATTGTTCCAGACTATTATCTATAAACTTTTATCTATTATCTTTCAGGCCACCTGTTCTTCCAGTTTAAAAGGTTGTTCCAGCACCCTGCATTTATATGCCTGTTGGATGATATAACTCAGGGAATCTTCCCAATTCTTTTTAAATAGCACATTATCCAGTGAACTTAATGCCACCACTTCAGCAGCCGTACCACAGAAGAACCCGGCATCTGCCCCTCTCATTTGGTCGGGGGTGAAGAGTTTTTCTTCAACCGGTATATTTAAGTCTGCACATATTTCCAAAATAGTGGCACGGGTGATGCCCGGTAATATATTTCCTTTGGGGGCCGTGTATAACACTCCCTTATTTTCGTAAAAGATATTGGCACCGCTGCTTTCTGCAACAAAACCATGGCTATCGAGAACAAGCGCTTCATCAAAGCCATTGTCTTTGGCTTCCTGGCAGGCCAGGATGGAGTTCACATAATGCCCGCTTACTTTTGCTTCCACATGAAATGCATCTGCATTGGGGCGGCGATAAGAGGAGGTCATGATCCTCATTTTATTACTCATATATCCATTTGTCCATTCCCAGGCTTCGATGGCGAGCCAGGCTTCTTTTCCTTTGGATAAAGCCATATTGGGAGAGCACAATACAATGGGGCGTATATACGCATCGGTGAAATGGTTTCTTCTCAATACTTCGTATGTCAGTTCCTCCATTTTTTCTGTAGAATAATGAAAAGGCATTTTCATCAGTTCGGCGGAACGGCGAAGCCTGTCATAATGCTCTTTACCTTTGAACATTTTAGTGCCGTCGTGAATAGGGTAGGAGCGGATGCCCTCAAATACCGCATAGCCATAGTGCAAAGACTGGCTGTACAGGTCTGTTTTTGCCTGCGCCGCCTTTACAAATTCTCCGTTGAAATAGATAATTGTGTTTTCGTTGTAATACATAGCTCCTCCTGGTCTCCCCGAAGGGAAAAATTTTTTTTAAAAGGTTTAAGTTTTTCGTTTTTTCATCTCTTATAAGACTCCTTTGGAGTAAAAAAGAAAAACCCGCCTTTTTGGAGGCGGGTCGCTTATATTTTTTAATTCGTTTAAAATTATGCACCACCTCCGTTTGAAGACGTAATAATAATCACCACCACAATAATAATTGCGGCTACAGAGGTGATGGTATTATGTAAATGCGTCTTCAACATGAAGGATGTATGTTTTGTAAATATACACCCGCCTTTTAAATAAAGAACTAAGCAAGCAATAATTATTTTTAAATACGAACAACCGTTTAGTTGATTTTACAAGCGATACCCGCAAAATCATATAATCGTCGACTTCCGCAACTCAATATTCTCCTTCTTCACCGACCCGGGAATATTGCCACTGATATAGTCAGTTATGAGTTCACCCAGGGTGGAAGTAAAATAGAAATTAACGGGTTCTATATCTTTTGTCACAAAACCATTGGATAATGACCAGGCCACCGCTTCTCTCACCAGTTCAGCTTCTTCTTTCATGCCCAGGTATTCGAGCATCATGGCGGCAGATAAAATGGAACCAATGGGGTTGGCAATGTCTTTTCCGGCGGCCTGCGGGTAGGAGCCGTGAATGGGTTCGAATAAGGCCAGGCCACCTGTTCCCAATGAGGCGGAAGGCAATAAGCCCAGTGATCCGCTGATCACACTGGCTTCATCGCTGATGATATCGCCAAACATGTTTTCGGTGAGGATAATATCAAATTGTTTCGGATTGAGGATGATCTGCATCGCCGCATTATCCACGAACATATAATCCACTGTTACATCCGGGTATTGTTGTGCCACTTCCTGCACCACTTTTCTCCAGAGCCGGGAAGTTTCCAATACATTGGCTTTATCCACCAGTGTGAGCTTCTTTCTTCTTTCAGGCTTTTGGGCAAAATGAAACGCCAGGTGTGCCATTCTCTCTATTTCATCTTTTGTGTAGGTACATTCATCCAGCGCCCAGGTACCTTCCGGGTTTTGTTCTTTCTTACCGAAATAGATACCCCCCGTCAGTTCACGGAAGATGATAAGATCGGCACCTTCGATATTCTTGCTCTTCAAGGGCGATAAATGATGAAGCGAAGGATAGGTACTCACCGGGCGAATATTGGCATACAACTGGAGAGTCTTGCGCAATTTCAACAAGCCCTGTTCAGGTCTTACTTTGGCATTCGGGTCACTATCGTATTTCGGGTGACCGATAGCGCCAAACAGGATTGCGTCACTGTCGAGACAGGTGGCAATGGTTTCATCAGGTAAGGGGTTACCTGTTTTGTCAATGGCATCGGCACCCATCAGGCAATAAGTGTATTCAAATTCATGGCTATAGGATTCAGCAATGGCATTCAATACACGAATGGATTGCCGGGTTACTTCGGGACCGATCCCGTCTCCTTCAATGACTGCAATTTTCTTTTTCATAACTTAACTTTCAAGGGTTTCGAATTGTCGAATGTCTTTTTTAATACTCAATAAATAATCGATATCGTCATAGCCGTTCAGCAAACAGGTTTTTTTGTAGGTGTTGATGTCAAATGATTCCCGTTCCCCCGTTCGATCGATGGTGATCGTTTGTTTTTCAAGATCGATGGTGAGGAGAGATGTATTATTTTCGGAAAATATTTTTTGTAAAAATGCTTCCGTTACCTGTACGGGAAGAACACCATTGTTCAAGGCATTGTTACGGAAGATGTCGGCAAAAAAACTGGATACCACGGCACGGAAACCATAGTCTTCAATGGCCCAGGCAGCATGTTCTCTCGATGACCCACAACCGAAATTTTTCCCTGCCACCAGGATCTGCCCGCTGAAAGCAGGTTGATTCAGGGGGAAACCTGATTTAGGGTTTGTTTCATCATCATTTTCATAACGCCAGTCGCGGAACAGGTTCTTTCCAAATCCTTCACGGGTCGTTGCTTTTAAGAAACGGGCTGGAATGATCTGGTCGGTATCAATGTTCTCGATATTTATGGGAACGAATCGTGACTGTATGGTTGTTAATTTTTGCATTAGTTCAATAATTCTCTTACATCTGTTACGACGCCTGTTATGGCGGCGGCGGCGGCTGTCAACGGACTTGCTAATAATGTTCTTGCGCCGGCACCTTGTCTTCCTTCAAAATTCCGGTTGCTGGTGCTGATACAGTATTTGCCGGCAGGGATCTTGTCTTCATTCATACCCAGGCAGGCACTGCAACCGGGCTGGCGCAATATAAATCCTGCTTCCTCAAAAATTTTATCAATGCCTTCCTGTATGGCCTGTGCTTCCACCTGTTTGCTTCCCGGAACGATCCATACTTCCACCCCATTGGCTTTTTTCTTTCCTTTTACAAAAGAAGCCACCATGCGCAGGTCTTCGATGCGGGAGTTGGTGCAACTGCCGATAAAAACATAATCTATTTTTTGTCCTTTGATCTCCGTGCCTTCTTTTAATCCCATATAGGCAAGTGATTTTGTCAGACCAGACCTGTCATTTTCATGGATGGTATCTGTCGAAGGGATCTTTTCCGTTACACCGATACCCATTCCCGGGTTAGTACCATAAGTGATCATGGGCTGAATATCTTCCGCACGAATAGAGATCTCTTTGTCAAAAACAGCATGGTCGTCGGAATAAAGCTTTTTCCATTCGCTCACTTTTTTATCCCACTCAGCACCTTGAGGAGCAAATTTTCTTCCTTTTATATAAGCGATCGTGGTATCATCGGGTGCGATCATGCCACACCTGGCACCCATTTCGATACTCATATTACAAATGGTCATCCGGGCTTCCATACTTAAAGAGCGGATGGCGGAGCCGGCAAATTCAATGGCATAGCCCGTGGCGCCGCTGGCTGATATTTTAGATAGTATATAAAGCACAATATCTTTTGACAGCACTCCTTTGTTCAATACGCCATCCACCGTGATCCGCATCAGTTTGGGTTTGCTCTGCAATAAACACTGGGAAGCCATCACCATTTCCACTTCGCTGGTACCAATACCAAAGGCTATGGCACCAAATGCACCATGAGTGGAAGTGTGGCTGTCGCCGCAAACAATGGTCATGCCCGGCTGAGTGATGCCTAACTCGGGACCAATTACATGCACGATACCCTGGAAAGGATGCCCCAGCCCATATAATTCAATATCATGCTGCCCGCAATTCTTCTTCAGTGCTTCCACCTGTAACCTGGATAATTCTTCTTTGATAGGTAAATGCTGGTTGATCGTAGGGACATTGTGATCAGCAGTGGCGATCGTTTGTTGTGGACGAAAAACTTTGATGCCCCTTTTATTCAAACCGGTAAATGCCTGGGGGCTGGTTACTTCATGAATAAAATGCCGGTCGATGTATAGTACCGAAGGGCCATCGTTAATTTGCTTAACGATATGTTTCTCCCAGATCTTTTCAAATAAAGTGGCCCCCCCGGCCCCCCGAAGGGGGGATTTGGAAATATTTTTATCGTTATCAATACTCATTAAGATTATTTGGTTTGTCCATGAACAACTTAAACCCTATAACTAAAAACTTATCACTTCTACGCTACCGCCACCGTCGACTGATGCTTTGTTGCCATCAATGTAAGGTCAGCGTCTTCTACTTCCTTTTTACTGTCGGCCACTTTTAAAAATTCATTGTACAGCACATCCACATCATTTCTATCGAACTGGAAACCGAGTTTTTGAAACCGGTAGGCCAGTGCGCTTCTTCCGCTGCGGGCTGTGAGTACGATTTTTGAACTGTCGGCGCCCACTTCTTCGGGGCTGATGATCTCGTAGGTCAGTGAATCTTTCAGGAAACCATCCTGGTGAATACCGGATGAATGAGAAAATGCATTGCTGCCCACGATCGCTTTGTTAGGCTGTACCGGCATCCGCATAGTGTCGGAAACGAGACGGCTCATCGGGTTCAGCTTTTCGGAGTGAATGCCTGTATAAAGACCGAGATGTTTGTGCTGTTTGATGATCATCACTACTTCTTCCAATGAGGTATTACCTGCTCTTTCGCCTAAACCATTAATAGTACATTCTATTTGCCGTGCACCTGCGATCACACCGGCAATGGAATTGGCGGTGGCAAGGCCAAGATCATTGTGACAATGACAGGAAATAACGGCTTTATCGATATTGGGAACATTGTTTACCAGGTAAGCGATCTTTTCGCCGTATTGATAAGGCAAACAATAACCTGTTGTATCGGGGATATTCACCACGGTGGCGCCGGCTTTTATCACGGCTTCGATAACCTGTGCGAGGTAATCATTATCCGTTCTTCCGGCATCTTCAGCATAAAACTCCACATCATCTGTAAATTGGCGGGCCCATTTCACACATTGGATAGCCCTTTGTAAAATTTCTTCCCTTGTGGAGTTGAATTTTGATTTGATATGATAATCAGAAGTGCCGATACCGGTATGGATGCGTGGTTTGGCCGCATATTTCAAAGCCTGTGCGGCTACTTCAATATCTTTTTGTACAGCGCGGCTGAGCCCGCATACCGTTGCATTTTTAATATGCCTGGCGATCTGGCTTACTGATTCAAAGTCGCCGGGCGAGGAAATGGGGAAGCCGGCTTCGATTATATCCACACCCAGGTCTTCTAATTGCAGGGCTAATTCGAGTTTTTCCGCTGTGTTGAGTTTGCAACCGGGCACCTGTTCGCCGTCGCGGAGGGTGGTATCAAAGATGTGGATTTTACCTTCTGCCATAACAAATTGATAAATTAAGTGAGATAAAAAAGCAGGCTGCTTATTTTTGTACTGCCCGTCCGGCATATGTAAGCTGGCCCGGCAGTTTCGCTATTCAAACTGTTAGTAAACAACCTGTCCACTTAAAATTACCAGTGAAAGGGGAGCGGCTGAAATCAAAATAGGGGGCAAAATACACCTCTTAAAAGCCGGCTTTTCCGCCAAAACTCTCTCCCAGAGGGGGTTTTAAAATTTTGAATTACGATGCCCAACCGCTCCGCAGACGCCCTTTTTCAGCTCATAAAATCACTCGAAAAGAGTGAGAAGAGGAATTTTAAGCTCTACGTGAAGCGGAACACGGATACGGAGGACCTGAAGATCATCCAACTCTTTGATGCACTGGATAAAATGACGGAGTATGATGAGGCACAATTGCTGAAAAAATCGAAGAGCCTCAAGAAGCAACAGCTCTCTAACCTGAAGGCCCATTTATATAAGCAGATACTCTCCAGCCTCCGGCTGATCAAAGACGAAGACAATATCGATATTCAGTTGCACGAGCAGATGGACCATGCCCGGATATTATTCAACAAAGGTCTTTATCACCAAAGCCTGAAAGTGCTGGACCGCATGAAGGAAATGGCGAAGGCCAATCACCAGCTCACTTACCTGCAGCAGGTTTTGTTCTTTGAGAAAAAGATCGAAGGGTTGTATATCACACGCAGTATGCAGGACCGGGCCGATCAGTTGTCGGCTGAATCGGACCAGGTGAATATGCAACTGGCACTGGTCAATAAGCTTTCCAATCTTTCCCTGCAGTTATATAGCTGGTATATCAGGCATGGACATGCGAGAAATGAAAAGGACATCAAAAGTGTGCAGGCTTTCTTTGAATCCAGCCTGCCTAAAGAAGCATTGCAGGCGAAAGGGTTCTATGAGCGGTCCTATTTATACCAGAGTTATGTCTGGTATGCATTTATCCGGCAGGATTTTTTACAATATTATCGTTACACGCAGAAATGGGTGAATTTATTTGAAGAATACCCGGCGCTGCTGAAAATAGAGACTGCCAACTACATTAAGGCCATGCATAACCTGATGGGCGCCTATTTTGATCTCTTGAATCATGAGAAACTGGCGGCCGCCATCAAACAGTTTGAAAGTTTTGCCCGCAGCAAGGTGGTGGAGAATAATGAGAATAACCGTATCCTGACTTATGTATATCTCTATACAGCCAGGATCAATTTATACTTTCTGCAGGGCACTTTCACAAAGGGGTTACGATTAGTTCCTTTCCTGGAAGAAATGCTGAAAGAGTACGGCCTCTATCTCGACAAACACCGGGTGCTGGTATTTTATTATAAGATCGCCTGCTTGTATTTTGGAAGTGGTAATAATGAAAAAGCGATCGATTACCTGAACCGGATCATCAATCAAAAAGGTGACCTGCGTACCGACCTGCAATGCTATGCCCGATTGCTGCACCTGATCGCCCATTATGAATTGGGCAATTTCGAGTTGCTGGAATACCTGATCAAATCCGTGTATCGCTATATGGCAAAAATGGAAAACCTGAGCAAAGTGGAAGAAGCCATGTTTGCCTTTCTGCGCCGGTCCTTCCATGTTGGCGCCCATGCTCTGAAACCGGAATTTGAAAAACTGCATGCTGAGCTGAAGCGATTCGAGGGCAACCCCCTGGAAAGCCGCGCCTTTGTGTACCTCGATGTAATTTCCTGGCTGGAAAGTAAGATCAGTGGTGTGAATGTGCAGGATGTGATACGGGAGAAGTTTTTGAAAGGACGAAAAGCTGTGGGTTAGGGAGTTGGGATTTGGAATTGGGAATTAGGGCACTAAGGATTTTGAAATTGGGAAATTTTGGAATTGGGAAATTGCTTTACAGCGGTAAAGGCTTCACGATACAGAAATATTCTAAAAATGGAGGAGAAGTCCGTTGAAAGGAAAATTTCAAAATTTCCCAATTTCTCAATTCCAAAATCCCCTTATTTCTGTTAGTAACTCGTTCATTAATGCAGTACCCAATTCTCATATTTTCGGCCTAAATTTGCACGATTTATTTGTAAAGAAACCCACTGAAAAATGACCGAACAATTGACTCCTGCTGTTCCCGCTGTACTCTTACTGGCCGATGGAACAGTGGCCCATGGACAGGCATTTGGCGCTATTGGAACCACCACCGGGGAAATTTGTTTTAATACCGGCATGACAGGCTACCAGGAAGTATTTACCGATCCCAGTTATTTCGGACAGATCCTGATCATGAACAGTGCGCATATTGGCAACTATGGCGTGAAAGACGGGGATGTGGAATCGGATAGTGTGAAGATCAGCGGGCTGATCGGTCGCAACCTGGAAGAATCCTATTCCCGTAAACAAGCCAAAGGGTCGTTGAATGATTATTTAAAGGAGAACAAGATCGTTTCTATCGAAGGTGTGGATACAAGGGCGCTGGTGGCGCATGTTCGCACCAAAGGGGCCATGAACTGTATCATTTCTTCGGAAACAACGGATATTGAAATACTGAAAAAGAAATTAGCGGAAGTACCCAATATGGATGGACTGGAGCTGGCATCCAGGGTCAGCACCAAAGAATCGTATGAGTTAGGTGATAAGAATGCGGACATACGCATTGCCGTGATGGATTATGGTGTGAAAAGAAATATTCTTACCTGTATGGTGGAAAGAGGGGCTTATGTAAAAGTATTTCCGGCCAAAACCCCATTGGAGGAAGTAAAAAAATTCAAACCGCACGGTTATTTTATTTCCAATGGTCCCGGTGATCCGGCGCCGATGGATTATGCGGTAAAGACACTGAAACAAATACTGAAAGAAGAGAAGCCGGTATTTGGTATTTGCCTGGGTCACCAGTTGCTGGCGCTGGCCAATGATATCCCTACTTTCAAAATGCATCACGGACATAGAGGTTTGAACCATCCTGTAAAGAATCTTGTAACGGGTAAATCAGAGATCACTACGCAGAACCATGGTTTTGGCGTGGACCCGGAAGCGGTAAAAAAGGCCGATCATATCGAGATCACACACGTCAACCTGAATGACCGGTCTATCGAGGGAATCCGGGTGAAGGGAAAACCTGCTTTTTCCGTTCAGTATCACCCGGAAGCGACACCGGGACCGCATGACAGCCGCTATCTTTTTGATCAATTCCTCAGTTTAATACGGGAAAACAACAATTGATACATATCCTGCTTTCAGCATCGCCAGCCCGTTCGGAACTTAGAGCCCTAAACCTGAATGGCTATGAAAAAGATAATGGCAATGCTGCTCTCCGGCTTTATGCTGAGCTCCTTTACTAACAGTTACGAACACTCGTTAATTGATGACAGTGCTAAATTATTGAGCGGGTATAAGGTACGTGATGAAAAACTGATCAGCTTCCACGACTACAATCTCTGGGCAATTACGAATGAAGAAGCCTTTGATAAAACATTTATTGCTGACAGTGAAGCCGTGACAAGGCCCCGGTTTGATACAGAAATGGTATTGGCTGCCAAAGTGGAATCCCTGGCTAATTCTTATAAAGTCACTTTCAAAAAAGTGGTACTTGTAAATGATCATCTCGATGTTTATTTTTCAATCGACCGCGAAGGGCCTTCCCTGCAGGGTGCAGGTCCGCTGACACTCGTAACCTGGCCCAAGAACCAGCATGTGAAGAAAGTGAATTTCTATCATGGAAGCATGGTGGTGAAAACGGTGCACATTGTAAACGTGTATTAATTTTGAAATTTCGAAATTTTGGAATTGGGAAACATGACATTGGGGAATTTTGAAATTTCGGAATTGGGAAATTTGCCTTACAGCAGTTAGGGCTTCACAGTCCGGAAATTTTCTAAAATAAGGAGATAAGTTCAGTGAAGGGCAATTTCAAAATTTCCCAATTCCCAAATCCAAAATACCGAAATCCGGCATTTCGTTTATATTCGGGTTATGAAGCTCGCTATCATCAACGGCCCCAACCTGAACCTGCTTGGCAAAAGGGAAACGGATATCTATGGCCAAATGCCTTTTGAAAAATTCCTGGAAACACTCAGGAACAAATATGCGAATATTGAAATAGGCTATTTTCAAAGCAATGTGGAAGGCGAACTGATCAATGAACTGCAGCGGGTGGGTTTTGATCATGATGGTATCATCTTTAACCCCGGCGGTTATACCCATACTTCTGTGGCTATCGGCGATGCGGTGGCGGCCATTCAAACACCGGTGGTGGAAGTGCATATTTCGAATGTGCATGCCCGAGAGGACTTTCGAAAATTGTCGCATGTAAGCGGCAAAGCCATCGGCAGTATTTTTGGACTGGGCTTAAAAGGATATGAACTAGCCGTGGAATACTTTCTGTCGCGGTAAATCCGATGAGTTTTGTCACACGAAGATCTAAGTATGATCATCCCGTTGCTTTATACAAGCCCTAGTTTTGCGCCATGAAATTACCGGTCCAATACATCACAGCACAGGAGGCACTATCGGTTATCCGCTCCGGTAACCGGGTATTTGTACAGGGAAGTGCCCAAACCCCTTTGTTCTTATTACGCCAGCTGGCCAGTTTTGCCCCCGGATTGAAGGATGTGGAATTAACCTTTATCACCGTACAGGGTGATATCGAAATTGATAAACCGCAGTATGCAGATTCTTTTCATATCAACTGCATGTTTGTATCGCAAACGATACGCAAAGCAGTGAATGAAGGGCGGGCCGATTTCATTCCCATTTTTCTCAGTGATATCCCGGACCTGTTTCGCCGGCAAATGAAGATCGATGTGGCCCTGGTACAGGTATCGCCGCCGGATGAACATGGATATTGCTCCCTGGGTGTATCGGTAGATATTGCCCGCAGCGCTGTGAATACGGCCACGCATGTTATAGCACAGGTAAACCCAAAAGTACCCCGCACCCATGGCGACAGCCTGATCCATACAAAAAGATTTACTGCCATGGTTTATCACGAAGAAGAGCTGCCCCAGGTGGATTATGGCGCTAAAATGGGTGAGGAAGAATTGAAGATCGGAAAACTGATTGCCGGGATGATAGAAGATGGCAGCACCCTGCAAATGGGTATTGGCACCATACCGGATGCTGTATTAAAATCACTGAATAATCATAAAAACCTGGGGGTGCATACCGAGATGTGCAGCGATGGTATCATCGACCTGTTTGATAATGATGTGATCAATAACTCCAAAAAGAAAATACACCCCAATAAGACCGTTACAGGTTTTGCTGTAGGCACCCGGCGATTATATGATTATGTGCATGACAACCCCGCTTTTGTTTTCCTGGATATTGATTATGTGAACGACCCGCATGTTATTCGCCGCAACCCCAAAGTAGTGGCGGTGAACAGCGCTATTGAGGTGGATATTACCGGCCAGGTTTGCGCCGATTCCATCGGAACCATGCAATACAGCGGTATTGGTGGTCAAATGGATTTTATGCGCGGCGCTGCCCTGAGTGAAGGAGGTAAACCCATTATAGCCCTCACCAGCAGAACACATAAGGGGGTGAACCGTATCGTTCCTTTTCTTAAACCTGGCGCCGGTGTGGTAACCACAAGAGGACATATTCATTACGTGGTAACAGAATATGGTTCCGCTTATTTATTTGGGCAGAACCTGCGGCAAAGGGCAAAATCCCTGATACAGATTGCTCACCCCGATGACAGGGAAATGCTGGAGAGAGCTTGTTTTGAAAGGTTTAAGATCTTTTGATGAGGCGGCGGCAAATCTGTTTTTCAAAGCTCCCGATCTCTTTTTAACTTCAGTGAAACTAACTGTTATGAAGAAGCTCCTTATCCTTTTTACATTTTTCTCCTCTATAGTATCATTTGGTCAGCAAACAGGGATGACACCGGTACAGATTGCTGAGCGCAATAAACCCGGTACAGTGATGATACAGGCAACCTACCGGGGTACAGTAAGCGCTATTGAACCTGTTCCCAATGTGGAAGCCGCCCAGGCCCTTGCTTACCAGGTAAGACAGCAACTGGAAAACGAAGGCCGCTTTACCACTGATCTTTTCTGGAATATCTATATCATGGCTTTTTGCCGCGACATTGATCAGTACCTTTATAAAGGAACCAAGCGGGTGGATAAAGATCTTAATACCACGATGGTGGGTTCGGGTTTTATTGTTACCCCCGATGGATATGTGATCACCAATGCACACGTAGTGGATGAGAATGATGAATCCACCAAACAAAATTTTGTGCAGCAGGCATTCCAGGAAATACTCGAAGATGACCTTGCCGGTATGGAAGCAACCATGCAACGAAAACTCACCAAGGAAGAATCGGAAGCACTGGTTGAAGCCAACTCCTGGTATTTTCAGCAAACCCTGGAGATAGGTGATATCACCAAAGAATTCAGTGTAGTGATGGGTATCAGCGGCGATAAAGGTAAGATCGTTCCGCAGGTGATTCCCGCGAAACTGGTTACACAGGGCGCGGCCATCCCCGGAAAAGATGTGGCGATCCTCAAATTAACGCAGGACCATGTGTATCCCACCATCCGGCTCGGTGATGACCAGGCTATGCGGGTGGGAGAGCAGGTATATGTGCTGGGTTACCCGGCAGTGGCCACTTTTCATCCCCTTATCTCAGAGGAATCCGTTTCGGAAGCCACGCTGACAAGAGGGTTGGTAAGCGCTAAAAAAAATATGAAAGACGGATGGGAGGTGTTACAAACAGATGCTTCCATTACACATGGTAACAGCGGCGGACCGGTGATGAATGACAAGGGAGAAGTGATCGGCCTGGCCACTTTTGGCAGTATTGATCAGCAACGCGGGCAGGAAGTGCAGGGCATGAATTTTATTGTGCCATCCACGATTGTAAAAGAGTTTGTTGAAAAAGCAGATATTAAACCCGAAATGAGCAATATCTCTCTTGCGTATGAAGAAGCGATGTCATTGTATGATCAGTCAAGGTTTAAAAAAGCATTGACAAAACTGGAGGAAGTAAAAGAAATGAACCGCTCTTTCCCGTTTATTGATAAAATGATCGCTGACACAAAGAGCAACATTGAAAAAGGACTGGATAAAGAACCAAAGAACATGATGCCCTATTATATTGGCGGTGGGGTGGTGTTGCTGATTTTGTTGGGGTTTTTGGGGATGAGGAAGAGGAAGTAGACAGAATACAGGTAGACAGAATACAGAATACAAGTAGACAGTAGCAGAATACAGTAGACAGTAGGTAGGGGCTTCGTAGCTTGCACCTTGGTCCTTGTACCTTGTTTCTTGCACCTTGCACCTTGTACCTTGGTCCTTGTGTCTTGTTTCTTGTTTCTTGTTTCTTGTGCCTTGCTCCTTGTACCTTGTTTCCTGTGCCTTGATCCTTGTGCCTTAATCTAACTCCGGTGCAGCAGTTTCATCATCATCTTCATTCTTTTCTACTTTTTTCGGCTTCGGTTTTTTCTTCATCCATTCCGGGTCTTTTTTTAATGCCTGCACATCATCCAGTTTGGCAATGTATAAGCTGCGTCCGTGTGTGCCCAGCACAATTTCATTTTCCCTTGCCTGTATGGCTATATCATGTACCGGAACCGATTTGGGCAAGCCTCCATTCCACATCATAAAACTATTTCCCCTGTCGAAACTTACATATACGCCACCATCTGTACCTACATAGAGAATGCTGTCGTTTTTAGGATCTTCTTTGATCACATTCACCGGTTCAAAGGGGAGGTCTTTACCAATGGCTGTCCATGTCATCCCAAAATCCTCACTCATATACACATGCGGGGCAAAATTGTCGAACCGGTAACCATTGAGTGTTACATATACTCTTGCATCCTTGTGCTGCGAAGCAATGACACGGCTCACCCAGAGTGAATTAGTTTGCAGCCCGGCTGCCGACGGAGCAGGTTTGGTATTTGTGATTTGCTTTTTGGAATTTTTAGCAGGGCCTGTTACCTGGTTCAGTTGCTCCCACGTATAGCCTCCGTCTTTGCTGGAATGTATGTTCCCATCGTCTGTGCCAATATAGATCAGCCCAAAACGTAATGGTGATTCTGAAATGGTGGTGAGGGTGCCATAAGGCACATTGCCGATCACTTTTCCATTGGTCAGGTCCGGGCTCATGGCGATCATGGTATCACCTTTATTGAGGGAGCGATATAAACGATTGGCGCCATAATACAATACGTCCTGGTTATGACGGCTGAGCCAGATAGGAGTTTGCCAGTTAAAACGTAATGGTTTTTCTCCCAGTTCATGTTGCGGGCGAATGAATTTTTGTGAACCTCTTCTTTCTTTATTGTAGCGGCTGTATACACCAAACTGAGATCCCGAGTACACGGTACTGTTATCCCTTGTGTCTACCTGTGCCTGCATGCCATCACCGCCGTTGATACCGCGGTAAGCGTACTGGCCACCATCCACCCAGCCGATATCTTCTTTATGCGTGGAAGGGCCCCACCAGCTGCCATTATCCTGTAAACCGCCGTATACATTATACGGCCGGGCATCATCCACGGTAACAGCATAATATTGTCCCACGGCCGGCATATTGGCCTTGAACCAGTTCAGGCCATTATCGTAGGTAATATTGCAACCACCATCATTACCATTGATGAGATGGGAATCATTCCTGGGGTTTACCCATAAGGCATGGTGGTCGGCATGCACATTATTCTTGTCCATGGTTTTAAAAGTCTTGCCACCATCGGTGGACAATTGAGCATAGAAACCGAGGATGTAAACTTTGTCCGGATTATAATACGACGTATAGATCTTGGCAAAATAATAACCATAGGTGTTGAAGATCCCGATGGCTTTAGTATGTGTTTTTTTCCAGGTGGCGCCCCCATCATCGCTGCGGTACACCTCACAGCCATGGATACCCGTATTTTGAAAACCATCATCGCTGTCGAGAAAATCCCAGAGTGCGGTGGGCCTTACTTTATCAGCAGCCACCATTTCTTTTACCGATTTGGCGGTATATCTTCTCGGGAACCCATTTTTCCGAAGGAAGGTATCGAGCAGGTTATCTTTTAATGCAGCAAATTCTTCTTTGGACAGATTACGGAGCTGTTGTTTTTTATAAAAGGTATCTACTTTTTTTGAAGTGTCGGGTTTGGGAGTATTATTATCCACTACTGCATATACGATATTGGGGTTCTTTGGAAAAACGGTGATGCCAATCCGGCCGATCTTGTCACCCGTCATAAAGCCAGAGGCCGGACCTGATACTAATTTCCAGGTTTCGCCACCATCTAAGCTTTTGTAAATACCACTGCTGGCGCCACTTTCTTCAAATTTCCAGGCACGGCGCACCCGGTACCACATGGCTGCATACACTTCATTGGGATTAGAGGGGTTGATATCAAGATCCACACAACCGGTATTATCATCCACAAACAAAGTTTGTTTCCATGTTTTACCACCATCGGTGGTTTTATATACGCCTCTTTCTTTATTGGGAGAATAGAGGTGCCCGAGTACTGCCACCCAGGCCACATCAGGGTTTGTGGGGTGCAGTTGTACTTTACCTATATGATGTGATTCAGGCAGACCGAGATACTCCCATGTTCTGCCATTGTTATTGCTTTTGTACATACCCACGCCTGCATAGGAAGAACGGCTGCTGTTTACCTCACCTGTTCCCACCCAGATGCTGCGGTTGGTCCAGTTCACGGCAAATTCACCAATGAACAAAACGTCCAGGCTATCCATAATGGGAGTAAAACTCTGCCCGTTGTTTTTGGTATGCCATAAACCGCCTGTGGCATAAGCCACATAAAATTCGGTGGGGTCATTGGGATTTGCATCGATATCCACCACGCGGCCACTCATGATATTGGGGCCAATACTGCGGAAAGCCACTTCATTGAGAACTGACCTGCTTTCCAGTTTGCGGCGCTGTTCACTGGCCTGCAGGCGTTCTGCCGCCGGGGTGGGGCTTACCTGGGCAAAAGAGACTAATGTAAAAATGGGAAAATATGTAAATATGCAAATGAACAGCCACTTATAACGGGAGGGAGTCGGTTTTTTTAACAGGCAAAGCATAAAATAAGCAGTTTTTCGTTTGTAATTTTGGTGTTAGGAGCGGAATGCTGAATGCAGAAGGCCTGATGCTTTGGCCTTTAGCATTGAGCGTTTAGCATTGAGCCTTTAGCTTTCATTCAAACTTACTAAACTATGCGTTACCTTCTTGTTTTATGCCTGCTTATTTCCATCAGTGGTTTTGGCCAGTGGAAGAAATATATCATCAGTGTTAAAGGCGATACGCTGAACAAAGTGGATATGAAGGACCAGAAGCAGGGGCCCTGGGTTATTTCGGTGCCCGATCTGAGGGGAGAAAGGGGATATGAGGAGGAAGGATATTATGAAAATGACCAGAAAGAAGGTGTGTGGAAGCGTTATTCGCTGGAGGGGGTGAAGATCGCTGAGGAGAGTTACCGCTGGGGTAAAATGAACGGCAAGCAGCAATATTTTACCTACAATGGAGGGTTGCTGCGGGTGGAGAACTGGCGGGCCATTGACCCGAAAGTTGCTTTTGATACCGTGGCGGTGTATGATATTAAAGATCCTTCTAAAGTGATGGAATGGGTGGTGGTGAAGAATGAAGGGGTATCGATGAAACATGGCCGGTGGACCTATTATGACCCGATTGAAGGGACCGTGGAAGCCACGGAGAATTATGTGATGAATAAGATACAAACCGATGATGGTGGAATGATAGGCGAGGATGATATCCGTCCGATTGATATCCGTAAATCCAAATCAGATACTACCGGTAAGGCCAAACCGCAGGTGGTGCTGGATTATGAAAAAAAGAATTCCAACAAGAAGAAAGTGAAGGTGAGGGATGGGAGTACGGGGAATTGAAATCAGGTAATTGGTTGATTAGGGATTAGGAATTGGGGTTTATGTTTGAAGATTTGCTAATGGATTCGAAAGTCGTTTAATTGGAATTGGTTTATTAGGGTTTAAAGATTGACGTTTGTTCCTTGTATGGTTACTTTGCAGCGGCCAGAAAAGGTGGCTGTTGAAGCTGGCGGGAATACTCTTCCTCACTAAAAAAAGGCCAGTAATCATAATTTCCCAGGGCTTTCCAGTTGATAAATTCTACTTCTTTATCAATACGCTTATTTCTGTAATGTTGTCCCAGGCTTAGGATTGTTTTTATAATATCAGTAAGTGAAAATCGCATTACAGGACTCAAGGGATCCAAATAGGGCCATTTGTATTCCTGGTCAGAACGTAAAAAAAGAATCCACCTGGCAATCGTTTTTAAAGCTTCCTGGTTAAGTTGATAGCGGCCTTTAAGTTTATGGTTTTTTGTATCATCATATAAGCACCAGCTATGTTCCACTATGGGCAGTATTACAGGGTCGTCTATAAGAGGGTCGCTGTACCTGTGAAATTGTTCTGGCAGCGATCCATCCGTTATATCTTCCATCATCGATACTTCAAAATCATCATTGGAGGTAAGGCCTACTGAAAACTGGCGTAAATGAAAGGCGAGTTTTTTTCTCCGTTCAATATCAACCATAGTTTAAAATATTTTACGCTAAATATTATTTGTATAAAGATGTACAGATCAGCTGCCTAAAAATCACATCTTCCCGCCATCCACATCATGAATGAACTGTATCACACCGGTCATGAATATTTTCTGATCATCCCACATACTGAGGTGGCTGCCATTGGGGCAATAGAGATAACGCCCTTTCTGCACCATTTTACTTTGTGCTTCCATGGCCTTCGGGTCCATGGTGTCATGTTTGGCCCCTATCATCAAGGTGGGTTTACGGATCTCTTTCAGCCTGTCTTTAATATCCCATTGGGCAAGGCGACCGCTGATGCCAAATTCACTGGGGCCCTGCATCATGGTGTAGATGGTGCCATTTACGTGTTTGATAGCACGGTTTAAACCATCCGGCCAGGGATCGAGGCGGCAAATGTGTTCGTTGTAAAAATTAGGGAGCAGCAATTCCATATACCGTGGATTGGCAAAATCACCTTTGGCTTCCAGCGCCCTGATCTCGGTCAGCACTTCCGGCTTCATTTGTTTGGCCAATACTTCCTCTGCATATTTTCCATATTCGGGAGCACTGGCCACCATGTTGGCCACGAGCAGACCTTTCAGGTGTTGCTGGTATTTGAGGGCATATTCCATGGCCAGTATGCCGCCCCATGAATTGCCGAGCAGGTAAAAATTGCTGCTGTCGGCGCCAATGGCCTGCCGCACCTGTTCCACTTCCTCCACAAATCGTTCGGTGGTCCAGAGGCTGCTGTCGGTGGGCTGATCGCTGTAATAGGAGCCCAGCTGATCGTATTCATAAAATTCAAATCCCTCACGCTGGAAAAAAGTTTCAAAACATTCCATGTATTCGTGTGTCATGGCAGGACCACCGTGAAGAAGCAGTATCTTGATGCGGGGGTTTTTGCCAAAGCGTTTGGTCCATACTTTAAACTCACCCACTGGGGTTTTAATGGGGATCATTTTTATCCCGGCCGATTCCACCGAATCGCCATAGCTGAAATAATCGTTGAGGGAATTGGCACCGGTGTTGCCGGAGGGCTGGTTACAGGCTGTTGTAAAACAGAGTACCACTAAAACGGTAAGCAGTCGCATGGTAACAGTTTTGAGTGAAGGAATAGGTGTTCCTGAAGGTACAGAATTAATGATTACCGGGTTTCACGCCATGCCGCAAAGGGTAGATCAAAAGGCGCAAAGACGATCTGTACCATTGAATTATCTCTTAGCGGCTTTGTGAATTTTAGCGTATTTCAGAGCTGGCAGACAGCAAAAAAATATTTCTCGCAGCGGGCGCAGTGAAGCCACGATCGCAGCGTCGCGGCTTCTCTGCGACTTTGCGGGTCTTAGCGTCCCTGCCTGCCGGCAGGCAGGTTTGCGAGAAATAAAATAGCTCATTGAACACCACTCTGCTCAAAGATCCGGCTTTCCGAAATACAGTAAATATCCATCTGCATCTTTCACTTCAAATCCGCGCAGGTTATCATCATTGTTTTGAAGCGGTGTAAAAAATTCCACGTGGCGGGATGCAAACTCGGCTGCCAGTGCATCCGGGTTGGGCACATACATATAGGCATCCCAGCGGGCGATGCCCTGTTTGATATCTCTTGTATAGTTGGGTACGGGCCCCACGCCGATGGACTTCATCATGATCATGGCAGCATCCCGCTGCACAATGCCGAAGAAAATATCATCTTCAGTAGGTCCCTGGTAGGTGATCTCAAAACCCAGCTGGTCACGATAGAATGCCAGTGCTGCCGGAACATCCCTTACAATGAAGAAAGGGGCAATGCCTTTGATTTGGGGGGTGGGCATGGGGATGTAGTGAATGTAATGTCAAACAGGTTTCATCCAAAGTTCAGTATTTTTTTGCAATATTACCTGCAATGCTTCCAGCATCAATAGATGAAACTCGTAAAAGAATAATCGGTTGTGCCGGTCGATGGGTGTTGCAGCAAGGTCCGCCTCCGGGTGAGTAAGCATGCTGCTGATAAGGCTCCATAGCTCCTGTTGCAATTCACGGGCAGTGTAGTGATTAAAATAATCCTGAATAATGGTATAAGCCAGCTTTTTGCAGGACTGCCTGTGCAGTTCCTCTTGCCATTGTTGTAGTTTGGCGGGTAGGGTGCTCATGGGGAAATGTTTTGGGGCAAATAAGGATGAAAAATGCAGATGGCAAGTTTGTGAACCTGTGTTTTTAACCGATAAATCGTGTATTTTACAAAATGGAGATTATTTATCTTTATCAAAACCAATTGCTATGACAGAAAAAATAATTCATGAAGGAAGAAATGTAAAGAGGATAAGAGAGATACTGGGAATAAAACAAGAGACATTAGCCAGCCAGCTGGGGCTTACACAACAAGCTATTTCTTCTTTGGAACAAAGGGAGAAAATTGATGATAAAATAATGGACGATGTGGCAAAGGTATTGGGAATAAGCAAGGACGCTATCAGGCATTTTGATGAGCAGGCCACTTTTAATATTATCTCAAACACCTATCACGATAATTCTGCTTCCGTACATTATACTTTTAGCCCTGTTGAGAAAATAGTTGAACTCTATGATAGACTTTTGAAAGAAAAAGATGAAAAAATTGCCTTGCTGGAAAAGATGGTGAAGAAATGAATTATTATACTTTTTCAGCATGAATGCAAGGAAAAAGGGTGTACTTACACTTTATGGTATTTACAATTTGTGTCTCAGTGAATTTGATCGTTTCATATTGCTTCATTTAAAGTTACAAGTTTAGTAACTATCAAATGAGCGAAGATTGGGGGAGGTTATATTGCGGGTCGGCGCAGGCCGGCTTATTACCTGGATGCCGCATCCGAAAGTCGGTTCAGTTCAAATATAACGTTAACTTTCTTAGAAGTACAAAGGAAAGGCTTGTGCCAACCCGTTGTTAGGCGTAGTTATTCTTTAAAGTCCCATGTAAATAATTCACGAGGAATGTTTTGGTCAATATCTTCGTACTCAATTTTATGATCTTTATTAAATATAATTGTTCCAGCAAACCATTTACTATCTTTCCTGAATAACCTTATCACTTGGTAATGCAACCCATTTTTTGCATTTATAAAGATATTATAAGATTTCTTATTTATAGTTGAGTAGGTGTCAGTTAGTGATCCCATTGCAATTATTGAACTAGGAAGAAGAGTTGAACATTCAAAATCTTTGGAAAACCAAGAACGCTCGTCTAATGTGAATACATTACTTCCTCGCGCTTTCACATTATTAGCCAAAATGTCAAGATCGGTGATTGTGAATTTTAAATCGTAAATTGGATATTCGCCATGATGAGTCAGTAGTATTTGAGCATGGGTCGGTTTTTCAGCAACTGGCAGTATCTTAACCTCACAAAAACTATTACCTCCTGTAGATATATTGATTAATTCTGACTGAAGCTGAATTATTTCGTTCGATTTATCTTCAAGTTTTTGATAAACTGAGTTAAGCTCCATTTCTTTCTTTAATGCTTTATCAGAGGTTTCAATTTTCTCTTTATATTGCAAATAACCAGAGGTAATAGCCAATAACGCAGTTGCTATGGACACTATAAACATTAAAGTCATACGATTAATTTTTATAATAGTCATTTCTTGAATTCATTTTTTTCATTTATATTTTAGACATGGGCTCGAAATGTTCCAGTTATAATTACGCCTAACGGTCACAGCTTTGCTTTCGGCAGGGCATTTGGAAAACGTTCAGCTCGGTCCCGAAACTTCGGGATGCAGCCTGGCTTTTTGATAAAGTTAAACATTAAGAACTAAAGCTGGGCTTACTTGTCCTGGCTACCCGGGATTCATCAAGCCCCGAACCACAGCACAGCAGAATTAGCGCTGCTGATTGCTCCAATATCAAGCCCCACTATTGGCAATACCCATGTTGGTTGCAGTCATTAGTAGTCGTTTTCAATCTGATTGGTTGAGCATATCTTACTGAAAAAAATGTCTAGGTCGTCCGCAGTGCATTTATTTGAATAAGAGTTTCGTATTGCCTTTATTAGTTGTGGTATCTCTGCAACTTTGTCAACTATTATGTAAGTAATATCATTGTGATTAAACTCAATCCTAATGTCAGATAAAGAGTTGTTGTATTTTTCTTTGTCTTTTAAATAGTCTTTCAAATGGATAGAGAATTTAGCTCCATTTAAATATTTTCCTTCAGGTACATATCTCCATTCCCTTTCGTCATAAAATCTATAGTTAGGAATTTCAACATCTTTTCTTTTGAGAAGTCCAGTATAGTTTTTCGTAAAACATTTAATCCTTAAAATTTTATTTCGTAAGACAGGTGTAAGGGTTGTGGTTTTTTCTCTTCGTTCTTTAAGAAGGTGTCCTAACGCTTTTGTCGCAGATGAGTTTTTATCCAAATACAATACCGGATTAATGCCTAACTTATTCGCCCATTCCTTAGAAAGACCAATCCCATACCTGCCATATGCGGAAAAGTGTCTAAACGCTTGTGTTAATGGGATGTCGCAAAAAGAAATCATAGGATGTGCTGCGGCCGAAGAAATTTCATCGTCAACGATTAATTTTTCAGCACAATACTTAATAGCAAATCCCTCAAGTAAAATTAATTTCAGTTTTTGAAAACTGTCGGTGTAATGAATTATTGAATTTGTACTTATCGCCATTAAGCAGTCTGTTTGATTGCCACCAACGGTCAGGGCTTTCTGCTGTGCTGATATTCCGTGATTCTTTAGCCGAACCGCAGATGAGTAAAGTTATGTTGTTGATGTTATATTCTATCGCTCGGCGTTGTTCGTCAGCCGGAACCGCAGCTGAGTAGCGGACAGGAAGATGAGTTTATATTCGTTCAGCCGCCATAGCGCCAAGCAACCCCATGTTGTGCGCCGTTTTGTGTTATTGACGCTCATCGATTTAAGTAAAACTTATTTGCAATGTCCCCTAAAGTTTGATTACACTTTCCTGCGTCTTCGATCGGGTCTGCTCCATTTTCAAGTTTACTACCCGGCGCTAACTTCATTGGAATACCACCGTAATCACTATGCACCTTATCCAGTCCCAATTTATAAATGCCAACATTGTTCACAGTAGCACCAACAAAAATTGCGTAAACACCAGGTCTTGTGTTTGTAGGAGTGTCCACTAATGATTTGGGCTCTAAAGCACCACGTGCCATATCAGGACTTGATAACCTTCCAAGTAATACTAAGGCAGATCTATATTGCCTTACGAAAATTGATTCCGCCGCTAATTTAGCGTTTGGTCCAATCAAATTTGTACCAGGATGCACACCTTTTGCTCCAAAATCTCCAAATGCTTCATAAAGGTCTAAATTATCAACAAACCGTTTAAATATTGGTTGGGTTATTACGTCCATTATATTGGAAATATGGGTGTCAACATCAGCCATTGAAAATTCTGATTTTAGTGTGAATGCTTTTGGAACATTCTTCATTGCTGTAAAGCCACCAACATTATTAATTCCAATTGGTGGCGATAATTTATCAAGCGGTTCTCCTAAATCCATAAGTGTAGAATTAAGTTCTGTGACTTTAGCATGAATTGGTGAAAAGAAAGGAATTCTTTCAACCTTTTCAGCCATTCTTAATTCATAATGTAATCGGTATTGTTGAGACCCGTCTATTGGTTCAACAGTTGCCAAAATAATTGAGCCATAGCTTTCACTTTCAGGGTCTAAGTCTCTAAGTCTTACTTCCCAACTTCCATTAGGCTTCCCTGCAGGATTGAATTCCTCTCTTCCTTCAATTAATATAGGAATTGAACCTTTGTGTGTGGCTTGGTCTCCAACGGAAAAAACGTACCGGAAAATTCTGTTTGAGATTTTGGATAAGTGGTCTATACCACAGATATTCTCAACTCTGCTACCCGATAGAGTTACTCCATAACCACCTTCGGGTTGACTTGCTCGATAGACTTCAATGCGATAGTAAACACCGCCATTGATAACATCAGTACAATCGATTTGCGAAACGTTGCCGTCGTTACAGACGCTAATTGCGACTTGTTGTAGTCCCATAGTTTTGTGTTTTTGTTTTTAGCGAATATTGTGAGTAGTGGAATTATGTAAGTTTTAAAATGTCGCACAACACATAAGTATACGCTACTTCTTATGAAAACATCTCTTTGTTGAGCCTGAAAACCAACAATTTAATGTTCACAATTTAAATTGCAGTTACGCCAATACAAATTTGCAATATCCGGGAGTAAGCGTTTATTAACATTTGCATACAGTTTTAATTCTAAATGTAAGGAAACAAGTGTTGAGGGCCTTATAGCCTTTTTATGGTATTTTTTGGGGTGTTATCAATGAGTTATAACGAAAAGACCCAAGAACCAAGAAAGCAAATGCACAAGAAGACAAGGGACAGGTAACAAGGGACAAGGAAGGGAGAAAGGATATAGAACTCCCGGCTCACTTTCTCCTGTCAAAATAATCCTTAAAAAACAACAACTGGTACTTCACCGCATTGCGCCAGTAATTCCAGTC
>CAZSGD010000008.1:0-130492 GCA_964606155.1 uncultured Chitinophaga sp. | reverse complement strand
CAAGTAAAAGTACGCATTTTAAAGTAGAAACCGCAAATGGGGAAAAGTTTTGGGGACAAACCCGGGAGAGAGCCAAGGCAGAGGCTGCAGGCTGTACGAGGTAGTTTACAACTACCGCCTCTTACAAAAAAATTCAAACATCTTTTCAGTCCATCGTCGCAAACGATGGACAACCTTTCATCATCTTCTTATTTATTCAACATACTAAAAAGTACAGGGGGAACAAAGACTCAACACAACCGGAGCCGATGCTCCTTTGCAAACGAAACATAACTATCCAATTCTAAATTTCTTGGCAATTATAATAATCTTACCTCCTGTCGAGTTTAACTCAATCTGAAAAGTGGATAGTTCAACATTATCCATAACGCCTTTCCAGTTTCTGTAAAAATTCTGCAAATAAGTATTGTCATCAGTAAATTGAAAGGCATTCAAAATATTTTCTTCAGCGACAATTCCAAAATTAAGTGTCATTTGTGCCCAATAAACGTCTTCAAAAATAAACAGACCCTCTTCACCAGATTCAGCCCAGATTAGTTCAAAAATTATCTCGTCTTTAATACCAGGATTATCTCGGTTAACCTTTATACCTCTAATAACTGTATCATGCCAATATAAATCATTGAAATTCATAAAATTTTTTTTAATTACTTCCACCAAGGCCATTTACTAGCATCAAAAATATGTTTGCCATTATTTAAATGAAAGTGACATTCATTGGGGCCTTTAAATCCTGGAGAAGTAGCCGGATCTATTCTTACTTTTTCAACATACTTCCCATTCTCTATTACTCCATAATTCGAACTACGATTAGCGTTCTCGACAAACTGGCTTGGGATATCAGCCCCCTTAGGCAAAACTACTCCTTCTTTTGTAACAATGAATACTCCGATCTTAACTACCGGTCCTAAAAAATAGGGGGCATTATACATTATAAGTACTCTGCGAGTGAGTCGGCTAAGAAGGAAGTGTTAAGTCCTCGGAAACCAGGCTTAGCACTTTCGCAGCTGTAGAACTTAAGTTAGACCAGGAATAATTTCCCTAATAGCAACCCTAACAAGGTAAAATAGTGAGAACGCAATTAAGAATGCATTTGCAAATTGCGATCTCTTTGCATTCTCCTTTCTTGCCAAATCAGAAACAGCAATTACAATAACCCAAATCATTATTGTTAGCCCGAACAACAATGCGACAATGTCAAGAATTTTCTTTATTTCCATATTATGTATTTAAATTACCACCATTCCATACAATCGCCAAACTCATAGACCGCTAAAAACAAGCCAACAAATCCCAAAGTTCTACTTGCAAGCTTTTTGGCAGCTTTAATAATGGCTTTCCTGCTGGTATTTTCTGCAGTTGCCAAAATCATTCCGGCCGGTATTCCAAGAGCATCCATTGCGCAATCAAAAATTGAAGGATCAGGCGCTGCGATGCCATTTATTCCATTACCAAAAGCAAAAGATGGGTTCCATGTGTCCATGAATGTGGTATCCACCGTATAGCCCTGTAATTCTATTTCGTGCATCTTTATAGCAAACGCACCAAGTGTTACGATTTCTGGGTCATTCGGTTGCATATAGTCATATACATTTACATCAAAATTGCTCAAAATATATGCAGCTGATGGGGCAATTAATGGGTCAACAATTTCTTCCGCTTCCTCCTCCGTTAATGGAATTTGCGGGTTTTCGTTTAGATTAGTTGTATTCCCCTCAAAGTAACTCTCCAATCCCTTACCTTTTACAAGGTTCCTAGCTTTTACAGAAGCGTCCTGGAATTTCTGTTTAAGATTATTATACGTTATAGATACGGTTTCCTCTTTTGACGGTCCTTCACTTTTGTAACCCTCTTTTTTGCAACTTGATTGAAAAAGAATCAAGGCAAAGAGTACTGGAATAATAAAACAACCTTTTTTCATTAGAAAGAGATTTATCCGCCTACTCGTTTTTACCGGTTTTCGGCATTACCCGTCTCATTTGTTCCAGTCGCCGGCTGACCATCAAATGATGCATCAAATAAATGTTCTTTTTCAATCGCATTTTATTTTTTTCGATAAAGTCCATTGTCTTGTCGCCGGGACCTTATATCTGGTAGGTAAAAAAGAATAAAGACTTTATTTCTATCTTCTTTCCCCCTAGTCTCCAATTCACAACTTCTCAGCTAATGTCTCGCCGAAGAACGAGGCGGACCCGTGTTTTTAGCAGTAGCCAGGGTAAGTAAACAGGTGGGTAGGCCTGGCCAGGGTGGCAATCCGGCATGGAGTTGTAACCCTTTGAGCACTTATATTCTGCCTTATCGCGGGTCCGGAGGTGGAAATGCGTAATTTTCCCTGTTATTTTCACGTAATCTTTCTAAAGCACTTTGGATGTTTACTATCGTACCCGTATTTACCGAAATCTGTAAACACCGCAGTATTGCTCTTGCACACACCTCGTTGTGGATATACTTTTGTTTCAAGTTGATTGATAACGGATCTAGCCCCTCAAATCGTCCAATGTCCTTTTAAACCGTCCGTAATAGAATTTCCAAATCCTTTGAATGCCGTCGCGAAGTCCAATGTCAATCAACTTCTTTTTTTGTATTCACCACACATTGTAACTAACATACGGGAATACCCAAAATAAGTGTTTACTCCGACCGGGGTTTAAAGGCCCTCTCTCAAAATTCTCCTTTTTCGCTTATCCACACCTGTTAATAACCGGGTAAAAACCCGGGTAAGATTACTATTTTTATGTGCGTAAAAATACGGTTTTTACCTAGTATGATTACCAATTTTAGCATCGAAAATGTCCGTATATAATTCTTTGAAACCTTCTCCTGCACTGCATTTCGGCTTGTTTTAGGTATAAACACCTGACCTCCTGACAATTGAATTCCCTATGGATAAACCCAATATTTATACCTCGAATCGATTTGAAAAGGCTTAAAAACGTTACTGTTATGAAAAGGAATGTAAAAGTATCTAGAGCATGGGATGTTGATGCAACTACTGTTTGGGCTGACTAAATAAGTATTTGTATCAATCTAGTTTAATTCTCTAAAAAGTTTTTCTATTTTTGGACAAAATCCAAACAATAGAAAAGCTTTTTTCATATGATGCCGTCGTATATTCCTACCTGATACTCCCCGTATTAGTACTCATCTTAATAAAGAAACTCCAAAAAATTGATTCTGTTGTTTTTACGATCTATGGTATCGCCTGCTTTGTCATGCTCTACTCCTTCGATTATGTGGCGAAAAGTGATAAGAAATACTTCTTCGCTTTTTACACAGCCCTGGAATATGCCACGTTTGCTTATATTTTTTGGAAAAACATTTCATCCGCCCGGTTCAAAAAAATCATTATAGCGTTTTCGATACTGTTTTTTCTATTTCAAATTATTTATCCCTTCACTGTTCATAGTATCAAACTGGATTCCATCCCTATCGGCATAGAAACCATTATTATCTTTATTTTCATCGTCTATTTCTTCTATGATTTTTCCAGGAAACTGGACTCATTATATATCTATAACCATTATTGTTTCTGGTTTTCAGTGGGCATCCTGATCTACCTGGGAGGATCCTTTTTCTTCTACATCCTCATTGGAGAGTTGAGCAAAGACCAGATCGAGGCATTTGGTAATATGACCTATATTGCTGAGATTATTAAAAACCTCCTGTTCGGAGCAGCCTTAATTGTTTATTCAAAATACCCGATAAAAAAAGTAAATAAAAGACAAGAATCCATACCATACCTGGATATGATTTAACACTAACCGCCACTAACCCAACTATGTTCTTCCTGCAAACCACTAAATCCGGAGTATCCTTCGTACTCTTCCTGGGCACACTGGGCATGGTGGTTCTGACTGTCAGTCTCATCATCTTTATCATCTTTCACCAGCGCCGTGTACTGCGTTTCAATAAAAAGATCCAGCAAATGGAAGCCGAACAGCAAAAGATCTTACTGAACGCCTCCATTAAACTGCAGGAAGAAGAAAGACAACGCCTGGCCGCAGACCTCCATGATGATGCCGGCCCCCTATTGGCCACCGCCCGCCTGTACCTCAACGAAAACCTCGTGAACCAGGACAAAGCCACACAGCTCCAGTCCATCTTCCAGGCCCGCCAGATCATCGACGATACCATTCAACTGGTGCGTAATATCAGCCATAGCCTGATGCCGCCCACCCTCAAGAATTTTGGACTGGAATCTGCCATCAACGACCTGTTTCAAAAGATCAGCGGCTCCGGCAGTATCAATGCCAGCTGCCGCTTTCATGAGTATAAAGAAAGACTGAAGGAAGAAAAAGAACTCATCATCTTCCGGGTGGTGCAGGAACTGATCAATAATATATTAAAACACAGCAATTCGAGTTTTATACACCTCACCCAAAACGTGCACGCCGATAAATTCTACCTCCGTATCCACCACGATGGCCGCGGCCTGGTCCAGTCAGATTTTGAAAAACTGAACAAGAGTAATGTGGGCCTGGGTCTTAAAAATATCACCAGCCGCCTGAGAGTGGTGCAGGGCAGCATTAATTTTGAAAAAGATATATCACAAACCTATTACAAAGTGACCATTGAGTTACCCAAAGATGATCCGTACCAATAGGCTTTAAGTTTTAAGTTGTAAGTACGAAGAATGCAATCTCAATTCCTGGAGATACCTCAGCTTTCTCTTGTTTGCTGCGGTCAGAATGATACCAAACCAGGGCCCGTACCCCGAAAACCCTATACCTGAAATAAACCAAATTTGTTAATTTCGCACCTTATCTGATACTATGGGAATCATCAAGGTAGCTATTGCAGACGATCATAAGATCTTTCGTAAAGGGGTCATCCTTTCCCTGCGGCCTTTTAGCAATATCAAGTTTGTTCAGGAAGCTGATAACGGAGATGATCTGTTGAACGGATTAGTCGAAGCACAACCCGATGTGATCCTCATGGACCTACGTATGCCCGGCAAAGATGGCATCGAAGCCACTAAGGCCGTGAGCAAACAACACCCCAATATAAAAGTCCTGATCCTAAGTATGTATGAGGATGAACGTTTCGTGTACCACCTGATGGAAAATGGCGCCAATGGATACCTCCTGAAAAATGCAGAGCCACAAGAGATCCGCCGGGCCATTATGGAAGTGTATGAAAAAGGCTACTACCTGAATAATTTCGTGAACAGGATCTTACTCAAAAAATCCCATTCCCGTCAAAAAGTGGTGCCCTCGCTCAACAGCGAAATAACCCTGAGCGATAAAGAAAAAGACGTACTCCGTTTTATCTGCATGGAGTTTACAGCCCAGGAAATAGCTAAAAAAATGGAGATCAGTCCACGCACTGTGGAAGCTATCAAAGACCGCCTGATGGAACGATTTGGCAGTAAAAACACGGCCGGCCTTGTATTCTTTGCCGTAAAGAATAACCTGATTGATTAGAGAATCGCTCAAAAGTATTTTCAACACAGAGATGATGAGAATCAGAGCTACACTGAGGTTTTGTTGCAGAGGTAAATTCTTAGTTCCTCCTCTTAACCCCTGTAAGAGCACTATAGTTTTGAGTTTTGAGTTCTAATCCCTTTTTAAAAACTCATTTCAGGAATATCACCTGTCACTTCCAGTTTCCCCGCCGTTTTATTTTTTATTTCATCCACTGTTACACCCGGCGCCCTTTCCAGGAGTTTAAACCCATTGGGGGTAACATCCAATACCGCCAGGTCGGAAACGATCTTGCGCACACATTTTACACCCGTCAATGGTAAGGCACAGGCTGGCAATAATTTCGATTCCCCTTTGGGGTTCGTGTGCATCATGGCCACAATGATATTTTTGGCACTGGCCACCAGGTCCATGGCCCCGCCCATTCCTTTCACCATTTTACCCGGTATTTTCCAATTGGCAATATCACCCTGCTCACTCACTTCCATGGCGCCCAATACCGTGAGATCTACTTTACCGGCCCGGATCATTCCAAAGCTCATGGCTGAATCAAAAAAAGCAGAACCAGGTACTGTTGTGATCGTTTGCTTACCTGCATTGATCAGGTCAGGGTCTTCCTCTCCCTCCAAAGGAAAAGGCCCCATACCCAATAACCCATTTTCACTTTGCAATACTACATTCATCCCGGCAGGAATATAGTTGGCCACCAGGGTAGGAATACCTATGCCCAGGTTCACATAGTATCCATCTCTCAACTCCCGGGCAATACGTTGTGCGATCTGTTCTTTTGTAAGCGCCATAAATAAAATTTGAAAATGTGAAAATGTCCCAATTTGAAAATGAGGTAATTCCTGTTATGCATTGCTTCTTGTGCAACACTGGCCATTGAGTAATTGAGCCATTGTTAAATTCTCTTTCTTACTGTTCTTTGTTCAATCCTCTTTTCATAATTCTTTCCCTGGAATATCCGGTGAACATAAATACCCGGTGTATGAATATTATTCGGGTCCAGCTCACCGGCAGGCACCAGCTCTTCCACTTCAGCAATCGTTATTTTACCCGCCATGGCCATCAGGGGATTAAAGTTCCTGGCAGTTTCTTTATAAATGAGATTACCATCTGTATCACCCTTCCAGGCTTTTACAATAGCAAAGTCAGCCTCAAAAGCCAACTCCAGCAGGTATTCTTTATTATTGAAACTGCGTACTTCTTTTCCCTGCGCCACTTCGGTACCCACACCTGCCGGAGTAAAAACGGCCGGCATACCATAGCCGGCTGCCATACAACGGGTGGCCAGTGTGCCCTGTGGTATCAACTCCACTTCCAGCTCGCCGCTGAGTAACTGCCTTTCGAATTCTGCATTCTCTCCCACATAGGAAGAGATCATTTTCTTTACTTGTTTTTGTTTCAGCATCAGCCCAATGCCAAAATCATCCACACCGGCATTATTGGAAATACAGGTTAGTTTTTTTGTCCCTTTTTTAACCAGTGCTGCGATACAGTTCTCCGGAATTCCACAAAGGCCAAAACCGCCGAGCATGAGGGTGGCCCCGTCATGAATATCTGCTATGGCTTCTTCAGCCGATCCTACAACTTTGTTCATGCATTCAATCGTTTAACGGTAAAATTAGGAAACAGGGGCGTACAGCCCGTTTTTTGCCTATTCCACATTTAAGACTTTTTGGATCCTCACCCGTGGACGTTTCTTAGTAGTGTCGGTCTTAACAGTATCCGGGAGCGGGACCTCCTTTTTCAAACTATCTTCCACACTTACAGGTTGCGTGATGGCACCCGGTTCCGTTGTTACTGCTTTGGGCAACTGACTCAATGAATCCATGATCACTTTCATCAGTTGGGGATGGGCCTGGTAGTAGGCAAAGCTTCTCCTGAACTCCTCCATGTTGGTCTGATGCAGGTCCAGTACCCGGTCATACATCCGCAGGCTTTCGTTTTGCTTATTGAGGGAAGAGTCTTTTATGAAAACATAACTGCCGAGGAACTGATCAGCCCTCAATATATCCCACATCACGGCCTGCATTTTGGCCGGTGGTAACACATCAGAAGGAACTTTATTCTTACTGCCGCATCCTGCCAGCAGCAAAATAATTATTACGGGGATCCATCTCATTTCAACTCATTGTAACGTGAGGTATTCGTAACATCCAGTTTTGTCAGCAGATCTTTGGCCCTTGTTTTTTGCTCGCCGCTGGCTTTGCTGAATACCTTCACCAGTTCATTGGCCTTGCCCTGGAAAAAGAATTGAACAAACATGGAATTAGGGTTCTCTGTATTGATGGAGTTGATGAAATTAAGACAGTTCAATATCCCGCCTCTTCCGCCCTCTTCGTCCTGGTAAAAAATATCCATACCGGAGCGATAATAAGCATAGATCGCATCATGTAACAGGTTAAAGCGGTTGCTGTTCAGGTTTTCAGCCAGCCAATACCTGTTACGTAAACTTTCATATGATTTCCAACCGGTAATATCACCGCTTTCAGGAGCATTGTTCACAATATTCCATGCTTTTTGAAAATACATATCTCCGCCCCTTAAAGAATAAGAATCATAATCAAAGCCGAGTATCAGGTTTATATAAAAAGCCAGTATGGCCGTGATATTGGCCACCAGGGGGTCATTACCCTGTATCCTGTTCTCATTAAATTCAACCGGTTGAAACTCTACGTAACGGAATGTTACGTTCTCATCAATAAAATTGATGATCGGTGAATCATACGTGGTATTATAAACGGGCCTGGCAGCCTGCACGGTCAGCTTTCCTTTGTACACATTGTTACCCAGGTCCTGGTCAATATTCAGGGAAAAACTGCATTGAATTTTTTCAGATGCCTGGAATACGTCATTGGTCCAGCGACGGTTGTTCAAAAAGTTGGTCAATGCGGTTTGGAAAGTCAGGAACACTTTTTTGTCGATCTGTGTACTTACTTTGGCAGCGATCACATTGAACCGGGCCTGTATCTCCTGTGCTCTTCCTGCCAGGGAAAAAGCCAGCACTAACCCGGTAACCATTAAACACTTCTTACGCATAATATAACCTGATTATAGTATCAACAATATCTTTTGCCACTTCGCTCTTGGATTTGGTATCGAAGCTGAACTGACCACCTTTCTTTTCAAAAATGGTGATCTTATTGGTATCATGACCAAACCCGGCGCCCTCATCCTTCAGTGAATTTAATACAATCATATCTGCATTTTTCTTTTGCAGTTTCTCTTTTGCATGCTTCTCTTCATCATTTGTTTCCAGTGCAAATCCTACCAGCACCTGGTTTTCCTTCTTCTTTTCACCAAGGCTTTTCAATATATCCTTTGTTTTGGTCAGCTCCACCACCAGTGTATCATCGCTTTTTTTGATCTTTTCCGATGCTTTACTAACCGGGGAATAGTCAGCTACTGCAGCCGCCATCACGGCGAGATCGGCATTGTCAAAAAGCGCTGTGCAGGCTTTATACATATCTTCTGCCGTGGTTACCCGCACCACGGAAATGCCATTGGATGAAAGCGAAATCGGTGAGGGCCCCATCACCAGGGTTACCTCTGCGCCCCGTTCGTGTAAAGCATGGGCGATGGCTATTCCCATTTTTCCTGAGGAATGATTTCCGATAAAACGAACCGGGTCAATAGGTTCGTATGTGGGTCCGGCTGTAACGATAGCCTTTTTACCGGCCAGCGGACGGGTCAAAAAAAAATTAGCGGCAAGAAAATCTGCGATCTGTTCCGGCTCGGCCATTCTCCCCTCTCCATGAAGACCGCTGGCCAGGTCGCCTTTTTCCACCGGTATTATTTTATTGCCGAAAGACTCCAGTTTTTTAAGGTTTTCCTTTGTAGAAGGGTGATGCCACATATCCTCATCCATGGCGGGAGCCACCACCACGGGACAGGTGGCTGATAAATAAACAGCCAGCAAAAGATTATCGCATTGCCCATGGGCCATTTTTGACAGGGTATTGCAACTCAGGGGAGCTATGACCATTACATCTGCCCATCTCCCCAGCATCACATGATTAGCCCAGCTTTGTTCATCAAAAAGGTCCACCAGCACCGGGTTCCTGCTCAATGTTGACAAGGTAAGTGTGGAAACAAAATCCTTTGCCGCCGGGGTAACGATCACTTTTACCTCAGCGCCGGCTTTCACCAGCAGCCTGACGAAGTAGATGGATTTGTAAGCGGCAATGCTGCCGGTAATACCCAGTAATATCTTTTTGCCTTTCAGCATCGTATATCAAAAATACCATTTAGTTATAAAAGCACATAACTGACCGGAAGGAAATAAAAAAGCGATGGAAGTCCATCGCTCTAATGTATGACAAAGGCTTTAATAGATTAGTTAAATAACTCGTCTTCCGCCTTACGGAAATAGACTTTATCATCCAGGAATTCCTGGGTGGCCAGCAGGGCCGGGTTGGGCATCCTTTCGTATGCTCTTGATATCTCAATCTGTTCTTTGTTCTCATGGATCTCTTCCAGGCTGTCGGTATGGCTGGCAAACTCTTCCAGTTTGTTATGCAACTCTTCTTTCAGGGAAATGTTGATCTGGTTAGCCCTTTTACCAACAATAGAAATGGATTCATACAGGTTACCTGTTTTTGCTTTCACATCATCCAGGTTGCGTGTTTCTACATTATTGGTAATGCCGGCGCTAAGCTGGCGTCTTAGTTTGCTCATTGCTTAAATTTTTTATATTGGTTTGCGATAATTTCAAAAACTCATCCGCTTCTTTCTTCAATTTGCTGTCCGGGAACCTGTCGGTAAATTCATGACATTCGTTGATGACCTGTTCAAATCGTTCTACTTTTCTTTCCTCTATGCTCAGTTCTGCAAATTTGTAATAGGATTTGATGATCATCAATTTGTATTCATCTCCTCTCATCGATTCCGGGTAGCCATTCAGCAAAGTGGTAAATGCCACTCCCGCAGCCCGGAATTGCCCCATATCAAAATACAATTGGGCGCTTTGATAATCTTTGATCTCTAATTTTCTTCTGCAGGTTTCAATAATTTCGTTCGCTTCTTTATTCTTCAATGATCCGGGATGTGTATTGATAAATGTTTGCATCATACCCATGGCCCTGATCGTATTGGTTTGGTCCAGTTCAGGTTTGGGTGATTGTTTGAAATAGGAATAGGCCCTCATATAATCCACTTCTTCGGCTTTAGGGCTGTTCGGGAATATTTCCAGGAAACTCTTAAAAAGGTTTTCAGCGTTCATATAGTCGCCCATATTATAGGCACAATATGCATACTTGTAATATATATCTTCAAACTCTTTCCCGGTTTTGTAATAAGGCATAATATCCTCATACACCTGCTGGGCTTTGCTATACTTTTTCTTGACAAAGAACTGTTCGGCCATCCTGAGCTTATATGCCGGGTCGGGGTTTTTCAACAGTTTATTCATTCCACCACCACAGCTGCTTAAAATCAGTACAAGCCCTGTCAATAAAATCCAGCTCCATTTCGCCAGGGAACTCCTGTTTGAAATGGTGGCCATAGGGAAAAAATAATTCATAAAAGGTTTGCAAAGTTAAGTGATAACGGCAAAACTTAAGGAAAAAATATCAACCTCCAAATGCCGGCAGTTAAGGTTTTGATAAATGTATATGATTGATTTACTGCATGATAGCTAAATGAAGGGATCGGGTATAAAAAAACCCGGTCCCGTATGAACGGGACCGGGGTCGGTGTTATATATCCTAAGCAAAAAGTACGATTAGTTCTTCCTCAGATTCGGGTGAGGAGGTTCTACGGTGTTCGGTCCATCTTCTCCCTCAGCGGCAGCACGGAGGTCAACTGTATTGCAGTCGCCACCTTCCTGGCCATAGTTAAAGATGAAACGATCAGCAGTGATACCTTCTTTATCCACCATATAGTTAATCACTGCATTTACATGATCCCAGCTTAATTGCTGTTCTTTCTTATTAGAAGAGCAGTAGCCGATCACCACTACTTTACAACCAGGAGCATTTCTCATTCTGGCAGCTACAGTAGCCAATACAGCTTTTGCATCATCGCTCAGCTTGTTAGAACCTGCTTTGAATGCCACGCTTGGTAAAGCACCCAGGCTGGCAGCGCAATCGCTTCCACCACCTTTACAGCCTTTGCACATATCAGGGCATTTTTCAGGATCAGGACATGGAACTGGACATTTACCAACACCATCCGCATCAACAGGCTGGCAATAAGTTGGGGTGATCAGTTCTTTATCCTTACAATCAGGAACACCGTCACCATCGGTGTCTTTGCTCACACCATGGCTGTCAACCGGGCAACCCTGTGGAGTTTGTTCCTGGTCGAATTGGTCTGTAACACCATCATTGTCTGTATCAGGCAATACGGGTTTGGGTAAGCGCATGAGGCGGGGGTTGCGGATCTCGCTGTAAGCGTAATCCAGCGGGTTCAACCACCAAAGCGGCTCAACAGATTTACCGCCGAGGTTAATATTCAGGCCAAGGCTAAGGAAATTATAAGAATCAAAATCGCGGGTCAGTACAGCATCCCCTACTGCATGTTCCTGCCAGCGCTGACCATCCAGCAGGTCGTCTTTGATGAATGTCCAGCGATCTTCCAAAGCAAGGTTGAAACGGTTGCTTAATTTGAATGCGATACCCACACCCACTGTTCCGGAGGGTTTGAAGGTATCTCCAAACAGTTTGGGACGACGATCGCCCTGGTTTTCTGCATCTGTTTCGAACTCTCCATCCAGCACATCATTCTTCATATTTTTGATGAAGTCCCTGCGGTTCTTATAATCAGCCTGGTTAAGAGCGTTAAAATTATACTTCTGTCCGTTATCATTCAATGCATCCACTTTTGTATCATAGATCGTTCCTCCGATACCGGCAAATCCATAGAAATTAAATCCTGTTTTTGCTTTGTGGAAACGGATATTGTTCAGGGTAACCACGCCTTGTAAACTCAGGTCCTGAACCTTTGTTTTATAGTTGTAAAAAACTTTTTCATACCCATTAATCCTGTCTGCCAGGTTACCCGTCCAGTGATAAATACTTGAACCTTGTTCAACAGGTGTGCCAGCTGCATTACCATAATTGAATGGAGCAGAGTACATTTGACCCACAGGCAGGTTTCCACCCCATGCAGGGTTCTTACCGAAATTTTCAGCCTGGCGGAAAGCATATCCTGAACCAACGCCACGCATATATTCCAGGCGCATAGAGAAGATATAACCAAATGCCTTTCTTACATGTGCCCCGAAGCTGAATGGAGTGTAGAATTGTGCCGGGATATCACCACTAACCTGAAAAGCGCCCACTTTAAGACCGATCTCCCACTGGTTTCTTGGTTTAGCCGGGAAATTGTAGGTCCCGTTTAAGAATTCAGTATGCTGAGGCATTCTTTTGTTGGGAACAAGGGAAGAATCTTTAACGTCATAACTGGCACCCACCCTCTGTGAATAACCATAAGACGCCAGCAGACATATTAAGCCTGCCAGTAATAAGTACTTTTTGCTTGCCATAACTAAGGATTAAGATTTGAATACAATGTCCTAATAATTTGCAAAAATAGATATTGATGGTTAATTACCAAATTTTTATGATAAATATTTATCCCTTTTGCGCTTTATTTTTCAATTACTTAGTCATAAAAAATGCCAAATTTGTTGCATCAGGAAATGATTATTTTTTAACTGTAAATTGCCCCATTTTAACGGATGAATTTGCCCACTCAGCTAATAAATCAGGAACTAAAAATCTTTGAATCCCGGTTCAAGGAGGCAGTTCGAAGCCAGGCACCCCTGCTGGACAGGATCATGCGTTATGTGGTAAAACGAAAAGGAAAGCAGCTACGGCCCATGTTTGTGCTGCTTTCTGCTAAGCTTTGCGGTGAAATCAGTGAGCCTTCTTACCGGGCAGCTTCCCTGGTGGAGCTGCTTCATACGGCCACCCTGGTGCATGATGATGTGGTGGACGATTCCATGGAAAGAAGGGGATTTTTCTCTACATATGCGCTCTGGAAAGCCAAGGCCAATGTACTCATTGGTGATTACCTCCTGGCAAAAGGCCTGCTGCTGTCTCTGGATAATAATGACTACCGCATTTTGCATATCCTTTCCGATGCCGTAAGAAAAATGAGTGAAGGTGAATTATTGCAACTGGAAAAAGCACGCAGCCTGAACCTGAAAGAAGATATCTATTATGAGATCATACGGAATAAAACAGCCTCCCTGCTGGCCTCTGCCTGTGCCGCAGGCGCCTGGTCATCCTGCAACGACAATGATATAACAGAAAGAATGAGATTGTTTGGTGAAAAAACAGGCATGGCTTTCCAGATCAAAGACGACCTGTTCGACTATGCCAGCGAGAATATAGGCAAACCCACCGGCAACGACATTAAAGAAAAAAAGCTAACATTGCCACTGATCTATACCCTTAACCATACCGACAAAGCTACCCGGAGAAAGATCATTTATATTGTGAAAAACAATAACAAGGACAAAGAAAAAGTGAACTGGGTGATCCGCCAGGTGCAGCAAACCGGCGGCATTGCCTACGCCACCGAAAAAATGGATGCATTCAAAAAAGAAGCCATTGATATTCTACAACAATTCCCCGAAAGCCCGGCAAGGCAGGGATTGAAAGACCTGGTATTGTTTGTTACTGAAAGGAAATACTAATACGGATGAACAAGCGATGGCACATATTACAGGCCCATGAAGAAGAAGTGAAGCCACTGCAGCAGGACCTCAAAATCCATCCCGCCCTTTGCCGCATACTGGTACAAAGAGGTCTACACAGTTATGTACAGGCAAAAGATTTCTTTCGTCCGCAACTGACCGCGCTGCACAGCCCCTGGCTGATGAAGGATATGGATAAAGCTGTGCACAGGATCATTGCAGCTATCGATAATCAGGAGAAAATACTCGTGTTTGGCGACTATGATGTGGATGGCACCACCGCGGTAGCCAGTATGTACCGTTTTCTCTCCGCCATTCATACTTCCCTTGATTTTTATATCCCTCACCGCTACCGCGAAGGTTATGGTGTGAGCAAAGCCGGGATCGATTTTGCCAAAAACAATGGAATCACCCTGATCATTTCCCTCGACTGTGGTATCAAATCAGCCGACCTGATCAGTTATGCAAAAGAACTCGGTATTGACTTCATTGTCTGCGATCACCATTTGCCCGATGCCATCTTACCCCCTGCGCTAGCCATTCTGAACCCCAAACAAAAGGATTGCCATTATCCGTATAAAGAGCTATGCGGTTGCGGAGTAGGATTCAAACTCATGTGCGCCTTATCTGAAAAACTGGAATTACCCGGTAATCCGGCTTTTGAATACCTGGACCTGCTGGCCACAGCTATCGCCGCAGATATTGTTCCTATGACCGGCGAAAACCGTGTACTGGCTTATCATGGTTTGAAAAAGGCTAATGAAAACCCGAATTACGGCATCAAAGCCCTGACTGCACTGAGCGGTATTACCAAAGAATTGCAGATCAATAATCTTGTTTTCATGATCGCTCCAAGGGTCAACGCAGCAGGTCGTATGGATGATGCCACTAAAGCTGTACAGATGTTTGTGGCCTCATCATATGAAGAAGCCATTCACTTTGCCGAAATGCTGCACAGTGATAATACCGACCGGAAAGAAGCCGATAAAAACATCACCGAGGAAGCATTGGCGCTTATTGGTGAAAATGAGTCCTGGAAAAAAAGGAGGTCCACCGTAGTATTTCAACCGCACTGGCATAAGGGAGTAGTGGGAATTGTGGCTTCCCGGTTGATAGAAAGCTATTACCGTCCCACCGTGGTACTCACCCAATCCGGTGACTATGCTGCCGGCAGCGCCCGCAGTGTGCCGGGTTTCAATTTATACGAAGCCATACACGCCTGCAGGGACCAGTTACTGGGTTATGGCGGACATTTTGCCGCCGCCGGTATGACACTGGAACTGGACAAAGTGGAAGCATTCAGAACAAAATTTGAAGAAGTGGTATCTGCCACTATTGATGATGCCATGCTGGTACCCGAAATTATTATTGATACAGAAATCTCTTTTGCCGATATCAAACCGCCATTTTATAATATCCTCTGCCAGATGGAACCTTTCGGTCCCGAAAATATGCGCCCGGTATTCATCAGCAGGAATGTGATGGATAGCGGCTATTCACGTATTGTTAAAGAACAACATCTCCGTTTCTCGCTAAAACAAGGACCATCCACGATCACCGGTATTGGGTTTGGTATGGCAGATAAATTACCGTTACTGCAATCAAAGGCACCCATTGATGTGGTGTACACGATCGATGAAAATGAATGGAACGGAGAAAAATCATTGCAATTGCGGGTAATGGATATCAGGACCTCTTCCGCTTCCTGACTAATCATGTTCATTGGTTATTTGCCCAGTATTTATTTTGCCGGATCACCCGGCCGATAGAATAAGAGGCGCAGAAAGCTGATGAATAAATAGGTTACATTTATTATTAGAGGGTCAAAACAAGAGGTCTGTCATATTAAGCAGGCCTTTTTATCATTAATAACCTGATAGTCAGCCGGGCTAATACAGGTTCGACTCCATTGTATTTTTTAGATCCCCATATTGTCTTTCTTATCAACCACCACATTCGTAATTCTACGATAATAACAAATCGTGAACAGTTGTAAGTTTGTTTCTTTTTTACTTAGCTTGCTGTTTCGTTTACGAACTCCCTCCTTTTAAAACCACGTATTACGGGATCAAAGTAGTTATTTCCATAGCTGCTCCGTAGAAATAACGTCAACATCAAAACATCAGTAAATGAGAAAACTTTTCCTTAGGGTATTTTTTTGCTCTATCATTCTTTCGCTGTCGGCCATTACAGCTCAATCTCAATTAGTCATCAGCCAGGTTTACGGAGGCGGAGGTAATGCCGGATCTGTTTACAGAAATGATTTTATTGAAATATTCAATCGTGGCAATAGCACGGTGAATCTTACCGGCTATTCAGTTCAATATGCTTCGGCCGCCGGAACGAGCTGGCAGGTAACCAACCTCAGCGGATCAGTGGCACCGGGACAATATTACCTGGTGCAGGAAGCACTCGGTTCCGGAGGTACTACCAACTTACCCACACCGGATGCCACCGGAACGATTGCCATGAGCGCTACCGCAGGAAAAGTTATTCTGGCCAGTACCACTACTGCATTCGCAGTGGCTTGTCCTGCCGGCCCCACCGTGATAGATCTTGTTGGTTTTGGCACCACTGCCAATTGTTTTGAAGGAACCGGCCCCACGCCTGCCCCATCCAATACCAATGCGGTATTGAGAGGCAACAATGGTTGTACAGATGCCGGAAATAACGCACTTGATTTTACAGCAGGACTGCCCAATCCAAGAAATACAGCATCCCCCACCTATTCCTGTTCCGCATCCACCGTATCCGTAACGGCGGGTATCCATGCCGCTGAACCGGCAACAAATGGAACATTTACCCTTTCACTTTCCAATCCCGCTCCGGTTGGCGGAGTAACCATTACTTATTCTTTGGGCGGTAGTGCTGTGCTCAATACAGATTATTCAGATCCCCAGGCAGGCAGTATCAATATTGCCCAGGGAAATACGGAGGGAACCCTGACACTGAATGTGAATGATGATCCGGATTTTGAAGGAACAGAAACAATATCCATCACACTGAACACGGCAGATAATGGTTATTCCATTCTTTCCGGAGCTGCCAATATCAGTTTACTGGATAATGATGCCCCGCCAGCTGTGTCGGTGGCAGCCGGGGTGAATGCAGCTGAACCTGCCACCAACGGAACATTTACACTGACGCTTTCAACGGCAGCCCCCGCCGGAGGTATTACGGTAACGTATACACTAAGTGGCACCGCCATCCTGAATACGGATTATACAGACCCGCAGGGGGGAACGGTTACCATTGCGGCCGGTAATTCCAATGCCACGATTACACTGAATGTAACAGATGACCCTGATGCTGAATCTCCCGAATCGATCAATATTACACTCAATACGGTTACCAGTCCTTATACGATCGGTACCGGCACGGCTTCCATCAATCTGACCAGTGATGATTTTGCACCGATCTCATTAACGGGTATATATGCCCAGGATTTTAATATGCTTGCTATTACCGGCACCACTAACCCGTTATCCATACCTGGCTGGTTGCTCAATGAAACCGGCGGCGGTGCAAGGGATAATGAACTATATGCTGCTGACAATGGCGGTTCTAATACAGGAGATACCTATAGCTATGGAACCACTTCCGCAACAGAAAGAGCGTTGGGGTCCTTACAATCCGGAACATTGATATCCAGCTTTGGATCGATGTATGTCAATAATACAGGCGTACCCATTATAAAGCTTCGTATCACTTATACGGGCGAACAATGGAGACTGGGTGCCACCGGAAGAAACGATCGCATCGACTTTCAATACAGCACAGATGCCTCCAGCCTTACTACCGGCTCATGGATTGATGTGGACGCACTTGATTTTGTTGCCCCCAATGCCACCGGTACCACAGGTGCATTGAACGGGAACCTCGGCACCAACAGTGCATCGATAACATTTGATATTAACGGCCTTTCTATTCCTGATGGGGCCACATTCCTTATTCGCTGGAATGACTTCAATGCCTCCGGCGCTGATGATGGATTAGCGATTGACAATTTTTCTATTGAAGCTAACCCGGCGGATGTTGATCCCCCTGTTATTGCGGTATTATCACCGGCTAACGGAGCAACCAATGTATCACTCAATATTGCCGCTTCCATCACTTTTGATGAACCAGTGGTAAAAGAAAGAGGCATCATAGTACTGAAAAAAACCAGTGACAACAGTGTTGTGACCACCTACAGTATAAACGATGGTGCCGTGGTGGTTTCTTCTTCCACTGTCACTTTCCCGCTGAGTAATTTGCAGGCCAACACAGGTTATTATATTGAGATCAGCCCCGGTGGTTTTAAAGACCTGAGTGATAATTTCTTTGAAGGGATCGAAAGCAGCAGTATCTGGAGTTTCACAACCGGAAATAATTTTTACCTGGCTGAATTCAATGGTTGTTCCTCTGCATTAACAGACGGATTTACCCAGTACAGTAAAACGGGCGCTATTGTATGGGGATGCACCACTTTTGGAAGAGACCCTGCTGCTCCTGCCGGCACTGCACCCTTCCCCTACGGCGTGCAGATCAATGGCTTCTCCGGTGGCACAAATGTGCCTAATGTGGACTGGCTGATCTCACCGTCATTTGATCTTACCGAAACCACTTATCCGCTCTTATCATTCTGGAGCCGTACTGCTTTTAACGGGCTGCCGCTGCAATTAAAAGTTTCTACAGATTATTTTGGCGGAGACCCTGCACTATCCACATGGACCGACCTCAATGGAAAATTCCCGGGACAAGCATCGAATGTATGGACCCTGTCACAGGATATCAATCTGGCCGCATTTAAATTGCCGAACGTGCGTTTTGCTTTTGTGTACACTTCTTCAGATGATGATGGCGCCAGGTGGACACTGGATGATATCAGTCTCGTTAATTCATTGGTGCCCCCTCCACCCAGCCTGACGGTTAGTACCACCGATATTCAATTCACGTATGTGGCCAGCGGAGCAACAGCTGACAAAACATTCACCTTCATCGGTAATGATCTCGTCAATGATGTAACCGTTACCTCCACCGGCGCCTTCCAGTTATCAAAAGATGGAATTACATTCAGCCCGTCATTGAATTATACTGTGGCTGAGGCCAGCGATATTACCAAAACTGTGTATGTTCGTTTTGCCCCCACTCAAAACGGGCTGGATTATACCGGAACAGTAACAGTGTCAACCGGTGCCTTATCGTCTCTCATCAATGTAAAAGGAACGAGCATCGATCCTGCCACTACGCTGGAAGTGGTGAACTGGAATATTGAATGGTTTGGCAGCACGGCTGAAGGCCCTTCGAACGAAGCCCTGCAGGAACAAAATGTTAAAACGATCCTGGAAAGCGTGGGGGCCGATGTTTATGCATTGCTGGAAATTGTAAGCGAGGAAAAACTGGCCAGCGTAGTAAGCCAGATGCCCGGTTACGCCTATGTGATCAGCAACTATGGCTCACATACCAATACAACTGCTAATCCGCCGGGCGCTTTGGCAAGTGCACAAAAAATGGCGATGATCTATAAAACTTCCGTGCTGTCGAATATAACCACTGCTCCATTGTTATCGCAGGGGATCAATTCTGCAGCAGATCTTACTAACCCGGCCTATAACTACTGGGCCAGTGGTCGTTTCCCTTATATGGTAAGCGCGGATGTTACGCTGAACTGTATTACAAAGAATATAAAATTCATACTGGTACATGCAAAAGCCAATACTTCTCCCACTGCTACCTCGTATGAAAGAAGGAAGAAAGGTGCGGACACACTGAACTTCCTTTTGAATCAATCCTATGCCAACGACAATATCATCATCCTGGGAGATTATAATGATGATCTTGACCAGTCGATCACGGCAGGCTTTACTGTAACCTCCTGGAGCAGTTTTGTAAATGATGCTGATAATTTCGAACCGGTTACATTACCACTGAGCCTGGCCGGTAAAAAATCAACAGTAAGTTATAATGATGTGATCGATCATGTAACGATCTCCAATGAACTGGAGTCCTATTATATGCCGGCCACTGCCAACATTTTAACAGATGTGAGCAGCCTGGTGACCAATTATGGAAACACCACTTCTGATCACTACCCGGTGTTTACCCGGTATAAATTTGAACAACCGGCCCCGCCTGTGATCCATTGCCCGGCCAATGTGGTTAAAAGTAATGATGCAGGCGCCTGCGGAGCTGTTGTGAATTACGAAGTAACCTATGAAGGTAATTGCGGAACTGCCAGCCTGCAGCAAACAGAAGGTTTGCCCAGCGGGGCTATTTTCCCGGTGGGTACCACCACCAATACTTATGTGGTAACAGATGCTGCCGGCGGCACAGCCACCTGTTCATTTACCGTAACAGTGAATGACACAGAGAACCCGGTTATCACCTGCCCGGAAAATATTACAACCAGCACTTCAGCAGGTTCATGCAGCGCCACAGTTAACTACACCGTAAACATCAATGATAATTGCAGCGGAGCAACTGTGCAACAAACAGCAGGTTTGGCCAGCGGTGCTGTTTTCCCGGCAGGTACCACCACCAATACATTTGTGGTAACTGATGGCAGTGGAAATACAGCCACCTGTTCATTTACCGTAACAGTGAATGACAATGAAGCACCGGTATTTACCCGTCCTGCAGATATAACGATTCTTTTCAGCGGCACTTGTTCTTATAATGCTTCTCCTGCCATTACTGGTGATGTGACGGATGAACAGGACAACTGTTCAGTTGGTTTGCAGGCCACTTATACGGATGAAGTATCAGCATGCGGGAATAATATCATCATCACACGTACCTGGCACCTGGAAGATAATAATGGCAATCAAGCTCCTGACCAGGTACAGATCATTACCGTAACAGATAACAATACCACGTATATTATTTATGCAACCCGTTCGGCTGAATTTGGGGAAAATAACAGCATTAACGGCTCAGTGGGTGTAACAGCAGGGAATGGTGAAGCGGAGTTCAGAAAAGGAACAATATTACCGTCTCCTTATTTTGTAAGGGCTGCCCACATTTCTGTAAAACCAGGTGCTATTGTTCCTAACCGTATTTACAGCGCTGCCAATGACGGTCCAGTTCCCCCATTCTTTACCTTCAGCGGAAATACGTTCTGGTTACCGAGCCTGGTGGTGCATACTTCCACCACCACACCGGTTTCCGGCAATTACAGGGAACTGAGGATTAAAAAGAATGTAACGGTAACGATCACCGGTACTCTTTACGGCAAAATCACGATTGAAGAAGGCGCCCAGGTAACATTCCACCCTGCAGGCGGCATCGTCAACATTGGTGAGCTGAGGGTGGAGGGTAAGGGCAGTGTATCCACCGCCATATTATTTGGCGATTGTACTTCTGTAAGAATAAAAGACAGGGTGGTGATCGATAATAATGTGCAGGTGAACACCAACGGACCAAAGGTTACTTTCTATTTGGGCGATCATTTCAATGATGAAGAACGATTCAAAATAGAGGGAGGTAATGTAAGTATCACCGCTAACATTTATATTCCAAATGGTAAATTGAAAGTGGAAGGTGTGAAGAATAAGCCCACTGTGCTGACAGGATGGTTCATTGCAGAGAAAGTGGAAAGTGAGGGTAAAGATGTGGAGTGGAACAGTTACACTTGTACACCTGCTGCGGCCAGGGGTGCTGTTACTGAAACGAAAGCGCCTGTGAAAGGAATAAATGAGGAAGCAAAAACGCTGGAGGTGAAAGTAAGCCCGAACCCGAGCACTGATCAGTTTACTTTGCGAATCAGCAGTTCAAATAATAACGAAACTGTTACGATCAGGATCGCTGATATGTCCGGAAGGCAGATCAGTGTTCGCCGGGGTGTATCTCCCAACTCTACCATCCAGTTGGGTATGGAGTTGAAAAATGGGGTTTATGTGGCGGAGGTTACCCAGGGTAAAGAAAGAAGGGTGGTGAAACTGATCAAACTATAGCTACCGATAACTAAGATAGGAACACGGGCCTGTGGCGAAAGCTACAGGCCATTTTTTGGCTATTATACTATCAATCAATGCCTTACAGTTCTGTTTTTCCTTCTATTTACCGGCTTAAAAAAAACAGCCTAAGGGCCTTTTCGTGAGGGGATAATGATTATCTTTGCCGCCCCAAATCTGTATTCGCAGATTCTTCCGCCAACAGGTGGATGTCCAATGGGATAAAACGAATTATTAAACATTAAAAAGGTAAAATGAACAATTACGAATTGATGGTGATTTTTACCCCTGTTTTGAGTGATGATGAGTTCAAAGCTGAGCAGAAAAAATATGCGAAGCTGGTAACCGCTGCTGGTGGTTCTATCATTGCTGAAAATCCCTGGGGACTGAAATCACTGGCGTATCCGATCCAGAAGAAAACAACAGGTTTGTACTGGGTAATGGAGTACACTGCGCCATCCGACTTCAATGAGAAGCTGAAGATCCAGCTTCTGCGTGACGAGACAGTACTGCGTCACCTTTGCACTAAACTCGATAAATACGCCGTCGAGTACAATGCTAAAAAGAGAAGTGGTGTAAAAACAGGAACTGAAAAATTAGCGGAGGTATAAGTCATGGCAAAAAATGAAATAAAATATCTGACCGCCATTAAAAGCGACAAAAGAGTTAAGAAATTCTGCCGCTTTAAAAAATATGGCATTCGCTACATCGATTATAAAGATGTGGAGTTCCTGAAAAAATTCCTGAACGAGCAGGGTAAATTATTGCCCCGCCGCCTTTCCGGAAACAGCCTGAAATACCAGCGCAAAGTTTCTGATGCGGTGAAAAAAGCCCGCCAGATGGCATTATTGCCTTACGTAACTGATCTTTTAAAATAGGTGCATCCCTAACCCCGGCTGTTAGCGCCGGGGGACAATGAAACCGGTAATTCATTGGGATAAAAAAACAGAACAATGGAAGTAATATTAATTCAGGATGTAGATAATCTTGGCGCCACCAACGAAGTGGTAAAAGTAAAAAACGGTTATGCCCGTAACTACTTATTGCCACGCCAGCTGGCTGTAGAAAACAGCCCCAGCAATAAAAAACAGCTGGAAGAAAGAATGAAACAAGTGCGCAAGAAAGAAGAGAGAATGCTGGCCGAGATCAACAGTGTTATTGCTAAACTGAAAGAGGCCCCCTTAAAAGTGGGTGCTAAAACAGGTACCAGTGGCAAGATATTCGGCAGCGTTACTTCGTTACAGCTGAGCCGTGCGATCAGGGAGCAAAGAGGTTATGAAATTGACCGTAAAAAGATCCACATCGTTGATGAAGTCAAAGAATTGGGTACTTATAAAGCAAATATTGATTTCGGAAACGGACAAGGCACCGAAGTTGAATTTGAAGTAGTGGCCGAATAAGTCAACACCCGCATATCATTAAAGCCTCTGTAACAGGGGCTTTTTTATTAACTTCACGACATAAGATTGGTTCAAAATCAATAAGTTAGGTATGGAGCCCCTGACCCAAGAAGATATTTGTAATATGTCGAAAAAAATTCCGTTATTTTGTTTTGCATTTGGTGCTCTTTCAGTTTCACAAGTCCTGAACGTTTCGAAAAACCGTAAAATGTTCATTGGTTACTGTTTACTGTTGACACTTATTATTTTAAAAACCTCTCAAAATGAACATTTACGTAGGAAACCTTAGTTGGAACCTGAAAGATCAGGACCTGTCCAACCTTTTTTCATCACACGGTGAAGTAATTTCGGCTAAAATCGTTACTGACAAATTCACTGGCCGCAGCAAAGGATTTGGCTTTGTTGAAATGTCAAATGATGACCAGGCACAGGCTGCTATCTCTGCTCTGAATGGATCAGAAGTAGATGGCCGTAACATCGTAGTGAACGAAAGTCGCCCTAAACAAGAAGGTGGCGGCGGTGGCGGCTACAAGAAGAAAAGCTTTGGTGGCGGCGGTGGCGGCTACAAAGGTGGTGGCGGCGGCGGCTACAAAAAAGGTGGCAATGGTGGCGGTTACAATCGCGACCGTGGCGGATATAACAACGATTATTAATAATTAATAAACGATATCCAAGCTCGCTTTAAAGTCTGGTCCTCACGGATCGGACTTTTTTATTTACTGACCAGCCCGGTCATTTTGGATTTAATATGATCGGATAAGCGAAGTGAAATAGCCACAATGGTGAGCGTAGGATTGATGGCGCCACTGGTGGGAAAACATGCCGACCCCGCCACAAATAAATTATCAATACCATGTATCCTGCAATCGGCATCCACCACCCCTTTTTTTGGATCATCACTCATTCGGGTGGTGCCGATATGATGCCAGCCACCGCTGGTGAAATCGGGCATGGATGTATCAGATTCATCCCGGAGGAATTCATATAATCGTACACGTCCTATACCTGCCGCTCCTACCTGCTGACCCACATATTCGTTCAGTTTCCGTACTGTTCGTTTGTCAATAGGCGTTAGCGCCCAGTTCAGGTTGGCCCGCGGAACTCCCAGTGCATCTTTCTCATTGCTCAACACTACCCTGGAGTTGGGATTCGGCGCCTGTTCTATACGTGTATATAACTCGTATGACTGAAAGCTGCTCTCATTCTTCTTCGAGGAAAAACGGTCGGCCAGCCTTCTGAAAAAGCTTTTCTTATTGGCATCACCATAATCCTCCTGGCTTTTCTTTAAACTTTTCCTGGGATCTTCTTCGGTCCAGGTTTTTACATTTGATTTTATTTTCCGGGCGATGGGTAAAGGGTTAAGGGCCACTGTACCATTCAGGATCTTCATTTGTTTTTGCATTTCCGGAAATACAGCCAGTTCTGCCCTGAAACTGGAACCCAATTGCAGGTGATAAAGCTTAAGATTTTCAGAAGTGTTTAGCCATAACTCCCCCGTTTTTAGTTCCGGGTGTTCCATAAAATATCTTCCCACCAGGTCATTATCATTACCCAATCCTTTTGGAGCTTGCTTTGTACAGGCCAGCAGCAATCTTGCATTTTGAATAGCGCAGCAGGCCAGAATAAAATATTTTGCTTTAACGGTGTGTTGTTTTCCCGCATGGTTCTTAGTGGTGACACTGGAAATGTTGTTAACATTTCCGTTGGCTGTAATATCCACCACATTGGCATAAGTATATAAATGAACATTCTTTGCCTGCAGGATGGAATCGCGGTATTTAGTGCCAAACCTTGTGGGCGGACTGAACTGCCATATTTTATTCCAGATACTTTCCTTGTTCAGCGGAAGTGGCTTCAGTGCAGGGTCTTTGGCTATATAGGCATTCACATCCCAGTCGGGAGATTTAAGGTCCAGGACTGGATGGGCCCGTGGATAAAAACGGGCGATCTCCTCATAAGGAACAGGCCAGCCGCTATTATCCACCCAATCACGTACGCCAAAATCGAGCGCATCAAAAGTGGAGCACTGTCCTCCCCAATGCATGGTGCTGCCACCAAAATAGTGAAGGCGGCTGGATTTCATGGGATAATAAGGCTGCCCTATCAGTTTTCCGTTATATAATTCCTGCACCTGGTCATCATACTCCAAACCGCCACCTTCCAGTAAGATTACTTTATAGGCAGTGCCTATCCATTCCATGGCAATACTTAACCCTGCCGCTCCGGTTCCAATAATACAGATATCTCCCTCAATGACGGAGTTATTATCGATTTGTCTTGCATCAATATGCATATTGTTGCTAATTCATAGTGGTTAGTGAAAACAAAGCGCATTGACGGGCTTCTGTAACAGATATTACCCATCCTTCCACGACAATGGTTTGATAAGCCTGAAATTCTCTCTGCGTTTTTTTCTTTACCAGCGCGGCGATCTCTTTTTTGTTGGATGTTTCGATCTTCCTGCCCTCGTTATTGGAAAGGATGAGTTCGGTAAGCTTCTCCCTGTTATCTTCCTGCTGATGGTTGGATCGGTAAGTTTTGCCGATTGCCTGTATCTCCGCTTCATTGCAAAAAGTACCCAGTACCTCCGGCATCACAAGCGGATGATAGGTCTTTTTACCCTTTCGGGTATAATAAATGAGTGGTACTGCAACAGCTACAGTGGCGGCAGTGGCTACCAGGATGAACTTTCTCCTTTTCATAAACTAACGCACAAAGTAAATCATTTATCCTGTAGCACAAAATGATGAAAGCCTATAGATTATACTTTATCATTATTTTTTTCTGACCTTTTCGATAACTAATCGACTGGTAGTTTTACGATAGCTTCCCAGGGTCTTTGATTCCTGTTGCACCCACTTGGGCTATTCCACCTTTTTCACGCTACCTGCTCCAGATATATCCTTTGTAACTGTAGCATTCCCTTTATAACGGATACTGCCTGCCCCGGAAACGCTCACACTAAGCGTTACACTGGCAAATACATCTGCATCTCCGGCACCAGAGATATGGACACGGGTATTTTCAGCCATCATATCAAAACACCTGATATTGGATGCTCCTGACCCATCCACACTTAGATCTTTGGTTTGTCCCAGAAGTGTTATAGTACCTGCACCGGAAAGATCTGCATCAATTTTCGGGGCTTGTAACTGCAGTTCTGCCGTACTGGCACCGGAAAGATCGATTGTGATATTTTCATTGGTCACAAACTTATTCTGGCTAATGATATCTGAAGCGCCTGATGCATTAAAATGATGGATATCTTTTGCACTTACATATACTTTGATCTTGCCTGTTGGTTTCAGGTTATAGCCCCTTTTATTGCGGATGACCAGCATTTCGCCGTTTACATAAGTCTCAATATAGGGTAACAGGTTCTCATCCGTTTCAATTTTTACAGATACTGCCGAATCCTGCTTAACATAAATATCCACAGCGCCACCAGCTTCAATACCCGAAAATGAGCCGGGCGCCCTTAATTCAGATTTCACCACCCCATTGCCCCTGATCCTTTCGCCGTCTGCAAAATGACAGGAGGTCAGCACTGTTACAAAAAGGAAGGATAATACGATTACTTGTTTCATACTCAATTGATTTGTGTTGGTTATCTTATTAAGACATTTCCCCGGGACGGAAGGTTACTAAATCAACAGCCAAATTAGGCAGAAAAATGGGCCGCCGATCTGAAAATCCAAAACCGTCCCGAAGTTTCGGGGTGGTTTTTTTACCTTCGCAGCAAATTACCCCCGTTACGGGAAGCTGAAAAGCGTTATCCAAACCGTTTTACATCTTAATTCATGACTGAAAAGATCCTGATTCTTGACTTTGGTTCCCAATATACTCAATTGATTGCCCGTGCAGTAAGAGAGGCCAGTGTGTATTGCGAGATCATTCCTTATCACAAAAACTTTGAATTTGAACCCGGCTTAAAGGGCATCATTCTATCCGGCTCCCCTTTTTCGGTAAACGAGAATAATGCCCCCGATGTGAATGTGCAGGAGTTTATCAGTAAAGTGCCGGTCCTCGGTATTTGCTATGGGGCACAACTCACCACCAAACGTTATGGCGGTATAGTGGCCAGGAGCAATAAAAGGGAATTTGGACGGGCACAATTACACCGGTTAAAAGAAGATGTGTTGCTGACCGATGTGGCCGATCAAAGCCAGGTGTGGATGAGCCACAGCGATACGATCAAAGAACTACCTGCCGGTTTTGAATTACTGGCAGTAACAGAAAGTATCCCGGTTGCCGCCTTTAAGAAGAACGGATCTGAAGCAAAGCCTTTGTATGGTGTACAATTTCACCCTGAAGTGTACCATTCCAAAGAAGGAAAGAAAGTATTGAAGAATTTCCTCGTAAATATCTGTGGTTGTTCGCAGGACTGGACACCGGCGCATTTTATTACAGACACGGTAGAAGCATTAAAAAAACAGATCGGAAACCGAAAAGTGATCATGGCCCTGAGTGGTGGAGTGGATTCCACGGTGGCAGCTACACTTATCCACCAGGCGATCGGCGATCATTTATATGGCATCTTTGTTGACAATGGAGTGTTGCGTAAGCATGAGTTTGAAAATGTGCTGACGACCTATGCCAGGTTAGGATTGAATGTAAAAGGTGTGGATGCAAAAGAATTATTCTATAAAGAACTTCATGGCAAAACAGACCCCGAAGCCAAAAGAAAAACGATCGGGCGGTTATTCATTGACGTATTCCAGGATGAGTCTAAAAAAATTGAAGGTATTGAGTTACTCGGGCAGGGCACTATCTATCCCGATGTGATCGAAAGCGTGTCAGTACACGGGCCTTCGGTAACGATCAAGTCGCACCATAATGTGGGTGGGCTTCCGGAACAAATGCACCTGGAACTGGTGGAGCCGTTGCGATACCTGTTCAAAGATGAAGTCAGAAAAGTGGGCCGGGAATTGGGCATCCCCGCAGATATGATCGACAGGCATCCGTTTCCCGGACCGGGACTGGCCATACGGATACTGGGAGAGATTACAGAAGAAAAGGTACATTTATTGCAGGAAGCTGATCATCTGTATGTTAAAGCATTAAAAGATAACGGTCTGTATGCAACTGTTTGGCAGGCAGGTGCTATCTTATTGCCGGTAAAAAGTGTGGGTGTAATGGGAGATGAAAGAACTTATGAATTTACGGTTGCCCTGAGGGCGGTGACCAGCGTGGATGGCATGACGGCAGACTGGGCACATCTGCCGTATGAATTCCTGGCCAATATCTCCAGTGAGATCATTAACAACGTTCGTGGTATCAACCGGGTGGTGTATGATATCAGCAGCAAACCACCGGCCACTATCGAATGGGAGTAAAAAGTAAACAGAAGATGAAGAAACCCCTTTGCGTTATTGTACTATCGGTCTTTTTTTGTTTGTCATACGCGGGAGCTGACGCACAAACAGATTCTGTCAAGCATCGAATTGCCGTATTCACTCCTATCTATATAGATTCTGCTTTTGGTTCGGATACCGTTTACCGGTATGCAAAAAATGTATTTCCCAAATTCATCAATCCCGGACTGGAGTTTTATGAAGGCGTACAGATAGCACTGGATTCTTTTGCCCGAAAAGGGGCACCGCTGGAAGTGTATATCTACGACACCCGTTCTGCCAAAGAAACCCTGGAGCAGCAACTTAATGAAGCCGACTCCAATAACGTGGAACTGATCATCGCCTATTGCAGTGCTGCCGATATAAAAATATTTGCCGATGCCGGGTTGAAAAGGAATATTCCTGTTATCAATGTAAATCTTCCCAACGATGGCGGTGTTACCGGCAACCCTTATTTTGTGATGCTCAACCCCACTCTTCGCACACAATGCGAGGGCATTTACCGCTATCTTCAGAAATATTATGCCCTGAATAATATTGTTGTTTTCAGGAAAAAAGGGCAACTGGAGGACAGGGTCAAAATGTATTGGGATGATTTTGGGAAAAGCACCGTTAGCGTTCCTTTGAAATTCAAATATGTTGACCTTATCGACAGTTTCACAGTCAACAATCTGAAGCCTTACCTGGATACCTTAAATCCCACGATCTGTGTAGCCGGCAGCCTGGATGAAAATTTTGGCAGAAGACTGGCCGCCCAATTAGCCGCGTTGAAAAAATTAAAATTTCAATCCATTTCGATGGGCATGCCCACCTGGGATAATATTAAAGATTTTACCAAACCAGAGTACAAGGGCATTGAAATAATTTACAGCACCCCTTTTTATAATACCCGCATGGACAAAACCAGCCTGCAGATCATTGAATATTTTAATACGGTAATGTATGCAAGGCCCAGTGATATGGTGATGCGGGGTTATGAGACGATGTGGCGATTTGGCAATATCCTGTTGCAATACAAATCCGATATCGCCTCCAATCTTACAAATAAAGGCTATAGTGTATTCAGGGAATTCGATATCCAGCCGGTGATCAACAAACAAAATATGACACTTGAATATTTTGAGAACAAAAAGCTATATTTCCTGAAATGGCAGGACGGGATCATCAAATCTGTTAATTGATCTGTTATTTAATAGTGTCTCCATTTCTTATTTTTTTATCCCCTGGAGCAAGAAGGGTTTCTCGCAAAGATGCAAAGACCCGCAAAGCAATACAAGGAACACAAAGTGCAGTAAGGGGGTACGACGAACACAAAGTGTAACTTACAAAACTCCCTGCGCAAACTCTGTGCCCTCCTGTTCCCTCCCTGCCGGCAGGCAGGTCCGCGGAGAATATTCCTCCCAAAGCCCGCAATGTAGCGGCGACGCTTTATGTTTGCCTGCTTTCACGACTGCCAACCATAAACTTCAAACAATAAACCTGCCTACCGGCAGGCAGGCTATAAACCTTTCTCTTCCTGCACGTAACTTTATTCCATATTATTACAGAACGTGAAGGGATCAAAAGGATATCAAACAATCGTCAATTGGCTGGGGGTAAAGGGGCTGACTCCTTTTTTATTCCAGGAGCAGGCGTGGGAGCAGATCCTTGCAGGGGAAAGTGGCCTGGTCAATGCTCCCACCGGTTGTGGTAAAACTTTCTCCGTTTTTCTTGGTTCGCTCATACAATTCATCGAAAAGCATCCGTCAAATTTTCAATCCAAAAAAAATAATGGCCTGCAATTATTATGGATCACTCCGTTGCGGGCATTGGCGAAAGATATTGGCAGGGCCATGGAGGAGGTGATCGGGGAACTGGGGATGAACTGGAAGATCGGGATACGCAATGGTGATACGGATACAGCGGAACGGGCAAGGCAAAAAAAACAAATGCCGGAAGTACTGATCATTACTCCTGAAAGTTTGCATTTGCTGCTGGCACAAAAAGATTATTCTCTGGTATTTCAATCACTGCAGGTCATTGCGGTGGATGAATGGCATGAATTACTTGGCTCTAAGCGGGGTGTGCAGGTGGAACTCGCTGTTTCCAGGATCGTACATCTGCAAAAAGCGCTTAACCCTGCCTGTTGTTCGGTATGGGGTATCTCCGCCACCATTGGTAACCTGGAAGAAGCCAAAGATGTTTTATTATCCTCTTTGAAGAAAAAGGGAGTGATCGTCAGGGCTCATTTATCGAAGAAAGTGCATATTGATTCCGTGATTCCGGAGGAAATAGAAAAATATCCCTGGGCGGGGCATTTGGGAATAAAACTGGCCCACCGGATCATACCGATCATACAAGAAAGCCGCACCACGCTCATTTTTATTAATACCCGGGGAATGAGCGAGACCTGGTACCAGACCTTATTAACGATTTGCCCCGAACTGGCCGGTTCCATTGCCCTGCACCACGGTTCTATCGATATGGAATTGCGTACCTGGATCGAAGACAACCTCCATACCGGCAACCTGAAAGCGGTGGTGTGTACCGCCAGCCTGGACCTGGGTGTTGATTTTCGTCCGGTCGAAACTGTTATACAAGTGGGTTCTCCCAAAGGTGTGGCCCGGTTCCTGCAAAGGGCCGGCAGAAGCGGACATAGTCCTGATGCGGTGAGTACCATCTATTTTCTGCCCACCCATTCGCTGGAGCTGATGGAAGCGGCCGCCCTGAAAACAGCGATCGGGGAAAATATCATTGAAAGCCGGGTACCGATGACGTTATGCTATGATGTGCTGATGCAGTACCTGAATACACTGGCTATTTCGGATGGCTTTATTCCGCAGCTACTGTTTGAAGAGGTTATTTCCACTTTTTGTTTCCGGGAACTGACACAGGACGAGTGGGACGCCATCATTCATTTTATTACGCAGGGCGGCAATGCGCTTCAGCAATACGATGATTTCCGAAAAGTAGACATGGAAGATGGTGTATGCCGCATAAGGAGCCGGAAAACGGCTATGCGTCACCGGTTGCATATCGGTACCATCGTGAGTGATGCGATGCTGAAAGTGAAATTTATGTCTGGTGGCTATGTGGGTGTGATCGAAGAATATTTTATTTCACGGCTGGAGCCGGGTGATGTATTTACCCTGGCAGGCAGGAACCTGGAATTTGTGATGATCAAAGACATGACGGTACTGGTGAGGAAATCGAATGCTAAAAAGTCGATCGTTCCCAGCTGGAATGGCGGCAGAATGCCTTTGAGTGCCAACCTTGGCCGCAAGCTGAGAGAGATGCTGAACCAGGCTGCCGGGGGAAACTGGCAGCAATCCCGGGAACTGGCTTCGCTGAAACCTCTATTCGAATTACAGCAGTCTGTTTCTTATGTGCCCAAAGAGAACGAGTTGCTGATCGAGCAGATCGAAACGGAAGACGGGTTTCATCTTTTTGTGTATCCTTTTGAAGGCAGGCTGGTGCATGAGGCAATGGCCGCCATACTGGCTTATCGTATCAGCCGTATCCGGCCCATTACTTTTTCTTTTGCCATGAATGACTATGGGTTTGAATTGCTGAGCGACCAGCCCATACCCGTGGATGATACGAATGTATATGAGCTTTTTTCACCCGATGATCTTCTGAACGATATTCTGCGAAGTGTGAATAGTACGGAGATGGCTAAGCGAAAATTCAGGGATGTGGCGGTCATTGGCGGGCTCATCTTCCAGGGGATGCCGGGAGAAAAAAAGAAAGCCCGGCATTTACAATCATCGGCCTCTCTCCTTTTCAAGGTTTTCAGCGAACATGATCCCGGCAACCTCCTGCTCCGTCAATCCTACCAGGAAGTGCTGGACCAGCAAATGGAAGAAGTAAGGCTACGGGATATGCTGGAAAGGATCAGGCGGTCAAAAATAGTGATCACTTTTCCCGGACAACTCACGCCCTTCTGTTTCCCGATTAAAGTGGATAGCATGCGGGAAGATCTTTCCTCGGAAAAACTCGAAGACCGGGTAAGAAAAATGCAGCAACAGCTGGAAGTCACCGGGCAGATTTAGTAATTTTGTCAACCCTTTGAATGCAGAACCCTTTTCCACATATCATCGCTAAAAATACTTTTTGGGTATCCTCGGAAAGATGTGTTTGGTGGGAAGAAGAAAACACCATGATCCTGGCAGATCTTCATCTCGGCAAAACCGGTCATTTCCGAAAATCAGGTATTGGTATTCCTCAAAATGTTTATAAGGCGGACCTGCAAAGGTTAATGGCGCAGCTTTATTTTTTTAAGGCAGACCGGCTTATTATCGTTGGTGATTTTACCCATAGTGTGGTGAACCAGGAACTGGACCATTTTAAAAAATGGAGAAAGGATTTCTCTTTGCTGCATATTTCATTGGTAAAAGGAAATCATGATATCCTGGATGACAGATGGTATGAAGAAGCCGATATCCGGGTGATCCCGAATCACCTGGTCATTCGTAATTTTTGTTTTCGTCATGATTTGAAGACCCGTAAAAATGAAGTGATACCTGACGATGTGCAATACACCTTTGTGGGGCATGTGCATCCGGGTATTACCATCAAAGGAAAAGGGAAACAATCCCTGCGTTTTCCCTGCTTTTATTTTACGCAGGATTACTGCATTCTTCCGGCCTTTAGCCGTTTTACAGGTACGTATTCTGTGGAAAGAAAAAAGAATGAAACCGTGTATGCCATTGCAGACAATAACCTGATCAATATCTTATAGAACAGATCTCAAAATTCTTACAGGGCAGGAACACGAAAGTCTCAAATCCTGCACAAAAAGCACAATGCATTGACATGAAAGCATGTATTTTAACTAAAGGTCCGTTGTGTGCCCTGCAGGCAGGTTAGTTCGTGATCCTGCTACTTTTGAAATGAGCCCTACCTTTTTTTGCGAAGCTGGTTATAATCGAGAAAATAGATGAAGCGGATCGTGAACTCATTTCCATGACGCAGGTCAAATACTTTTCCCAGGTTGCGGAGATAGTTGTTCTTACCGGAAAGCGTGACCACTTCTTCATCACCCAGCCAGTTCTTATACCCCACTACCAGGCGGCTGCCCAGGCGAAAATCCCATGTAAGGAAAGCATCTACGTTAAACAGGTTGACATTCTGGTCACGACCGTTTACAAAAGCCCGGTCCGTTAAATTTCCTTTAGCATCCACATTGTGAAAGCTCAGGTAATTCACTTTATTCCAATAGTGTCGTGTTCGCAATGACAGGTTCAACCGGGGCGTGAAATTATAAATACCGGTGAGTACGGATGTAAAATCACGGTTGTCCCTGTAACCAACAATAGGATCACCATTCGGCTCCCGCATAAAAGCATAACCCACCTGGTTCAATTCGGTATGCGAATCACCCTGCAGGTCGAGGCTGAATTTATTGCTGAAGCGATAGCGGAACCCTAAAGTAATTCCGTAGAGATCATTATCAAATCCCGGTGACCGGGCGAGGATTCCACCAAACCGGACAAAGAGTTTTTTCCGGCTGTCTGTACTTCCTTCCATTCCCAGGTACAAATTCAGCGGGTAGTTCAGGTAACGGCCATCCGTTCTTAACTCAAAATAATCATGCGAGTCGAAGGGAGTAATTTGTGAGACCAGGGTGATATCCCAAAAATTCCGGAACACCCAAAATGCCGTGCCGGTTATATCGAAACGGCTGAAAGCATAAGGCTTATACAGGTCCTGCAAACGCATATCTAACGTATAGGAGTATGCGATAAATTTATCGGTGGGCTTTAACTGGTTGAAACTGCCATTGGCCCTGTAGCTGATTTTGTTGGCAGCTGTTAAAAAACCGAGGTCATTGGGATCATACCGGGCCGATTCAACACTACCCAGGAGATAATAGCGCCATTTGCCACTTACTTTTCCATATCGCAGTGAGGTATTATACCCATCGTAGGCATCGGTTCCCCAGATCTTGCTGTAGCGGGCAGTTCCCTGGAAGGCATGAATATTCTTTTTATCGTAAAGTGCAATATCAAAGGCTGTAACATTAGCATCTCTTTCCCCACCGTTGCGCATCACATTGGTGTTGGTAAAAGTGACAGAAGACCTCCCTTTCAGGGCCTGGTCCAGCACAATGATATTATAATTGGTGAGTGGTGATGTATTAATGGTGGAATCCTGCCCGGTGTTGATATTCCTGATCCTGGCTTTGGTGGGTGCTGCAATGGCATTGAATATGCCGATACCGAGTTTATATTTATTTCTTCCCGAAAATTTGGTGGCATTATACAATTGTTCTGAAGAAGAGTTCCGGATGATCTCCCATTCCGGGTACATGAGTACAAAATCTTTTACTCCGTCGTAACCTTCGGGTGTGCTGCCCACCCTGCGTGAATAGAAGAGACCTGATTTATTGAACAGCTCTGTTCCTTCGGTGAAAAATGGCCTGTTTTCCTGGAAACGCACTTCATAAGGTGAAAGGTTATTGATCACGTTATCCGAGATCACCTGGCCAAAATCAGGGACCAGTGTGGCATCCAGTGTAAAGCTTTCGTTGATCCCGTATTTTACATCCATACCACCATTGCGAAGCCATTCGTCTGTATACGTGTTACCGATAGGTGAGCTGCGATAACCAGTGGTGATATAAGGAGAGAAGCTTAACCGTAATGGCGGGGTAATATTTTCCAGCCCTTTTAAATTACCGAACTGGTTTACAAATCCGTTTACCTGTGGGTCCACAGCATTCCAGAAACAGGTTTCATTATTGCTGCGGCTGAAGCGTAATAATTGAAGGCCCCAGTCCTGCACATCTTTTTTGGCAAAGCGAAGAGAGATATAGGGTATCCTCATTTCCAGCACCCAGCCATTTTCACGGATAACAGTCTTGCTTTCCCATACGGCATCCCAGGTTTTATCTCCGTATTGACCGAATGTACCGGTGTAGTTAGGTCCCAGTTTGGCATCTGTTTGCACATTCATAGAAGTGACCAGGAATTGAAAGCCGTTTTGATTATCGTTGTAGGTATCGAGGAAAACAGAAAAGTAGTCCACATCTTTTTGCCCTTCATCATCACGGGCGGTTAGTTGTTTCCTGATCCTGGCAGGATCATCATAGAGATATGCGCCTATGTAAATAGCGGAATTATCGTACAGGACCCGAATTTCTGAATTGGCAGTGGCGGGGGCGCCGGTATTAGGATAGTTTTGGGTAAATCCGGTTAGTACGGGAGCATTTGCCCATACGGCATCTTCCAGGCTCCCATCGATCGTGGGTGCCTGTTCAATTTTGACTGCCTGTATTGATTTTTCCTGGGAAAAACTAGCGCTACAAACCAAAAACAGGGGAAGGCAGATATAGTTTCTTAGCCGCATTACCGGGTGTTGCAGGGTGCAAATATAATAGACTATCTGCAAGGGTAAAAGGCTGCCCCGGTAATTATCTTATAATGCGTAATCTATTATAAGTCATTCAATTAGTTCATTCTTTTTTTGATAGAAGACACCTGGTCACGAAGGTCGCTAACGATATTGCTCAATTGGTTCATATCCCATCTTTGAACTGTATTGGCCCTGGCTATTACCACCTGTGCCTGCCACATTTCCAGTATTTCTTCTGAGTTGACAGTATAGGGGTGATAAGATGGGTTATCGCTAATGAGGGTAAGTTTATTTTTCTGTCTTCCGTTCCGCTGAATTCGTTTGTAAACGATTCCTTCGTGCCGGGAAACGACGATACAGGCCGTGTTATTCTTGACTTCTTCCAGGTTATCCACTTTCTCACCCACGATCACTGATCCGCTGGGGGTAGGCAGCATGGAATCTCCTATGATCTCAAAAGCCCTGTAGTTACCTCCCGAAAGCATGGGTAGAGTAAATGTGTTGAGTTCATCAATAAATTCCGGGTCGGCATAACCGGCCAGGTAGCCTGCGGCTGCTTTTACAGGAACAAATGGAATATCAGGCCGGCCGCCAGCCAGTTTCATAGCCCGGCGTTTGGCCAGGTAATTACCTTTATTATCGCTGAGGTCTTTGCGTAGAAGTTCGTCGAGAGTGAGCTTGAAGATATCGCAGACCACTTCGAGTACATCAATTCTTGGCTCCGCCCTCTCCTCTTCGTAAGCTCCCAGCAGGGAGCGCTTGATCCGTAGTTTTTGTGCAAACTCTTCCTGTGTCCATCCTCGCAGCTTGCGCAGGTATTTCAGGTTCTGATTGGATATTGCCATAGCAACCTAATTTATTTAGTACACAAAATACTAATTAATTTAGATTTTCAAAAATTTCCTGGAAAAAAGGCAGGACATAAAGAACCTTTAGTTAAAATACAATACTAAGGACGCAAGGATTTTGAGGGAAGCAAGCATGCCCGTCTGTCTCATTTGGATAAGCCGGAAAAAACCGGGATTTTTGTAGCTGTATGACTAAAAAGACCAGCCTTACTCCTGCCAAATCTTCCGCTACGCCCAAAAAAGTGACCAAAGCTTCCGGAAAGAAAAAGCCAGTGATCCTGATTACCAATGATGATGGCGTTTCAGCACCCGGTATCAAAAACCTGGTGGAAGCTGTAAAAGATCTCGGGAAAATTGTGGTGGTGGCTCCCGATAAACCCCAGTCCGGCATGGGCCATGCTATCACCATTGGTCAGCCATTGCGACTGCATAAATTAAGTACCGGCGATAACGTGGAGATATGGTCCTGTACCGGCACCCCGGTGGATTGCGTAAAATTAGCTGTAGACAAGGTATTACACCGCAAACCGGATATATGTTTAAGTGGCATTAATCACGGCGCCAATCACAGCATCAATGTTATTTACTCCGGCACCATGTCGGCAGCAGTGGAAGCCGCAATCGAAAGCATTCCCTCCGTTGGGTTTTCGTTACTGGATCACAGCATTGAAGCCGATTTTACAGGAGCAAAGAAATTTGTTCGTATCATCGTAGAGAAGATGCTGAGCAGCAAGCTCGATAACCACACGGTGCTGAATGTAAATATTCCTTCCGTTTCTGCAGACCTGCTGAAAGGATTCAAAATTTGCCGCCAGGCTTATGCGAAGTATGAAGAGGATTTTATTGAACGCAACGATCCTCATGGTAAAAATTATTACTGGCTGACCGGTGAGTTTGTCAATTTTGATAAAGGAAAAGATACAGATGTGTGGGCACTGGCCAATAATTATGTGAGTGTGGTGCCTGTGCAATTTGACCTGACGAATTATGTATTAAAATCCAAACTGGAAAAACTCTGGCAATAATGATATTCAAAAAAGATAATCTCCGGCTGGGACTTGTATTAGGACTAATTGGCCCCCTGCTGGGCCTTGTGGTGGTTTATTTTCTCCGGTTCCCTTCCTACAGTTTCAAAGACTTTCTTGATTATTTTATGAAGGACCATAAAATGATCACTTCTATCGGCTCCCTTAGCCTGCTGGCCAATGCCATCCTTTTTACTATTTATGTGAACACACACAGAGATAATACAGCAAAGGGGATTTTTATTATTACGCTTATCTATGGTATTGGTATATTGGTGCTGAAAATCATTTAAACAGTACGGACCCTGTATGAAGTATTATATAGTTTCTGGCGAGGCTTCCGGGGACTTGCATGGAAGCAATCTCATTAAAGAGCTCAAAATACGTGACCCCCAGGCCAGTTTCCGCTGCTGGGGTGGTGATAAAATGCAGGCTGCCGGCGCCGAGATCGTAAAGCATTACCGCGAACTGGCTTTTATGGGTTTTGCAGAAGTGCTGATGAACCTCCGCACTATTTTACGCAATCTCCAATTCTGTAAAGAAGATATTGCCGCACATCAACCCGATGCACTGATACTGATCGATTATCCTGGCTTCAACCTGCGTATTGCCCGTTGGGCAAAGGAGCATGGGCTCAAAGTCATTTATTATATCTCCCCCCAGGTATGGGCCTGGAAGGAAAGCCGTGCTAAAATGATGCGCCAGTGCATCGATAAGCTACTTGTGATACTTCCTTTTGAAAAAGAATATTACCGTAAAAAATGGGATTGGGAAGTGGAGTATGTTGGCCACCCCCTGCTGGAAGAAGTGAGAAGAAGAAAAGCAGAGAACAAATTGACACCGCTTGCTGATAAGCCGATCGTGGCATTATTACCGGGCAGCCGTAAACAGGAAATATTGAAAAAACTACCTGTGATGCTGGAGGTCACCAAATCTTTTCCCGGCTATCAATTTATTGTGGCCAAAGCGCCGGGCGCTGACGAATCATTTTATAAAGAGTTGCTGAAAGATTTTGACAACGTATCGTACGTGGCTAACCAAACTTATAACCTGTTACAACAATCTGCAGCCGCACTGGTTACTTCCGGTACCGCCACCCTGGAAACTGCATTGTTTGGTGTGCCCCAGGTGGTGTGTTATAAAACATCTTATATCTCTTACCAGATCGGTAAGAGAGTAATCCGGGTGAAATATATTTCACTGGTAAATCTTATTATGGACAAGCCCGTGGTGAAAGAGCTGATACAAAACGATCTTACCGTGGAAAAAGTGAAGGCTGAATTACAATTATTGCTGACAGATGAAAACAGAAAGTCGCAAATAAAAACCGATTATAACACACTGGCTGATATATTAAGTGAAGGAGGGGATGCTTCTGCAAAAGCCGCTGTTTCGATCATGCAATTTCTCAGGCAAGAAGCTTGACAGCCAAAATAATAAGGCAGAGAATAAAAATGAACAGGCTGATACGGTTAATACCATGCATATAGCCGATCCATTTATCTTTTGGCCTGCTGGGATCTTTCTTACGCAGGTATAAGTATTCTGATATTTGTTTCCAAACGCCCATTGCAAAAAATTATAGTATAAAATTATTACTATTAGTAATACAATGAAAGTTTTGTTGAAGGGGAAGGAATACAGGAATCTAAAAGAATACAGGACCACAAAGGACTCAAAGATTTTACACAAAGGGTTTCCCGCGGTTCCCGTTGCATGATAACTGCCAGGCAGTTAATAAAAAAGCACCCGCCTTGCGACGGATGCTGATCAGTAAATGAATGAAACCTGTGCGTTAATTATTTCTGTGCCGTGGATCAGGCTTTATAGAGTCATAAAAATACATGATCAAAGATGCAGTGGCAATACCCAGCAGGTTGCTGCCCAGGTCGGCGATGGAAAAGTTTCTGCCCGGAATGATCAGTTGTGCCAACTCAAAGAAGAATGAGATCGAGAATATGGAGAGTAAAAATGAAATAGACCTCTTCTCTTCAGGCAGCAGGTTGAGCAGGAATAACGTGAGGATAAAATAATACAAAGCCTGCTGCAGCATATCAAACCATCCCGATTTTTCGAGGTCAAGATATTTCTCCACCTCTATATCCGGCATAAAACTGAATACGGCTGTGAACAGAATAGCTATCAATAGCCATCGCTTTTGCCGGGCCCGATAAAGTTTCCTGGCCTTAGCATCTTCCTCCACAACCCTTCCGGTTGTTTTGTCAATAAGCATTCTTCTCACCCCTGATCATATTATATACGGTAAGGAATATGATTCTTGTATCCAGCCATAAGCTCCAGTTCTCCAGGTACCAGAGGTCATGTTCCACCCTTTTCTCCATGTCTTCCATGGTCCTTACTTCACCCCGGTAGCCATTTACCTGTGCCCACCCGGTAATGCCGGGTTTTACAAACTGGCGCACCATGTACTTGTTGATCATGGCAGAATAATCATCCGTATGTTTAAGCATGTGCGGTCTTGGCCCCACAATGCTCATCTGCCCCATGAAAACGTTGAGGAACTGGGGGAATTCATCCAGGTTGCTGCGACGCAAAAATTTCCCGATCCGCGTAATGCGGCGGTCACCTTTTGTAGCCTGTACTTTATGCGAATCTTCATTCATCCGCATACTCCTGAATTTAATGCAGGTGAAGGGCCTGTTTCCCTTGCCGCTTCTCTTTTGATAAAAGAAAATGGGGCCGCGGGATTCGAACCAGATGAGCAAAGACATCAGCGGAATAAGCCAGGAAAGTACCAGGATAATGGCAATGCTGCTAACCACAATATCGAACATGCGCTTTTTGATCCTGTTGGCCACATCATCCAGCGGCTCCTTTCTCAAAGAAAGTACGGGTATGCTTCCGAAATAGTCCACATGCATGGGAAAGCGGGCAAAAAAACTGAAGTTGGGGATCAGGCGGAACCGGATACACTCTTTTTCTGCTACCTGGATCAGTTCATAAATTGATTCATTCTGCTCCGGCGCCACTGAAGAAAATATCTCGGTGGCATTGTATTTCCTGGAAACCTCCATCACATTGGACAGGTTTCCCACTATGGGATAATTAGAGAGCTCATGTACATCTTCTTCATTTTCACAATAGCCAATGATCTCGGTATTGATCGGGTCATCTTCCAGTTCTTCCACCAATTTTTTTGAAATATCATTATAGCCGATGATGATCACTTTACGCATCAGGTTTTCGCGGTTGCGGAAATACTGGAATACCAGCAGGTACACAAGACGGTTTAACAGTAAAGCAATGCCCATGGAAATGATGGACGACAGGATAAAGAGCCTCGATACATCCTGCCATTTCTGAAAGAACAGGTACACCATCATCATGGCCAGGAAATAGATAAATGCCCGCAATGTCCTTCTTCCGAAAGATTCAAAGGAGGAGATATTATCCCTTTCATAGGTGCGGCAGGCCCAGCTCGAAACCAGCCAGGCGAGGTTGAGAAATATCCATAAATAGGTATAGCGTATTTCCCAGGAAGGATCGATCTTTTCCCTGAAAATATATTTTCCAATACCAAATGCAAGGTTCAGGGCAATCAGATCCAATGAAGCAAACCCCAACCGCAATAACCTGAAGAATTGCTGATTCATTGTATTAAATTAATTGTTGATCAATGTGAAAGGAAAACCTTTCCGGCATTAAACAGGATACTAAAAAATAGAAGTGGTCTTCCGCGGAGTTAGAATGTGGTGGATTATTTTACCACCGAATGATGATCTTCCTGATTGATTTTTCAAGTGTATAAGCGATCCATAAAATTAAAACAGGGGCAATAACTGAGAACATGCGTATCTCTGCCGAACCAACAAGGCTTCCCCCCAGATACAGCGCCACAAAAAACAGCATGAACCGTACTGAAAAAGGGACTTTTCTCCAGTTCATGAGCGTGGGTATGATGCAAAAGAACATCAGTACCAGCATCAGCCCGTTCAGCGGGAACCTGAGTAATGTGGAAGGCCTTTGCGTGGAATAGGAATAGGGATAATTGAACAGCATCCGTCCCGCATTACTGAAACAATTTTTAATAAATGCACCCGGGTTCTCTTTGAGATTCTTCATAGCAATGCGTTTAAATGTCTCATCTCTTTCCACTCCGGTGGCTGAGTGACTGAACACTTCCCTGAACGTATCACCATGACGGGATATAATAGAATCGGCTATGCCCGAAATGAGATTGTCGCCGTGCAGCGATTGCTCATAATTACTCAGGTCAGGCACCATTTCCCCGGGAGTTTTTCCATTAGCAGACCCCGGTACGATCGTGGGCACCGGGAACCAGCTTCCATATTCTCCTTCATGATGTGTGGTCATCCAATAAAGGTTTTCACCCCCGGTAGTACTCAGGTAAAAGACTTTTCCGGTTATATTATAGGTATAAAAGACATATGGCGAAATGGTAAGAAAGGCTATACCTAACACTGTTACGATCTTTTTATATGAAGAGGCTGCCTTGTTGAATAACCACAGCACCAGCACGCCTGCAAGCAGGCATAAAATAACATAGCTGAAAATCACTTTTACCAGTACCAGGTACCCCAGTATGAAACCGGACAGCCAGGCCTGTTTTCTTTTTTCCTTCCTGTCCTCTGTTTGAAAAAGTTTGATAATATGATACAGCAGTAATGTGATAAGGAATGAAGCCAGGATTTCGCTGTAAATAAGGTGCAGGTACACCAATGAATTGTAATAACATGCCCAAAACAGTGCAAATGCCAGCGCAACAGGATGTGATACGATCAATCGCAATGCCTTATACAGGTAAACGACCGAGAGATAATAAAATAACGCATTCAAAAGTTTGACCAGCAGTAGAGGAAGGTTAAGGGCCACAAAAGGAACAAGGATGATAGAATAGCCCGGTCCATGCCCCAGTGTGTGATCAGGGGGCGCATAGTACCCTTTCGTTAAATGCTCCGCATAGGATAAAAACCGCTCCTCATCACCAATAATAGCCGGTTGCTGAAACAACAACACGCATATTATATAAATAATGAGGAATGGTAAAAAAACCAAATACGGGTTTTGAAACCTGTTTGCCTGTTTAATTATTTTCTCCATGTATTATGATCATCCACCTGGATTCGTTCAGTCGGATGGCTTGTCTCGTTTATCGTCGATCTGGCTTTTCCGGATAGAGGTCCCCTGGTGGAATAGTTCTTCAAAGTATCTTTTATTCTGAAGGGATAAAAACCCAAGTCCCAGGAACTGGATGGCCGCAATAAAAGTAATACCGCCCACCAGGAACGACTGCGGGTTCTTTTTAAACTGCAGGGCAAGGCTGTAAGAGAAAGGGTAATCCACTTTTACTCCTTCCTGGCTGAGTGCATTCCAGGCAGACAATGTATCCACCAGCAACCAGACGAGCTGGTAAAGGGAAAGCAGCAGCAATAGAGTACCTATCCCTAAAAAGAAAAAATAAGGCCGGAAAATGAAAGCTGACATGATACCTGAAAAAAAGCCTCTCAGCATCCTGATGCTGGATGTCCTGGTGCCTTTATATTTATTTTGTTCCGTCCAGTCAAGGTGTGCAGGGATTTCTATCACCCGTGCACGAAGGATCATGGCTTTGTACATGATCTCCGGATTCACTTCATAGTCTCTCGTTTTGAGGTTAAGCGAACGGATGAATTCCGTACGGTACGCTCTCACCATTCCGGTGAAGGTGTGATATTTGTCCTGTGCCGCCACCCGCATGATCCTGTTCACCCATTTGCTCATCACCCTTCTTCCAAAAGGAACGGCTGTTACCTTTCCGCCCTTCATATAAGGAGATGCCAGCACAATATCAGCGGATGCTTCAACAAGTTTATTCACCATCTGACCGATATATTCCACGCCATAGCTGAGGTCGATGTCGATGACAACAATGATATCACCTTTTGCATTCCGGAATCCTGTTTGTAACGCCATCCCAAGATTAAGATTCACCGGGTGATGAATGACTCTCGTATTCTTTACCGTTTTAGCCAGCTGATCGGCGATCTCTCCTGTTTTATCCTTACTCCCATCATTCACCATCAATATCTCCCACTGGTATGTATGCTCCAACCCCTGCAGGTAGCGGGCTACAATAGCAATGTTATTGGGGAGAATAGCCTCTTCATTGTAGCATGGCGCCACGATGGTGATGAATGGCCTGGATACAGGTTGCATAGTAAGGGCAGATTGAGGTTAGGTCAAAATATTAATTTCTTTTTAATTATTCTATACTTTTTTAAAAAGATACCATTTCAAATCAACGGGCGGATACCGCACATTATACTTTCCTACGGTACGGCTGAAAAAATTCAGTACCCTTTTTTTGAAAATGAACCGGGGCAGGCTTTCATCGAGCAGCGAGAGCCCGTGATTGATATTAATTCTCTTCTTGGGTCTCCCTTTCGCCACCAGCTCAAATCCGTAATAGGTAAATAATTTCTTTAATGTTTCGTCTGAAAACCAGGTGATCACACTGGGTGGACAGTACTCGTGCCAGCTTTTACCCATGACCCTGGCCGCCCAGCTTTTCATATCCCATGATTCCACTAATACCAGTCCATCTTTCCTGGAGAGGCGGCCCACAGCAGCCATTGCCTGGTCCAGGTCATAAAAACTGCCCACCACCTGTATAAGACTGATCACATCAAATTGTTCTTTTGACTGATATGTTTCTAGCCCCCCTGTTTGAATGTTCAGTTGCAGCTCTTTTCTTCCATACTCCGCCATGGTATTATTGGGTTCCACGCCAAAACAATCCCACCCGGATTTTTCGAAGCCTTTTAAAATGAACCCGGCTGCACATCCCACATCGAGCAGCTTTCCTGGTTTTGTGTATTTTGATAAAACTTTTGAATAGTTAAGACCTGATTTATATAAAAGGTCTTTTTCCTTCATGTAATTTGGATACCCATCTTTTCCTTCAAAAAAATAAGCGTCCGAATATGTTTCTTCCAGGTGGCCTTCGGTTTGCTTTAACGTTGTAAACCGGTGGCCACATTTATTACATTCCCTGATATCATATCCTTTTTTATTAAGCACCAGTTTCTTTTCTTCTTTACAATCAAAGAAAGAGGTACAGGAACGATATGGTGTGTTATGGGTTGGCATGATACTTAGCTGATCGTATTTATAATTTCAACCATCCTGTCGGTTACATTCTTTCCAAAAACATCTTTCTGATTGGCGGGTGTTTCAAATGCGGAGATTTTCTCCGCTATCCTCCTGTCATCCGGATGAAGCAACAGGTTCCACTTTTCTTCCACGGTTTCCACCCATTCTGTTTCCGTGCGTAAAGTGACACAGGGTTTGCGCAAAATATAAGCTTCCTTCTGTATGCCTCCCGAATCGGTGAGTATCCGTTTGGCAAAACGTTCCAATATGATAAAATCAAGATAACCCTGCGGGTCTGTCATTTTAATATTGTCAGGAATCGTATGCCCGTTGCCTAACATTTTCTTTGTTCTTGGATGGACCGGGAATATGATCGATTCCTGTAGTTTTCCCAGCTCGCTCAGCAGATGTGTTAATACTGCTGCGTTGTCCACGTTATAATTACGGTGCAGGGTTAGCAGGCTGTATTCATTTTCCTTCAGTTGCATATCCTGCATCACCGTTGATTTTTTTTCAGCAATTTTCAGGTTCGTATCCAGTGTATCCACCATAATATCGCCGGTGAGGTAAGACCTCTCGCCCAATCCTTCTTCTTTCAATATCCGGTTAGCCGTTCCCGTTGGTGCAAACAGGTAAGCCGAGATATGATCTGCCGTGACCCTGTTAATCTCTTCGGGCATTAATTTGTTATAACTTCTCAAACCTGCTTCAATATGGATGACAGGGATCGTCAGTTTAGCCGCTGCCAGCGCTCCGGCCAGTGTGGAATTAGTATCGCCAAATACAACTACAGCATCGGGCCGGTCTTTCATCATTGCCGCTTCCAGCTTCACCATCATATCACCGGTTTGTGAGGCATGTGTGCCCGAACCCACTTCCAAATGAATATCCGGTTTACGGATACCGAGGTCGGTAAATATCTGTTCTGACATGGCATAATCATAATGCTGCCCCGTATGCACAATGATCTCCTCGTGCTGCCCGGCCAGTTTAGCCGACAGCGGGGCGAGTTTTATGAATTGCGGTCTTGCACCGACTATGGAAAAAATTTTCATGCTCGTTTAGGTTCGGCTGGTGCCAGTTCTTTTATTTTCATTTCAGGAGAAAGCCTGTTGGCAAAGGCCGACATCGGCAATAACTCAAAATTCTTTTTCAGGATCTTCATCGCTTCTTCAAATACCTTCATCTTCTTCTCCGTTTTAATATCCATACCCGGGAAAAATGCCAGCGACGGCACTTCTTCCTTACTTACCAGGTCCAAAGGATGCAGGAGGTAACTGGGCTGCGTTTTCGTGATCTTGCACATGAAGATGGAGAAACGGAGATACATCCTCATCAGCCACATGGACACGCCACTTATATACAATAAATAACTCTGGTGAAAGGGCAGTTTGAATACTGGCATCGTAGTCACCGGTATCTCCATCAAGTTCTTTTTATTTTGCAGCTCCCACTGAAATGGTTTCAAAGGATAAAACCCTTCTTTAAAGGAGCCAAATAATTCTTTTCTCTTTTTCTTTTCTTCTTTCGACAGCTTAGACTTCCAGAAATAATATTTACGCATCAGTGGTGAGATATAGGTGGGAAGCAGTGATGCATCGAACTGGTAGTTTCTTTTTTGCAATACTTCCAGCAGGTCATAACTCCAGCTAAAGCCCGGCCCGCGAAAAGTATTGGTACGCTTGCCTGTAGCTTTTTCAATGGCTTGTTCCGCCCTGATGATCTCTTCCTCTATTTTATCTTTTGAATAGGTTTTCAGCCATGACTCATGATGAAAGGAGTGGTTACCCACTTCATGCCCCCTCTCCACGATGCTGCGCAATACTTTATGATTTTTCTCGATGGCCGCATCCTGCCCCACGATGAAAAAAGTGATCTTGATATCCAGCCGGTCGAACATATCGAGGAAGATGGGAACAACAACGTCCAGGTAAGATGGGAAAGTCTGCCATCCCTCATCGCCATGCACTTTCATGTATGACCATTGATCGTCGAGGTCCAGCGATATGCTGGCCATTAATTTTTTCTTGCTCATTTACCTTGTTGATCGTTTAATAGTTCTTCCAGTTTTGTTTCTGCCACACGCACAGTTTCATTTACATTCAGTGTCCCGTCTTTGATATGTGATGTATTAATGACATAAATATTGGGTATGGATGTACGTATATCGGGCAGGTTTTCCGAGTAATTCAGTTTTGCCACCGTGATCACATGTTTGGCACGGGCCACTCCTGCAAATTTTATTTGTTCATCTTTAACCGAAGGATACATTTTCCGGAAATTATCCAGAAAATAGGTCCTGATCTGCTCATCGGTTTGTTCAAACAGCGGATCGTTTGATTCAACGTACTTGGGTAAATAAACAAGCGACTGGCCTTTGAATTCTTCCTTATCTACCAATGCTGACATTTCAATCACACCGGTAAATGGAAATCTTGTGTCCGTAATATTGGTTATATAAAACCGGCTAAGTGATTGATCCATCAGCACGGCCACGCAGATCACCCCGAGGTATTCAATATTATCCAGTTTTTTTATTTCTTCTGCACTCAATCCTTTGCACAGTTTGGCAGATAATGGCGAAGGGAGTGTAACGATCACTTCATCAAATTCATGCTTCTCATTATGGGAAAAGGAAATCTGCGGTTTGCCATTAACGTTAGTTACTTCCGTGGCAGTATAACCTGTTTTGATCTTTACTTTCTCCTGCAGCAGCAGCTTTTCAAATTCCTCCAGTATTCTTTTATACCCGCCTTTCACATATCCGAACATTTCCTTTTTCAAGCCGCTTCTTCTCGCACCATACAATCGCTGGATGGTGGCCCAGATAAAAACCGTGGAAGTGCGCTGGTAGCTTTCGCCCAATTTTGCTCTCAGCAGCGGAAGCCAGATCTTGTTAAAGGTGCGGGTACCCGACCAGCGCTTCAGCCAGGTGGTTACCGGTATTTTCTCCAGCTTTTTCCAGTTCTTTATTCTGGATGCCACCAGGATCGTTAACCCGAGACGAAACTTATCAATGAGGTTCAGCGTTGGGAATTTCAAAAACTCCACCGTGTCTGACATCGAATACAGTTTCCCGTTGATATAGAAACCGGTCTTCGTTTCCACCCACTTTATCTGCTCATCAAGACCTATATCTTTTAATATGCCCCTGGTTCTGAAATCTGATAATAAAATAACGTGATAGAATTTATCCCATTCCACATCATTCATCTTCCAGGAAATAGCGAGCCCTCCCAACGAAGGAGCCGATTCGAACACCGTCACGTCCTGCCCCTGCTGGCTGAGCCGGTGAGCCAGTGTCATACCCATGATACCACCGCCAATAATGCCCCATTTTTTTACAGCCATGCTATCTACTCCTGTTTAATCTAAAAATCTTTTTTGCCATTCAATGGTTGCTCTTAACCCTTTTTCCAGGTCCCATTCGGGTTTATAACCGAGATAAGTGCTTATTTTAGTGATATCCGGCACCCGCTGCATTACATCCTCGTATTTTCCGAATGTGGAATAAGGAATATAATTGAGTTTAGGTTCCGAGTTATTTCCGTTGACCAGTTTCCAGATCATCACGGCCAGGTCTTTGATGGATATTCCGCTGCCGGATTTACTACCGGTATTGAATATCTCGTTATTGGCTTTTTCATTCTCCACGCAAAGTACAAGAGCGCTTACCGTATCAGCCACATAGGTGAATGTCCGGGTTTGCGATCCGTCGCCATGTATATCAATAGGTTCCTTCTTAAAAGCTTTTTCAATAAAAACAGATTGAGGGCCGCCCCACCATGTCAGGTTCTGGTGAGGACCATAGGAACCAAAAAAGCGGGTGATCGTATAGTTTAGTCCATATTCTTCCTGGTTGGCAATGATGAACTGTTCACCATACATCTTGGAAAGGGCATAGGCCCAGCGTTTCACCGTGGTGGGGCCCATCACCAGGTCAGATTCTTCATTAAACGGGACATGCGGGTTCTTGCCATACACATCAGAAGTGGAAGCAAAAATGATCTTCGACTTGTCGTGGATACATTTCTGCACAATATTCCGCAGCATCAGGTAATTCTCTTCCAATGTGCGCAAGGCTGTTGTGTAACGGGGAATTTTCTGGGAAGCCAGGTGATACACCACGTCCGCTTTCACATCCTTCAATATATGCGGGTTGGCAATATCTCCGTGAATGAAATGAAAATTGGGGTTATCCTTAATCATTTCAATATTGCGAAGAAATCCATAAGTAAGGTTATCGATCCCTGTTACGGTATGACCTCTCTCCAGCAATCGTGCCGCCAGGTTAGAACCAATAAATCCTGCAGCCCCTGTAATTAAAATTTTCATCTTTGAGGTATGGTTTAAGTTTATTGAAAAGCTATCGTTTTGGCATTTATTATCAGTTGATCTTTAAAACACGTTTATAGAAATCGACCAGTTTTTTACTTTCATACTCCCAGGACAGTTCATTCAGCACTCTTTTATATCCAAATTCACCCATCGCATTCCGCTCTTCGGGATGGTCCAGCAACCAGGTGATCTTATCAGCAAAATCTTCCGTGCTGGTATTCTTAGCGTACAGCGAAGCCGTTTGCGCCGAGAATCTTCCTTCTTTGAGATCATATTGAACGATGGCCTTTTTCAGCGCCATGTACTCCATGATCTTGTTCATGGTGGACAAATCGTTCATCACCGTAGGCCTGTCGGGGTTTACACATATATCTGCTGTATTCAGTACATCTACCAGTGTTTTATCATCCACTCTGCCATAAAAATCAACATAGTCTGTCAATCCCATTTGCACCGACATGCTTTTTACATGTTCCAGATCTGTACCCCCGCCTATGATCGCAAATTGCACATCGTTTCTCTTCGCGGTAATATGTTTTACCGACTCCAGCAGCAGGTCCAGCCCTTCCTGTGCACCGATCACTCCCACATAGCCTACCAGGTATTTTCTTCCTTTTTTATACTGTTCATTGCCGCTGCTGATAGTCAGCCTGTCGAGTTTGGGTCCGCTTCTCACCACCTGTACCCTGTCTGCCGGCATTTTTCCCCGGCGGATAGCGATCTCTTTATAGCTTTCATTCGTCGCCATGCTGTAATTAGCTGTTTTGAACGTCAGCTTTTCCATCAACAATAAGAGCTTATAAAAAAATCCTTTCTTATTGTATTTGGCTATGTATAGCTCCGGGTTAATATCATGATGATCAAAAACATATTTTACCCCAAAAATTTTAAAAAATATCGCCACCAAAAAGATCGTATCAGGCGGGTTACAACCCTGGATCACATGAAACCTTTTTTTGAAAAAGATCTTCCAGCTTAAAAAGAACTCCCAGAATAAAGCAAGAAAATATTCGCTGATATACCCCCATACCCCTTTTGCTTCTACCGGTAACGGATGCCTGTAAATATCTATGCCATTGATACACTCAAATGATTTTGTGTACCCCTTCATCTTGGGACAGATAATGGACACTTTTGCGCCGTTCTCATATAGTGTGTTGGCTTCCTGCCAAACTCTGCGGTCAAAGGGCAACGGAAGGTTTTCAACAATGATCAGGATATGCTTTTTCTCAAACATTCTTACCAGTTTATTCCAATATAGCCGGGTCTTTTACGAATGGGCTCAGGCAGCCTCACCATATCAATGATCTTTGCGTTGGATTCGGTCTCCAGCAATGCATCCACGTATTCCTTCTCCCTGTTATTAATAACAATTACATCTGCCTCATCGATCAGTTTGTTCAGGTCATTGACCATGAGTTTTGATAAATGCGGGATGTGTTTATCGATATATTCCTTGTTAGTACCTGTTAGCTTTGACAATTGCACATTCTTATCATAGATCTGTACTTCGTAACCTTTCCCGATGATCGTTTCAATCACGGATACAGCGGGGGAATTACGCAGGTCATCTGTTCCCTGCTTGAAGCTTAATCCGAGGAAAGCCAGTTTTGTCTTCCCGGATTCGATGATCATATCCACTGCCCTGCTGATCTGCATCTGGTTCGTCTTATCGATACTATTCAGCAGAGGAGCATCCACATAAAGATCATGCGCCAGCGTTTGTAATCCTTTCAGGTCTTTGGGCAGGCAGGAGCCGCCGTAAGCAAATCCCGGTTTCAAATAATAAGGAGAGATATTCAGTTCCTTATCCATGCAGAATATCTCCATCACCTTATGTGAATCGATATTCAATGCTGAACAGATATTTCCTACTTCGTTGGCAAATGAGATCTTCAGGGCATGAAAAGTATTATTGATATATTTCATGATCTCGGCCACGGGCAGTTCTGTGATCACCACCTGTGCCGGCAACTGGCTGTATAAGGAAGCTACTTTCTGAGCCGCCTGTGCATGGGAAGATCCGATCAATGTGATCGGCGGGTTAAAGTAATCGTGTACAGCGGTGCCTTCTCTCAGGAATTCCGGGTTGGAAACCATGGAAAAATCAACATCCCGCTTTTTACCGGATGCTTTTTCAATGATATCCGCACATTTATCGGCGGTGCCGGGCAATACGGTGGAACGTATCACCACGATATGAAATTCATTTTTCGTTTTCAGCGCTTCCCCGATATTTTCCGCCACCTTGAAGATAAAGTTGAGATTCAGGTGTCCGTTAGCGGTAGAAGGGGTACCTACAGCAATGATCGACAGTTCCGTTTGCAGGACGGCTTTCACAAAATCGGTAGTGGCCGAAATCGTTCCTTTCAGGTGTTCTTCCTGGATAATAATATCGATATCCTTCTCTATAATAGTAGGCAACCCATTATTGATCTGTTTTACCTTTGTTTCGCTCACATCCACACCCACCATGGTGTGCCCGTTCCGGGCCAAACAACCCAGGCTGACACAACCCACATAACCCAATCCAAAAATGCTGATGTTCATTTCTTAAACTATTTTTTTTGCGTTAGTTACTACGTTGTTCTTATCAGAAAAATTGACCGAATAAAAATGTTTGTGCCACAATTCCAGTGACAGGATGATGAAAAGCTGGCGCTGGTAATCTCTTTTCTTTGTTTTGTGCAATTCCAGCATTTGCCGGATCTGCTGTTTATTAAAATACTCGCTGCTTAAAGAACCGGGGCTGTCGACCAGGTCGTTCACCATCCCGGAAATATCGCCTTTCAGCCATTCGTCTATAGGTGTCAGGAAGCCACGTTTTTTCCGGTTGATCACGGTAGCCGGCAGCCAGCTTTCTGCAGCTTTTTTGTGAATATATTTTCCTGTTTTTCCTCTCAGTTTCAGATCCAGCGGCAGGGTTTCAATGAAGTTCACCAGGTCCACATCCAGGTAAGGTACCCGGTTCTCCAGTGAATTTGCCATGGCGATCTTGTCATTGAAGAGCAGCAGGTCATCCGGCAACATACCACGGGCATCCAGATATAACATCCGGGATAATGAACCCTTCAGTTTGCCTGCATTATTATAACTTCTGCTGAAAAGAAATTTTTGATCGCTGTCGGCCAGGTGTGCAATTTCTTTCTTGTACAGTTCCCTTTTCAATTCCGGTGTGAATAAAGTATAAATCGCCAGGAAGCGGTCCAGTTCATTGCTGAATTTAGAAGCATATAAAGCCCTGTCCAGCGCCCCGTTCCTTGGGAACATTTTCCTGATCAGTCCATGCGGTGCTAATGCCAGCAGCCCTCTGTAATCTGACAGGAATTTTTCTCCCCGGTATCTTTTATACCCGGCCATAGGTTCATCTGCACCCTGTCCGCTCAATACCACTTTCAAATGTTTCGAGGCCAGGCGGGATACATAATATAGTGCAGGGATAGTAGGTTCTGCAATCGGCTCTTCCGTGTGATAGAAGGAACGATAAAAAACATCGAAATATTCTTTTTGCTCAATCAGCAGTTCATAATGATTGGAGCCCAGTAAGCCTGCTGTTTCTTTAGCATCTGCCAATTCATTGTAATCACCATCCCCTTTAAAACCGATCGTGAACGTGTTGATTGTTGAAGCATTATTTTTTGCCATCAAATGGCCCAGTACGGCAGAATCCACGCCCCCGCTCAATAATAATCCGACCGGCACATCACTCAGCAGTTGTCGTTTTACTGCACGTTCCAGGAGGAATTTATACTCTTCAATAGCGTCCTGTTCGTTGATGGAAGTATTAACAGACGGTGTGGTGGACCAGTAATTGCTCACTCCCCACTTTCCATTGAACTGAAACTCTACATAATGCGCTGGTTCCAGTTTATGAATATCCTTAAATAAAGTCTGGGGAGAAGGGTTATACCGGAGTGTAAGGAAGGAGTTCAGCGCCTCAGCATTTATCGCTTTTGAATAGGCTTCATTACACAGGATCATTTTCAATTCAGAGCCAAAAATGAGTTTATTGCCTTTGACAAAATAATACAGTGGCTTTACTCCGAAATGATCTCTTACTAAAAAGATCCTTTCATTTTTTATATCAAGAAAGGCAAATGCGAAAATTCCGTTGAATTCTTTGACAGCGCTGATACCAAACTGGCGCAGGTAATAGAGTAAGGTTTCTGTATCGGAATGTCCCTTGAAGCTTATTCCGGAAAGTTTCTCCCTCAACTCCAGGTGATTATACACTTCGCCGTTGAAAATGATACAATAATTCCCACAATCGGAGAACATGGGCTGGTTGCCGGCCTCTGACAGATCGAGGATGGACAGGCGGGTATGACCCATGTATGCACGATGGTCTCCCACCTGCAGTTCCACGAGAGCCTGGTGATCAGGTCCGCGATGGGCGATCAGGGAGAGGTTTCTTTCCTCCGTAATACAATTAATACTGCCGGCTATTCCGCACATAATAGTTTGAGATAAGGTCTATAAAACGATCAGGACTTCACCGCAATCAGCGACTTCGTCATGAACAATGATCTTTCCTTTACAATTTTTGCCTCCGGGAAAAGTTTTTGCATCTCCTTTGCCGTTAGCAGGTTCCAGTCAGGCGATGTTTGCTTGGGCCAGAACTTGTTGAAAAACTTAATGACACCTATTTGCCATGTTCTTGGCAACAACACAATGATCACAGGCAACCAGGAATGGCTTTCTACAATAAAATATTTGTAGGGCGTTTGTACATAATACTTATCCGACTTCTCGCGGATCTGGTTGGCAAACAATTGTTGTCTTTCCCAGGCCGCTTCCCGAAAAGCTTTGTTTGTCCTGTATTTGTACATATCATCTTTATCCACGGTAACGTGTTCGATCACCGAGTTACTGAAGATCACATCATAATCATTTTTTGCACAGGGTATTCTCCCGCTTTCATCCAGCACCACGGTATTCAGCCCGTTCTTCCTGGCTTTTTCCAGCGCCACCAGATCAAAGTCGGCCACATAGATATTCTTCTTATCGATACCCATCGTCATGATGTATTCCCCGTCATGTCCGCCCAGGTCGAGCACTTTCGTGTTCTCACCTACAGGGAAATAAGAATGGAAGATCTTCGCTCTTTTGGCCCTTGCCCTGCCTGAATAATGTTTAAAAAGTGTACGTAACATCCTTGCTGTTTTACAGGTTTATGGTTTTATCATCAGCCGATCTTCTCAATAATATAATTTTCGATAGCCAGGTATTTCAGGTTGGAATTCTCCAGCACATGAAAAGCATCTTCGGGGGTATGCACCAGGGGCAAACCGTGAAGGTTCAATGATGTGTTGAGGATACCACCGATACCTGTGATCTTTTTAAATTCATTGATCAGGTTCCAGTAACCCATATTGTGTTTTTGCGTTACCAGTTGTGGCCTTACAGTACGGTCGTAAGGGTGAATACCGCCTTTTATCTCGTCTGCTTCTTTTTTTGTATCGAAGGTCATGATCATATAATAAGGATCATTTTTTCCTTCTGATATCACATACTTATCAAAATCGGTATCGAGCATCGAACTGGCAAAAGGCATCCAGAAATCCCGGTTCTTGATCATTTCATTAATTTCCTTGATAATGCCGGGAGCGCTGGGGTTAGCGATAATGGCCCTGTTGCCCAAACTTCTTGCGCCAAATTCCTCCCGCCCTTTGAAACGGGCCACGACATGATCCCGGGCCAGAATCTTTGCCACTTCCGGCTCGATATTATCGTAATACGTGATGGTATATTTTGATTTGAAAGCATATTTATCAAATGACTGCTTTACTTCTTCATTGGTGAAAGAGATGCCGAGGTAAACATCTTCCAGTTTTTGCAGGTTCTTTGTTCCATTCTTTTCTGCCTCCAGGTGATAACAAGCTCCTACCGGGTTGGATTCATCGCCACAGGATGGGAAAACAAATATTTTTTCCACCTCATCCAGTTCCATGATCAGCTTATCTGCTTTTACGTTCATGAATGTTCCGCCGGATAAAGCGATCTTTTTGATTCCCGTTTTTTTGATGCAGGATTTTACCCAATGTACCAGGAACTCCTCCGTGAAATATTGTAACCCCGCCATCAGGTAATCAAATCTTTTCAGGAACATGAAGTCTTTGAAGAAATCCATGGAACCAAATACGGAATATCCTTTGGTAAACTCCCAGGTAAGCCCGTCTTCAGAGAACTTGAACATTTCCCAGAATTCATCTGATACTTTTTTAGCTCCTGATTTATGTGCATAAGGGGCCATCCCCATTATTTTATATTCATGTTCCAATGGCACCATGCCTGTTAAAAAGGTAAAAACCGCATACATGATACCGATAGAATGGTTTTCATGCACGGATGCGAGGCGCTGCATTTTCCCTTTGGAGTAAATATTGACCGTGGCACAAAGCCTGTCACCCGCACCATCGTTAGTCAAAACCAGTATATCATTCTCGTAATCGCCATTGGCATAGTAAGCAGCTGCCGCATGCAGTGTGTGGTGATCAATAAATTCCACTTTTGATTCATCAGCACCGATACCTGCCAGCGTTTTCAGTCTTTTCTCGCGGTTTTGCTTTTCGTAAGGACCGGCGATAAAAGAGATATTTTTCAGCTTGTTCTTTAAAATACTGGTATTGATCAGCGAGCCCCCTTTCAGTAAGCTTTGATAATACGCCAGTGTTTCTTTTCTGTCGGCCGGTGGCGGCATATAGGTACCATTCATACCAATAGCATCGATATCCTTTATAGAGAGTCCTGATTTTTTAAGGATCAGTTCGATAGACTTGTGAGGAAAGCCGCTTTTATTCTTTTCGGCGCAAACTCTTTCTTCCTGTACGAGATATTTGAGTTTTCCATCTTCCATCAGGCAGGCAGAAGCATTGTGCCCATCATGTATACCCAGAATTTTCATAAAGCTGAACTATTTTGGTTTGTTTTTTACGTGTATGATTGTAACAGACCCGGTGGTTGATCAGGAGGTAAATCCTGTTGTTTTCACCGGTACGGTATCTTCTTTAATTACCTTACTGAGGGCAAGAAACATGGCAGAGTTTGCTGAACGCATATAAGGTATTCCTTTTGATCTCCAGAATGAAAAAATACGGAACGAGAACCAGCCCTTTTTGGTTTGAAAGTTTGACCGTACAAAGTCGACTACACGGTGCATCTGTTCATTCCTCACTTTCATATCGGCAAAAAGACCAATGCACTCTGCAAAATCGTAGAGGTCATATTTGTACAGCACCATCCTGGGCTTTACAGAGAATGGTATGGGGTAACCGCTTTTATCAAAAAGATGCTGGCAGTAATACTCCATTCCTTTATTAATTGTATCGTCAATACCCAACGAGGTATCGTTGAGCAGTTGTTTCACTTTATAGAGATTCTTCAAAACAAAACAGGTATGGAAACCATCCACAAAATCCTGGTCTTCCGAATATACCCATGATCCATCCGGACTTTGCATTGACATAACATAACGTAAGGTGGCCAGTCCTTTTTCCATGCAGGCAGCATCATTGAACCGTTTTGCGGCGTCGATGAGCATGAACATGCGGTAGGTATTTGCATTTACCACCCTGCGCACATCGCCGGTTGAATAAGAGCTGACAAGCTTATCGCCTATCCGCCATTCAGGAAAATCATTCAATACATGTTTGGCGATCTTTTTCAGGTGTTGCAAATATTTCTCCTCGTGTGTGAACCGGTACAGTTCTGCCAGGAATTCGTAAGCGTAAGATGTTTGTGTATTGCAGGGCGTATCTGCAGGCACCAGCCCCTGTACCGTCATCCATTCGTGCTTCATTCCCCACCCCAGATCATTTGCTAATGGTGACGCCATTTCAAACAAAGGATCTACCAATGCCAGTGCTTTATCAAAATAGGTCCTATCACCGGTTGCTTCATACAGGTTGAGATAGGCCAACCCTGTTTGAGCATGAGAGATCGGGTAAGTTCTTTTTTTGGCAAAAAGGCGGCGAAAAGAAGGAGTAAATATGTCGAGCAATACTACCGGCATCACGGCAGCTGCGCCTGTATATTTATGTTTTACAAAAAGACCTTTGGCCCACTGGCCATATTTGCTGCCCCAGATATCCCACCAGTCGTAGGTACTGAGTTGATCTGATGCCACCCATTGCTGATAGGCCTCGGCCATACGCATATAGGGTGATTCTTCCAGTTTGACCTGGCTGTATTTCATATTGGGGGCGGATAACATCTGCTTCATATAACTAACCTCAAGGCATTTTTAAGCGTTCTTAAAACAGCCTTAACCAAGAAACTACCTGCTAATCAGTTATTTACGGTTATGCTTCACCGTAAATAGCAAGGATCCTGTCCCTCACTCTCTCTGTCGTAAATCTCTCCATTCCCTTGCGGTGATTGACCAGGGACATTTCCCTGAGCATTTCCCTATCACGAACCAGTCTGCAAAGAAAGTCACTAAAAGTCAAAGGGTCAATACTCTCGGTCAAAAAACCATTAATTCCTTGCTGAACGACGTCCGGAATACCCGCATTCACCCTGGAAATCACGGGCATACCATATAACATGCCTTCCAAAATACTGTTGGGCATTCCTTCGCCGTAATAAGTAGGAAAAATCATAATATGTGACTCCAGCAAGACCTTTTTTTTCTGTTCCCCCCTGATATTGCCGGTAAACTCCACTCCGGGGATCTGCTCCTGTTCCACGTATTGCCGGGCGGCTGCCAGGGCGGGACCATCGCCTGCCACGGTGAGGCTTACCCTGATTTCGGGGCATTGGCGCTGAAACTCACGGTAAGCATCCAGCGTAATAAAAATACCTTTCTCTTTTTCGATCCGGGAGATGAACAGCAGTTTCAGGTTTTTTTCACTGGTGACATATTTTTTTTGCAGGTCCAGGTCATCCACCCCGGACGAATCAGCTACGGTTGTTTCAATATAAAACGGGGTGGAAGCCGGTACACCCATGCAAATGAGTTTTCTTTTAAATGATTCGCTTAACACGATAAAACGACGGGCTTTGGCATAACTGATCTTAAACAGGAATGATTGAAACCTGCTTCTCTTTATTATTTCTTCATAACTGTCTTCCCATCCCCTGAAAAAAATCAGTATATCTTTTCTACATAACCGGGAGAGAAGAATAAAACCAAAGTCCCTGTAAAATGAACGACGGTCTAAAGAGGGGTTTACATGGACCAGGCTGATCTTTTTTGTCAGTAATAAAAAGAAGAAAGAAATGTATTTACTGATCATCCGTAAAAGGGTGGCCATTCCTGATTCCGGTTTAAAGCTATTGACAGTAAAATACCGGACATCTGCTTTTGTTTCCAGCTTTAAGGCATTATAATAATTAGTTACACCGCCGGGAAGCCTGAGGTCGGGCACAAGGACCAGGATCTTTTTCATTCTACGTTGCTGCTGATTTTGATGGTGGTTATTCGGCGTTTTTTAAAGGCAACACCGGGCGGAGCGGACCACGGAACTGGCGTTGAGTTCCCTTTGCCGGGCTGTATTTATCCAACCAGGTTTTTAACACCAGTAATATCCAGATAAAATTTCCGGCATCGGATTTTCCGCTGGCATTCTGTGCTATCAGTTTTGCAATAACATCGGCATTAAAGAAATGATTTTTTGTAACCAGTATATCCTTTACTTTATTATTCAGTTCATTCTCCCTGAACCAGTCACGCAAGGGCACATTGAATCCTTTTTTGGGAGCATTCAATAATTCTTCCGGCAATATTTTATTGGCGATACTGTTTCGCAATACCACTTTATTAGTGTATCCTTTCATCTTCAGATCCTTGTGCACACCAAACATAAATTCAATGATGCGGTGATCCAGGAAAGGGATCCTTGTTTCAATAGACCAGGCCATACTCATCCGGTCCACTTTGGCCAGCATATCACCCGGTAAGGTTACTTTATGCTGGAAATACATGAGTTGATAAAAAGGATCTTTGAACCGGCAGCCTTTCATCACATCTTCAAAAAACTCATCGAAGGTGATCATTTTCTCATCGGCAGGGATCAGTTGTTTTAGGATAGAAGGTTCCACATAAGCCAGTTTGGAGCGAAGACGGTCTTTAAAACTTTTATTGCTCGAATTCAATACACTTACGGCCCGATTCAGTTTATAGCGTATGCTGCCGCGAAAAGGTTTGGCGAGCAGCTTTAATACAGCCGGGGCCAGCTGGCGTAAAGGTGAGGGCCATGCCTGGTATTGCCTGGCAAATTTTTCTCCTTTATAAATGGTGTAGCCGGACAATACTTCGTCGCCACCATCCCCTGTCAGCACCATTTTAACAAACCTAACCGCATAAGAAGAAATATGACCGGTAGGAATAGCCGAAGGATCACCAAACGGATCGTCGTAATGATCGAGCACTTTTGTCAATGCTGCATCAAAATCTTCTGAGGTTACTATTCCTTTGTGGTGATTGGCCTTGAACTGATCTGCCACCATTTGCGCCAGGGGGCTTTCATCAAATTGTTTGTTTTCAAAACCGATCGTGAAAGTTTGTACCGGCAATGCTGTATGATGGGCCATGGTACCCACTACACAGGAAGAATCGAGACCGCCGCTCAGGAAAGCCCCAAAGGCCACATCGCTGCGCATCCTGATCCTTACGGCGTCATCAAACAGCTCAGCAAATCTTTTTTCCACTCTTTCCTTGTCCTTTATCATATCTTCTTCTGTGATATCGGGCAGGTCCCAGTAGGTTTCTGTTTTAACGTCCCGTCCGCGAACAAACATGCACTGGCCGGGCAGCAACTGGTAAATACTTTTATAGAAAGTATAAGGAGCGGGTACAAAACTCAGGGTCAGGTAAAGCTCCGTCAGGTCTGTGCGGGGTTCTGCCGCCACTCCATAAGCCAGTATGGATTTTATCTCTGATCCAAAAATGAAGGAGTTATCGGAAATGCAATAGTATAACGGTTTTTCGCCTATGCGGTCCCGTGATACCATCAGACGGCCCAGGTTTTCATCCCACAGGGCAAAGGCCCACATACCATTGAAACGTTTCTGGCAATCGGTGCCCCATGTTTTATAGGCGTTGATAATAACTTCCGTATCGGAAGTAGTGGTGAAAGTGTGGCCTAATTGAGTTAATTCCTCCTTCAGTTCCACATAATTATATATTTCCCCGTTAAAGATCAGCACGATCTTTCTATCCGCACTGTACATCGGTTGCTGACCTGTGGAAAGATCGATGATGGAAAGACGACGATGACCCAACGCCAGGTTCTCGTGTACATAAAATCCTTCCCCGTCAGGGCCCCGGTGCGCAATGATGTCCGTCATTTTCCTGACAACATTGGCGGAAGCCCTGCGTTCTTTATCAAAATGTAAATATCCTGCGATGCCGCACATCTTAGTTTCGCTTTATCCTTATTGATTGTAATAATTGATTAACCCATCCACTTTTCCCACCACATCTGGAATACCAGCAGCAGCCATACCTGCGTTTCCCTTCTTTCTCTTCCCGCCAAAAATTCGTCTCTTACCTTGATGGCCTTTTTTATATTGATGAAGTCATGTTTTGCCAGTTTCTCCTCATTAATATAATCCATCACATAATGTTTCAGGTCTGTACGGAACCATTCATTCATCGGAATTGCAAACCCGGCTTTAGGCCTGTCCATCAATTCCTGGGGAATGTATTTATGTGTCACCTTTTTCAACAGGTATTTCTTATCTGTTTCATTACGCAGTTTCAATTCGGTAGGAAGCTGTGCGCCAAATTCGCTGATCCGGTGGTCCAGCAATGGCTCACGTCCTTCAAGACTCACACTCATGGTGGCCCTGTCCACTTTTACGAGGATGTCATCCACTAGATAGGTGGTATAATCCAGCGCCAGGCAACCGTTTACATAATCATTCTCACCGTTCAATTTTCCAATGTCATCAAACAAACCGATGTTGGGACGACCCCCTTTGAGCAGTTTTTCCATTTCCTGGTTGGAAAAATGCTGGTTATAGATCTCCGTTAGTCCCCTGTTGTCGTAAGAATTGAACAATTCCTGTGCCCTTGCCAGCTTATGTACATTCTTTAATCCGGGGAAAAGGCCCAGCACGGCATTAGAAACAGCTTTTCCTGATTTCAATAACAGTTTGGGTGATTTTTTAAACACATTGTTAATCTCAATCAGGCGCACATACTTGGAATAACCGGCAAATATCTCATCACCTCCATCTGCCGATAAGCTAACGGTTACCTGTTTCCGGGCAAATTCACTGACCAGTCGGGTGGGGATAGCAGAACTATCTCCAAATGGTTCGTCATAAAAATGTGGCAGCAGGGGTATGATATCCTGCGCCTCCTTGGTGGTACAGTAATATTCGTGGTGATCGGTACCCAGGTATTCAGCCACTTTTTTGGCATGAGGGGCTTCATTGAATTTTTCTTCATGAAACCCGATTGTAAATGTTTTGATCTTCTGTGTACTGTTTTTCTGCAATACAGCCGTTACCACAGAGCTGTCATATCCACCGCTCAGAAACACACCCACGGGTACATCACTCACCATCCTGTATTGAAATGCCGAAATAAACAGGCGCTCCGCTTCTTCTGCCGCTTCCTGTTCAGAAATTTTAAGTTTGGGTTTGTTATAATAATCCAGTACGTCGTAGTACTTAATGTCTTCCAGCTTTTGACTGGCCAGGTCTATTTTAATGTAATGACCCGGTCTTACTTTATAAGTGTCTTTAAATATGCTAAAGGGAGCTCTTACATATCCATATTGGAAGAAATGAGAAACAGCGTTCTTATCCACTACTTTCTCAAATTCTTTATAGGTAAAAAATGATTTTAATTCCGAGGCAAAGAGCAGTAATCCGTTCTTATAATAATAATAAACAGGTTTTACACCAGGTCTGTCCCGGAGAATGTAAACAGTCTGGATCTTTTTATCATATAAAGCATACACAAACATACCGATGAACCTGTGTACAGATTCAATACCCCATGCCTGGTAAGCTTTGAGGATCACTTCTGTATCAGAATCCGAATGGAAAGAATATCCAAGCCGGATCAGTTCCTGGCGGATCTCCTTGAAATTATATACTTCACCATTCAGGATGATAACCACACTTTTGTCGTCGCTGTACATGGGCTGATTACCATTGGACGATACGTCCATGATAGACAATCTCCTGTGACCGAACCCGACATTGCAAAGATCGGATCTGTATATTTCAGAGCTGCCACTGTCGGGCCCGCGGTGGTGCAGGGCTTCTGTGGCTCTATCCAGGTCTGCCTCGTTTAGTTTTTTATTAAAATCGCAAAATCCAGTTAATCCGCACATATAGTATTTATTATTATAAGCAGGTAAAAATTAAAAAAATTTTCTTCTTTTAACGGATGCATCGATAACAGATAACCCATTATCGAAAGATAAAGTATGCGTACCCACCACATCTTTTGCCCAATTGGGGTTGATTACGGATACTTTTCTCTCTTTGTATTCATTTTCGTTCAATTCCACAATTTCGTTGAGTACCGTTGCATAACCATAACGATACGAGCAATCCTGTGAAGGACGGTATAATTTTCCATGATGGCTGAATATTCTTCCCGCGGGCCTGGCACTTTTTACATCAGAAACCACGGGATTGGCCGGGTGGGGTTCCCACTGATTTGTCAACAAACTGTTAGCCGAAAAAACAAACAGTTCTTCACTATAGGGTCCGCCTTCCATTTCACGGATATTGGTGAGGAGCCAAACTTTTCCATCCTTCTGGAACACGGTGGTGTCCACCGCTTTTACATTTTCCATCAGGTTCATTTTAAACTCCCATTCATAGGGAAATTTGACGGCTTTATACAATTCTATGGTCGCGTTTTGCTCACTCTCGGGTATAAGATAATACTCATTTTCATATTTAAAAACAAAGGGGTAAGACAAATGATAGGGTTTGTCCAAAATGATACGCGGGGCGGATTCGAACCCCTTGCTTCCCAATACCGCCACGCTGATATGGCCCTTCTCCCCTCTTTTTTTATACTCCACTTCTTCCAGGAAAACATAGTGTTTTCCATCTTCGTACACCACGCAGGGGTCGGCCCAGTACCTGTCACGCGGAGGTGTGATGCGCTTGTAACGGAAGATGGAGGTGGAAAAACTCTTGCTCTTATCGAATGAATATAACAGTATCCACTGCTCCATATGAAACATCTTCCAGATACTCCGACCAATCCATCTGAAAAAGTAAGAAAGGAACAGCCCTGCAAATCGCCAGTTACCCGGAATGGTGTACAATTCTTTTGAATAGAAATGTAATTGGCTGTTCTCTTCCTTTACTTTTTGCAAAAAAGCAGTTTCCCCTTTTTCATGCAATTCTTTCAATTTCCGGGGGATGAAAGTGGCGGTTTTCCAGTAAAAACTATTCAATGTTTCGTTCAGTGATGTATGTACGGTTGACCATGACCTGTAGAGAACTTCACCGCCATCCAGGTCTTCGGTCAATATTTGCAGCACGGATCCGAGTTCTCTTTCTTTCCTGATCACTTCCCAGAAACCAGCCGGCCCGCCCCGGAATAAGAAATTATCACCATGATGATAAGACCATATACCGAGTTTGGCCGATTTTAAAATACTGCCACGGAGTATCCTGAACCCCAGCCGGACCATCACATCGACCTGATAGTTCCTGATCTTCTCCACGTCTTCTTCAGACACAAAATCAGAAAATTTCTTTTCCTCACACTCTACTTCCAGCACATCGGCAGTGTTCAGAAAATCCCGCATATCTTTTGGAGCAAATACATCGTGTTTTTGTTTGAACAATGCATTCTCCATCCTGCGGTAAATAACATAAAGCAGGATACCCAGGCTGTTCTTCAGGCGGCTGAAAAACGATTTTTTGGGGGCCGACGGTGTTTTTTTCTTCACCACCAGCACCACATCTGCATAGCCGGATCCATGGATGGTTTTTACCATCTCATGGGCCCAGTGCGGCACCACGAAATCGTCGATAAGCAATCCTATCCTGATCTTATTCATTTCCTATGTATCTGCGTTTATTACTTAACGTTATATTACAAAGACACTATTTTCCTGTAATTATCGATATAGTTGTTGACCATTCTTTCAATAGAAAAATCATGCTGCACCCGTTGCCGGCCGGCTTTGCCCATTTGCTCCCTTAATTCACTGTTTTCGATCAGCAGGGCCAGTTTTTCTGCCAGCATGCGGGGGTCACGGGGAGGCACCAAAAAGCCCGTTTTGCCATCTTCAATGATCTCGTTTGTTCCGCCCCCATCCGTTGCAACCACCGGTTTGCCCAGTGCCATGTACTCCAGAATAGAATTAGATATCCCTTCTGTAAAGGTGGCCAATACACAAATATCCATGGCATTGATCAGCGATTCCACACCGGATTTTCTTCCCAAAAACCTGAAATATTTCTGCAGCGGCTCTTCCACCAGCGCCCTGGCCTCCTCTGTATCTGTTCCCTCACCCACTGCCAAAAACGTAATGTCTTTTCTTTGTTTTAGGATCGCCTGCGCTGCGCTGAAATAGGTCCTGTAGTCTTTATACCTGGAGAAACTGGCCACCATCCCCACCACAAAGGGAGTTTCAATATTCAGCTGTTCCTTTACCTGAATGGCATCACTGATCGCTTCCACCCTTGAAAAATTAAATCCATTGTGGATGCAAATGCTTTTCTTACCAGGGGCCCTGTAAGCCGACAATCCGGCCTGTGAATTGCCGATGATCAGGTGGCTGAACGGAAAAGCCAGTTTTCCACGGAGCCAGTTTTTATTAAATACATTCTGTTGCCGGGGGGCATCCACCACCATTCCATTCACATATTTAATACCCAGTAATTTGACAGCCGGTATGACATACATGGAGGTCATGCTATCCCAGCAGTGCACGCAATCCGGATGATGTTCCTTGCAAAGTTTATACACCTTATTAAAAACGGAGAGGTCCTTTTTTGTTTTCCGTAGGATATAATGGATGGGTACGCCGAGATCCAGTATTTCCTGATAGTGGATATCCTTACTCATCACCACCAGTTCAAAATGGATATCCGGATTGGCCTTCAGTCCCTTGATCAGTTCGGTGAGCCTCCTCTCCTTTCCCCCTGCATTTAACGCATCAATGAAAAAAAATATTTTCATACCAGGACTGTTACCGTTAGTTGGTGGTTGTACAAATTTTTTCAAACCGGGCTGCTGCCGTACTAAAATCGTGGTGTTCCCGGATAAACGAAACTAATTTTTCCCGCTGTTCACCATGGGTAATGCCCGCCATCATCGCCTGTTTCATTTTTTCCAGGTCGTTATCAAAGCAGGTACCGAGATCGTACTGGTTAAAAATATTTCCGGGGTTCACCCGCAGCGACAATACCGGTACTCCCATGGCCCAGGCTTCCAAAAATACGTTGGGAAACCCTTCAAATTTAGAGGTGTTGATCAATGCTTTGGCATTAGCGATCAGTTTCATGGTTTCATCATGGTTCATTCTTCCCCTGACTGCACCATTACCTATTTTTTTCATTTCATTAAACACCGGTGTTGCACTCACATCATTGGGTTGCCCCACCACGATCAGGGGCAGCGGGCTGGAATGACTTTTCAGGATACTGCAAAGACTTTCGGCACCTTTCATCATGGTTACCGATCCCACATAAATGAAATAATCACGGGCAGGGTTTTCTATATATGGAAAATCACGGCTGTCGATGATATTCGGGAATATGACTGCCTTTCCTTTCAATTTTTTCCAGCGTATCTCCTGTCCTGAATGTTGCCGCAACACAAAATCAGCCCTTTTGACCAGGTATTTGAACATGATATCATTGGGTAACCAAATGGTGAGGTATCGAAACAGGTTAAAATTCGCTTTGTATTCATATTTATACTTATCCCTCAGGCTCATCGTATCGATATCGGAAGCCAATCCCACCACAAATTTGCCTTTCACTTTTTTTGCCGCCAGGTAAGGAATAAGGTGCATGTAAATACGCATTCTCACATAATAGAAATCGGCTTTTTGCTTCACCATCAGTTTGTACAGGGCCGGTATGCGGTGCGTAATGGCCCGAAGTCCCCTGAGGCCGCTATTCCATCCGGGCACATTGATAACTTTCACGCCTTCGGGAGAAACATAGGGTTCAGCAGCTCCGGGATCTATGACCACCACATCATGACCGGCTGAAGCGAGTGCCTTTGCTATTAAAGCAATTTGCAGTTCCCCGCCGCCGATCGTTCTTCCCTTAACGGCTTCCATGATGGTTCCCCAAAAACAAATTTTCATCTTGTGTTTCTCCTGATTATTTGGCTTTAAACCAGATCTTACAAATATGATGTACATGCAGGTTGTCTTTGGCCTTGCTCAGTTCCCACCGTATCGGTAACGAGGTGGATGCAAATATCTTTTCCACCTGCTCCGTAGTCAGGAAAAGATGTTTCCAATCTGCCGTTTTCAGTGTATTGGCATCCACTTTCACCCGCCACCTGTAGGGCAACAGTTTTACAAGCAAGCGAAACACTCTTTTCTTCAGCCAAACATATTCTTTATCATAAAAAGATTCAGCATCCACCAGGGTGAAGAACAAAAACCCGTCTGTATGCATATAAGAAAGCATTTTCTCCAGCAAATCTTTATTCAACTCACAATACTCTCCCAGTGTGCCGATGGAATAAATGAAATGAAATTTCTCGGCAGGAATATAATCTTCAATGCTGGACTTGACTAATTCCGTAACGTTTCTCAATCCCTCATCAGCTGCTATCTTTTCTTTAGCAACCTGAAGCATATCGTCCGAAATATCCACTCCCACCAGTTTCTTTACATTGGTAAGCAGGCTAAAATACCTTCCAGTGCCACAACCTAATTCCAGTACTGATATTTTTTCGGCCGGTAATCTATGACAGCCTTCGTTGATAGCATCAATATAAACGCTGTATCGCTCATCAGATGGTACTGTAGTGGGATACACTTTCGCAGTTTTTCCTGAGAAAAACTTACGGGAACGATAATTAGATACACTTTCCATTGTTTTGGTATGATAAATAAATTATTTTCCGGAAGCAGTCGCCAGGGACTGCCCTTTTAATGATTCGTTGACTGCATCGGCAAATTCGTTGGTAAACATCAGCGCCCCGGCCGTGTTCAGGTGTGAATTGTCGTAAAAGTATTGCGGAACACCGAAAGTTTTATTATAGCGGGTATAGTCATAGTATTCAATGCCTTTGTACGACTCACAAACAGTTTTTATCTGCCCGATCATTCGCTTGTAGTTATCATTCATATAAAAAACAGGGGTGGACACCACCATCACTTTTACCCCGTTCTTTACACACATATCCAGCATCCTCTTTACCTGTACCAGTTTGCTTTCCGGTATTTCCGGCATGCTGTAAAATGAATTGGTATAGGCGATTTCATGTTCAACATTGATGGACCCCACCATTGGAAGGAACCCTTTTAACGTATCATGATTGCTCTTAAATACGCCCCTCATCGAGGCGCCGATCGTTGAATTATACGGGTAAGTGGAAGAAAGCAGCTTGACCCTGGCAAAAGGGTCATTTCTTACCAGTGAATTATAGATCATGGAATCTTCCTTATAAAATGGCAGCAGGAGTTTGATCCTGTTGGCTGCTTCTTTCTGGAAAAAAATATTGGGTGATAATTCCATGATGATCAATCTTGGCCTGTAGCGTTTAAAGGCCTGGTTTATCTGAATTAATGTAAACTGCGGATCTGTACCACCCACTCCACAATTATAAACTGTCATACCGGTTTTTCTGCTCACCACAGCTGATACCAGGTGACATTCAGCACGGCTGCTACCCATGATCAGGATGTCTTCGTGAGTGGAATACATCGTGTGTTTCAGCTTCCTTGTAGGAACATCATTCGAATTCTGGTACAGCTTTTTGCATAAAAAGCCCATCAGGGTATCAGCAGCTACCACGAAGGCCAGGAAAACCAACCCTTTAAACAGTATTGCTCTCATAGAGATCAAAATTGAAAATAGATAAACTGACCGCCATCAAATACGCCAATTGCCAATATAATTATTAACAATAAACAGTAACCCACCTGTTCTGTGAGCCAATGACGCGGCCTGATCGGCAACGGAGAAAGACTGATATAATTTTGCCTGTATTCCACAATCAGCAGGAACAGGACCGCAGCAATGCAATAGAAGAATTGCTGGAAGCTGGCATAATAAAATGGCCCTGAGAATGAGAATATTCCTTTAATAATGGTAATAGCATCCTGCATGGTATTGGCCCTGAAGAAAATCCAGGAAAAACAAACAAGACCGAATGTTATCATTATCTGTAAGGCATTATTCAATGACGGAACTTTATCAAGCCCCAGCCACCGGCCTGCTTTCTTTCTCCATTTTTCCGAAATGATCGCAAATACCAGGTAGAAACCATTCAAAGCGCCCCAGATGATAAAGGTCCAGTTAGCTCCATGCCATAAACCGCTTACAGCAAAAACAAAGAACAGGTTGAAATACCAGCGGGGGATAGACACTTTATTTCCACCGAGAGAAATGTATAAATAATCCCTGAACCAGGTGGAGAGGGAAATATGCCATCTTTTCCAGAATTCTGAAATGGAGGCAGAAAAATAAGGCCTGTTGAAATTCGTCATCAGTTTAAAGCCCATCACTTTTGCACTGCCGATGGCTATATTGCTGTAACCGGCAAAATCGCAATATATCTGGAATGCAAAAAAAACGGTGGCCACAGCCAACGTGATACTTCCGTGTTTTTCAGGATTATTATATACTGCATCCACGTAAAGGCCCAGGCGGTCAGCTATCACCAGTTTCATAAAAAATCCCCACAACATCAGTTTCAATCCCTCAATCACCCTGTCCAGTACGAATTTGTGCTTCTCATAGAACTGGTGCAGCATATTCTGCGGCCGTTCAATGGGACCCGCCACCAGCTGCGGATAGAACATTACATATAAAGAATAGATGCCGAAGTTCTTTTCTGCCTTCTGGTTGCCCCTGTATACTTCAATGGTATAACTCATGGCCTGGAAGGTATGGAAAGACAGGCCGATGGGCAAGGCAATACTCAGGTTGGGAATGCTGTTTTCATAACCTAATGAATTCAGGAATGCAGAGAGATTTTCATTGAGAAAATTATAATACTTAAAGACGGCCAGTACCCCGATATTAGCTATAAGACTGGCAATGAGGAATAGCTTTCGTTTTCTGCCATGGATCTTCTCCAGCCAGATACCGGCAAAATAATCTATGACGATGGTGCCTCCCAGGATGAGAATATATACCGGGATAAATGCCATGTAGAAATAGCAACTGGCCACCAGCAGCATGAACCATCTGAAGCGGTGCGGCAACGCGAAATATAGCGATGTCACCAGCACAAAGAAAATAAGGAAGTGAATACTGTTAAACAGCATAGCAATCGTATTTTTTATTCCGTATCCTTATAAGGAATGAATGAATTCGATCATTCTTTTTGACTGATAATTGTAATTGAACACGCCGTTGGTCAGCTCTTTTCCCTTCTGACCGGCCTGTTTTGCTGCTTCATAGTTATTGAACACCTGTTCCATGGCAGACGACAATGCTTCAACATTGCTGTGCGGAACGAGGAAACCATTTTCTTTATGGATAATAAAATCAGCGATCTCCCCCACATTGACTGTTATCACCGGTTTACCTGTCGCCAGGAATTCTGTCAGCTTGGAAGGGTAAGAAGCTTCTGCTTCCAGGTCATTACACCTTACCAGCACCAGGGCATCGGCATGAAAAACATAACTCAGGATCTCCTGTCTTGTAACATATCCCAATATAGTGACCCTTTCTGTGATATTGTTTTTTGCGACCAGGTCAATGATCTGTTTTTTCTCATCCGGGCTGCAAAATCCACCCAATACAAGATGAATAGCCGGATTGATCTTACTGAACTGCCCAAATGCGTTAATAAGCAAATCTACATTATCTCTTTTGAAGGTGAGTGATCCGAAGTATCCCACATAAGGCTTATCAAAAGGACGTGGGGTTTTTACTATTTCGGTGAAGCGGGAGGGGTCCACGGTGCTGGGCACCAGCAATAATCTCCTTTCTTTTATCCCACGGCTGCTGTAAAAATTTACCAGGTACCTGGAAATGCAAAACACCCCGGAGCACATGTGCGATTCAATAAAGAATTTGATCTTCCCGGCCATCCTGTTAAGGGCGCCCCCCTGGTAAAAACGAAGCGGATGTTCGCTGCACTCCACCACCAGTTTGGTACCGATCATTTTGCACATCAGCCAGATGATCAGGTGTGTTTGCAGGCGGTTGGCCCAGCTATTCACCGCAATGATCTTATCTTCCTTATGGATCTTTTTTAAGGTCTTATAGGTGTTCACATATTTCCGGAAATTCTGCCAGCGGCGTACGAAAAAGGAAGGATTTCTTGCCTTCTGACGGAAAGGATGATAATAAGGTATCCCTTCCACCACCCCATCAAACTGCTCCATGTAATTATTGGAAAAACAGATCACATGGGTGGGAATCCCATTCTCTATAAACCCCTTGGCATAGGTATACACCCTGTTGGTGGCGGCAGAACCTTCCGGGAAAGTGAAAATATCGCCGAAGATGACAAAGCTCATGGATTAGTTTTCGTTTAGTGGTAACAGTTAGTAAGTACTGAACTGAACATTTATTTAAGCATGCTGCACCGCCTGCATTTCCGCTTCCGCGTCGGGCAGTTCTTCTGATGACAGGTAGTACCGCATATAGATGATACCGAGGATAACGCCCATCTCCGAAAATACAAAATACACCAGGGTGGTATTGGCAAAACTGAAAGCCACCATGCCGAACAGGGCCCCCCAGAATCCGTATTGTTTTCCCACTTTCCAGGCCCGCCGGATCAGGAAATAGAGGGTGCCAAACAGGAAGAAACACCCCACAGCACCGTAATAATAGAGATAACAGAGATAACCCACATGGATAACAGGTGTTTCATTCTGTAATAAGGCTACCACATCGGGTCTTGTTTTAGGGCCTACTCCCAAAAAAGGATTCTCGGGATACTTTATCAGGAATACTTCATAAGAAAGCACCCTTGATTTGGCGGAACCCAGATCTGTGTCTTTCTCCAATATCCGTTCTTCCACTACCTTATTAACATTAAAACCCGACTGGTCCGCAATGAATATGGCCCCATATATACAAACTACAAATACCACCACCATGGATATCTTGTTCCCCACCGATCTGCCGGATGCAAAAAATAATTGTGAAATCGCGATAAAGGTGGAGATCATCACGTACCTGGACTTGGTGAGAAAGGCCACGATGATAGCGCTCATGATGATGATCGGGAAATGGATCTGTTTGCTGCTGTAAAAATTCAGCAGGATCGCAATCAGGAACGGAAAGGTAAACCCAATCGAGTTGGTGCTGATATAACTGTAAAAAGCGTTGTTTCTTACATCATCTCCCCAAAATTCCAGTTCATCTCCTTTCAGGAGGTTGGTATTGAACATGAAAGTTGGGTCTTTTATCTGGTACACACTCACCAGGAGGGTCAGTACCACCACTATAAAGATATTACGGGTGAGGCGGTCCATGAACTTCTCATCAAAATCGGTGTTCTCGATGATGATGAATAAGGTACAGGCCAGGAAGTTATTATCCTGGAAAATGAAGTAAACTTTATTGGTATCAAGCGGTATTGCATCGTTGGAAAATGCCGATACTAAGTGAAAGATCGTGAAGATGATGAAGAATACCACATAAGCCGGCAGCTTTTTCTTTGAGCTGAATAAATAAAAAAGCGCCATGGGCAGCAACGCAATGTTAACGATAAAATCAAGCGGTTTTTCCGTAACAAAATGCAGCGCCCATGCCAATAATGGATAAAACGGGTACAACACCGAGAATACCTTCAGTACCACCTTGTTCATATCTAACTTATCCTTATTGCTGAATTAAAATGCCTTATCTAAAATCAGATCATACAAAGATCCTCACATACAACTACCCATCCTTCCAGAAATGCCGGCGTGATGAGAGATATCAGAAGGCCGAATTTGTGATTTACCCATCGCTGACCTGTTTTAAAAAATTTCTTCAGAGAGAAGGTCCTCTTTACACCATCCACCACAATAATATTATCGATCCCATTGATGGTGTGAATTTTGGTGATCCCCTTGTTTTGCCTGGTCTTCTTAATGGTAATGGTCATATAATGATCTTCTGCCACATCCGATTCATTAAGGCGGTTAACCTTATTGATGCTGATGGACTTTCCATATTCGCCTTCGCAGTTTTGTGTGGGCCGGTATAATTCCCCTCCTATTTCAATAAAATTACCTGCAGAACGAATGCCATCCAGTCCTTCTTTGATCGGGCTTTTGGGATGCGGGGCATAAGGCCCGTTAAAATCATCGGATATAAATACCCATGACTCATATTTTTCTTCGCTGCCATTTACCCTCTTCAGCATACCAAACAACCAATACTTGTTATTTTTTTTCAGTATCGTGGCATCCCGCAGCGGTTGATCGATGATACTGCCCTGGTATGATAATGTCCTTTTATCCGTGTCAAACTCGTAGCACAGCAGCTTGTTCTCATTGGCGGTTTCCGGAACCACATAGATCTTCCCATTCTCTCTATGCAGGAACGGAAAGGATGCATGAAACTGCCTGTCGAGCAATATTTCATCACTGATGACATTAAAATCCTTATCCACTCTCATCACCCATATATCACCCGACTGCAGGTCATCCACCATGTATTTCTCATAAAAAATATCATAGTTACCGTCATCAGCCCTTAAAATAAATGGGTCTGCACAGTTCTCCTGCCGGTCCTTTAAAGGGAACCAGGAAATATGAGGGTCGAATGCTTTACCGATAATAATATCCCTGATATCTGTTCTTGCTATACCAATAGTCCATTGGTTATAAAAGAACTTATCATTGATATGATACCTGATCTTACGGGCAATTTTCCGGAGCAAGTTCATCGCGATAATTTTTATTCTGAAATTTTTGCAATTGATTTGTAAATACGAATGAGATTTTCCACGATACTGTTGGGGTCGTGTCTTTCTTTGGCCCTTTGCCGGGCATTTCTTCCCAATTCTGCCGCCAGGAAGAGATCGTTGATCATATCCCAAATGGCCCCGGCCATGGCATAAGGATCGCCGTCCTGTATCAAGAGGCCTTCTTTACGGTCGGCCAGCAGGGAACCCGTACCGCCGGTAAATGTGGCAACGATAGGCATACCCAGGAGCATGGCCTCGCAAACACTGTTGGGACTATTATCTATATGTGATGGATGAACGAAAACATCTGCATCCAGCTCCAGTTTCAACAGTTCTTCAGGCTTCAGCCTTCCGGATAATATCACATGATAGTCCCTGAACCTCTTCTTCATCTTTCTTTCAAAGACTTTTACAATAATGTCTGTTTCGGCTATACCTGCTATGTACCATTTGACGGCAACTCCCATCTTTTCTTTCAGTAAAACAGCTGTTTCCAGCACTGTTTCAAGGCCTTTATAAATATTGGCCTGTATGGTGGATACAATGATCTTTTCTTCTCTTTTCTTTGGCGCCCATTGATGCTCATAAAATGCTTTTCTCAGCATCTCACTTCCAAAAAAATACGTTGCTTCTGGTGCCAGTACTTTACAAACCCTCTTGTCCCAATCTGTGCGTCCTATAAAATATTTACCCGTGCTGAACACTTTTCTTTCACGATCTGCTGTTTTTTTATAATATGTATAGTTATGCAGGAGTGTATTGGCTCTTAACAACTCCCACAAGGGTGTACAGCGGAGCAGGTCGTATTTCGTTATGCCCGGTGGGTACCATTTTCTTTCATAGATGGTAAGTAAGCCCTGCAGATGGATGACTACGGGAATATTTGTGCGGCCTGCAATTAAACCAAATGCATCTTCCGTACCAAATACCTGTATCACATCGGGCTGAAAATCATTGATCACTTCCAGGCAATAGTTGAGGAGTTTTTCATCTCTCAACCTGGTGAAGTGTCTGTCAATATGACCTTCGATGCGTCCTTTTTTATTGGGAATGGCGTAGTAAGTAGTTCCTCTGTCGTCGAATTTATTCACCTTGCTTTCACCATGAATAAAAGCAACCCCCAGTTCCACATCGCTTCTTTCTTTTATCCGGAGTTCCAGGGATTCAATCCATCCGCGGCCCACTACCGGTATATTCAGGGCAGCGGCGGCCAGCGATGGTGATTCAGTAAGCCATAAAACTTTCATAGATCCTCTTTTATGTATTGCCTTTCTATTTATCCCAGATACCGGTGGCTTTGCGGTTGATGATCTTATAATATTGCATAGGCGACCAAACAGCGTTGATCAGGCCCAGCAGGAAGGTGGACAATACCACTCCTTCAATACCAATTTGTTTTCCCAGGTACAGGGCCAGGGGTATATTGATCAATGCACCGGCTATACCGAAGTACAATTGCAATTTAATTTTTCCTACACCATTGAGAAATACAGAAAAGATCATGTTCCAGGAATTGACCAGTATATAGCCGGCCACGATAAGTGACATCCGGAAGGGAACTTTGATCTCCGGCCCCACCCAGAGCGCATACACCTGGTTACAAAGCAGCAACATGATCACGCCTCCTGTAAAGAACAATAACCACATCCTCATGAGGTTCTTCATACTGGCCCTGATCCAGTCAAAATCATTTTTTACAAAGGCTTCCGTATAAGCGCTCCAGAATGGCATCATAATGATGCCAAACACCATGGTGATCACGCTGAAGAATTTAAAGGCCAGGTTGTATTTGGTAACGGCGGCCGTATCGGCGGTGTCTCGAAGGTGTGCGATCAGGATCGTGCTGGTCTCATACAATACAATAAAGGAGATTTGTATGACGAAGAATTTAATACCCAACCCCATCAGGTTGCGTGCATATTTGAAGTTGACGTACTTGAAAGATGGAGCGTATTTTTTATACTCGTGCGTATAGAACCAAAGGGTGGATGCGGCCAGTACCACCAATTGGGCGACGGTAAAGGCAAGGCCCAGGTAGATGAGGTTGCCCCTGGTGGTTTTTGTAAGTATGAATATAGTGATCATGGCCAGCAGGCTTCCGAGAAAATTAAAAAAGGAAGCTTTCGCCGGACGCTGGTCAGCATTTAAAATAGTAGTGATCAGCTGCAATACAAACTGCATGCAGAAGAACAGAAATATGATAATAGCTAATAAACTAAGATTGGAAGAGATAGTGGGCGAAGCGTTCAGGATCGTTGCCCAGTTGAGGAATGGATTGATACAGAAGAAAAGTACCATCACCACCAGGATAATGATCGTGAGGATGGCATAGGTGGTGCTGACATAGACCCTGGCCAGGTGATCATCTCCTTTTGCTTTGGCTTCTGCGAATTTGTTGCGCAGACCATTGCCCAGCCCGATATCAAAATAACCGAGCCAGCTTACCAATGAGCTTAAGGTAAGCCAAATGCCATATTGCTCCGGGTTCACATAATGCAATGTGAGCGGAACAGATACAAGGCCGACAGCAATGCTGCAACCTTTTATAAAGAGCGATGCCAGAATATTCTTCTTGGCATTCACACTCCTGCTATGTCCTTTATTAAGCAATTGCTTAATGAAAGCCACAGGCTTTGAAGCAGTTTGTGACATGAATTAATGCCCGGGTTTGTTACAGATCCGGTTAACGGTACGGGTGATAAGGGATCTGTGATCTTGTTGGTGGTAAGGTCGGGAATATGCTTCAGGGAAGCAAACGACTGTTAGTGCTGTATGATTATTTTAGTATTAATGCCAGGCAATACCGCCTGGCATTAATGACTGAAGGATGAATAATATCGTGTATGTGGTTACTTCTGTTCCGCTGAAATGCTACTTGGCTGCATACATCGGGTAACTCATATCTGATTGACGTATGATCGTTTGAGATTGAGGAAGCAGTTCCACGTTGGCAATTTCCACTTCTGCATACATCAGGTAACCCAGTGATGGAAGCGCCACTTTCACCGTTTTATTCTTAACGGTCAGTACCTGGCCCTCATAGGCCATTAACGGGCCACCTGTAATGCGTACTTTGTCGGTTACGTTGATCGGTGTCTTCTGCAGCTTTACATTGCTGTGATCTTCCAGGAAACGCATGATGGCTTCGATCTCATAGTCCTGTATCACCGCCGGTTTGCCCAGCCAATATACCGGGTTAATGACACCGCTTGTCTTTTTAATAGTCAGCAGTTCTTTTTCGGTGGTGTTTACAAAAACATAAGAGGTGAATAGCGGCTCGTGCACGATCTTTTTACGGTCGCTCCATTGCCGCACCACTTTGTTCAGCGGGCAATAGTTGCTGATGTTTTTTCGTGTCAGCACATCAGACACTTTCTTTTCCCATCGTGCCCTTGTGTAGACTGCGTACCATTTTTTGTTTTCACTCATAAAACCAGGTTTAATGATTACACTCATTTACTGAACAGAAATGCATTAACATTTCTGTTGGTCATTCATCAGTATTGAAAGCTAAATCACCTTAACTGGTCTTTACATTGGGTACGGCTTCGCCAATATCAGTCACAGAGGGTACCGATCAGCGTTTAAAAAATACAAAAAAACCAATCTATCGTTTCCTAATTCCTACCTATTTGCTACTATATTGTTACTTTCTTTTCAGTCTGTCTTTTGCGTTCAGGCCACTTTCGACTTCAGGAGGCGCTTGCTCCTGTTTTTCTTGCCATTCTTATACACATATCCATAGCCGTATCCATATCCATACCCATAGCCATTCTTTCCAAAACCTCTTGACTTCACGCCATTAAATACGATCGCTATGTTCTTCAGTTCATTGATCCTGTTGTTCTCATCGATCCGCTGGATGGCCACTTTTGGTGTATGGCGGTGCCTGACCACATACAGGGTGGCATCACAATAAGCGGAAAGAATATAAGCGTCTGACAGCAGACCTACCGGGGCCGTATCGATCAGGATATAATCGTAAAACACCGAGAGATAATTCAGCAGTTCGCCTACTTTATCACTGGTCACCAGTTCAGACGGATTGTCTGCCGGAGTACCTGCAGGAATGATATACAGGTTTTCCTGCACCGGCACCTGCATCACGATCTCATCTTTTCTCACATCTCCCCTGATATAATCGGATAGCCCTTTATCTGTTGTCAGGTTCAGTTTCTCGCTCAGGGTGGGGTTACTCAGGTCAAATTCCAGCATGATCACTTTTTTACCGGTCATGGCCAGGCTTACTCCCAGGTTAGCTACTATAAAGCTCTTGCCTTCCCCGGAAATAGTGGAAGTCACGAGCAATTTCTTCTTATCTCCCTTGATACCAATATAAGGCAATGATGTTCTCAGGTTGCGGAACTGCTCGGCGATAAATGTTCTTTTACCGTCACCGATCACCAATGCATCTTTTGATTTATCATAAACGATCTCTCCAATCACCGGTACGCTGGTAAATTTCTCGATCTCCTGCCTGTATAATATGGTCCGCTTGAAAAGTTCGGTGGCTGAGATCAAACCCACTCCTAATGCAAAGGCCAGGAACACAGCCATGATATATATCTTTTTAGCCGGGCTAACCGGACCAAAAGCCTGTGCTTTATCGATCGTTCTGCTATCGGCGATAGAGGCTTTCAGTGCCATGGCCGTCTCTTCTCTTTTCTGCAGTAAGAAATTATATACACTTCCTTTAATATTCTGCTCGCGGCTGATCTCCACCAGGTCTCTTTCTTTTTGAGGAATGCTGCTCAGTAAGGAAGAATACTGGCCTGCCATGGAATTTAAATTGCTTTTGCTGGCCTGTAATCCTTGTTTCTGGTTGCGCACATTTTCCAGGATGCTGGGGCTGAGCCTGTCAATCTCTTGTTTCAACGATACCGCCGTCGGGTTATTCTGCCCTGTTGTTTTTAATAAGCTCTGGTATTCGAGTTCTTTTGAATACAATTTATCGAGCAGTTGCGACAACAACGGGTCTGAAACACCGATGGTGGCCGGGACAATACCTCCACGGCTGTCTTTCGACTGCACATATCTTTCCACCTGGTCCAGCACATCCATTTGGATGGTCACATCTCCCAGTTTCTGGCTCAGGGTACTCACATTCTCGAGGTACAGGGTTCCCTGTGAACCGATATCAACGGCGCCACGGCTGGCTTTATAGTTCTGCAGCTTCTTTTCGATTGAATCGAGGTCATGCACCACATATTTCAAACGGTCATCTACAAACGAAAGGGTATTGGCTGCCAGGTTATTCTTATCGTTGAGAGCGGCAATATTATAGGAGATGATCAGTTCGTTCAGTATATCCTCAGCCCGTTTGTAATTTTCATCCTGTATTTTCAGGGAGATCACGGAGGCGAATTTATTCACCGAAGTGGCGTTGATCCTTGATGCCAGTCCTACAGATACAGCCTTCGGGTTCACCAAGGTGAAGTAGAAAGGATCATCCGGCTTCGGGCTTTTATCGATATTCTGCGGAATAAATTTCAGGGATCCGTAAGGCGTGCTCACCCATTCATTGAGCGGGTAAGAAACATTATTGATCACTACTTTGGTCTTTGCCTCGTCCACGCTGAAGAATACTTCACCCGATGGCCGGAGTGAATCAGGGAATTTGGCCTGTATGGTGATAGGTGAAGTGGTGTAGGCGCAAACAGATCTTATTTTTCCTTTCTGGAAATATTCGGCATACAGGTGAATATTCTTCACCACATTGTACATCAGTTCCCTTGATTTGATCACTTCGATCTCGTTCTCAATGATTTTTTTGGAAGAAAGCTGGTTGAGCTGTTCCATCATTTTAGATTCATCCTGGCCTTTCTTTTCATCTTTGATCAGGATGGAGGCAGAAGCCTCATACATGGGAACGGTTTTATACCTTACATAAAACCAGGCGCCGGCAACTGCCAGCAGCAGTAATGTGAGAAACAGCGGCCAAAAAGGAAAATATTTATACCATACCTGGCTTAAAACATTTGCCTCTTTGGGGTTTGAATCTGTTGTCTTTTTTTGAATGACTTGCATAGTTTTCAATTATTACTTAACTACACGATCCACCACAACCACGGCGAGTGTAAGGGCGCTTACCACGGCGGGCAGCCATAAGCTGCTTCTGCCGGCGCTGGCTACTCTTGCCTTGTTGGGTTCAACATAAACTACATCATCAGATTGTAAGTAATAGTACGGTGACTGTAATAATTCGTCGGAATTCAGATTAAGCCTCTTGATAACCTTTTGTCCATTCTCTTCTCTAATCACCAGTACGTTTTCCCTTTTGGCATAGATCGTCAGATCGCCTGCCAGACCAATAGCTTCCAGTAAGGATATCTTTTCATTAGGAACCGGGATGACCGTAGGATTCTTAACCTCGCCTAAAACTGTTACCTTAAAATTTAACCTTCTGATGGTGACAATCGGATCAGTCAGTAATTGTCTGTCCACCAGCTTCTTTTGTATACTTTCTTTCAGTTGTTCTTTACTAAGTCCGTCTGCCTTGATACTTCCCAAAATGGGGAATTGAATATTGCCTTCTGAGTTGACAAGATAGCCGGTTACCATTCCTCCCTGTACGCCAGGTGTAGTGTTCGGGGTATTAAAGATCTCTGTGGCAGCGGCATTCAAACTGGTAACCGAAATGCTCAGGATATCATTCTTGCGAATGATAGATTCGGGTACCGGTATTGGTGTGGTTGTCGCTCCGTCATTTACGCCATTAAAATAGGTCGCTTTCCTTGTGTCGATACAAGATGTTGCAAGCAAAGCGATTATAGTTACAATCAATAAATAATTTCTCCTCAAGCAAATAAGTTTCATAGATGCGTCTTTTACCCTTAGGGCCGTAATAGTAATATCAATACCAATCTTGCCTTACTAAGTTCAGGTGGTTTTGCGAAGGATTAAAGTGGAAAAAAGGCTTAACGAAGGATTAGGAAGAAATTGATGTATCGTATTGGAAATTATGACGTTTACTCCAATCGAAGCCCAAGATACTAATGATTACTGATAAAGCACAAATTTTAATAGGAATTTTTTATGAACCTTTTACGATACAAGCCAAACAGAAATATCGTAAAATTACCAAGCCCCGTTTTATGCTCCGTTCAACCCGCCGAAACCATTTCCCAGAGATGATTTCATTCGTCGTGGCGTATTCGCAGTATCCGTACTTCATATACCCGGTTAGTGGTACCTGTTAGATGCCGCCCCGCACCAGTTCAGCCCGGTGCAAATTCATTTTTTGCGGACCGCCTCCTGATGAAAAAAAGCTGCTCAAAAATTGCATGTATGATCCGCATCAATTTTAACGGGCTCATTTACCACCATTAAAAATATTGATCCAAAACATGTAGTTATACCGCTACGTCCTGTAGAGTTGTACTTACTGATTTACAGGATTTAAGTTTAAAAAAAACAGCTATGTGATTTTTCGTACCCTGCTATCTGGTTTTTACGAATAATCATCGAGTACCAGCACTCGATTCTGTTTTTCATGGCATAATTTTTGGGAACTTATTTCCGGTTTTTGCACAGATTTATCAATTTTATTCACAGTAAATATATCCGTGCAAAACCTGCTCTGGTATAGTTTATATTCGATATTCTAGAAAAAACCACTAGTATCCAATGAAGAGCCCCAACTGCTCCACCGGTAGTCGTACTACCGGGTTAAGGTTAAGGTTACATCCTGTTTCTGATTCAGCTCAGAATAATATTCCGTTTTTACATATATCGGTACACATAAGTTATGATAGGCCTGCGCAATCCTGCGCGGGCATTTTTATTCCCATATATCCATTTAAAACCAATGAAAAATGAAAAAAGTCTTTACCCTATTATTCATCATTTCGGTCTTTGTTTCTGATGCAGCAGTATATTACTGTTCGCCTACCGGTAATGATAATAACACCGGTACCATTGGCTCTCCCTGGTTTTCACTGAATCGTGCCTGGCAGGCCGTTAATCCCGGTGATACCATATACCTGAGAGGTGGTACTTATGCTTATACCGCCCAGATCCAGGGATATGTTGTCGGCAAAAACGGTACGGCTTCCAACCGCATCGTCATAGCTAACTATCCCGGCGAAAACCCCACGATCACCCGTACAGCAGCGTATCAAAACAATGTGCAGCACTGGCGCGGAGGTGTTTACTTTTCCGGCGACTATGTGCATTGGAAAGGTATCAGCTTTACCGGCTTCAAGCATATCGGTTCTGAAAGTTCTCCTTTTATATGGAGAGGCTTCTATTCTGAAGATGCCAATTTCAACATATTCGAATTGCTAAAATCTTACAGTAATGAGTTAGGTATCTCCTTACAGGGCAACAGCCGGGGTAACCTGATCAAGAATTGCGACGCCTGGTATAATTATGATGCAGGTACCGGTGGTGGTAACTCTGATGGGATGGGTACTAACTATATTACCGTTACCGATCCGGCCAATCCCAATGTATTCCGCGGTTGCCGTGTATGGTGGAATGGTGATGATGGCTTTGACGGATGGACAGGTACAGAGACCGGCGGTGTGACCATTTTCGACAGCTGCTGGGCCTGGAACAACGGATATTTTTATGGCACTTTTAACCCGGCCGGTAATGGTGAAGGTTTTAAAGGAGGTGGCGGCGGATCTGCCAACCCCGGCACTTTTCAGCGTATTTACCAGAACTGCATGGCCTTTTATAATAAGCATGATGGTTTCAATCAGAATAACCTGAATGCAAGAGTAAAAGTGTACAACTGTATCGCGTATAGAAATGCAGTAACCGGTATCAATTTTTCTGAAAACAATAACCTGCACGAATGGCGCAACAACGTTTCGTTTGATAACGTAGGCTGCCAGGCTTATATCACAGCTGAAAGTATTATCAGTAATAACTCTTTTGGATTAGGTACCAGTCCCAACGGTATTTGCGGACCCGGAGCCGGTATGCCCTGGAACAATAACGTTTCAGCAGCAGACTTTGTGAGTGTGGATACCACAGGTGTGGCCGGACCCCGCCAGGCGGATGGAAGTTTGCCTAACCTGAACTTTATGAAGCTGAGTACAGCGAGCGACCTGATCGATGCGGGTATCAATGTGGGATTACCTTATACCGGAACTGCCCCTGACAGAGGCGCTTTTGAAACAGGTGGTGCCGCACCTCCCCCCAACCAGTCGCCTACTGCTGATGCAGGTACAGATAAAAATATTACACTGCCTGTAAATACAATTACCCAGGTGGGAGGTGGGTCGGATCCTGACGGGATCATTTCCTCCTTTCAATGGACTAAGATTGCTGGGCCTAATACTTATACTATCGTTTCTCCTGGTACGTCTACGACGATAATCAATAACCTGGTGGCCGGTGTGTACCAGTTTCAACTAACGGTAACAGATAACGCCGGAGCTACCGACCGGGATACCATGGTGGTAACCGTAAATGCGGCTACTAACCAACCCCCGACGGCCAACGCAGGACCTGATCGCAACCTGACCTTGCCTGCGAATAGTTTTACTCAAACCGGTAGCGGTACTGACCCCGATGGTACGATCTCAGCTTACCAGTGGACGAAGATCGCCGGACCCACACAGTTTACTATTGTATCACCCACACAGGCGCAAACGGTGATCAATAACCTGGTGCAGGGTACTTACCAGTTTGAATTGCGGGTAACAGATAATGCCGGTGCCTTTGGAAGAGATACGATGACAGTGACGGTGAATCCCGCACCGAATCAGCCACCGACGGCCAACGCAGGACCTGACCGAAACCTGACCTTACCTACCAACAGTTTCACACAAACAGGTAGTGGTTCAGACCCGGATGGTTCTATTTCCGCTTATCAATGGACCAAGATCGCCGGACCTGCACAGTACGTAATTATTTCTCCTTTGTTACCTCAAACGGTAATCAATAACCTGGTACAGGGTACTTATCAATTCGAATTGATGGTAACCGATAACCAGGGAGCAACCGGAAGAGATACGATGACGGTGATCATCAATGCAGCTCCGCCAAACCAGGCACCTGCAGCCAATGCCGGGCCCGACAGAACACTGACGCTTCCTTCTAATAGTTTCACTCAGGTAGGTAGTGGTTCTGACCCGGATGGTACGATCTCCGCTTATCAATGGACCAAGATCGCAGGGCCCACACAGTTTACAATTGTATCACCCACACAAGCACAAACGGTGATCAATAACCTGGTGCAGGGTGTTTATCAATTTGAATTACGGGTAACCGATAATGCCGGTGCCTTTGGAAGAGATACGATGACGGTGACAGTGAATGCTGCACCGAATCAACCGCCCACTGCCAATGCCGGTACAGATAAGAATATTACATTACCTACCAATAGTATCACACAAACCGGTAGTGGTTCTGATCCGGATGGTACCATCGCTTCGTACCAGTGGAATAAAGTGGCCGGACCCGCACAGTTTACTATTGTATCGCCCACACAGGCACAGACAGTGATCAATAACCTGGTGCAGGGTACTTACCAGTTCGAATTAGTAGTTACCGATAACCAGGGCGCAACCGGCAGAGATACGATGGTGGTAATAGTGAATGCTGTTCCAACCAACCAGTCACCCATAGCCAATGCAGGTGCAGACCAGTCTATCACATTACCGGTGAACAGTATTACACAAACAGGTAGTGGTACAGACCCCGATGGTACGATCACATCTTACCAGTGGACTAAAGTATCAGGACCTGCTGCATATAACATTGTATCACCCACTCAGGCACAAACGGTGATCAATAACCTGGTACAGGGTACGTACCGGTTTGAGCTGATGGTGACAGACAACCAGGGTTCCACCGATACAGATACCATGACCGTGGTGGTGAATCCGGCTGCCGTACCTAACCAGGCACCGATAGCCAATGCCGGGCCCGACAGAACGCTTACACTTCCTGTAAATAGTTTCACACAAACAGGCAGTGGTACAGATCCGGATGGTACCATCACAGGATACCAATGGAATAAGATCGCCGGACCGGCTACTTATACAATTGTATCACCTGCACAGGCACAAACCGTGATCAACAACTTAGTGCAGGGTACTTACCAGTTTGAGCTGGTGGTAACAGACAACCTGGGTGCTACAGGCAGAGACACGATGAGTGTAACAGTAAATGCCGTACCTAACCAGCTTCCTGTTGCCAACGCCGGTACAGATAAAAACATCACATTACCTGTTAACAGCATCACACAAGCCGGTAGTGGTACAGATCCGGATGGTACGATCACTGCCTACCAGTGGACAAAAGTAGCAGGACCTGCCACCTATACGATCGTTTCGCCCACACAGGCACAAACCGTGATCAATAACTTAGTACAGGGTACTTATCAATTTGAACTGATGGTAACAGATAACCTGGGTGCTACCGACAGGGATACCATGATTGTTGTGGTGAACCCGGCAAGCACTGTTCCTAACCTGCCGCCGACTGCCAATGCCGGACCTGATACAACCATCACTTTACCTGTAAACGTTGTGATCATTTCAGGCAGTGGTACAGATCCGGATGGTACGATCGCATCCTATTCATGGGCGAAGATCAGCGGACCTGCACAATACACGATCGTGTTTCCGGCACAGGCCCAAACAGCCTTCTCTGACCTGGTGCAAGGGACCTACCAATTTGAATTGACCGTGACAGATAACCTGGGTGCAACAGCAAGGGATACCGTTACCGTAACAGTGGAGCAAAACCAGAGCCGTGCGTCTAGCGCCACGATCTATCCTAACCCGGCTACGTCTACGATCAATGTACGTATAGAGGCCGTTACTTATGCCAACAAAACACAGATACAGATCATCAGTGTAACAGGTGTGGTATTATATAATACCGAAATAATGAGAACACAGCAGTTGATGACGATTCCGATCGATGTGAGCAGGCTGCCAGCCGGTTCTTATTTCCTGAAACTGAGCCTTGATATCAACAATGTAAGAACTCTGCCTTTCATAAAACAATAAACAGGAACCGTTCTGTTTAAACACTCTCTGCTTATCAGGAAGCCCTCTTTACGGAGGGCTTCTTTGTTTCCGGGCCTGGTCTGCTGCAGCGGGTGATGATATAATACCCCGTTTGTCAGTTCCGGGACATTGCAAAAAGCCGGTATTTCTTACTTTTCGCATTAATTTTCTTAATAATAGATAATTTTAGCCTGTAACGACTCTTCCGCTGTATGCCCAAAGCTCCCGTTATAATAGAAAAAAATCTGCTGCAGGCAGTTTCTGAAGCTACATCAGGACTAACCGGCTATGACCTTCTAACGGAGATCGCTAAACGTATTACTACCAACCTGGGCATGAAATATTGTTTCATTGCCGAATGTGCCAATGATGAAAAAACCAGGTTACGCACTGTTGTCTTTGTGGACGGCAAAAAAGAACTGGACAATTTTGAATACAATACCAATGAGTCGGGCTGCCAGATGATGATGAATGGCAATACCTTCTTTCTTCCCGAAGGTGCCCAGCAACGTTTTCCCGCGGCAAAGGGGATCGAAGCCTATGTCGGTGCCCCCATTATCAGTACCCGGAATGGAGAAGTGCTGGGCCATATTGCAGCCACAGATCCCAACCCGGTATCTGATGAGAAAGACCAGACCGCCGTATTAAAAATATTTGCGGCCAGGATAGGCGCTGAACTGGAAAGGATGAAGACGGAGAGTGAGCTGATCACCAAAAATGAAGAGCTGCAGCGCAGGATGAAAGAAAATGAGTTCTACACGTTCACCTTAAATCACCTGAAAGAAGCAGTTTTCTGGATCAATGCCGAAGGAAATATCTGGCAGGTCAATGAAAGTGCGGTCGAACTTTCCGGTTATACCCAGCAGGAGCTGATGAAGATGCATGTGTTTGACCTCAATGCCACCGTGCAGAAAAATAACTGGGATTTTGTATGGAACAGGTTACGGGAAAAAAAGAAAGTGGTGTTCGATGCAAAGTTCAGGCGCAAAGACGGCACCCTCATAGATATTGAGATCACACAGAATTTCCTGGTCTTTGATGGGAAAGAATACACCTGCAGCATTGTACGGGATATACGCCAGCGTAAGATGGAAGAAGAACTGCTGCGTACAGTATCAGAAGCCACTTCCGGTTATGTGGGCAACGATTATTTCCGGGAGCTGGCTAAGTTCATTACCATGACGCTGGGTGTGAAATATTCTTTCATCAGTGAATGTGCAAATGAAGAAAAGACAAGAGTAAGGACCATATCTTATGTGGACCATGCCATGCCTATTGAAAATATTGAATACGACCTGGAAGGCACTCCCTGTGAATATGTGATGAAAGGGAAAGATTATTTCTGTGCAGATGAATTGGAAAAAATATTCCCAAAGGAAAAAGGACTTCAGTCCTATGTGGCTGTTCCCATTTTCAGCCCTTCCACCGGTGATATCTTAGGTCATATTGCGGCCCTCGATGACAAACCGATGAATGAAACACATAACCAGACTTCTATTCTCCGGATCTTTGCGGCCCGTGCAGGTTCGGAAATCGATAGACTAAAAGCCGAGGAGAAACTGCGAAGGACCCTGATGGATGCTAATGTGCAGTTGCAACTGCAATTAAAAGAAAGTGAAGAACGATTCAGGGACTTGTTTGAAGAAGCGCCGATCGCTTATGTGCATGAAGGGCTTGATTCAAAATTTATCAAAGCCAATCGTGCTGCTTTGAAAATATTGGGGGTAAGACCGGATGAAGTGCCATATACTTACGGAAAATCACTGGCGCCCAATACACCGGATGCACAACGCAGATTAAAAGAGGCTTTTGATTCTATCGGACGTGGTACCGATACCAGCGGTGTGGTGCTGGAACTAACCCGGAAAGATACAGGTGAGCCTATATGGATTCAATGGTGGTCGAACCCCGACCCGGGTGGACAATTTACCAGGACTATGTTCATCGACATTACAAAGCAGGTGCTGATGGAACAGGAAAAAGCAAGGTTACAGGCGCAGAACCAGTATTTGCAGGAAGAGATCAAGCTGACCTATAATTTTGATGAGATCGTCAGCAAGAGCAAGAATTTCCAGAGAGTATTACAGCAAATAGAGCAGGTGGCTTCCACGGATGCCACTGTATTGATATTGGGAGAGTCGGGTACCGGAAAAGAATTGATCGCAAGAGCGGTGCATCATATCAGCAATCGCAGTAAAAGGCCCTTAGTAAAAGTGAACTGTGCCACTTTGCCCGCTAACCTGATCGAAAGTGAATTGTTTGGTCATGAAAAAGGCGCTTTCACGGGTGCGATGGAAAAAAAGATCGGTCGTTTTGAGCTGGCCGATGGCGGTACAATTTTCCTGGATGAGATAGGCGAGTTGCCGGTAGAACTGCAGGCCAAACTATTGCGGGTGCTGCAGGAAGGTGAGTTTGAAAGATTAGGTAACCCGAAAACCATGAAAGTAAATGTGCGGGTGATTGCCGCCACTAACCGGAACCTGCAACAAGCCATCGAGAAAAAGGAATTCCGGGAAGATCTGTATTATCGTTTAAATGTTTTCCCGGTAATATGTCCCCCGTTGCGGGAAAGAAAAGAAGATATACCGCTGCTGGTAAATCATTTTTGTAAAAAACATGAAGGAAAGATCGGAAAGAGCATTACGGAAATATCTCCCAAAGCCATTGAAGCACTGATGGCCTATAACTGGCCGGGCAATATTCGTGAACTGGAGAATATCATAGAAAGGGCCATGATCATTTGCCCGGGTAATATTTTAGAATACGGGGAATGGCTTCCTGTTGATAAAGTATCTTCCGGAAAATCATCGCAAACAAAGCTGGAAGATGTGGAACGGGAGCATATCCTGGAAATATTGAAACAAACCAGCTGGAAGGTAAGCGGGGAAAAAGGTGCAGCAAAGATGCTGGGATTAAATGCCACCACCCTGGAGGCGAGGATGAAAAAACTGGGCATTAAAAGGGAAAGCTGAAGCCTTATTATTTTTTAGCCACAATCTGCGCATATCGTGCCTGTAAAGGTGTCTTTATCATCTTCCTTACATGAAAAAATGCAACGGTCAGTAATATTGATCCTGCCGCGCAATTGATAACAAGGCTATTTGTTGACAGCAGGGCAAAGAGGTATTTGCCTCCATAGATATATAGCAGGAAACCGATCACCGTCCCGGCTCCTATACCTGTCACAAATCCATTGTAATGACCGGTCCTTAATTGTAAAGTGCCTTTGTTCACCAGCACAGTACTCCATCCCAGCCAGAAAGGGATATGCAGGGGATTGATAAAACTGGTGAGTATACCCGTTAGAAAAGGGGGCAGCAGGATGACAGGGATACTGTTCCGGAAATCCTGCATGGAACCGGCTGCGATAAAACAAGAGATAGCAAAAAGCAATAACAATCCGGCCGTCATCCATTCCAATATAGAAAAGAAACGCTGCCGGCTGGTGAACCAATTCATGCCTGATAAGGCCATGCGGACCACGATCACTTCGGCCAGCATAGAACCCGCTGCATACCATAAAGCGGCCCTCACTCCTTCCCTTTCTGAAACCTGGATAGCGAGTATATTCATCAGCCCCGGTGGCAAAGAGCCAATGAAACTGATCAACATTCCCATCCAAAATATCGAGAAATATTTTTTCATTCTTTAAGAGATCAGCTTTACATAACGCTTATTTTCCCGTAACATATTTAAGCCTGTTCTTAAGTTCATGTAAGGACGGCGGGCCTTATCGTAATTCATCCGGCTGATGGCATACAGGATATTCCAATGCTTTATGATCTCTTTCCACGCAAAGAATACAGAATGCCCGGGATCATATATATGTGTGGGCTCACTTCCCGCTCCATTTAATTCAATAATAGAAAAATTCTTTCCTTCCCGCAGTTCTTCCCATGAATGATACCTTATATCCAAACGTCCGTAATAAAAACCATCCACCTGCCGGCACACCTTATCTACGGCCTGTGTCAGCTTCTCATCAATGAGATAACTGATATCTGTGAATTTGGAGCCCCGTACATGATTACCATAGGGCACCAAAATAAACTCCTGCCCTTCTTTCAGTATCCCATTCAAAAAATCCCCATAAGTTTCTTTCAATACCTTCAATTGCAGCACATATCTTTTTTCCTTTTTCAACAGGTCCATAATGGAAGATTGTCCATCTCCGGTTACTTTCAAAAACTCTTTACCCACGATCCCGGATATATGGCCGTGTTTTTCCCCCGGGAAGCGATAATAAAATATACCTGCTTCATTTTCAAAAGGAACAAATTCCTGTACCAGGAAATCCACTTTGGACAGCAGGCAATATTCCACCAGGTCCGCCTCATTCTCCAGTTTTTTAACTGACAGCCCTTTCATGCCAATATCTGGTTTCCCTATTAATGGATATTTAAACTGTTGCTTCCGCACCGAGTTGAGTATCTCTGTTATTCCAGTATCCTTTTTGAAAAACAAAGTATGGGGATAGCAAGCCATCGGCAAAAGGTTATAGATCGCCCACTTAGACTCCATTAAAAAACCGCCATTTTTAATAGAAGGATTGGAAGTATTAAAGAAGAAACAGGACCGGGCTTTGACGCAAAGCCATATCCAATAAATATAAAGCGGTCCATACACTACATGAAAAGGCCAGTATTCCCAGTGAAAAAGTTTTATGAAAAAAGGCGTGTATAATAGTTTCCGTATCATGCAGCTTCAATGATCCTGGTTAATTCGATCTTTTTTTCAAACAACTGGTCATTCAGCAGGTCTTTGTACTTCATGCTCCCTCTTTCTGTTGTTAGCAGGATACTGGTGATGCTAACAGTAGCATACAGTTCATCCCTGCTCATCAACAGATCATTGCGCAGGTCGCCGTCACCTCCAAAACGATGAAAGTTGAAAATGTCCAGTTGGGTAGGTGCCGGGTGGCTATTTAAAAATTTTGCAAACCACTGCTCCCGTTTTTTTACGGTAACACTGTTATACAAAGTAGCCGAAGACCATATATGCGGACGGGAAGTAGATAATTGTTTGCAGTGCCGGTTGCTCCCATCCCATCGAAACTCATACAAAGATCCTGATTCCAGTAATACCAATGTAAATGGCTCTATTCCGGCCAGGTCCGTTTTTGTAAATGAATATGATGGGTGCTCTGCTGATAATACATCCAGCAGTATCAATCCGCGGCTTCTTTTGTAATGGCTGGCAGAGATATGCCGGTCGAAAGCACCATTCAGCAACACTGCCGCGTCACCATTTTCTTTGAGAGCCATCCATGTTCCACCGCCCTGGGGGTCCTGTGGAAAAATGAGCATGGTGTTTTTATAAATATGTACGGCCGGGGAAATGGCCTGCTTCCGGCTGTTCTTTTCATCCCTGTTGGAAGTGATAAAGAACTTATCCCGTACCGGTATAAAGGTTACTGTGCACATTGCTGACGGAATTTAATGGTGGAATAAGCAACACCAAACTCATCAGGCAGGATGACGGAAGATACTTCATTCACACCTACCCGTATTAAAGCCATATGATGGATCGTGTGTTCCAGGTTATAAGCTATCTCCCGGTAATAATTGCTGGGTATGACCACTGTTTCCACTGTTTCGTTATAGTCTTCTGCTTCCAGCTTAATAGCTTTATTAGGCTTTTCCAGGTTGCGCCAGATCTTACGCATCGATGAAGCGGCGAAATGCCGGTCTGTTTCAATACGATAATCCCTTTTTCTTTTTTCATAATTCACCACCCCTTCCGCATATCCCAGCTCCAGGCACTGGAATAATTCAATGATATGCCGCACATGCTGCCCGATGGTGGCTCCAAAAAGTATTTTACTGGGCTGCGAGTATTCGGCATCCGATAACAGATCCAGTGCATGATGCAACTGAACAAATACGTCTTCGACAGGTCGTTTTAGTAGCATAAAGATAGGTTTAAAGTTATCGCAATTCTGCGCTGCCGAAAAGGTGGTTGAAGCGCTGACAATGAATTAATGCATATTTATAAGCTGCAAAATCCGGTGAACCGCTGACAGGATATAATTGGTTTCCTGCGACGGATTGCAGTGGTCCCAGGTCGATATAATTCACCGGCTGCACTTCCTTGGAAAGATAAACGTGCAGGTCCGGGCCATTGGTGATGGAAATATTTTCCAGGGCCAGTTTATACTGATTCCCCTGCAAATAAACTCTGGCAAAACCATTTACCGTACCATAGGGCCCGTTCATAAATGAGCCGGAGTATTTCAATACAGCCGTTGTATCAGGCGTGTCATCCAGCGGGGTGGTGGGTGTATTATCTTTTGTGCAGCCCATCACCAGCAATACTATCAGTAAAGGGAGCAATAAGTTCTTTTTCATAGATTGTTATTTAACGAAACAGGTTGATCAATTTTTCCCTGTAGATGAATAATAAAGCAGCAGAGGATAAAAGCACCAATAAAGCATAGATAAATAACTGCCCTTTATCTCCCTGTATTTCTATCCCCAGTTTGGTAAGGTGGAACCAGATGGCGCCGCTCATCAACCCGATAGCCAGTGCAGCACCGAGATAGGTGGTGCGGGGATATAATATTAATATAGCCGCCACCAATTCCAGCACACCGGTACCCATACGGCCCCAGGGCTCCATACCTATCTCAGAAAAAATATAAACCGATTCAGCGGCCCCGCTGAATTTGAAAAAAAGCGTTTGCAGCATAATAACAGCGGCGAGTATGCGCAGGGCCCAGATTCCGATCGTTGCAAAATTTAAAGTCATGGCGTAATAATAATTTATAAGTGGATCAATGAAATATACTTTTCCAGTTGACATCCGCCTTTGTTTTCAAACCGGCCTCATCTTTATTCCAGCTTTTTAAAGTATTATTGAAATTCCGGTTATAAAACAGATATAATTTCCCGTTCACGATCTTGAAGGTTTCAGGGTCAATGCTCACTTTCTCTGCCTTTGCTCCCATGGCATAAGCACACCATCCGCCATATTCGGGTTCATACTTCCCGGGGTTCTTTTTGAATTCCTCCTTGTTCTCTGCCGTAGAGAAATGATACAACACGCCCTGGTGGTAAACGGCCAGTTCCTTTTTGCCTTTAATCGCCGTATTGGTTTTAAAATAAGAAACGGGGTCATATCCTTTAATGGCAATACCCTCATCATTCACATTGAATTGTTTTTTCCGGATACTGGCAGCATCCTGTGCCAGGGAAACCAGGGACCATAAAGCTGCAAAAAGTAAAAAGCCAGATCTTTTTTTCATATTCCTATTATTTCAACAAAAATATTCCTGCTCAAAATTTTTCACTGTCTTGTTGATGACACTGGTCATTTCTTTTTTCTAAAAAAAATGTGAACGTTCTTCCTGTTTCTTATACCGGCACTGTTTTGAAAGATACCCTATCACTATACGGCGATTTGGTGATTTTGGTTCTTTAAAAGAGGATGCTGATACAAGATGAATGGCGAACGGGTTTTACTGCTGAAAGTCTGGTCCCGCACCATTCCCAATACATTGGGAGAGTCCCAAAATGTTGGGAAAAATAGCCGGTTTTTTGAAATTTTTCAGGAGACATCAAAAATTTTGAAACCCTCTCCAGCAAAGCATTTTAAAGGATTTAAAAAGCCCTGTTTTTTTTCTGGCACGCCGGTTGGCTATACAGGACAGACAAAATGAACAGAACATGAACAAAGTGATCACAAAAGAAGAATTTCAGAAGGAAGTAATGAACAATGAAAACCTGGCCCTGGTGCAGTTCAGAATAGAGTGGAGCGGCACCTGCCAGATCATATCTCCAATTTATGAAGAACTCGCCAACTCTTATAAAGGACAGGCCAGCTTTTTTACAGTGGACGTGGATAAGAATGACGGGATAGATGATGAATATGGCATTATGGAATTACCCACCATTCTTTTCTTCAAAAACGGAAAAGTGATCGATCATATCACCGGTCTTACTCCCAAGAATGTAATGATCGGCAAGATCAACAATGCTTTAGCAACACAATTAAACTAGAACTAATTATAAACTATTAAAACCTACAACTATGTCAGACGAAATGAAATACTTCTACCTGAAAAGCCACCCGATGCTGGCCTTGCTGACTGAGCCTAAACTGAAAGAGGCGGCCAACTTCGCTAAGATCAGGACAGTGTATCGCGGCGAGCAGATCAGTTATGGTGAAGGCGGGTATACCCGTGTACATTTCCTGGTAAAAGGAAAAGTAAAGATCACAGACAATAGCGATGCAGAGAATGACCTGATCAAAGATATCATCACCGAACCCGATATCTTTGGAGATCTTGGCCTGGAAGGTGAACTCAACAAGTTTGAATCCGCCGAAGCTCTTACTGCCAATACTATTATCTGTTCCTTCCACGTAGCAGACTTCAAACGCATCCTGGAAGACAACCCGGTAATGGCATTGAATTATGCCAAAAAAGTAAACAGCAAGCTGCAACGCCTGGAAACACGCCATGCCGACCTGGTGTTCCTGGATACCAAAGACAGGCTGATCCGCTTCATTAAAAACTGGGCACGCACCGATGGCAACAGAATGGGTGACAAGATCATTCTGAATAATTATCTCACGCATAGTGATATTGCCGGTTTCATTGCCACCTCACGCCAGAGTGTAAATATGCTGCTGAATGAACTTCGCAGCTCCGGTTTGCTGCATTATAACCGCAAACGCATTGAGCTCAACAATCCTGTGGCGTGGAATTGACAGGACAAAATCATTTGGATTGTAAAGAGAACGACATCGTGCTGCCCGCTGTATAATTAGTTTTGTTTCAAATAAAAAGTTACGTTGGTTTTGGGTTAATAAGTACCCGGGGGTGGCGGCCCTGTATTTACAGAGGCCGCTTTTTTCTGGGTAAAAAGGAAAAGGAATGAGTTCTGTCTGCTTATATTTTAAAGTACATCAGCCATACCGGCTTAAAAAATACGACCAAGCGGATATCGATATCACTCACTGTTATGAGGATAGCGAAGCCGACATGAATGCGATTCATTATGTTGCCGATCATTGTTATTTGCCGGCAAACGAGATATTATTAAAACAAATTGAGCGGTACGAGGGGAAATTCAAAGTTAGTTTCTCCATCAGCGGCACTACGCTTGAATTACTGGAACAATATCGTCCCGACGTATTAAAATCCTTCAAAAAGCTGGTCAACACCGGCTGCGTGGAGCTGTTAGCAGAAACCTATTATCATTCGTTCAGCTCATTACATTCCCGCAAGGAGTTTCAAAGACAGGTGCAACGCCACTCCGCTGCCACCCGTGAATTACTGGGTGCGGGGCCCGTGGTGTTCCGGAATACAGAGCTCATACACAACAACGAACTGGCAATATTTATTGCCGGGCTGGGCTTCAAAGGCTTGTTATGCGAAGGGGCTGAAAAGATCCTGCAGGGCCGCAGCCCTAATCATATATATGTATCTCCTGACAACGGGGATTTTGGGGTACTGCTGCGTAATACCACTCTCTCAGACGACATTGCGTTCCGTTTTGATGACGGCAGCTGGTCAGAGTATCCTTTAACGGCTGAAAAATTTGCTTCCTGGATACATGCACATCCTGCTGATACAGACGTCATCAATCTTTTTATGGATTACGAAACCTTTGGGATTCACAAAAAAAAGGATAGCGGGATCTTTGATTTTCTCGCTGCTTTACCTGAATCAGTGCTTGAAAAAGAGCAATTCCTATTTTCTGTGCCCTCCGAGGTTCTCGAGAAATACTACCCCAGGGATGTATTCAATGCCCCGCAGGCGATTTCATGGGAGGGAAAACCGGAGGGTGACTGTATATGGAACAGCAATACCAGTCAGAATAATGCTTTAAAAAAGATCTATTCCATAGAAAATGTGGTGCTGAGTAATAGTTGTCCGCGGGCCATTGACATGTGGGGCCGCCTGCAATCGGCCGATCATTTCTATTATATGAAAGAACAGGCGCTGGGGGGTAAATATATCAGCCCGTTCCCCAATGCAGAAAAGGCTATTCAGAACTATAATAATATCCTGGTGGATTTTGAAATAACCCTGATCAAAAAAGGGTTAAACCGCAATAAAAAAAACCTTAGTCAATATTTTCCCGCTTTTAATCTCTATTAAACAAAAAATTATATGGAAAAAAAATTAAAAGGGCAGATCGCCATTGTTACAGGTGCCAGCAGTGGTATTGGTGCCGGTTGCGCTAAAGAATTAGCCAACGCCGGCGCAACGGTTGTCATTAACTATCCCGTTCCGGGTGCCAAAGAAATGGCAGAAGCCGTGGCAAGAGATATTAACAGTTCCGGTGGCGCTGCCATCACTTATAAATGTGATGTGAGCAAAGAGGAAGAAGTACAGCAAATGTTCGCCGATGTAATTGGCCAGTTTGGCACAGTTGATATCCTGATCAATAACGCAGGACTGCAAAAAGACTCCCCTTTCACGGAGATGACATTAGCTCAATGGAATTTTGTCATTGGCGTTAATCTTACGGGCCAGTTTCTCTGTGCCCGGGAAGCGATCAAAGAATTCTTGCGCCGGGGAGTAAATGGAAAATCAAAATCAGCCGGGAAAATCATTTGCATGAGCAGTGTGCATGAGGTAATTCCCTGGGCTGGTCATGCCAACTATGCAGCTTCCAAAGGTGGTGTGATGCTGATGATGAAAACGATCGCACAGGAATACGCCCCAAAAAGGATCCGGATCAATTCCATTGCACCCGGGGCCATCGCCACACCTATTAATCATGATGCCTGGGATACTGCCGAACACCTGCAGCAACTGCTGAAATTAATTCCGCAGAAAAGAGTGGGACAGGTGGAAGATATCGGCAAAGCAGCTGTATGGCTGGCCAGTGATGATGCGGATTATGTAAATGGCACCACCTTATTTGTGGATGGTGGCATGACTTTGTACCCGGGTTTTGAGGATAACGGGTAATGATGAATGATATAAAATTATTGATATATATGAAACTTATTTCTTTGACTATATTACTTGCCTTTGTATTCCCCGACTCAAATAGTCAAACCCTAAAGGTGAGTTTTGTAAATGATACTACTGAATTACAGGAATATGAGAACGGAGAAAAGCTGAAAGTAATTTACAGGGCCAATGGCAGGACCCTTACTTTAAAAGAAAAAGACAGTTTACTACTTTCCTATCCGTTTCTGCCACGGGAGTTCAATATTAAAAGTGACGGCCCTGAGATCACAGGTGAAATCAATTTCACGGAGCCGGGTATTCAATTTCCGGTGGTAAAAGCAGCCGTCGTTGAAAATAAACAACCCCTTACCCTTAATTTGTCCGGCAACCTCACAGGTCTCGCTTTTCCCGCTTTTACCTGGAAAGACCTGGGTAATCAAGCTTATTCTCTAGATGCTTTAAAAGGCAAAGTAGTGGTATTGAATTTCTGGCATACCTCCTGTGTACCCTGTATTGCAGAAATGCCCTTATTGAACCAGCTGAAAAAAGAGTTTGAAAACGATCCCGTTGTTTTTTTAGCGGTAAGTCCCAATACCATCCGTGAATTGTCGGAATTTCTGGGTAAAAGGAAATTTGACTATCATCAAATTCCAGGGGTGGATACAAAAGATTTCTTTTCTCCTTTTCCTGGATGGCCCATCCATGTTGTATTAGACCGGGAGGGCTTCATCCGTTTTAGTGTTTTAGGCAAGCAAAAAGATATTGAGAAAAAACTGGCGAAAGCTATTTCGCAGTCCATTCACTAATAAAAGAATGTGTATGAAGACAGAGCAACAAAGAATCAAAGATCCCCAATGGAAAAAATGGGGGCCTTACCTGAGTGAGCGCCAATGGGGCACCGTACGTGAGGATTACAGCGAATATGGAAATGCCTGGGACCATTTCCCGCATGATCATGCCCGGTCCCGGGTGTACCGATGGGGTGAGGATGGTATTGCCGGTATCAGTGATGATATGCAGCGTATTTGCTTTGCACTGGCTTTGTGGAATGGTAAAGATCCTATTTTGAAAGAAAGGTTATTTGGTCTTACAGGCAATGAAGGCAATCATGGGGAGGATGTAAAGGAGTTGTACTATTATCTTGACAGCACTCCTTCGCATTCTTATATGAAACATTTATACAAATACACGCAATCAGCATATCCCTACGCCGACCTGGTGCAAACCAACCGGAACCGTTCCCGGCAGGAGGATGAATACGAAATACTGGACACAACAGCGTTTGCAGATAACAAATACTTTGATGTATTGACGGAGTATGCCAAAAGTGATGCAGAAGATATTTTAATCAGGATCACTATCCATAACAGGGGTGGAGAAAATGCTTTTATTGCTGTTTTGCCCACCCTTTGGTTCCGTAACCTCTGGAGCTTTGGATTGATGGAGGAAAAGCCTCTTCTGTACCTGGCAAAGACACCTAACGGTTATGGTGAAGTGAAAGCGTTGCACTACCAGTCTGGTGAATATCATTTTTATTTTGAAAAACCTACCCGTACCCTTTTTACTGAAAATGAAACGAACACGGAAAGATTGTATGGTCAGCCTAATAAAACCCCCTTTACCAAAGATGCTTTTCATACAGCAGTGGTAGAAGGTCGGTATGACTGGCTGAAAGAAAAAAATGAAGGGACAAAATTTGCCCCGGTGTATGAATTTCATATTGATGGCCATTCATCGGCAACCATCAAACTCAGGTTAAGCAAAAAAGCAGCAGAAGGTAATCCCTTTACAGAAGATTTTGACCAGGTATTTAATACCCGTATCCGTGAAGCGGATACTTTCTACCAGGAGATCGCCGCCACAAAAGATGCCGATCTGCGCAACATACAGCGACAGGCTTTTGCCGGTATGTTGTGGAGCAAACAATACTTTAATATAGATATCCCCCGCTGGCTGAATGGTGATACAGGCCAGCCTGCACCGCCGGCTCAGCGCAAACAGGGAAGAAACCACCAATGGCATTCGTTAAACAATGAAGACATTATTTCCATGCCGGACAAATGGGAATACCCCTGGTATGCAGCATGGGACCTGGCTTTTCATTGTGTGCCCCTCAGCATGGTGGACCCTGGTTTTGCCAAGGAACAACTGGTATTGTTTCTGCGGGAATGGTATATGCATCCTAACGGCCAACTGCCTGCTTACGAATGGGCATTCAGTGATGTGAATCCTCCCGTTCATGCCTGGAGTTGTCTGCAGGTATATAAAATGGATAAAGAAAGAACGGGCCATGGTGATATACATTTTCTGAAAAGAGTGTTTCAAAAATTGCTGATCAACTTTACCTGGTGGGTGAACCGGAAAGACCATAAAGGAAATAATGTATTTGAAGGAGGTTTTTTGGGGTTGGATAATATTGGTGTTTTTGATCGCAGCAACACCATTCCGGGTGGTGGGATACTGGAACAAGCCGATGGCACCAGCTGGATGGCGATGTATTGTTTGAATATGCTGGAGATGGCATTGGAAATTGCGCAGGAGGATAACAGTTATGAAGATGTGACCACCAAATTCTTTGAGCATTTTGTGTACATCGCTGAATCGCTGAACCGCATTGGTGAAAACTGGACAGGCAGCTGGGACGAGGAAGAAGGCTTTTTTTACGATGTGCTCTCGCTGCCCGATGGAAGATATATCCCTTTGAAAGTTCGTTCCCTGGTAGGCTTATCAACTTTGTTTGCAGTATTCGTATTAAAAAAAGAATTGTTAGAGAAAGTACCTGACTTCCATAAAAGACTGAAATGGTTCCAGAAATACAGGGAAGACAATGGCCAGTACCTGGTGATTGAAGATCTCAAAGAACACGATGATATTTTATTATCGCTGGTACCTAAAGAACGCCTGCAAAAATTATTAAAGGCTTTGCTGGATGAAAATGAATTTCTGAGTAAAGGGGGTATACGTTCTATTTCCAAAATTCATGAACAGGGATATGCTGTGCATATTAACGGCCAGGAATTCGGTATCGATTACCAGCCGGGTGAAGGCAGGTCGGCCTTATTTGGCGGAAACTCCAACTGGAGGGGGCCTGTTTGGATGCCTATGAATTATCTGCTGGTACAATCCTTGCGCCGTTTTTGTGAGTATTATGGAGAGGATTGCAAAGTGGAATACCCGACTGGCTCGGGCCATGAAATACTGATGAGTGAAGTATCGAATGAGTTATCCAGGCGTTTAGTTTCCATATTTCAAAAAGACGGAAACGGGCATCGTCCTGTTAATGATCATTATCATATTTACCGGGACGATCCCTATTTCAAAGACCTGGTCCTCTTCTATGAATATTTTCATGGCGAAACGGCCCGTGGTGTGGGCGCTTCTCATCAAACAGGCTGGACGGGTGTGGTGGCGGAGCTGATTACCCGGATCAGCACACAGGAAAAAACAAAAAAAAGATCTCAGCGGGAGCAGGAAGTCCCGGCCTAAATATTGGTTATGTTACAAAAAACTAAAGCAGTATTGCAAAATTTTTCAGATGCCACTTCTTATGAATGGCTGGAAACAAATGGGCTGGGCGGATGGTCGGGATCCACGATCATTGGTGCCCATACACGGCGCTATCATGGATTGCTCACAGCAGCCATTGTACCTCCGGCAGAAAGAATGGTATTGTTGTCCAAACTCGATGAGGCGATCATCGTCAATGGCAAAAGAACGGAACTGGGTGTGAACCTGTACCCCGGCAACACCATTCATCCTAACGGGCATCATTACCTGAAAAGCTTTACCAGGAATATTTTCCCTGAGTGGGAATACGAGATAAACGGGTTGGTGTTGCGAAAAAAGATCGGGATGATACACGAAGAGAATACAGTCGTGGTCATCTATGATATTCCTGAAGCTCCCGGCCCCTTTGAATTAGAACTCCTGCCCCTGATGGCATCCAGGGGTTATCATTCTTTACAACAGGAAGGACCATCCATGCATTGGGACGCCAGTTTCCAGGACGGTGTCTTTCATAATCTGCCGGACGGGAAAAATAATGTATATATAAAAGTACCCGGTTCCGGCTACGAACACAGACCAGGCTGGTTCAACCATCTTCAATACGGCGTGGAAAAGTATCGCGGGTTGGACTATACAGAGGACCTTTTTAATCACGGTACTATTAAAGTAACGTTGAGCAAGGGTGATTCCCTGGGGATCATTATCTCCACTGAAAACCCGGCAGGGAAAGATGCACATGCTTTGCTGAAGAAAGAAATGCAGAGAAGAAAGTCACTGCTGGAGGGGCTGCCTGCTGATGAATCCGTTCAGCAATTGGTACTGGCGGCGGACCAGTTTATTGTAAAAAGAAATACAGACCTGAAGACTATCATTGCCGGTTATCATTGGTTTACTGATTGGGGCCGCGACACGATGATCGCATTGCCCGGGCTTACATTAAGCACCCACCGGTTTGATGATGCAAGGAAAATACTGGCGGCCTTTGCACAGAGTGTAAGCAGGGGTATGTTGCCTAACCGCTTCCAGGATAATGGCGAAGCACCGGAATACAATAATGTGGATGGCACACTATGGTATTTTATTGCCGTCAATCGCTATTTAGAAGCTACCGGTGATAAGGATTTTGTATTGAAAGAAGTCCTGCCAGTATTAAAAGAAATTATCGACTGGCATTTCAAGGGCACCCGGTATAATATACATGTGGATGAAGATGGCTTGTTGTTTGCCGGTGAAGCGGGGCAACAACTAACATGGATGGATGCCCGGATCGGGAACTGGGTGGTAACCCCCCGGATGGGCAAGCCGGTGGAAATACAGGCATTATGGTATAATGCACTCAGAATATTCGCTGAGCTGTTACGATTAAATGGACAGGAGTCTGACGCTACAGCTGTGGAGAACAGTGCCGGCAAAGCCAAGGAGAGTTTCACCCGGTTGTTCTGGAATGAAGAAGGGAAATATCTCTATGATGTGATCGACGAAAACGGGAAACCAGATGCAAACCTGCGCCCCAACCAGCTATTTGCGATCAGTCTTCCCCACTCGCTATTAGAAGGAAAAAAAGCCGCCTCCGTATTAAAGATCACAAAGGAAAAACTGTACACACCCGTAGGGCTTCGCAGCCTGCCCGCTGATGATGTTCATTATATACCACATTATGGCGGTGATCAATGGCACCGGGATTCAGCCTACCATGAAGGAACAGTGTGGAGCTGGCTGCTGGGTGCTTATGTGGATACGATCATCAAAACAGCGACAAAAAATGCAAAGGCGGAAGCAGCAAAAGTTATTGATAATTTTCGTTATCACTTGTCAGAAGGGTGCCTGGGATCTGTATCTGAAATATTTGATGCTGACACTCCGCACCACCCCAGGGGATGTGTGGCGCAGGCATGGGGTGTGGCCGAAATATTACGGGTAATTCTGGACCACGAATTATATACTACTTCCTCTAAAAAAGAAAAGAAGAAGAAAACGGCCAGTATATAATGCAGGCGTTACTCTTTAACCAGTTTATCGATCTCTGCCTGCAGTTTTTCCCTGATATCTTCTGCATAGCCGACTAATACCTGTTTTACTATACCTCTTTTATCAATAACCAGGTGAGTGGGGAAGCTTTCTACTTTTGTGGTGGTGATAAAATCCAGTGAAGAAGGTATAATATTATAATCAAACGGATATTTCTTTAAGAATTTATTTACCTGCGCTACTGCCTCTGGTGCAGGTGCTATAAAAACTACAGGGTTTTCTTTGTTTTGTTTAACCAACTCGTTCAGGTGGGGTATTTCCTGTATACAGGGCTTGCAGGAAGTAAACCAAAAATTAATGACCACTACTTTCCCTTTTAAATCCCCGGCGTTCCATACAGTCCCGCTCTTATCTTTGAGCTGAAAGGAAGGGGCGGGCTTATCGATCAGGCTGGCCCTGAAAGTTTCAATGGCCAGTTGCTGTTTAACCCGTTCACTATCATCCGAAGGAATAATTGTGATCACCTTTTTCCCATTCACCAATTCCTGCCGGATGGAAAATACCCCTTTCATCAGGACCTGTACTTCTTCCCTGTTCAGTACTTTACCTGCCTGATCTTTAAACGTAATGGTAGTATCGGCTAATGAAACGAATTGTGCAAAACCAGTACCAGCGATGGCTGCCAGCCAGAAAACCGTAAAGAGTATCTTTCTCATCTTGTTAATTTTTTGTTTTTGCAAATCTATTATAGCGATAAAAATGAAATTGTAATATGAATGACAGTCCTGACGACACTAAAAGAAGAAGTTCGTCAAACAAGTGACACTGCCTGAGTGAAGAATGGTTTCAATTTGCAGTTGAAATCATTTAGCATGACCCATCATTACGATATTATCATCATCGGCACCGGCAGCGGCGGCAGTACGATAGCTCATAAGCTGGCGCCTACCGGTAAAAAGATTCTTATTCTGGAAAGAGGCGGCTTTATTCCAAAAGAAAAAGAAAACTGGGACCCGCATGAAGTGGTGACCAAAGGCAGGTACCGCCCCAAAGAAGATTGGTATGACAAAGATGACAAACCTTTCAAACCTTATATCCATTATAATGTAGGTGGCAACAGTAAAATGTATGGAGCCGCCTTATTCCGTTTTCGCACCAGTGATTTTGAAGAAGTGCAGCATTACGGCGGTATTTCTCCTGAATGGCCTTTGAAATATGATGTATATGAACCGTATTATACGCTGGCTGAAAAATTATATAGTGTGCATGGTAAAAGAGGGGTTGATCCCAGTGAGCCACCGGCTAAAACTGAATATCCCTTACCTCCGCTTTCCTACGAACCTTTGATCCTGGACCTGGAAGCTAAAATGAAAGAAATTGGTTTAAAGCCTTTTCCCCTGCCCATGGGCGTTAGACTTCCACAAGATTATACCGCCACAGAGTCTCCGGTGGTGCTGGAAAACTTTGATGGCTTTCCTGACCTTACAGATAGTAAAGCAGACGGCCAGGTGATGTGCCTGAGGCCGGCATTAAAAAATAAAAATGTGACGCTGCTCACACAAGCTTATGTGGAGAAACTGGTAACCGATGAAGCCGGTGAGAAAGTAACCGGGGCGATCGTTATCCTGAATGGAGAAAGAACTAAGTTCAATGCAGGCATATTTATAGTGGCCTGTGGCGCTGTTAACAGCGCTGCATTATTCCTGCGGAGTGCGAATGAAAAACACCCGGAGGGCCTGGCCAATTCATCGGGCCAGGTGGGGAGAAACCTTATGTTGCATCATAATGGTTGCCTGGTGGCCTTTACCCGGAAAAAAAATGATTGCGTATTTCAAAAGAGTTTGGGATTAGCAGATTATTATCACGGCGCTGATGACAGTAAATACCCTCTTGGAGAAATTCAATTGATGGGACGTAATGACCCGGATACCATTTTATGGATGGGCGAAACATTATTTCCCGGAAAGTCATACACTGAATTAAAAGAGATGAGCATTGATTTTTGGCTAACAGCCGAAGACCTTCCCTCTCCTGCCAACCGGGTTACGCTGCGTAATGACAGAACTATCAAAGTAGATTATACACGCACCAACTATACGGCATTTGAAAAGCTGAAGGGCAAGTTGAAGGCAATTTTTGAAAAGCTGGGTGACCTGGACCCGGATTATAAAGATGTGCAATGGGGCGGTTATGACCTCGATGTAAGTGGCATGAGCCACCAGAATGGAACACTCCGGTTTGGTACAGATGCCAAGACTTCCGTACTGGATATCAATTGCAAAACACATGACCTGGAAAATGTGTACGTGGTGGACGCGAGCTTTTTTCCCAGCTGCGGCGCTTTTAACCCGGCACTCACGATTGCAGCAAATGCATTAAGAGTAGGCGACCATATTATTAATACTGTACTCAACTCACCGGCTGCTGTGATAACAGAAGCAGCAGTTGTATGATCTCCCTGTTATACTCTCACTGATTAAAGCACTGGTAAAAGCCCCTTGCAAAAGGGGCTTTCTTAAAACAATGGAAGAAATCGCAAAAAATATCACATTAACTACCGGCCATCTGCTCGAAATAATTTCGGCCACCATCATATCGGTTGCTTTGATAAAGCTCTTTTTCCTTTACTTCCGTTCATTTCTGATTGAAAAGAATGGCATTTCTGTTATTAAAACAAGGATAGCCTTTGGCAGTTCTGTTGCTGTTTCGCTGGAAATACTGCTGGCGGCAGATGTGCTGGCTACTGCGGTGGCGCCCAGTTGGGACGATATCGGAAAACTTGCCGCCATCGCCACTATTCGTACAGTGCTGAATTATTTCCTGGAAAAAGAATTAAGTCATTCCCCCAGGAAAGAAAGCACCGGAAACTAATCCGGCGCCTTCTGTTATCCATTTATACTGCAGTTGCTTCCAGCAGGTCTACTTTGGGGAAATCCACTTCTGTTCCCGCCGCGATATTGAAATAATTGGTGAAGATATTCAACGCAGTGTGGGCAATGATTTCTGCGATCTCTGCATCTGTATAGCCTGCTTGCCGAACAGCTGCGATATCATCACGACCTATTTTTCCTTTTTTAATCACTACTTGCCTGGCGAAACGGAGGCCGCTGTTGGTTTTTTCATCTGCAGTGCCCGCTATTCTGCTCGCATTCATGATATCGTCATTAATACCCAGCAGCTTTCCACCAATAAACGTATGCGCGGCAAGACAATAGTTGCAGCTATTTGTTTCGGCCACTATCAGTGCTATTTGTTCCCCCATCCGGGCACCGATCTTTGATTCTCCCAGTGCCGAACTGAAACTCAGGTAACCATTCAGTACGGCGTAAGAATTACCCATGGTACGCATCATGTTGGGCACCATACCCAGCTTCTTCTCAATGGCATTAAAAAGATCTTTTGTTTTTCCTGTAGTAATAGCTGGCTCCAATGCCGGTAAATGTGTCATAATTTTTAGTTTTTAATTGAAAAAATAATTACAACACAAACCTAGCCCGTTACCAGGCCGGTAACAATGGATAGACTACGTCAGTTCATGGATAAATTTCCTCCCCGTCCAAATCCAACTTTCTTACGGTATACCTGAGGAGAAATAGCTGTGCTTTTTTTGAAAAAACGGCTGAAATAAAATTCATCATCAAAGCCAAGAGCTGCGGCGATCTCTTTTATCGTTTTATTGGTGAGGTATAGCTCCCGTTTAGCTTCCACAATTATTCGTTCGTGAATCAGCTCACTGGGTGTTTTATTGAAATGCGTCTTTGTCAGCTTTCCCAATGCCTTGGGAGTAATATAAAGTAATGCCGCAAAATCTGATGGTGCATGTTTTACCCGGTAATTTTTTTCGATCAGCTCTTTTAATTTTTGTAAAACAAAAGGCTCATCCTTCGCTGTATTATCACCGGCTGCTTGCGGAGTCTGATCGATCTTGATCCTTGATGCATGGATCAGGAATATCTTAAGATAAGATACGAGCACATCATACTGGGCAATCTCATCATTATTCATTTCCTGACTGAATTTGCTTAACAGGTCACGGAATACTGCTGCATCCTTTTCAGATATGTCAATAAAGGGAGGTTCATAAATATTATTAAACAGCACACCGTTGCAGGATACTTCCGATTTATGTTTTTCGATACAAAAAAAGTCGGGATGAAAATGCAGCGCAATGCCGCTGACGGCCCCGGAATGAGTAAAGCAAAAAGGCTGGTAGGGTGTAAAGAAGAACATCTGGTTTCCCCTAATGGCATACTCCTGTATTTCCGATTTCAACTGCCCATCCCCGTTATATAGCCAGATGACTGAATAGGTATTGAGCCTTTGCAGGGAGGAATAATCTGTAATAGCGTTCACAGGGGCCAGTTTCACTGCCACTTCGCGGGTTTCCCGGTTCACCAGGATGTTTGATAAATTCTCTTCCAGCATGACTGTATAATAAAATGGCAAGATATTAAGAAGTTATTTGTCAGCTAATGGACAAAAAATACAAATACATGGACAAATTGCCCCGGTCCCTGATTTCACCGTGCTTAGTCTGCTAAGCGACACAGCTTTACAGCCCGAATGGTTCTCTTTGTACGATGAGAGCGATGCCCATACAGGTATTCACGGGTTCCACAGGCTTCCGGCAAATGAAGGCTGCTTTCCAAAAGAACTGGAAGCACTACCTGCAGGAAGCACTGGGCCTTGGGATATTCATGGTATCAGCTTGTTTCTTCAGTGTTCTTCTTTTTGCGCCTTCTGGCAACTGGTATCAGTTAATTCCCCACGAAATGACCCGTAATCTCATCATGGGTCTTTTAATGGGAATCACTGCTTTATTTATATTCTATTCTCCCCTGACTGCTCCCAGTGGGTCGCAAATAAACCCTGCTGTTACACTAACATTTTTACGGCTGGGCAGAATGTGCCGTTATGATGCATTGTTCTTTATTTTATTTCAATTGGCAGGAGGTACTATCACTGTATTCATCATGCAATGGCAGATGGGGCCTGCGCTTACAGAAGCTCCTGTTCATTCAGCCGCCACTGTGCCGGGCAAATACGGTCCCTGGGGAGCCCTGCTTACTGAGTTTATTATTGCATTTATCACCATGTGCGTGGTCCTGTTTTCCTCTTCCAGCAATACCCTGAAAAAATATACACGGTTATTTTCGGCCTGCCTGGTTTGTGCCTGGGTTATTATGGCAGGCCCCATTTCGGGTTTTGGCATGAACCCTGCCCGGTCCTTTGCCAGCGCTTTTCCTTCAGGCACCTGGACCGCATTTCCAGTGTATTTAATAGCACCTTTTGCGGGAATGTTATCAGCCGCACAGGTTTATCTCCGTTGGCAAAGAAATGTGAAAGCTGCGCACCCTCCAGAAATAAAAGCAACGGGTCCACGTAAAAAAACGATAACCCCTTTAGAATTTGTTTTATGAAAAAAGCACTCCTCTATATCATACCGGTTTGTATAGCATTCTGCTTGTCCGCCAATTCATTTTCTCAGATTATAAAAGTGGAATCCATGGGTATTACCGTGAAAGATATGGACCGGTCACTGAAATTCTATACAGAAGTATTAGGATTTAAAAAAGTGAGTGACAACAGTTATAAGGGAGCTGATTTTGAAAAACTGGAAGGTGTGTTTGGCCTTCACATGCGGGTGGCCAAACTTCAACTGGGCGATGAATTTATTGAGTTGACCGATTATATCACCACAGGCGGGCGTAGCATACCCGAGGATGCACAGAGCAATGATCTCTTCTTTCAGCATATTGCCATTGTGGTGAGTGATATGGACAAAGCTTATCAACAGGTAAAAAAATATAATGTGGAACATGTGTCCACTGCTCCGCAAACACTTCCCAAATCAATACCTGCTGCAGAAGGGATCAAAGCATTTTATTTTCATGACCCGGACGATCATAACCTGGAGCTGATTTTTTTTCCGAAAGGAAAAGGGCTGGATAAATGGCAGAAAAACAATGGCCGGATCTTTCTTGGTATAGACCATACAGCCATTGGCATCAGCAGCACCGAAGAAAGTCATCGTTTTTATACTGACCTGCTGGGAATAGAAAGAAAAGGCGATAGCTGGAATAAAGGCACAGAGCAGGAACACCTGAATAATGTGGAAGGCGCTTCGCTGCACATAACAGGTTATCGTGCGGCAGCAGGCCCGGGTATTGAGTTTCTGCAATATTTATATCCCGGACCGGGTAAACCTTACCCCAAGGATTCCCGTGCTGATGATATTTGGCATTGGCAAACCACCCTGGTTGTGGAAGATGCAAAAAAATTGTTTGCCGAATTGCAATCCCGGCAGGCTGTTTTTATCTCGAAAGAACTGGTGCAGCAATGCCGGCAGGGAATGATCACGAAGTCTTTTATCGTAAGGGACCCCGACGGACACGCCCTGCTTATCAAAGAATATATAAAGAATAAAGAAATCTGTAATTAAACAAAATCGTATATAATCAAAAGATATGAAAATAGCAATCTACACGTTCGGTTGGTGTGCTTTAGGTACGTTATTAACAACTCCATCGTGGGGCCAGGGCTGCAGCGATGCTGGTGTTTGCAGTATCCACTCTATTAAGAATAATGCGGAAGCACATAATCCGGGTAAAAAAGACAAGAATGATCTGTCTCTTGGTTTTGGTTATGGAAAAGGAGAAAGATCCACTAATAATTACACCTGGTATGCAGAATACACCCGTAGTTTGAGCCAGCGGACTTCATTAACCGGCAGAATCAGTTACTCTGCCATTTCAGGGGAGCTTGCAAAAACCAATGGTCCCGGTGATATATTTCTGTCCGTAAATCATGCTATTGATGTAAAAAGGAAATGGCAAAAATCATTTGTAGTGGGATTAAAACTTCCTCTCGATGGCGCGGATATTTCTAAAAGAGGTATCCAATTACCCATGCCTTATCAAACAAGCCTCGGCACCACCGACCTGGTGCTGGCGGTGAACTACAACCGAAAATCTTTTGGGGCCACCCTGGCTGGCCAGATTCCCTTAAAGGCTGTCAATGACAACAGGTTCCTGCCCGGCGACTATCCGTCAGAGCCTTTGACCTTACAATACTGGCCTACGAATGAATTTTCCAGGAAGCCTGATATTGTGGGCCGTGTTTCCTATAGTTTTAAAACGGGACAGCGGTTCTCTATAAGGCCCAGCCTGCTGGGCATTTATCATGTTGCCAACGACACTTATGTGGATGATAATAAAATGAGAAGGCCCGTTTATAATTCCACCGGTCTTACCCTGAACGGCAATGTATTCCTTGATTACAGGCTGAAAGATGGCAGCGGCTTTGAGCTGTCATTGGGCACACCTTTTATTGTGCGGGATCAGCGACCCGATGGCCTCACCCGGAAGTTTGTAGCCACCCTGGAATACCAGTTCAGTTTTTAATTCCTTGTTTGTCAGCTAAAGGACATGTTGCTGAATGGCAGGAAAATATTTTTATCAAAATAATTATCATGAAAAGAATATTGCTATCCGTATCTATTATGTTGATCGCTGCGATGGGTTTTGGCCAGGATGGTCCGAAAGGGTTACAGGTAAATGATGTGGCCCCTCTTTTTACAGCCACTGACCAAAATGGCAAAGTTGTTAACCTGGAAGAAAAACTGAAAACCGGCCCTGTGGTGCTCGTCTTTTACAGGGGGCATTGGTGCCCATATTGTAACAGGCAATTGAAAAAGATCGAGGACTCACTGTCACTCATAACCGGGAAAGGGGCCAGCATTATCGCTGTTTCGCCCGAAAAACCGGAAAGCGTGTCTAAAACACTGGCAAAGACAAAAGTGACCTTCCCTATTTTGTCTGACGAAAATTTAAAGATCATGAAGAGTTATGCAGTGGTATTTACAGTTGATCCCGGAACGGTGGAAAAATATAAGGGTTATGGCATTGATTTTAATGAAGTGAATGGCGATGCCAACGGGGCCAATCTGCCTGTTCCGGCAGTATATATCATTAATAAAGACAGGAAGATCGTTTTCCGTCACTTTGATAACAACTATACTAAAAGGGCATCTGTGGCGGAAATAGCGGAACAATTATAATTTCCCATTAAGGTTATGGCTTGAGAACGGGTGTACTCTTACACCCGTTCATTTTTTATACAGATAGGCGATGAATCTCCTGCATCCGTCAACTACCCGACAGGCTTTTACCCGGCCCTGCCGTTGCTTTGTGACAGGAATGAGTAATACCCCAGCTATCATATGCCCCCTCTGCAATGACCCGGTTGAAAAATTACTGTATCGTTTTCATTACGATAACGAGAAACAGGTAATTGAACGGATCAAAGAACATAACCCGGGCTGGGCAGAGCATGATGGCGCCTGCAGCCGCTGTTTTGACTATTATCATACTACTATCGTAATGGAGCAACGGGTATTGCCGGAAATTGGCCCCTATTTCCCTGTAAAAAGTGCTGACGACTACATCATCCTGCCCTCCGGTTTACGCCTCGATGCTGATTCCCGCTATACCGGCAGGGGAATAACCATTTGTTTTATTGACAGCGGCTTTTTTCTTCACCCGGATCTAACAACCTGTAATAACCGTATTCAAAAAGTGGTGGATATCACCCGGGAAAAGCGCCCGGAAAAATATTTTACCGCACCACATCCGGAAAGCTGGCATGGCACCATGACTTCTGTTGTTTGTGCAGGAGATGGTTACCTGAGCCATGGCCTTTATAAAGGCATTGCCAGTAATGCTTCATTAGTATTGTTAAAAGTGCAAAACGATGCGGGCCGTATCACTACGGAAAATATTGTTAAAGCACTGGAGTGGGTATTGAAGAACTATAAAAAATATGATATCCGTATCGTCAATATGAGCCTGGGTGATGACGAACCCATTTCTTACCAGCAAAGTGAAATAGACAGGCTGGCAGAAGAACTAACAGATAAAGGTATAATTATCGTGGCAGCAGCAGGTAATGATCCGAATGGAAGTATAAAACCCCCTGCCAATTCTCCACGGGTGATCAGTGTGGGTGGACTGGATGATCAAAACGATATAACGACACCGCTCCAATTGTACCACTCTTCCTATGGCCAAACAGTGGATGGATGGATGAAACCGGAATTGATTGCCCCGGCCATCTGGATCGCCGCTCCCATATTACCCGGTACAGCAGAGCAAGAAGAAGCGGAAGCCCTGCATAAAATAAATCCTCCCGATGAAGCAACCCTTCATCGCATACAGTCAGGCAAATACATTTCATCACATTACATGCATGTGGATGGAACCTCTTTCGCGGCGCCCATCGTCAGCGCTGTGATCGCACAAATGCTGGAGGCTGATCCTCAACTTTCACCGCCGCAGGTAAGAGAGATATTATTCAGCACCGCAAAAAGAATCACAGATCATCCTGCCGAGCGGCAGGGTTTTGGTATCATTCAGCCCCGGAAGGCATTATTGAAAACTTTACGTAAACAAACATTTTTAAAACCCTATCCATCTCCTTATATCAACAAAGGGCAACAGGTCATTGAATTTTTTGTACAGCATGAATGCGCCTACCAGGTTTCACTGGCCGGCAGCTTTAACCGGTGGACAGAAGATGTGCTATTGCTGGAGCCCGGTGAAAAAGGTCTATGGAAAATACAAATACCCATGCTCCCCTCCGGGAAGTACCAGTATAAATTCTTTGTCGACGAAAAATACTGGCTGGAGGATTTCGACAACCCTTTCCGTGAGCCTGATGGTTTTCATGGTTTCAACAGTCTTTTAATAATTGAAAATTAACCTGATGGATGTAATAACTATCATACTGATCACAATTACCGTTTATCTTATTGCAGGTCTTGTATTCGCAGTTCCCTTTGTCATAAAAGGAGTGGTAAAGATCGATGAAGGGGCACAGGGGTCAGGATGGGGTTTCCGGCTGATCATCATTCCGGGCACTATTATTTTCTGGCCTTTGCTGCTGAAAAAATGGATGCTCATTAAAAAACAGGGCCATGATTAAATCCTTACGAAATAGACACCGGCAGACCTGGCTTGCCTGGGCTTTCCTGTTACCCACCGGGATCATTTTCGCCTGGCTGGCCATCCCGAACCAGGCTGCTGTGAAATTCACCGGAAGGGAATCACAGCCACCCTTACCCGAAATTATCCATACGGCAGATAAACCTGGTTACACCCTCCATATCCGGACGGAAACCAAAAAAAAGAACTGGCAACTGGAATGGAAAAACAAAGCGCCTTTGAAAACACCTTCAGCTGTTATCTATCGTATTTCACCCGGGCTATTAACAGGAGAATTTGATCCTTCAAAGGCAGTAGTGGTGGGCCGGATAGAAGCAAGAGGTGATTATATTTTTCCGCTGCCGCAGGATTCCACAGGCCATCAACCCATGGTTTTCCTGCTGTACGATTTCATTCATGAAAAAATCATTGATACTATTCATTTATAAAATTTTCCGCCCCGGCGGACATGGAATATGAGCGCATCTTATACAGCTGTTGGCTGGAACAGGCAAAAAAAAATATATGACTGGCTGATCGCAGGGTTTTGCTTCAGCTATCTCCTGCTGTTCATATCTCTTACCCTGGTCTTTAATAGCGAAGCAACTTTTGAGACCTTGTTGATCCGGAGCACTTCCACCCTCGCCATTCTGTTGCTGCATGTTATTTTAGCTATCGGGCCATTGTGCAGGCTGAACAGGAAATTTCTTCCTTTATTATACAATCGTCGTCACCTGGGTGTAACCATGTTCTGCTTTTCGGCTATACATGGTGTTTTCAGCATCATCCAATTCCATGCCCTGAGCAATAACAACCCGGTTGTATCACTGTTCACTTCCAATACCAACTATGGTTCTTTTTCGGCTTTCCCATTCCAGGCGCTGGGCTTTGTTGCCCTGGTCATTCTCTTTCTCATGGCCGTCACCAGTCATGATTTCTGGCTGCATAATCTCTCGCCACGGATCTGGAAGACACTACACATGTTTGTTTACCTGGCTTACCTGCTGGTGGTGATGCATGTTATGCTGGGTGTCATCCAATATGAAAAAAATCCTTTCCTGGTGATACTGATACTGGCAGGGTCCATAACCCTGGTTTCACTGCACCTGGCTGCAGCTTTTAAAGAGAAAAAAATTGACCGGGCAGGTTTCCACTTACAACAGAAAGGATTTGTGATGGTATGTAAAGTGGCTGATATAGAGAACAGCCGGGCCAAAATTTTCTGTATTGATAAAGAAAGGATCGCTGTTTATAAACATGATAAGAAGATATATGCCATCCATAATGTGTGTAAGCACCAGGGTGGCCCCCTGGGTGAAGGCAAAATACTGGACGGGTGTATCACCTGCCCCTGGCATGGTTATCAATACCTGCCGCACAATGGACAATCTCCGCCCCCCTTCAAAGAAAAAGTAAGCACCTATGATATTCAACTGATCGATAACAGTATTTGGCTGAACCCTGTTCCATTTCCCGAAGGAACTGAAAGACCGGGAGTAACCATAAATGATTGATACCTGATATGAACCATTCAGAATTTTATATAGGCTGGCAACCCAAAGCACCCGATGGATTTGCAAAACATATCCGTAAAGTCGTTGTATGCATAGCTGTATCCGTAATAGTCATTTCGGTATTGTTGGGGCTGTTGCAAAAGAAATTCTCCACTTCCAGTTTCGAATTCGGGAAGCTAACTGAGATCAAAGGGGTGTTCCGGCAACAACCCGTTCCCTCTGTCAGGGTCATAACCGGTACGGATGCATTCGGCCACTCTTCATTTATCACCCTCCCGCTTGTAGGCTATGGCAAACACGGAGCCGGTGGCGTGATCGCTTCATTAGAGAAAAAAAACAATGTCCGTCTCGATGGAAAGCTGGTCACACTGAGAGGCAGCCTGATCTATAGCGACGGAAAAGCATTATTGCAGATCGATGAACATGAGGACCCCCTGGTAAAGACCGAATCAATTACGGATACTGTTGCCTGGAAACCCCGAATTACGGAATGGGGTACGGTACAGCTAACCGGTGAAATACTCGATCCCAAATGTTATTTCGGTGTGATGAAGCCAGGGCATGGTAAACCTCACCGTGATTGTGCCATTCGTTGTATAGCCGGGGGCATCAACCCTGTCTTCTGCACTAAAAATGAGAACGGTGAGCTGGATTATTTTCTCCTGCTTGACCAAAATGGTGAATCCCTCAACAAGTATATACAGGATAACGTGGCCGAACCGGTGACACTAACGGCAAGGGCTGTACGATATGACGACTGGACAGTATTGTATGTGGACAAGCAAAGCATCCATCGCACCGGCGGGCTCAGCTGGTTCAAATCCGGCGATATCTCCTGCGGTAAACCTGTCAAATAATTACACCCTGCGGTTAGCAACATGGAAAATAAAATTTAACCGTACATTTTTGGTGAAAATAAATTCCAGGTCTTCATCTGCATTGATCCTGAACTCCCCGATGAGCGAATGAGCCGAACAACACTCTGTTCCCTCCCCTGCCCAAAATTCCTTGATAGTTACGATCCCATATTCCTGCAGGAACAGTAATTCCAGTCCGTTGCCCGGTGTAATCGTGCTTTCATACCGGTAAACCCATTCATAGCCGCAGGATAATGTCTCATTCCTTTTAAACCCCAGGTTCATCAAAAAGCACTCGTTGATGAAATACCTTTTACGCACGATGGAAAGTACGGGGGCCAGCTGTCCATGCATTTGTCTTACAATACTCATGCTGTTTGATTTTTCAGAAAATATCAGCGCACAAATGAACAAACCGTTTGTATATGATCGCCTGCATTTAATTGCAGGTAATAAACACCAGGGTAAAATTTACTCATATCCACTTCCAAATGATGAATACCCGAACCAAACACCCTGCTTCCATGCGCATGCCTTCTCCCGGCCGCATCGATAAGCTGCCAATTGATCAAGGCCGTTTCCAGTGTTTTTATGCCAAAGAAATGATGGTACCCATTGGAGTAATGCAAGGTCAGTTCCGGACGATGTGCCTGTTTATTCGTGATCATTACTACCTTACTATAACTGTATTTCCCGTCTGCCTCCTTCATTTTTAGCTGGTAATAATATACCCCGGTGTGAACTGCATCATCTTCAAAACGATAATCATTCATACTGCCGGCCAATTGCTTATTGATTTCTTCGAAGTACTGGCCATCAAGGCTCCTGAGTAAAGTATATTCTTCAGCCTGTGCGGCGGATTCGACTTTCCAATTCACCAGCACCGCTCCATTATTTAACGACCTGGCTGTAAACTGCAACAGTTTTACAGGTAGGGTGGCCCCACCTCCCAATTTATTACTGGCCACAATGGCCTGGTATATTTTATTATTGGCCAGCTGGTTCAGGTGCACCCCATCCCCGGTATCATAAATTCCTTTTAATACATCGTTGGTGGAAACACTATCCCATACATTAATATAATATGCCGGGTAGGTGGCGGCAACCCAATTCCTGAATGCGAGCAAGTTTACGCCCAAAGGTTTGGTAGGGTCCTCAGGTAATACAATATGATACACCTGTGCCCCGGTTGCCTGCAGTGTCCGGACCAGGGAATCGTAGTTGGTTTGTAATTCCATCAATGTTGCACCAAACCGAAGATCATTGCTTCCGATACTCAACAAATATTTGGAGCCAGCCAGCTGTAATACCTCGTCTTTACGGTCAAGAACATGCGTAACCCGGTCGGCCCCCCCGGCGCTGATCACCACCTGTCCATAATTATTCCGTAATTGAGCAGCATACCTGCCCGCAAAAGTGTTACTGAAATACCCGATCGTTTTACTATCACCGATAGCAACAATATTAGCCCCGGTTATTTCTTCGCTGCTGATCTCGATCTGCTGCACCTGATGAGTGCCCCCCAGCTCCATGAGGGCAAACCTTCCAGTATTTGGCACCACATGGGTACTGCCATTGGAAGCATAGGTAAAACTCATACTCGCTGTGGATCCTGAAGTAATATTATGTGCCGTGAATTGAAAAACGCTATCATAAAACCGGCCTTCCAGGTCAATCTCATCATTCAAACTTACGCCGAGCGTCGGGCCTGTACTCATTATAGTACGGCCGGATTTAAGAATATATAATCCGCCTGCACCGCTGGTGGTGGTTTGAATGAATCCCATCACATCGTTTTGAACGTTGGGATTGGCGGATTTTAATCCAAACCCGATGCCATAAGAATTACCGGCCCAGGCCACGATCCTGAAACGTAATTTGAAATTCCATTTCTCCAGCTTTGTACGGTTATTGGTGATATACACAATATTGTTCCAGTCGTCCTGTGTGGCGCTGGTAATATTCACATAGTTCCCGCTCAATGTTGCTGAAGTGTTACCATTAGTGATGAAGTCGGATGTTTGCGTCCAGCTGTTCTTACTATAGATCGTTCCGACCTGTCCTGTAAAAAAGCGGTCAGTACCGGGTGGCATAGCCAGCGTTTGTGCCTGACATAAAATAAAAACAGAAAAAAACAGGGTCATGTAATAAAAAGAAGAGATAGTGGCTTTCATAAAAGGTATTTATAGGTTTCGGATTATTGTTTGATTATTTTCTCTGTCCTGTGGATCGTTTTGCCAATTACCTGGATAAAATAAATCCCCTGTGGGAAACCAGAGATATCCAATTGGCCCTGGCCCATCATTTTTTTTCCCATGAGTTTTTTACCCTCGCTGTTCATTACCGTTACATACATCCATTCTTCCCTTTCCAGTGACCTGATCTGTACAAACCCTGTCGTTGGACTGGGAAATACCCGGATAACCGTTGTTGACTGTGCTGGCATGGTCACTTTACGCACAGGGCCATATTTATCGCGTCCATCTATATTCTTCATCCTGAAACGATAATAATTAACTCCCGTTGCAGGCCTGGTATGTATATAATGGTATTGATTGATGCCCTGGTGTTCCTTTTTAGATGGAAGCGCCGTAAGAGAGTCCCAGTGTACTCCATCTTTGCTGTGCTCAGGTATATACTCCTTTATCCCTTCTTCATCCGCCACTTTCCAATCCAGCTGAACAGTATTGCCGGCCTGCAAAGCTGTAAAGTCAAATAAGGTCAGGGGCAGCACCACGCAGGTACCAAAGAAACCATACTTAGAAATAAGATAATTCTCCACCTGGTCTTTCTCCGGTGTTGAGAGCACCCGATTATAAACTATCACCTCAGCCATATCTCCCCTGAGGTAATTAATGTTTTGAAACGGGGCCCTGGCGCCGATCGAGCTGATATCGTTATTATATCTTCCCAGTAACCCCGAGCTTACCACCGGAGGCATAGCTGCATCATAATATGCATCATAACTGGATATGGCAGTGTTGGTACCACCGTCATATATCAGCGATAATAAATTGCCAGCGGCAGAAAAACTGGTATTAACCCCGGCAGATGGTTGAAAGAACCCGCCGCCGGGTGTGGAAGCAAGATCTGCGATAAATGTAACAGGAGTATATCCTGCAAAATCAGTGGCAACGATCTCTGTGAATTCGTCGCTGTTACCCTTGATGGAGATAAGATCATTGGCGGCGCCTGACATCGGCGGCAGCTGAAAAACGATAAAAATACTTTTAGCGCCTGACAGCAGTAAGCTGCTGCTGGTGAGAACAGTGCTCCGGCCCGGATCAAACCTGATCACGGGCCGTGAACACAATAGATTTGTCTGTACCTGGAACTCCGGACGCTGAGCGGCTGACGCTTGTGTAAAATGATGGCCACTACCGCTCTGGTCGGCCCAGAACTGAACCGTGTTGCCAATAACCGCGTTAGTTACACCGTTATCATTATATACGCCCTGGTCGGACCGTAACCAAAGCACATTGCCCGACGAAGGTATCTGGCAACAGGCAATATAACAGGTACAGATACACGAAAAGAGAAAAGATACATTTTTCATAGTTATGGATTTATAATAAAGGACAGTGGATAGGTGGCTTCACAGCTATGCGCTGTTACCGGCACATGCGGAATTGACAAGGAGAAGGTTCCGTAAAGAGATGAAGTGACCTGTAATGCCCGTCATCATTTACGAGAACAAGTATAGAAGTTGTACGGTGGAGTTCAAAGTGATGATCCGGGAAATTAAATGGCTTCGTCAAGTAGTTGACTAAAAAACAACCGTTCAGTTCAACAGCGCTGTTAACGTATCCTGCATGACCGATTTTCTCAGTTCAATTTGCCGCCTGCTGTATTTCAACAACCCCGAACCTTTCATTTCTTTGACCAACTGGTGCAGGAATTGCCTGGACACTGAAAGAATACCTGCTATATCTGTTAATGAAAGATAATTATCCAGTAATATCAGTTCTCCCTGGTCTTTTCCTTCTGATAAAGACCATTTATGCAGCAAATAGATCAGCCGTGTTTTTGTATCATGTCTTGTCCAAACCGCATACCGCTCTCTCAGCAAATGTAATTTCTTACTGATATGATGGGCATAATTCAAGGCAAGCCGGTGATGTGAATTCAGCAAACCTTTGAAATCTTCTACTGAAAAACAATAAACCAGTGTGTTATGAACAAGCGCTTCTGCGTATTCTTCGGTATAATGACCATTGAGGGAAACATTTCCAAACATCTCGCCGGGATAAAGTACATCCATCACCTGCAGGTTATTGTCCACCGGGCTGTCTGCAATCTTCATTTTGCCACCGACCAGGAAATAAATACGATTGGAGGCCACACTACTGATCACCATTCTTTTTCCCCGGGGAAGAATATGTAAACGGGCATTGGCCTTGACTGCATCTGCCTGGTCATCATTCAATCCTGAAAACACTCCATGTTGTTTTAAATATTTACCGTCAACGGGCATATAGCTACTTTTAGCAGAACCATAAAAAATAATTCCTGTCTGCTCCTGCAAACACGATCTCCATGCTCGGGGGTGTGGCGTGGAAGCAAATCTACTAAAGCGGAAAGTGCCGGACTGTCAACTAATTTACAGTGTGATTATAATGAGGGCCAATAATTGCTTTTGATCAAGAACAGGTCATCTGTACATGGTTTCGTATTCCATCAGTTCGGTGTCAATGGCGCGGATCTCCTTCCATATCATAGCAGTGGTCATTTCATGTATGATATCCTCCGCCACCTCTTTTTTATTTTTCAAAGAGTAAGATGTGGTGGAGAAATCGCTTCTGACTACTGTTATCTTATTCGTGTCAAATCCAAAAGTGGCGCCACTGTCGTTCATGGAATTCAGCACTACCAGATCAAAATTCTTCTTCCTCAGTTTTCCAACAGCATGGGAAAGTTCGTCGTTGGTTTCCAAAGCAAAGCCAATGGATAATTGATCATTTCTTTTTACCCGGCCAAACTCATAAGCTATATCCACGTTTTTCACCAATTGAATAGTAAAAGCGGAATCATCCTTTTTTATCTTTTGTTCCGCCACTCTTGCCGGGCGGTAATCAGCAACCGCCGCTGCGAAAATCACCGTATCCACGATCTCAAAGTACCGGCAACAGGCCATATACATTTCTGAAGCTGAATTCACTTTAACCAATTTCAGGGCAGGGTGCTTTAATTCCAGGCAAACGGGGCCCGACACCAGGTACACTTCCGCCCCACGCTTCAGGCATTCTTCCGCAATGGCATAGCCCATCTTGCCTGAAGAATGATTGCTGATATACCGTACCGGGTCGATGGCTTCCCTTGTAGGGCCTGCCGTGATCATTATCTTCTTCCCTTTTAATGACTTCGTGTGCATAGTATGATTTGTAATGATCAAATCTAATACGGCCATCGGGTCCTGACTGTAAACTATATTACAAAATGAGTATTTAACTTTTCTGAACGGGTATTTGTCAACAGGCCGACAAATTATCCTCCTGCCTGCTATCAACTTTGCATAAAAGCCATGAAAAAAATAGTATCTCTTTTTCTACTGGGCATCCTTGTATTCGCCGGCTGCAAAAAAGAGCATATTCCCGGAAGCCCCTCCGTAAAATTATCTCTCACCAGCTTCTATAATAATGGTTCGGAAGAGACAAGAATTGATAAAACCGGGAAAATTGAAAAAAATTCCTCCGCAGAACTGATCAACGATGGTACCGGTGAAAAATTTTTGGTTAACCTTGCAACAATGGGCGGTTCTTTATTTGGAATTAGTTTCCTGTTTGAAAATAAAACCCAGGCGGCAGCTATCCCGGGTACTTATCCCTTTCCACAAAGCCAGCCTCTCCTCAGGGTCACCTTGCGAAATGATGTGGCTATAAACGGTACTGAAGTGTTATCCCTGCCTTACCGGGGCAAAGTTTCGTTTACCTATGATAGTAATTTACAAAAGATCAGCGGGAACATTGATGAACTTGAATTCAATACGCTGTCAAACGATCCTTACGGACGTTACAGGGTTACAGTGAAAGGAAGTTTTAAGGATATACCGGTACGCTGATCCGGATAATCAGTGTTGTTTATCCCCGTAAACCTGTGCTGCATACACTCTGCCTGCAACAGGTAATAAGAGGCACCAACCGGAAAAGGTAATATATACTGAAATTTGCTCTTGTTGATGTACCCCGTAGTTGTTGCACCTGGTTTCCAGGCAAATGAGAAGCTATATAAAAAGGAGATACTGCATCGTATTAATAAAGATCCGAATCATGATCAATAATGAGATCGGCATGGCTGACCGGGTTGTCTTTTTCAAAATGGAGGCGTTGCGCTGCATAATAGTAGACATTGTAATCATCCTCCAGTCTTTTCTGTTCCAGCTTCTCCACATTCCTGGCCAACGCCCTTCTCATTCCTGTTTCAAATGAACAATCGATCCATATTTTATAATCGTAAAAAGGCAAAAACCTATCCTGGAATAATAAAATGGCTTCGATCAGCAGAATATCAATACCCTCATACCGGTAAATATGTGTATAATAAATATCCGCATCGGTACGGATTAATTGTGTTTTCAGAAAAATACTCCTCTCCTGCTTTAATGGTTTCAGCAATTCATTGAACACATCATCCCAGCGAAATACATTTTTATAAAAATTTGCAGCGGCATTCCCTTGTTGCAGTCTTACTGGTATCGGGTTTTGCCAGGGATCTATATTAATATTCGCCACCTTATACCCTCTTTGTTCCAGCTCCTCCTGCAGTAATTTTGTAATATATCCCTTACCAGATGCATCAATACCACTGATGCCAACGGTAAACGCGGAGGAAGACAACTGTTGCTGGTAGTTTTCCACCACCCGGTCAGCCAGTTCTTTTATGGATATCTTCATCAGGCATTATTATACACTTTTATCACTGTTTCCCGCAGGGGTCTTGCTTCCTCTGTACAATGATAATAGATCGTATTGGCAATATCTTCCGGTTTTACCCAATCATTGAAATCGGCCCCGGGAATGGCCTTCCTGTTCTGTGGCGTGTCAATAGTGCTGGGCACCACCACGCTGGTCACCACATTATGTCCTTTCGCTTCTATATTCATGATCTCGGCCAGGCGTACCAATAATGATTTGGCCAGCCCATAAGCCACCATGCCCTGGCCATGCCATGCCTGCAGCCCGGGCCTTGATCCTATGATAAATATCCTCCCGCTGTTCTGCCGCATCATTTGTACAAAAGAAGGGCGTGCAATATTATAGGCTGTTTCAAAATTCAGCTGGTATTGTTTTGTGATATCGCGGGTAGGGGTTTCTTCGATCTTTCCCATGGCAAAGCCCCCCACAGTCAATACCACCGCTTCAATATTACCATTGGCGGTAATAACTGATTCTGTAAACTTCACTGATTCGTCTTCATCCGTCAGGTCCACTGTCCTCTTCTCAAATTGTTCAGGAGAATAACCAAAATCCGTGGCATCACCCGGCACCACGGTCCCGATCACTTTATATCCTTCATGGATGAATTTTTTTACCACTGCTTGTCCGAGGTTGCCCGAAGCACCGGTCACGATGGCTGTTTTCATATTTCGATTTTAGATATTAATAAATGATCCCCGGGTTTACCCCAGGGACCTCGTCATCGACTATTCCCAGCTTAATTTACCGCCTGTTTCTACTCTCATTTTATACAAACTGGTATGTGCTGTCATATATAATGTCTTTCCATCGTCGCCCCAGGCCATATTTGCAGGGCGCTCCGGGGTAACAATTTTTCCCAATAATTTTCCATCGCCGCTTAATATCCACAAGCCACCCGGAGCAGATACATATAAATTTCCCTGCTTATCCACTTTTATTCCATCCAGTGCCTCGTCATCTTCCGTAAGATTCCAGTCGAAGAATATTTTTCCGTTTTTTATAGTACCATCCGTTTGTACTTCATAACGCCACAAAGTTTTTGTGTGGTGAATATCCCTTATATCCCAATTGGAAACATAGAGGTATTTCTCATCGGGAGAGAATGCAATTCCATTCGGGCCACCCAGGTCGGTGGTTAATAAAGTAGTTTGCCCATTTTTTATCCTGTATACGCCCTGCTGCGGTGTTTCTTTCCGCGGGTCATTATAATACTCCGCCAATCCATAGGGCGGATCGGTGAAATAGATGCTGCCGTCGCTTTTCAACACCACGTCATTGGGACTGTTGAGTCTTTTACCGTTATAGTTATCCGACAAAACGGTAACAGGTCCTTTTTTCTCGTGACGTATCACTCTCCTGTTACCATGCTGTGCCACGATCAATCTTCCCTCCTTATCTATTGCCAGTCCGTTGCTTCCCGGTTGTCCATATTCTCCAATATCCGCTCCCGTATATCCACTATGACTCATATAAACCGTAACATTGTGATTCCCCGGATTGTACCGATAAATAGTATTTGTATTAGGGTCGCTGAATAAAAGATATCCATCCGGGTGCCATACAGGTCCCTCTGTAAATGAAAACCCGTCCGCAATTTTCTCCACTTTAGTACCGGGTCTTATGATCGTATTTAATTTTTCATCAATAGTATAGATCTTCCCGATATCTTTCCATTCAGGATTAACAGGCAAACCTCCCTTGTAAAAATCGATCACTGCATTCCTGATCCAGATATAATTTTCCGGCAAATGACCAATGGGCCCATTAATACCCAGGATATAAATAGTGAACTTATCACCTTCTTTGGCATTATCCGTGAGCACCACCCGGTTACGGGTGTTATACCCGCTCACCAATCCGTTACCGCTCTGACCAAACCCTGTCGCCTGTTTTCCATTCACCCATATTTCACTGTAATCATCCACCACAATTTCGAATACAGCTGTAGTACCCGTTGTGTTTAACTTACTAATTGCAGCGGGGATAATAAATTCTGTTTTATACCATACAAAAGAGAAAAGCCCATTTCCCTGTCTTGATTCAAGATCAGTGGGTTTTATTTCGGAAAAGCCTGATTCAAAATCAGTATCGCCCGCTTGCGGGTGAAGCTGGTAGGTCTTTACCGGGGAGCCCGTGGGATACAAAAGCAACGCATCGCCTCCTCCTTTTTGCGGGCCCGGGAGGTAAAAATCTTTATTGACAATATGTGCAGGTTGCACATACCATTTGGCTTTTACCAGGGCAGCTCCTTCTGCCGTTCTCAGGTCTGCAATGGCCTGTGGCTTATTTACAGCCAGCTGTCTTGTTTCCTGCGCTGCTGCCGCCACAGCCACAGCAACTGCCACAATAACCAGTACATAAATTTTTATCAGATTATATATCTTACTCATAGCATTTTGTTTTTTTCAATACCTGTTTGCGTTAATCCCAGCAGTAAGCCGATTACAATACCCCAGGTAATTCCTGCGGCCACACTGTCCATAACCACTCCTAAAGAAGCACCCAAACCTGGCCCTCATATCAGTTCAGTTTTGTTTTACTTCCTGCAATAGCGATCTCTTCGTCCTGTGCCGCACTGGCAGCGCCGCTTACACCGATCGCACCGATTACCTGTCCATCATATATAATAGGAATACCCCCTTGCAGAAAAGTTCTGCCCACTGTTATTAATGCATTACGGCCATTATTCACAGCATCTTCCAGTTTTTTACTGGGTGCTTTGAATTGCGCAGCTGTTCTTGCTTTCTGAATAGCCACATCAGCGGAGGCCACAAATGTATTGTCCAGTCTTTCCAGGTAGATGAGATTGCCACCATTATCCACAATGGCAATGGAACCCCCGGGTGCATTATTGGCTTTAGCAAAAGCCACTGCGTCTGCCGCCACTTTCTTGGCTCCATCCAGGGTAATATTCTTTTGAGTGGCTACCTGTGCTTTTAAGGAAACAGCGCTTATCATCATAGCTGTCACAGCAAGAATAGCTGCTATTTTATTTGTTTTCATTTTATAAGTTTATGGTTATTAATTTTTATTCTGAAGATTGTGCCGGCTGATCATATTGTACTTTCTTACCTGCATTCTTTCTAACCTGCCCAGGCCAGTTGCCATCTGCTTTTTTTACATTCCCCTGCAGGTCTTTATTAAATTTCGAATATGCATCCAGCGAGTGTTGCAGAATAAGTTTGCCATCAATGATCTGAAAAATGGCGGGATCAATAGGTCTGAGTTTATTCAGGCTCATGGCATAACCGCAAAAAGCACCGTACTGAGGGGCAAACATGTCCGGGTGATCTTTGAACATGGCGGCATTAGCCTCGGAGCTAAACCAGTAAGTGGCCCCATTGTAGCGGGCAAAGTATTTTTCGTCCCCTTTTACCGCTTTCATTTGTGTGAAATATGCCACAGCATCATACCCCTGGAGAATTACTCCATTATTATCGTTGTTATTCAGAAACCCTTTCTCTTCATCGGTGGTGATCTGTTTACCTTTTTTATTCAATACTTCAGGCCAATACCTGTCTGCCTTCCCTATGTTGCCCGGCACATCTTTATTCCATCCATTCACGGCACGTTGATTATGCTGAACAAAGAGCCTTCCATTCACAATAGAGAATGTATTGACATCTATCGGGGCCACACGGCCTAATGAAACAGCATAAGCACACCAGGCACCGAACTGGGGCTTATATTTCTCAGGATCAGCCTTAAACTGGTCCAGGTGCTGTTGTGATGCGAAATAATAAATAGCATTATCATAACTTAATTGAAACGCCGGGTCACCTTTCACAGGTTTATTATCGGTAAAAAATGCCACCGGGTCGTATCCATCCAGGATAACGCCGTTCGCATCTACGTTATTAAATGATTTGCTGCCCGTTTGCGCATGGGCCATTACGGTAGTGGCCAGCGAGATGAGTAACAATAAAGCGGCAAATACTGCCGAGAAAAACTTAGTCTCAATATGTCTTCCCTTCTTCCGTTGTTCGGGTGTGCGGGTTTTCAGGTTTGGTTTCATTGCTGTTTAATTTAATACAACAAAGAAATACCAGCTTCATAACAGCCGCTGTCTGTTACATTACAATAGCCAATAAAGGCATAAAAAAAACCCGGCTTTTGTCGGGCTTCTTACAAACAGGCTTTTGAAGGAAATTAATTAGCAGAAACTGGTGCTGAGGCGGGTTTATCATACTGCACAGGTTTACCTATATGATCTGCTACAATACCCGGCCAGTTATTATCGGCCTTCTGTGTGTTTCCTTTCAGGTCCTTATTAAAGAGGCGATAAGCTTCCTGTGTATGCTGAAGGATGAGCCGGCCGTCTTCAATCTGGTAGATGGTGGGGTCCACGGGTCTTAATTTACCAATGCTTACAGCATACCCGCAAAATGCGCCATACTGCGGTGCATATTTTTTTGGGTCCTGCTTAAACAGGTTAGCATGCTCTTCAGATGCAAACCAATAAGTGGCTCCTTCGTACTGGCTATTAAATTGTTCAGTACCTTTTACAGGTTTATTATCTGTAAAATAAGCCACCGGGTCATATCCTTCGATAATAACGCCTTTATCGTTCAGGTTAACGAGATAGCCATTGGTAGCCTCAAAATGAGGTTCTTTGAAGAAAAGAAAATAGGCAGCAACCCCCAATATGGCTACTACCACTGTACCCAGAATAATCTTTTTCATGTTTGTTTTTGGGTGTAAAGTAAATGCCCTGTTCACAGATCAACTGTCTGCAGCTTTACAGGAATCCATATTTATAAAAAAGCAGGTAGTGAAAACTACCTGCGTGCGTCTATGGTTTTAAGAATTAGACGTGAGCATGAAAAACAATGTGGGCGTTCACAGTCAATTGAAATAATTCAGTGAAAATTGTAGTTTCAAAATAAAGGATTGAAAGGCATGGAGCATATCCCAAAAATTGTGGGTTTTTAACGTAAAAAATAGCTATTGTAATCCCCGATACTCATTTCCAGTCCTGCCCGGGCAAAAAAAAGCAGGTAGTGAACACCACCTGCGTACGTCTATGATTTTAAAAATTAGACGTTAACATGAAAAATCTTTACCCCATTTACCTTGGTCCTAAATATCGCAGAGTATCAAAGAAAGCCCTGGCGCCGGGGTTATTATTGTAATAAAAGTTCGCATAGATCGTCTTGGTTGCCGGATCATAACGGCTATCTGTAGCCGGGCCCATGGATACAGGCAGCGTGGTGGCATAAGGATACCAATCCCATGCTGTCAGCGCATTCGTGGCTAAGTTGAAATAGAAATTAGTGGTAAGGCTTCCATAGTAAGTAGCCCCACCATTCAGCGGGTGTGCATAATCACCCAAAGCCGGCCACCACATGGTAACACTGTTAGGGCCAGAAGTAACCATGTGTACAGTCTCGTTATACGGATTGCTCAAACCCGGGCGGTTATGATAACCTTTCAGGTTATAACGACCATCATATTTGTTCTTGATGGTAAACTCCACCAGCAGATTCTTCAGGTTCTCAGCGATCTTCAATCCACCGCTTACACTGGCAATGGTAACGCCAATGGCATAAGTGGAGTTGGGATCCAGTGATGTGGTGTTCAGCACATTGATAGGCACCTGTACATTACGCTGTCCGGCAGGTATCACCAGGTTCACCGAACCGAGGTTGAACAATGCCGGGTTTAAGGCCAGGATATTTGTCCCGTTAGCTGTATTGTAAGCAACCCGCAGTGCATCGCTCAGCTGCAGGGTGATCTGGATATCTGAAGAAGCAGGGTTGCCCGATTGCAGGTTGACATAAACGAGGTCATTCACTACCTGTGTGGTTGAAGAGCCGGCATCCAATCCTACGGTTACTTTAGCATTAGACCCTTTGGGGAATCCCACACCGGGTGGTTGCGTGTCGGGGTCATTGATCCCGTATTCATAGTCCCCAAATCCTTTGTCTTTTAAACAACCCGAGAATCCGATGGCAAAACTGGCCAGGAAAATTGATTGTATGATGATTCTTTTCATTGCTTTAGTTTATGAATTAATAAAATCATTGCAGGTCCCAGAATATCCTGGTATACCTGTCAATTGTTCCCTCCGCGCCAACATTAGCCGCATTATAGTTGTACTCAGTTTGCGGGTACAGGTAACGAACAGGGATCTTTGTAGAGGTATTCTGTGGAGATACAGATATTGGCGGACCCGGATCAAATGCTCCTCCGTCGCCATATACAAAACGGTCTGTTGGTGCATTTGCGTTATTAAACAGGATCCTTGTCGCCACTTCTGAATAAGGCACCCTTCGGTAATCTGTCCAGATTTCCAATGAAGCAATACCGTTGAGCGCAAACCACTTTTGAGAAAGGATGGTGAACAAACCACCAGCAGGGCCACCAGTACCTTGTGCCACACCGTTATAGTCCACATCCGGGTAAGTGGCATTGGCGATTATATAAGCCGCTGCCGCACTGGCCGGGTTAGCCACTCCTAAATAACTCATGCTCTCCACGATACCGGTTTCCATCAATGACTGGGCAGAAGGCCCTGTAGTAATGAATCCTCTTTGCCTGGCCTCCGCCTGCAGAAAGAAACTTTCTGCAGAAGAGAAGATACATTGCGGTGCAGATGCAGTTTTATACACCCCCGGTCCTATACCAGCAAGATTCGCCCTTGCATTGGCATTGGTAGGTGGTAACCCATAAGCTACACCCACCAGGCCATTGGCGCCTGCTTCATAAACACGGCTTCTGCGCGGGTCATTGTCCCATCCATAGTAATCAATACCCCATTCATTGGCTGCAAAGAATACATTGGCTGCTGTTTGAGCACCGGCAGTAGTGGACTTAAAAGTGGTAAAGAACGGATTAGGCTTATCGGTTTTATAGCCCGGCTGCACCTGTGCATTTTCGCCGGCACCAAGATATCCGCTTCCTTCTGCCACTATCTTGGCGAACTCAGCTGTCTTATCGATCCCAGCCACGGCATAAGCATGTATCAGTAACCGCAGTTTTAATGTGTTACCGAATTTTGCCCATTTGGTCTTCATGGCAGGCACATTACCGATCACCCCGTTAACAGGATCTCCGAATATGATATCATTGGTCCAGATATTCCTGTCGGCATTAGCAGCTGTAGGCGCTGATGATTTTATCAATGCAATACCCGTATCAATTTGACGCAGCAGGTCCTTATAAATATCAAGGCCCTTATCATAACCCGGTGTGGGATTTGCGCCACCTTTCAGGGCCTGGCTATAAGGCACGTTTCCATATACGTCCACCAGCACCTGGAAGTTGTGCGCTTTCATGATACGTGCAATACCTTCATAAAAAGAAGCGCCCGCCTGTTTTGCTTTTGTAATAATGATCTGGTAATCGTAAGCGTTATCATAACAAGCATTCCAGATGGCTGCACCAAAACCTGTTGTGATCTCGTAGGTTTCCTCGATCACGTTTGGTGCATACGTTCCGGACCTCGCCCAATAGCCCATCCAGTTTTGTGTGGTACCCCATGGCGTGGCAATAATTGTTCCTGATGCATGTAAAGCAGCCGGTAAAACCACGTCATAAGTAACTGTACTGTCCGTGGGGTTATTCGTATTCTGGTTGATGTTAAACTGGCTTTTTCTACATCCAGTTCCGGCAGCCACCACTATGGCTGCCAGCGACATACTATATATTATTTTTTTCAGTTTCATATCTTGATTGATTTAGCAGGTTATAACTGAATGTTGATGCTTGCTCCGAAAATCCTTGTTGAAGGAGGGTTGTCCAGACCAGCAACACCCTGGGCATTACCTGTAGTGTTGGAGAACTCAGGATCATACCACTCGTTTGTTTTGGGCAGGAACATGAACAGGTTCCTTCCGCTGATCGTTACATCCACACCCTTGATGGCATTTTTGGTAAAACCAAACCATTTAGTTGGCAGGCTGTACGTAAGGCTCACTTCACGGATCTTCCAGAAATCACCACTCACCAGGTAATTAGTGTTCGCGTTCGTATTTACGGCCTGTGACCAGAAATTATAACCACCGGTCATGTACACGCCTGTATTTGCAATGTATTTGGTTGGATCGTTGGGGTCAACGATAGAAGAGTTAGGCATAATGAACGGCTGACGGCTGTTCTGTGCACTTCTCTTGGAGATACCGGAAAAATCCATGGCAGAGCCCAGCACACCCGTGAATATTTGTGCGCCACCACGGTAATCAGCCACGGCACTGAAGGTAAGTCTCTTCCAGCTCACATTCAGGTTAAGGCCCAGCAGGTGATTAGGTTGTGTATGACCAAAAGGTTTGATCGTGGGATCAACAGTTGGTAAACCTGTTTGAGCATTTACAATAACACGGCCCTGGGGATCTCTTGCATAGTCCGTTAACTGGAAAGTATAAGCAGCTTTACCCACGATCACATAGTTACCGTTACCGATACCCAGCTGGTCCACACCTTCAATGATCTTGGTTACTTTATTGGTCTGGTAAGTATAGTTGACTTTAAAATCAATGTTCACATTACCCAGTTTAACCAATGGAGTTAATTTAAGATCTGCTTCAATACCTTTATTTTCAAAAGAGGCAGCATTCAATAATGCGCTGGTAAAACCAGTGGCGCCGGAATACTGAACCTGTACGATCTGGTCGGTATTATCCTGCTTGTAAGCTGTTGCTTCAATGCTCACACGATTTTTGAATAATCCTAATTCAAATCCGATCTCATTGTTCTTCACGAACTCCGGAGTGTACCGGGGCAAACGAAGTACATTGTTGGATGTATATCCCACCAGCGTTCCATAAGGGAAGCCGCCCCCTAAACCATACGTGTTTTCCAAAGCCTGAATACCCAGGTTCACGTTACCGGTTTTAGAGATAGCGCCACGCAGCTTCAGGTAAGAGACTACTTTGCTGTTCTTGATAGCAGGGATCGCTTCGCTGAGTAAGATAGAAGCGCTCACACCCGGGTAGAAGAAGTTGATAGCATTATAATCGAAGTCATAGAAATAAGCCAGCCGGCTGTTGATATCATAGCTGGCTGTTCCTTCCACAAAAGCCCAGCCATTGTAAGACAGGGAAACTTTACCAAACATACGCATCAGTCTTGACCTGAGGTTCTGTTCTGTGGCACCGGGTTCACCTTTACGACCGATGATATTGAAAAGATTGGGGAAAGCCAGGTTGTCGCTGTTCACAGTTACGTTCTTTGAATTATCCTCACGGAAGGACTGGCCCACCAAAGCATTGATATCAAAGCTTCCGAATTTTTTGCGTACAGAGGCGAAAAACTCAGAGTTGATACGGCTGGTATTGGTGATACCATCTATCACTTCTGCCGTCAGGTCTCCTGACTGAGCGATCGTTTTATGGTTTGCTTTGGCAAAGTCGCTATACTCAAATGCACCGGCTGTTGCTTTCAGACTTGCGTTGGAGATGGTGGCACCCAAACGGTACGTTAAGGTCAGCCAGTTGGTGGCTTTGAAGTTCAGTTCAAAGT
>CAZSGD010000007.1:33641-135464 GCA_964606155.1 uncultured Chitinophaga sp. | reverse complement strand
GATTGTCAATATTTCGACAGGCTCAATATGACAATCAATCAGGCTTTTGAGACAGTCTCTCCGTCAATGTCCGGTTTTTCAATATCGTCCATCTTTTTTGTCTTGTGAGCGGCCAATGATATAACCCAGGCCACCTAATACCACGCCACCAATCGCTCCGCCAGCCACCCTGTTTTTCTTGTTGATCACGGCTCCCAGTACGATACCTGAGCCACCACCAATGGCCGAATACTTAGCCGCCTTGCTCCATCCTTTTTTCCTCTCCACTTTGGCTTCATGTGTGGAGGAAGAGCTCATCGTTACTTTTTGCGTGGCTGCTTTTTTTACCGGCGCCTGAGCGGAAGTGGTAAATACTTCATTGGGGTCCACCCTTTCGTTCATTGCTTTCCATGCCTGGAACTGTGCCAAACCAACGGTATCCCCATAACTCACTGCAGCCGTTACCGGAGCTGTATTTTGCCTGCAGGATATAAAAAATAAACCAGTGGCAGCAGCAATGGCAATAAATAGTGTAAATTTTTTCATGATCATTGATTTTAAAAGTTAGAAATATGGATCGCATTCAGCATAGCCATAAACGGTGCCAGAGATTTTTGATTTGTTAAAGGGGAAAATGATGGTGTAATAAGGCACTAAAAACAAGAAACTTATAAAAGTTGTCTTTTAACAACTGTGTTATGCACATGAGGAACTGTGCAAGAGAGATTTTTTTGTTACGGGAAGAATTTAAAAAAATATTTTATACGCCAAGGGGTTACCTTAATGACTTATGAAAGGATCAATCATCAAACAATCACCGATATGCATCGGTGCAGGCCCAGTGACAACGTGATCGGCTTTGACAGCTGTTATCTTTTTTATACTGATGTGTCTTTCTTATTTGTCTTTTCTTTTTGTTCTTCCAGCAGCTTCAGCACTTCATCCATTTTCAATTGCAACCGCATCACTTCGGCTTGTGCCTTCAGGTTTACCTGGTATTCAATTTCTGCCTGCACCCTGTCCTGCTCAGCTAATCCGCGCTGGCTGGTGAGCACCATGATCGTAAACAGGAAAGAAGATAAAGTAAGAATAAAGCCGAGGAAGAAAAATGTAGGCGGGTCATCTGCGATTCTCACGGGTGCTTTATGATGCTGGTAATAATACAGTGTTTGTATCACTATCCATAATACAAGGAAGATCACGGCGCCAATTAAAAAACGGCTGCTCGAAACAAATCTCGCCGCACGGTCCACAAATCGCCGGAAAGAGGCAGGTTGCGGAGGCGGCTGGTCATCCGCACTGTCATGCCGCATCGTTTTGGTGCTATTACGAAGCCTGTCCACCAGTACCGCCAGCAGTGTGCGGGAAAACTGCGGATGTTTATCCAGGAAATTATAAAAAGCCCCGCTGTCGATCGTGAGCAAAGTGGTTTCTAAGCTAGTGCGGGCTGTGGCGGTATGCAGGCCACCATCCAGCAAGGAAAGCTCACCAAAAAAAGTTCTCTCGCCCAATGTAGCCAATATCAGCTCTTTCCCTTCCTTATTGGAATGACTGATCCGAACCTGTCCTTTTTCAATAATATAAAGTTTATCCCCCGGCTCGTCCATCCAGAATATAACCGTGTTGGCCGGGTGTTTTTCTTCCCTCAGTTGCCGGAGCAGGTCCTGTATCTCTTCCGGGTTCAAAGTGGCAAACAACGGGATCTCCCTGAGTACTTCGGGTGTCATACAATAAATTTAAAGATGATTGACAGAAAAGATTGTCCCGCTTAAAGGTAAGATAAGGGCAGAATTGGCCCTGTATATTACTTTCTTCTCCGTTTATATATTTCCCTGCGCCTGTGCCTTTTTTTTCCTTAGATTTAAAATCTCCATCACTCAAACCATAGAAGTCATGAAAAAACCATTCCTCTTCCTGTTTACAGTTTGCCTTTTATCGGCCCCTCTTTTTGCTCAAATTGATGCTGGCTTGTTCCGTTTTCCGGATGTATCCAAAACGCAGATCGTATTTACGTATGCGAATGATATCTGGATCATGCCCAAAGAAGGCGGTACGGCAATAAAACTCAGTTCGCCGGCCGGCGTGGAAAGCTATCCTAAGTTTTCTCCCGACGGAAAAACCATTGCTTTCAGCGGTAACTACGATGGTAATAACGATGTGTATGTTATCCCTGCCGATGGAGGTGTGCCTGTTCGTTTAACCGGTCATGGATATTCCGACAGGGTGATCGACTGGACCTCCGATGGCAAACGGGTATTGTTTGCTTCCGGACGTGAAAGCGGTAAAGAACGTTTCAACCAGTTTTATACAGCGCCTGCCACCGGCGGTCCGGCAGAAAAATTGCCATTGGCCTACGCTGAATTTGGCTCTTACTCCCCCGATGACAAACAGATCGCCGTGGTGTTTCGCTCGCAAGTGGGACGTAACTGGAAACGCTACCGTGGCGGATGGAAAGCCGATATCCAGCTTTTCAATTTTGCCACTAAGGAATCCACCACGATCGGAGCAGAAACCGATGCAGGCAGTGAGTTTCCCATGTGGATTGGCAATGCTATTTATTTTATGTCGGACCGTGGCTCTGAGCTGCGCATGAACCTGTGGAAATATGACCTGAAAACAAAAGCATATACCCAGCTCACCCATTTCAAAAATTTTGATGTGCATTATCCCTCTGCCGGACCGGATGATATAGTATTTGAAGCCGGCGGGAAAATGTACCTGTATACTATTTCCACCAACAAACAAAAGACCATTGAAGTCAATGTGGTAACGGATAAAGCCATTCTTAAACCCAGGATCGAATCGGTGAGCCGGCTGGTGCAGGACCTTTCTTTAAGCCCCGACGGTAATCGTGTATTGATACAGGCGAGAGGCGAAGTATTTTCCGTGCCCGCCGAAAATGGATATGTAAAAGATATGACCCGTACTTCGGGTGCGGCTGAACGTTATCCTGCCTGGTCGCCCGATGGAAAGTATGTGGCCTACTGGAGCGATCAGTCCGGTGAATATGAACTATGGTTGATGGAACCTGATAAAGAAGGTTCTGCCAAAAAACTCACCAATTATGGGCCGGGTTATCGTTATCGTCTTTACTGGTCGCCCGACAGCAAGAAGATCGCTTTTATCGACAAGGCTATGCGCATCAAAGTATATGATATAAGCAATGGTCAAACCACGGATGTGGACAGGGCCTTACGCTTTACACATGGTGCATTGGCCGGCTTCACGGCCAACTGGTCGTCTGACAGCCGCTGGCTGACTTACAGCCGGGATATGGAGAACCAGCACAGTGCCGTATTTATTTATGATTATACCAATAAAAAGCTGAACCAGGTAACCGGTGGTTTTTATGATTGTTATAACCCGGTATTTGATGTGGAAGGAAAATATTTATACCTCTATACCAATCAATCCTTCAAGCCGGAATACAGCGATCTCGACAATACCTTCATCTATCCCAACGCCACCCAGATCGCTGCCATTTCATTGAGAAAAGAAGTGCCTTCTATACTTGCCCCAAAAAATGATACGGTGCTGGTGAAGCAAGATGAGGCTCCTAAAAAAGATACAGCTGCTGCAACAGCTGTTAAAAAAAATGATTCCAAATCCGTGGGAATTGATTTTGATGGTATGGAGCAGCGCCTGGAATTATTGCCCCCGGCACCCGGTAATTTCCGGATGCTCGCTTCTGCCAAAGGGAAAATTTTATTCATCCGCGCCCCCAATACCGGCGCACCCGATGGAAAAGGCACGATAAAATACTTTGACCTGGAGAAAAAAGAAGAGAAAACTGTGGTGGAAGGTATCGACAATGCCACGCTTTCTGCCAATGGACAAAAATTGCTGGTGTCTAAATCCGGCAGTTTTTCGGTTATAGGTACCAGTGAGGGGCAGAAACTGGATAAAACATTGCCGCTGGCGGATATGCAGGCAGTGATCGACCCGGTGCAGGAATGGAAACAACTCTTTATGGATGTATGGCGTTTTGAGCGGGATTATTTCTATGATGCCGGCATGCATGGTGTGGACTGGAAAGAGGCCCGCGACCGTTATTTAAAAATGCTGGATGGCGCCATGACACGTGAGGAAGCCAATTTCATCATTGGCGAACTGATCGGCGAACTGAACGCTTCGCATACCTACCAGGGTGGTGGTGATGTGGAGATACCCAAAAACAAATCAGTTGGTTATTTAGGTGTGGACTGGCAGGCAGACGGACAGCATTATAAAGTTAAAAAGATCATCCGCGGCGCTCCCTGGGATGCTGAAGCACGTTCCTCTCTGGATAAACCGGGTGTAACGATCAAAGAAGGTGATTATATTCTTGCTGTAAATGGTATCCCTCTCACTACCGACCAGGATCCTTATATCGCTTTTACCGGCCTGGCCGGCAAAACGGTGGAGATCACTTATAACTCCTCTCCTTCCTGGACGGGGGCCAAAACATCCATTGTTAAAACAATGGATGATGAATACCGTCTTCGCAACCTGGCCTGGATAGAAAATATGCGCAAGCGTGTGGAAGAAGCCACCAATGGTGAAGTAGGATACATTTTTGTTCCCAGCACGGGTATTGATGGACAAAATGAATTGATGCGCCAGTTCAATGCACAATGGGATAAGAAAGCTTTGGTGATAGACGAACGCTTCAACAATGGCGGACAGATCCCTGATCGTTTTATTGAAATGCTGAACCGTGATCCGCTGGCTTTTTGGGCTATTCGTGATGGAAGCGACTGGCCATGGCCGCCCTTTGCCAATTTTGGACCCAAAGTTATGCTCATCAATGGCTGGAGTGGTTCCGGCGGAGATGCGTTCCCCGATTATTTCCGGAGAAAAAAATTAGGGCCATTGATCGGTGCCCGTACCTGGGGTGGATTGATCGGTATCAGCGGTGTGCCTGGATTGATCGATGGCGGATCTGTTACCGTACCTACATTCCGGATGTATAATCCGGATGGTACCTGGTTCAAGGAAGGACATGGTGTGGAACCGGATATTACAGTGCCGGAAGACCTCGGCTCTATGGCAAAAGGTGTGGACCCGCAATTAGAAAGGGCCATTACAGAAATAAAGAACCTGCTGAAAACAAAAGAATATAAGAAACCAGATCGTCCAGGTATGGATAAAAGAGGATTTTAGTTCATTTATCGTTTTTGGTTTATAGTTTATGGTTAGGGTCGTTTATTAAAGACGACCCTAATTTTTTGGCCTTACTACTTCAGGAAAAGGTGAGTTTCATGCCGCAACTGTGGTGTCGGCGCCCAGCTGCTATCACTGTGGGAAACCTTCTTCGCTTTCTTTGCGTGATCTTTGCGCCTTTGCGTGAAACCCTTTACTTCTGATCTGCCAGGAAAAGTTCTCCCTTGATGAGCCAGGATGAACCGAAAGAGATCAAAGCACCCCATTCAAAAATGAAAATGGGTTTGATGGGATCTAAAAAAGAAAGTTGTTTATCAAAGATCCCATATAGGGCGATCAATGCAATGAACACCAGTATAAACACACCGCATATCCGGTACACTTTATTCCTTAATAATTTTCGGCCGGTTTTATGTCCCTTGCTCTTTGTAAAAAGAAAGAAAGACATATATGCCAGCAAAAGAAAGAATATCACCGCACAACCGTAGTGTATGCCATTACGAAGGGGGCTATCCACATAATGAATGATGGCACAACTATCGCTGCTGTTATCATTAGTGGGAAAGAAAGCGATGCCCAGGGCCGCAATGCCGGCCCCACTGGCACAGTATTTATCGCGTTTATCATCCGGATAGCCTTTGTAAGAAAGCAGGAATAAAGCCACGGCACAGAGAATGCCCACAAACAAATTACCACCTACCGTATAATAATAATGGCTGATAGAATCCTGGACAAAGCTGCAACTGCCAAAAATGAGATTACAGGTCAATAAAGCAGCGGGCAACAGGATCCCGAGCCAGCCTACTGCCTTACGCAGCGCATTAAATGAAATGAGGCGGGGATCTTCTTTTACGGGGGCTGACATAGAATTGAATTTTCGGGATAAAATAGTTTTCGACCAATCCGAAAAATAAACAATTCTCTTTCCTTTGTCAATAGCCTTTTTATGGTATAAAAGGTTTAATAGTTTATTGGTTTGCCAAAAAGATTTGACTGTTGACGCAAACCCTGCTGTCACCCCGGGCCCGACCCGGGGTCTGTCGGAGTCGATACTTTTCAAGTAGATGCCGTTCCTGGGTTTCTGGAGTGCATGACAACATAACCCGAGAGGCCATACTGAATCTAGTATTTGCCTCTACTTCGTAAAATACACTTTCACGATCTTCCCTTTCTCTATTTCATAAATAGCCACTCCATAAAATGGCTTTTCGCCGAAACCATATACTTCTTCATGATCGATGACCGTATTGCCTTCAACGATTCGGTTCAGCAGGTGGCAATAAAGTTTGGGAGTGCGGGTGATGAATTGGTAATCTTTTCTCATCTGCTCCTTTCCTTTCATCAACAGCTTACCACCCAGTTGATAGATCTCCACGTCCTCCGCATAAGGCGCTAAAAAAGCATCAAGGTCATGGGCATTATAAGCATTCAGCTGTTGCTGCGCCAGCATTTCGGGTGTATTACTTAATAAAGAATCTGGTTTAAAAGCCACCCCTTTGTTGATCACATAATCGATTTTTCGCCAGTTGGCAATATCTTCCACCGGGTTGGCATTCAGCAATACCATATTGGCGATCTTATCCTTTGCAATACTGCCCCATTGTTTTTCTTCGCCTACGGATTTGGCCCCGTTGATAGTGGAAGATTCCAGTAGTTGCCAGTTACTCATTCCGGCGCTTTGCATGGCTTTCAGTTCATCCATATAGGAACTGATATGCTGTGTGCCGATATTGCCTGCATCCGTACCAGTAGCAATCGTAACGCCACCCGCCACCAATTTTTTTAGATTGACCAGCATGATCGAGTCCATCGTTTTCATACGGCTGAGCGACTGGGGTGCATTCACTCCCCGGATCATCAACCTGGCGGCTGCCGTATCCGGAAGAGGATAATCAATAATAGTACCCACTGACGCCGGGTTGGCTGTATTCAATGCGTCTGTTGAAAAATGAAAATGATCGCCCAGGGCTTTCATATAACCATCATATACCACCAGGGTGGGACATAAAACAGTTTTACTTTTTTTCAGTAATTGCACAAACGCATCACTAACCACTTCATCATCCACACTGTGTACTAAATAATCAGCGCCGGCTTCCACGGACAGCTGTGCCGTAATTCGCTGGCTGGCATGCACGGCCACCCGCAGGTTATGCTTATGCGCTTCATCGATCACCGCTTTCACCAATGGTAAATTTTTTCGTGCACCTGCTTCCGTATCCTTATCCTGCACGATATACCATATTTTAATGAAATTGGCATGCAGCGGTATCTGGTCACGAACAGATTTACGAACCCCTTCTTCTGTTTCCATCATGGCAAAGGGTGATTCATCTCCCAGGTTTTTATAAGCAGCAGGAATATAAGTTGTCAGTAGCGGCCCCGTCATGCGGATCAGCGGTGCATAGCTTTTAGTGGTAAAACTATCCCGCTGGCGCAAATAACTATAAGAAGATCCCACATCTATCACGGAAGTAATACCATAATGACTATAACGGCGAAGAAAATCTTCCATCGCCGCATGGGTGCTTTTTAATTGTACATCGTAAGGCCTGTATTTTCTCAGGTCAATCACATCGGGACGGGCATGCATACCTCCATCCTGGAAAAAATGCACATGCGCATCGGTAAATCCCGGCACCAGCCACTTGTTGGTGCCATCGATCACCGTTGTTCCCTCCGGTAGTTTATACATTTTATCCTTATCTACGGAAATGATCTTGCCATCTAGCGTCACTACGTTATAGCCCTGCAGAATCTTTTTATTCTCCACATCCACCACATTTACATTTTTGATCAATACCTGTGCAGATACAACCTGAAGGCTCAGCAACCATAATAGAAGAAGGGACAAACGCATAATGTGTGTTTTCTGGAAGGTACTGATTTTAAAAGGAAAAGGGACAAGACTCAAGGCGCAAGGATCAAGGCACAAGATTCAAGGGACAAGGATCAAGATACAAGGTTCAAGGTTCAAGCGAGGACTTCGTAGTGGAATTTTGATTCCTAATTTTTCGCAGCATTATTTCCAAACAATGCATCCACGATCACGGCTGCTGCCACTTCGCTTCCTTTCAGAGAGGGATGAAAACTGTCCGGGCCATAATAGCTCAGATCACCTGTTTCAGAAATATATTTTTTCCAAACTTCTCCCACCGGGCATAAAAGGGAGCCGGTACTCTCCGCCGCATCCCGGTAGTTGTTGATCACTCCGTCAAAGTTTGTATAGTTTATATAGGCCGGCCATACCATAAAGAAGGCCAGTTTTACCGAATGGCTGTCGCATAGCTCTTTTATCCTTGCTCCGTAATCCAGCAGCATTTCCCTGCCCTCCTGCTGCGAAGAAGGCCCCTGCTGCACCACCACAAAATCAAAATGCCCTTCGCTGATCCTTTTTTGAATAGTGCCCTGTATCCAGTGGTCTTCCAGTGCAAAGCCCGGGTAAGCGATCATTTCCGTCTTTATATCGATATTTTTCTTTTTAGCAGCTGTTACTACCAGTGCAGGCAGATCGTTGGCGTAAGTAAGGCTATTGCCGATGAATAAAATGTGTTTCACCGAATCCTGGTCGTTGCCTTTTTTATTACAGGCCCAAACGGATACCCCTATTAAAAGAGAAAGTAGTGTATGAACCGTTCTTCGCATGCAGTATTGAATATTTTTATTGATTTATATCAACTCTTTATAAATATATAGGTACAATAAGTATCAGCCCATATAAATCGCCAAACAGCTATTTGCTACAAACAAACGGCATCAAACCCGGATTGTTTGTAGCGATGGAAAATGAAAACCATAAATCAAATATCACATATAATGGTTTACCACTATTGGTATTGGCATTATATCTTAACTCTGGTAATTGTCACCATCTTTTTACCGTGTATTTCCTATGTCTTTCCATCCAATAAACTTATAGCTTTACCGAAATAAAATTCATACCCATGAAAACACAGTTAATAGCAATTACCACGGTAGCACTATTAGCAGGCGCTGCCCCTGAAAATCCAATACCTGCTTTCTCTGCTGCAAATAATTCGCTTTCTGTTGCCACTGTCAATACCGACTTTGCCCATTTCCGTGTACATCGCCAGGGCAAAAGAGGTGTTACTGCCGTTTGGTCTGTTACCAACCCGGCTGATGTTACCGGTTTCACCCTACAACGTACTTACCAGGACCCCACCGATCCCTTTATCACCTGGGATGAGCTGGGCCCTGTTGCCGTGGACCCTTCCAACTCTTACAAGTACACAGACGAGGATGTACTGGCTGGCGTAATCAATTATCGCATTGTGGCACATCTTTCGGGCGGCGGTTCTGTTATATCCGCTGTGGAAACCGTCCGTATCATGAGCCACTAAGCACCGCTGAATAAACCCTGTGAACATGAAACGAGTTGTACTATCCTTATTGCTTTTATTTTTTATTGCCCGGCAGGCATCTTCACAAATCACTTCACCTGTTATCCGGGGAAATTTTGGTGTGGATGCTGATTTGCGTGCCAACTATTTTAACGGGGCCTTGCAGGCGGGTAATGATGACTGGTACAACCAAACCGGAACACCGGGCACAGGACAGTTTGTGATCGACACCACCGGAGCTGCGGCTATCGTGGCCCGTTATGCCACAGATATTCCTTTTCGGCGCACCACTTTTGTTCGCACCATGCGATACCCGGCTTACAGTATCATCAACAACCGTGTATTGCTGGATGCCATCCTGGTAAGGGACTATCATGGCGATGATTCCACCGTATTTGCTTCCGGCAGTAATAAAAATGGCGACAACCCGCTTGCGTGGACAACCCCTGTATCGCAGGGTATTCCCGACAAAAATGATATCCTTGATATGCTGGTGCATGTGCGAAGGGCAGGGCCCAACGGTACAGACTCTTTATGGCTGATGGGCGGACTTTCGCTGGATAATACTACCGGTAACCGTTACCTGGATTTTGAAATGTTCCAGACCGATTTCTATTATAACCGGTCTACCCTTTCTTTTAGTGGTGCGGGACCTGATGAAGGTCATACCAGCTGGCAATTTGATGCTGCCGGTAATATTGTCAAAGCTGGTGATATTATTTTTAGTGCAGAATACCAAAGCTCTTCCCTTAGTAGTATTGAAGCCCGTATCTGGGTGCCAAGGTCGGCCACGCTTACCACACCTGCTCCGTTCAATTGGGGCGGGGCTTTTGATGGGGCCAGTGCCAGTTCCAATTATGGCTATGCCAGCATTGTTCCCAAAACAGCAGGGGCTTATTATACCGGTCTTCAATGCGGCAACAATACATGGGGTGGCCCCTTTGCCATCATCCTGCAAGATGATGCGATAGCCACTGATTATTCTGCAAGGCAATTTGTGGAGCTCTCTGTTAACCTTTCCAAACTGGGCCTTGACCCCCTTACTACCCTGGGCGGTGATCCCTGTGGTATGCCATTTAAAAGCATTATCGTTAAAACAAGGGCTTCTGCATCGTTTACGGCAGAATTAAAAGATTTTGTAGCTCCTTTTTCTTTCTTTTTCACACCTGCTGCCGAGCTTGAAACAGAAACACCATATATCTGCGCAGAAGGTAGTGTGGCAGAGATCCATGTAAGAAATCCTTTGTCCACTTCCACGTATTTATGGACCACCACCAACGGTAATATTGTGGGCCCTGCCACAGGCACATCTATTTATGTGGATACTCCAGGCGTGTATATCGTTACCCAATACCTGCTCAGCGATTGTGCGCCCTTTGCCAGGGATACCATAGAAGTTCTTCCTTTTGCGCCCTGTGATGTATTGACTGCCTCCCTGATGGGATTGCAGGGAATTTTGAGACAGGAAACTGCCCGGCTTAGCTGGAAAGTGCTGAACAATGGTTCGGCCGCATATTTTGAAATAGAGCGCAGTACCGATGGTGTAAATTTTATCACAGCGGGACGTATCAATAATGACCGTCGAAACGAAGTACTTGCTTCTTATGTTTACAATGACTTTACCGGCAAGCCTGAGCAATCACAGGTATACTACCGGGTAAAAATGGTGAATATCGACAACTCTTTCAAATACAGTAATACAATACTTCTTACACTGGAAAAGCTGAAGACTGGTGTTGTATTCTATCCTAATCCTGCTACCGATGCACTACTGATGCAGGTAAATACAAAGGAGAATACAACGGTGCGCCTTGAAATTTTTGATGCCGGCGGTAAACAGGTACTCTGCCGTACCAGGGCTTTGCAGCAGGGCAGCAATACAATTAATATTGATGGGCTTGCCGGTAATGTTCCTGGCCTCTACATTGCCCGGGTGTATATCGGTAATGAGATCTTCACCCAGAAAATTTTACTGGCCAGGTAATCCTTATTACAACTGATTCTGATCCTCATTTCTTGCGGCGATCGCCGCGAAAACCCTTTGTGGACTTCGTGTTGTATTTTCTTTGTGAACTTTGTGGTCCTGCATTTTGCCTTTACATTACCCCATAAAAAAAGATGCCGGCTATTCACTTCACCGGCACCTCTTACAACTGGAATCAAAAATATCAATTATGCGCATATTCCGTCAATGCCCTGCGCCTCCTGTACATTATTTCATTTGCATTCCTGAACGGACGAAGCCCTTCGGGCCCCACATCTGAATTTTTCAGCACATCTGTATCATACACCACCTGGTCAAACTCCACACCGGCCAGGCTGGTAATGGCAGTGATAGTGGCCTGCTGCGCTTTGAAGCTGGAAAAATTCAGCCGCTCTTCTATCTGCAACCCCTGTGCATTCACCACATCTGTTTGGTCAAGGATAAATCCATAGGAGATCAGCCCTTCCACATCATCCACGGCACACACGATCTTCCAGAATTTGAGCGGGTATTTTATATCCACCCCGCCAATCCTTGCCACCGGGTCATTGGTATTATCCAGTATGGGGCCTGCAAATATGGTGGTCCTTCCATCTGCTGAAGTGATCTGTTGCTGTATCCTGTTTTCCAGCATACCCCATAGCCCATGTTCGCCAAAAGCATCGCGGTTAAAGGATTGGTGTTGCTGGGTGCAGTTGGTCCAGTGGTAGGTATCTGCATTGGCAAATTCGATCTCCAGTTCGCTATCGCCCCAGCAATTATCTTCCCGGCGCACCACATGCCCGCGGTCCACTTTTTTGGCGGGTTTATAAAATTGTTCGTCGGTAAGCTGGTATTTGGACGGAATGCGGGGGTCCACGGTCCAGTCTTCGCCACCAAACTCATCGCGGCTCCTGGCGCTTTTTTTGTCTTCATTATAATCTACGTTGGAAGCCGACCACATGCAGAGCTTTCTGCGTTTATTCATCACCAGTGAATAGTGGTGATATTTTAAAACATAGGGTTTGTTATCACTAAAGCTCAGGAACATTTCATCCAGCCGGCTGGAAATCACTTTTGGTATCGCAATAGGATTGCCCGTGAGAAAACTATTGTCATATCCCGGGCGGTTATCATAATCGGTGTCGAAATTTTGCTTTTTCTCGGCAAAAGCTTTGGCGGCTGCGGTGCCATTTCCATTCAGTTGTGCAGCAACAGCAGCTTTTTGCATGGCAACGCCATTAGCTGCCATCTGGCCAAAGAATAGATTGGTGGGGCCATTAAAATTCATGGTGAAGTCTGACATATCTTCTGCATTTAAGGAGGTTAATGTTTCATTTGTTTTGATCTCGGGAGTTGGCGTGGGTGTGGGTGCAACTGAACCGGTGAGCAGGGGGTCGCTGGTGGTGCGCAGCAATACATCGAGCAGGTTTTGCTGTGCGGCCACACCCATGTTCACGTTTTTCAGGTGCTCCACAATGGCGCTGATGCTGATACCTTCGTTGGCGATCCATTGTATCTCATCGTCGTCCTGGTTTTCTTCATCCCAGGGCTGACCGTGAATGTTCACGATCATATTGTTGATCACAAGGGGCACACCACTATGATGAAGGGCGGATAATTCCCAGGCGCTGTTGAAGCAGGGTGAACCGGAGGACCCTCTTTCGGTATCGGTGGTGTAATGCAGATACCATTCCATGTTGAGGATGTCCACCACGGTATTGTTTTGAAAGGCATAGCGTTTAATGCCTCCGCCGGGATGCTGGATGATCTGGATAGGCTGGCCCACCAGGATTTTACCGGCCGTATTGATCATACGGGTGAAGCCGAAGCCCGAGAGCGAAAATTTATTATCCATGGAAACGGGCTCCACGTACACCAGGGAGAAATCCATGCCGGCATCGGTGTAGAAAAACTTATCGGGGTCGATAAAGAATTTGAAACCGCTGTTCACTCCTTCGGTGGTCCTTTCGTACAAAAAATTGGCTGCACAGTTTTTGGCCGACTCTTTATCGGGAAAAACGTGGTTATTGGTCATCAGCAGGTGGGGCGATACGAGAAAGCCGGTGGCAAACCCTTCGGCCTGCATACCGTTGCCCGGGATGTTTTCAATTCTGGCCACGGGTTTGCCGGCTGTGCGGCCCAGTTCGTTGGGGGGAAAGTCTTTGAAGTCGTTGCCTTTGATGATACGTTCCGGGAAGATGAGGGGGCGCACCAGTTCTGGTCTTGTGGCGGGGCGGCGTGATTCGCGGGTGAAGTTATTTTCCACCCTTCGTTCTGCAATTTTTACTTCATCCTCGCTGGCGGCTTTGATGGTGCCGGGTTGTTTCCGGGCTTTTTCCCTTTCTCTCCATCTGCCGGCAGCCTGCAAGGCCTTCTCTTTGAGAAGGTGGTTAAGGTTTTTTTTGTCGATCATGACAGTAGATTTAGCGTGTTCATAATCAGATGTTGAACAACTGCTATTGATCAAAGCGGAAACCGGTTGGATTGATAAGGTAATGGAGTAAGCGGGAGTGGTAAGTATTGTAATTTACTATTATTCCCGGCCATAACCAATACCATTTTTATGGTATTTTGAGGGGCGCCGGCTGTGGGAAGGCCTTTTTGTGTCATAAAATTCAGCGGTTAAAATATTATCCCTACATTTAATTTCTTTTACCCCATGTAACGCCTTTCCCGCCCCCTGGATTTTTATTTATTCATCTTAAATCAACAGCAATGAAGCTCTTCCAATTCAGCTGCACATTATTTGTTGCGGCATTAACAATTCTCAACAGCTCCTGCAACAACAGCGGTGATGAAAAAAAGCCCGATGCAGATACGGCTGCCACGGAGAAACCGGCGGCTGTTAACACAATTGTTACCACTCCGGAAAACATGGTGGTGGTGGTGCATAAAGTGGCCGACTTTGCCAAATGGAAAACCGTTTACGAAGCCCATGATTCTGTTCGGCTGGCCAATGGATTACACAGTTATGTTATTGGGCGTGGTTTGATGGACACTAACATGGTGTTGGTGGCCATGAAATCGGATGACCTTGCCAGGGCAAAAGCCCTTGCAAAAAGCGATGATCTGAAAAAGAGAATGAAGGAAGCGGGTGTTACCGGTGCGCCGTCGATGTACTTTAATACCACCACCTGGCAGGATACGGCCAATGTGGGGTCTATTCCACGGTCTATGACCATGTTTACCATAAAGGACTGGGATACCTGGCTGAAAAACTTCAATGATGGAAGCCAGGAGAGGATGGACAATGGTATTGTGGTAAGAACGGTGGGCCACGATGCTGATGATAATAAAAAAGTGGTGCTGGTAACGGCGCTCACAGATACCAGCAAGGCATTTGCTTATTACAAATCAGATGCGCTGAAAAAAAGAAGAGAAGCCGGGGGTGTTACCACTGAGCCGCAGCGTTTCCTGTTTAGTATTGTGAAGAGGTACTGAGGAAAAATGCTATAGAAACAATGAAAGATGGGGTTTGCGCTCCATCTTTTTTGTTGAGTATGGCCCGTTCCAGTTTTATTCCCCGCGGGCAGCAATACCATTTTTATGGTATTTTGGGAGAAAAAGGGGAAAGTAAAGATGTAGTAATAGCAAAGTGAGGCAAAATACTTAGCTGGTTTTTGGTAATGGACTGTTTTATAATACCCTTTATCTTTACGGCCAACACTATGAAACATGTTTTAATATTTTTCTCTCTCTTTATTGGCCATGCGTCGTTTTCTCAAAAAATAGAATCGTTCTACACATTTGACTGGGATAGCTGCAGCAACTACGAAGCAAGGTATTATGCCATACTGGAAAGAACAGATAGTGGGTGGTTTCGAAAGGATTATTCTATAGGCACCAAACAGTTAATAAAGCAAGGCCTGTATGCAGACAGGGATACTACCATTAAGAACGGCACTTTTTATTATTTCCATGGCAATGGCATACTGGCATCGCTTGAAAAGTGGGTGCATGGCAAAAGAGAAGGTGTTTGTTTGGCATTCCATTCAAATAAGATGATGGCTGATTCAGCTTATTATAAAAATGGCCGGGTGTTCAACAAGCGATTTCGATGGCACCGCAATGGAATCATGGCTGATTCCATTACCTATGTGAGTGATACCGCTGAAGTGCATGTGTCCTGGTTTGATGATGGTGGCATGGCTTCTGCGGGGTATATGGTGCATGGTAAGCAATATGGTAAATGGCAATATTTTCATCACAATGGAAAAATAGCAGCATTGGAAGTGTATGAATTTGGAGACCTGCTAAGTGCTGAATATTTTGATGAAAAAGGTAAGCCACAGGGTGATGAGGAACTAACGGACCGCCCGGCCTTGTTTAAAGAAGGTGCTGACGGCTGGCAAAAATACCTGGATAAGAGAATTAACTGGCCGCCCGGCTACAATTTTAGCACGTATGGGAAAGTGCCGATTTTATTAGCCATGGAAATAGACGAAAAAGGGAAAATAACAGACGCTGAAGTGATCACCCCATATCATCCCCAGTTTGACCGTATATCTCTGCTGGCCCTGAAAAGGAGCCCCGACTGGTATCCAGCTATCTCCCACAACCGGAAGATCAAAACAAAGGTGTACCAAACTATCACATTTGAGGAAAAAAGGGCTTATGATTGATCCCCTGTACTTCTCTATGGTATTCCTTCAGTCTGCTTAATAACTCCTGCCCAACTCCCAGTTCCGTGAGTGAATAAACAAGCTGCAGCAAGCATTCGATCACCTCCTGCCGGGTTTCTTTACGTTCTATGAGTTTTTCCACTTCTTTTTCTAAAAAAGCCAGCTGTTCGAGGGCGAATTGGCGGAGGGGGTGGATGGATTGTTGAGTTGTCATGGGTCATTCAGTTTTAAAATACTTAGTTATAGCTGATTGTCACAAATATAGGCATTTCTCACCTTTACTGCTTAGTTATTACTAAGTAGTGAAAAGTAAGATTGATTTATATGTTATTGAAAGGGTAAAAGAAATGCGGGAGAAGAAAAATCTCTCTCAGGCCGACCTTGCTTTTGAACTAGGAGTTTCTGTGGGTTTTATAGGCCAGATAGAAAGCTCTCGCTATCCCGCCCGGTACAATCTTAAGCACCTGAATGAGCTGGCCAAAATACTCAAATGCAGTCCGAGGGAGTTTTTGCCGAAGAGGGTGGTGTGATTATAGAAATTTAAGTTAAGCAGGCATGTCTCATTTGCCACACCACATATCAATTCTTTTCTGACATTCATCCACCGGTAGCCTCCGGTTTTGTTTCATCAATGCCTGCAGAAAGTCACAGGCTTCTTTGTTAGAAAGTATTTCCGTTTCGATCAACTGGTCAAATACCCAAAGTATGCCCCTTACTTCAATTCCTTTGTTTTCAGATAACCTTCGCAGGTGTTTATCTCCTGAAAGCAACAAAGCGTTTTCCCTTTCTGCATAATAAATAGCGGACCAATCCTGTACTGATAATCTTTTCTCCTCTAAGCTAGCCAGCTGAATTTCCAGCAGATCTTCTGCTGAAATTTCAATGACAGTAAATTTACCCGAGCTGATATGTACCTGTATTGCTTTAACCTGCTTCTCATTCAATTCAGATTCAAAAATAAGTTGCGTGGTGGAGAACTCATACTCCAATGCAAGACAATGCGAAAACAAGCCAATGTTTACAAGATCAATAAGAATATTCGCATCCTGTATTGCAATTTTTCTCATAGGTAGCCGGGTGATTAATAATTTTTTATGCTGTCGCTTCCAGCTTTTCCCTGAAATCTGCCAGCTTCATGCCCGCCAGGTTTGAAGCTTTACTCATACTAACTACTTCTTCAGCAGCCAACCTGAAAACAAGATGCTCAAAACGAAAACTTTTTTCATTCCCCGCAAAGCTGCCAAGTCCCTTTTCTTTTTTGTTGGATGCAATTGACCTCCAGAATCTGTCGGCTTTGCTTTTATCAATAATGCCTTTCAACTGTGCCCGCATCATAATGGCCTGTATGGAAACTCCAAATTCTTCTTTAATACTCACCAGCTCACCAATAGCAATATTATTTCGCTTTTCTCCCAGTCGGTTTTCCAGCACATCGTCCGGCAGCAACATAGCCCCTGCAAATGCATGACATATTCTTTCTTTATCTGCATCTTTTTCAATGTTTAATACAAGATGCCCCAGTTCGTGCAGGGCAGTAAACCGTTTTCTTTCAATCGAATAATTTTTACTGATGACCACCACCGGTATATCACCCACATAAGTACTCATACCGTCAAATTCTTCAGGCGCATCAATTTCAATTACTCGTACCGCTTTGTCTTCCAGCATCTCAATTACATTAGGTATCGGGTCATACCCCAGGTTCCAGCTTTTAATCAGTTTCAATACCGCCCCTTCCACATCTTCCGCCTCAGCAATAGGGGTGTTTTTAAGCGGGTTGCTGAACTTTACTTTTATATTGAGCAATTGTTCTGCTTCAAGATAGCGTTCCAGAAAATCCTTTACTTTCTCTTTTATACTATCTTCCTGCTTTGCAGAAAGGTTTGATCTTTTGCGAAACTCAACCGGGCCCAGTTCAATCGGTTCTTTCAGAAAATAATCAGGTTTTACCTCAAGCGCCTTTGATAAGGCTATCAGTACCTCCCCATTGGGGTTCATTTTACCCGACTCATACTTATGCAGGGCCTGTTTGCTTATGGACATAGAAACATTATCGGCCAGTTCTTGCAGTGACCAGCCCCGCATTTTGCGGGCAGATTTAAGACGTTCGGCAAAACTTTTCATGCCAAATAGATGGTTAATTGTGGATAAACAGTTGGTTGACAAAATTACAATATTTTTTCAAAATGTCAACCATTTTGTAGATTTGTTACAGTTATCTGACAAAAGGTAAATAAAAAACCGTGGCACTGGAACAGCGTCACGGCATAAAGAAATAATTCTTTGGGGAAAGCGGTTATTTTCTTTGTGCGCAAATGTAGCCCTTGAGTTGCAGATTGCCAATAGCTGTTCCTTGGGCTAAAGAGCAGGCGCCTCAGTATGAAATAGCCTGCCGGTTCTAAAACATAGTAATATGGCTAAGAACGGAAAGACTGGAGACGGTCACCGCAATGGTGCGGTAAAGGACAGGAGCCAGACTTACAATCCTAAAACGGATAGCTGGGTAAAACGGGATACCGATACCGGCAAATTCCTGGATCGCAAGTCTGACGACAAGCCTTTTAAAGGCATACGCAAGGAAAACTAATATCCTGTCGAAAAACCTGAACCCTCCGGGTAAGAGTGGGGGATTATTTTACCCTAAAAGTTATTATTATGTATATAAAAAAATACAATAATGATAAAGCAACTGTTTGCGCCGGTAAAAACTGTATTACAGTTTATGGTGAAGCAGCCCGGATAATTTCGGCTGTTACAGTAACTGCAGTGATAATAGTTGCAGCGGCGTATGCAGCCAAAGCTTTACGCTAAAATGCAAAAAGAGGTTATCATTCTCGATGGCCTCTTTTATACTTTTTCTCCGGTATATATAGTTCCCCGGCATAATTATTCTAACTCACCTCCAGAAATATCCCAGAACCTGTTGAAAAATGCTTTTATCTTTTCTATCACCGTTTCTCTTTTTTGCGTTCTTTCCCCGGTTGGGGTAAACCTGGAAACCGGCGGCAATATTTTGGCCAGGCCAGTGCCGGTTGTCTGAACATAGCCGTCCCTGAAAGCATTTTTCACAAACTTGTGGGTTTCTTCTTTACTGAGATTTTCTTCTTCAATGATCCTTTCCAACTCTTCCAGCCTCTTTTCATCCACAAAGTTTTTCCAGTCATCCGTAACATTTGTTCCGGGAGTTAGTGAGAGAATGAATTGCTGAATCAGCTCTTTTTTGTTTCTTAACTCCACACTGGAATCAATTGCCTTGTTGATGCTTATTATTACTTCTTTGTCTTTCAGATGGCTTTCATGATATTTCCTGATCAGTTCCAGGATGTAATCAATATTGATCTCCACCTGCTTTATCAATTCCATTTCAAACACAATATCATCATTCACATTCTCCGCATCGCCTGTATTCCTGTTACGGAATTCATGGTAGAGATTAATGTACATACTGTGATAATCCTGTACATCCCTTTCACTCAATATCTCCATGCCGGTAAATTCATCGAAAGTGGTGAGGATGTTTTTTGCCTTTAGCACTGAACTATAGAGCCGGATAAAATCTTTCTGGTTTTGCTCTCCTATTATCGGCTCTCCTACCGGGAACTTACCGGTAAGCTCATTTATCAGGAAAACATAGCCCGGGACTGTTTTTTCTCCATCCCTGTAACCATTATAATATTCATCAAAGGTTTTCAGCAGTACAATACCGCCGGCTTCCTTATCGCCAAAGAGTGCTATACTTTCATTGGTGGCTTTTTCGAGGTTGCGAAAGCAGACTATGTTTCCAAATGTTTTAACGGAGTTTAAAATCCTGTTGGTTCTTGAATAGGCCTGCAGCAAACCGTGGAGACGTAAATTCTTATCCACCCAAAGGGTGTTCAACGTAGTGGCATCAAACCCTGTGAGGAACATATTCACCACAATGAGCAGGTCAATCTCCCGGTTCTTCATTCGTAAGGATACATCTTTGTAATAGTTTTGAAATTTATCTGCAGATGTATCATAGTTGGTTGTAAAGATCTGGTTGTAGTCTTTGATGGCCGCATCCAGGAAATCCCTGTCGCTTGCACTCAATTGTTCTGTGCTTTCTGAGTTTTCATCCATTACGCCATCACCCTCATCTTCATCATTCACACCAAAGCTGAAAATGGTAGCCACTTTTAGGCGGGAAATTTCCGGCAGGGTTTGCTGTTGCTTTTTAAACTCATTATAGTAAAGTTTGGCAACGTCTATAGAGCTCACGGCAAACAGGGAATTAAAGCCGGTGAGCCGGATTTTTTGCTTTACCTCTTCTATTTTGGTACGGTCTTTTGCCGACACCACTTCGTACACATTTTTAAGCGAAGTGAAACTATAGGGCTTGCTGTTGCGCTTTGTCTTCTGATCAAAATGCTCTAAAATATATTTTACATTATTGTTTATCCGCTCCGGCGCTGCCAAAGCCCTTTCCCTGTCAATATCCCAGACTTTTTCATCTTTGATGCCCTCCTTTTCTTTCATCGTCCGGATATAATCAATACGGAAGGGTAGCACATTTTTATCATTGATGGCATCAACGATAGTATAGGTGTGCAGTTTTTTGCCAAATGCCTGTTCGGTGGTTTTCAGGTCAGGCTTATTGCTGCTGCTGGCATTGATGGCAAAAATGGGTGTGCCGGTAAAACCAAACAGAAAGTATTTCTTAAACGCTTTGGTAATGGCCTTGTGCATATCACCAAACTGGGAACGGTGACATTCATCGAAAATGATCACTATGGGCTGACTGAATGCCAAATGGTTCTTATCTTTTTTAATCAGGATGGAAAGCTTCTGAATAGTAGTGATGATGATATTGGCTTTGGGATCGCTTAGTTGTTTTTTAAGAATAGAAGTATTGGTATTACTGTTGGCTGCACCTTTTTCAAACTTATCGTACTCCTTCATGGTCTGATAATCCAGGTCCTTCCTGTCTACCACAAAGAGTACTTTATTTATAAAACTTAGCTTACTGGCTAATTGTGCTGTTTTAAAAGAAGTGAGTGTTTTGCCGCTGCCGGTGGTGTGCCAGATATAACCACCCGCCCCAATGTTTCCGTAACTTTTATAATTGTTTGCAGCGTTTATCTTATTTAAAATACGTTCGGTGGCAACGACCTGGTAAGGCCGCATGGCCAGCAGCAGCTTATCGGAAGTAAATACGCAATATTTGGTAAGAATGTTTAACAGTGTATGTTTTGCAAAAAAAGTGCGGCCAAAATCCACCAGGTCGGTAATGGGCCGGTTATTGGCATCGGCCCACCAGGAGGTAAATTCAAAACTGTTGCTGGTGCGTTTACCTTTTTTGGCAGCTGTTTGGTTTTGCTCTTTGATATGCGAAGACCTTGTGGTGTTGCTGTAATACTTGGTATAGGTGCCGTTAGATATAACAAACAACTGCACATATTCAAACAAACCTGAACCAGCCCAGAAAGATTCCCTGTTGTAGCGGCTGATCTGGTTGAAAGCTTCTTTAATATCCACCCCTCTTTTTTTTAACTCAATATGCACCAGCGGCAAGCCGTTTACCAGTATGGTAACATCGTAGCGGTTGGGGCGCTGCCCGTCGGCCACTTCGTACTGATTGATGACCTGTAAGTAATTGTTGTGGATATTTGCCTTATCCAGCAGGTAAATATTCTTTACCGTGCCATCATCGCGGGTAAGCAACTGTACATGATCTTCCTGGATGATGGCAGTTTTTTCTTCGATGCCGCTGTTCTGACTGGCAATTTTGGTTTTGGAGAAATGTTCCCACTCGTTATCGGTGAAGTTGTAATTATTTAATTTTTGTAACTGCTGCCGGAGATTGCTGATAAGCGCATCCTGGCTGGTGATGGATAAATATTCGTAAGCCTGACTTTGGAGTTGCTGAATAAATGCCTTCTCCAACTGATCTTCTGACTGAAAGGCAGTTTCTCTTTTGTACAATGGCTCGTATTCGGCAACAACGGTGCTTTCAGTATTTTCGGCTACAATATTGTATTTATCCATTGTTGACATTTTTAAAAGTCAGCAATTTGTTTCGGTAGTATTCGTATTGTTTGCGGCGGGCTTCTATTTCTGCAGGAATCCCTATTGATATATCATTTATCAAAGTATGAAATTTGTCCAGTATTGAAGCAATTCGCTTTTGTTCTTCCATTGGTGGAACAGGAATTTTTGCTTTGCTTAACCCAGCTGCATTGATGGCTGAAATTTTACCTGAAGAGATATGCTTTTTTATTTGTGAGTGAAAAATATCTGTTTGTGTAAAATGTGATACATAATTCGGATGCATGGAGTGTGAGTAGGCAAAGCAGGCATCGTGTATTACTACATCAGATTCTCCAAGCCAGGCTACTCCCTGCCCGATGTCTTCAATTGTTTCTCCGGCTGCAACGATGATTACATTACCAGTTTTTGCAACTCTTAGTTTGGCAGCTAATTCCGGCTTTAAAAAAGACTTCGATTCTTTTGCCCATATTTTATAATGAGTGTACATTTCTCCATAATGAATACAAGGCACTCCTTCTGCAATCATATCCGTTTTTACAAACCGTTTTCCTCTTGTAAATTCTCCAATTTCGCCCAGTACTTTCCACTCCACATCTTTTCCTTCAAAACCCAATAGCGCATCCCGATAGTAAGTATATTGCGTTTTTCTAGCTTCCAATTCAGCTTCCAATTCAGCTTCCAATTCAGTGAACAGGTCGAGGACCCTTGCAATTTCTTTTTGTGCTTCTATCGGTGGCACAGGAATAGATATTTTCTCAAAGCGTTTTTTAGATACATTGAATCTAGTTACACCGCTTGCTGTTTGAGCTATTTGTTTTCTAATTGTATCACTTCTAAAAAGATATTTAAGAAAATGAGGAAAAAACAGGTCTTTATCGTTCAGGCGAAATCCAAAACAAAAGCTATTTAGATATAGAGGTTCAGAAATTTCTTCTGTTAGCACTGAAGACATTCCACATTCATCAGGTGTTTCCGATGAGCCAGTAAATATCACATCTCCTAACTCAATTCTATTTTGATTTTCATCTTCCTTAACAATAACTAAATTGTTAAGGTGCGTATTCACAGCAATATTAGAATACACATTCATATAGGTGATAAACTTAGCATTTCCGTTCTGGAAATCATTTTTTGTTTTTCCCGAAAGGCCCCCATAGAAAAATCCAAGTTGTCCCAACTCCTTAAACTCAACCCCATCAGGGCAAAGTTGTTGTATCAGTTCTTCTATATTGCTCATAAACTGCCTCCCTCCAGATCAGCAATAATTTCATCAATGGCGGAACGCAGTTTGTTTTGCTTAATCACTATCTCGGCAATGTGGGCATTCAGTTTTTCAATATCCACTTCTTCCTTGTTGTCTTCCTGCTCCACATAACTGCTTACGGCAATATTGTAATCGTTGTCAGCAATGTTCTTGTTTAGCACCAGTTTGGCAAAATGGTCGTGGTTTTTGCGTTCAATGTAAGCGTTCAGAATTTTTTTGCGGTTATCATCGGTCAGCTTGTTCTTATTGCCACCCCTTACAAACTCTGCAGAGGCATCAATAAATAAGGTGGCATTGTCTTTCTTGCTTTTTCTCAGTACTACAATGCAAGTGCCAATAGTGGTTCCGAAAAACAGGTCGGGGGGTAACTGTATCACCGCATCTATGTAATTGTTGTCAATAAGGTATTTGCGGATCTTTTGTTCGGCGCCGCCTCGGTACAGCACACCGGGAAACTCCACTATTGCAGCCGTACCGGATGTAGAGAGCCAGCGCAGCATGTGCAGGGTAAAGGCAAGGTCGGCCTTGCTCTTGGGCGCCAATACCCCTGCCGGAGAAAAGCGGGGGTCGTTTATCAGCAGCGGGTTGGCATCGCCATCCCATTTAATGGAGTAAGGCGGATTGGAAACAATGGCATCAAAGGGTTCATCATCCCAATGTTTGGGGTCAATCAATGTATCGCCGTGTGCAATATCAAATTTTTCGTAATTGATATCATGCAAAAACATGTTGATGCGGCAGAGGTTGTAGGTGGTAATGTTTACTTCCTGCCCGAAGAAGCCCTGTCTTACATTTTCTTTGCCCAGCACTTTGGCAAACTTCAGCAGCAAAGAGCCGGAACCACAGGCGGGATCGTACACTTTGTTTACCTGCTTTTTGCCCACAACTGCTATTTCGGCCAGCAATTCAGATACTTCCTGCGGTGTAAAGAACTCACCACCCGATTTACCGGCATTGCTGGCATACATGGTCATTAAAAACTCGTAGGCATCGCCAAAGGCATCAATGCTGTTTTCCTGAAAGTCGCCCAGTTTTAAATCACCAATAGCATCGAGTATTTTTCTTAGCTGCTCATTTCTTCTTTGTACGGAACCGCCGAGCTTGTTGCTGTTTACATCCAAATCATCAAAGAGGCCTTTCAGGTCGTCTTCACTGTCGGTGCCTTTTGCGGAGTTTTCAATATGTTTAAAAACTCGGCTTAAGGTTTCGTTGAGGTTTTCATCGGTCTTTGCTTTCTTACGGACATTGACAAACAGTTCGGAAGGCAGAATGTAAAAGCCTTTTTCTTTCACGGTATCGGTACGGCCCAGCTCAGCGTTTTTATCAGAAATATCCGCATAGTTGAAATTTTTTTTGCCGGTACGCTGTTCTTCCTTGTTGATATAAGAGGTAAGGTTTTCTGAAATGAACCGGTAAAACAACATGCCGAGAACATAGGATTTAAAATCCCAGCCATCCACACTGCCCCGCAGATCGTTTGCTATTTGCCATATTGCGCGGTGCAGTTCGTCTCTTTCCTGTTCTCTTGCCATTGTTTTGATATTATATAATTATTGTTAATCTGTCTTCATTGAATCGCTCTTCATAGCCTAATTCACTTAGACTTTTTGAATCTTTCCGGAAAGTGTACTGATAGCCCAGCCTTGCAAGGTGGAGCAATGCAGGAATTTTGACCCGGGAATCTTCGTTAAAGGCCATTTCGTCACAAAATAATGATAAAAGTTCACTGCAATTCAATGCTCCTGTATAGAAACCTTGAGCAGTGAATTATTTATTAAAAAGAGTTTGCTGGTCTCCAAAATACCCTTACTCGTAACCTCTTCCGTCATTCATAACCAGGATTGACTTTTTCGTTTTTTTACTTACAAAAATGTAAATACAACCAACCTCTATCCTGATTTGCCAATTCCATGTTTTTTTAACCCAATTTGGTTACACTTCCATAAACCATTAGCCCAGCCATATCCGTGTGGTAGATATAATAAAAATCTGTACAACCATCATCTACAAATTCATTTTTTTTCAGGTCAACCAGAAGTTTTGTATCCCTTATCCAGTCAAAATTGATGGTGACAATGTATGGAAGAGTATTATAATATTCTTTTTCGGCTTCATAATAACTCATTGCCTGAGAACGAACCCTTTGGTAATAAGCCTGCATTTCGCCTTTCTTTGGCTGTTTCCGTGCAGCTGTGTACGCTTTAGCTTCAAACAAAAGTCTTATAGGTGTATTGTTAATAACCACATCAACCAGCAAATCAGCCCGGCCTTCTAATTTATCTTTTCCCGCATTGCTGTCCTTCTTGTAAACTGTAAATTCCTGCAATGTTACAGCCTTTGGATATTTTTTTATAATTACATTATTGAGCAGGCCTACATAGCTTCGTTCGATAAGGGCAAAAACATCATTTATATCTTCTTTTCCATCAATTCCCTTCAACTCATGCGGGTATTTGTACATGGCGGTGGCTACTTTTTCCAATTCTTTCCCAAATGCATCAAGTATTTTATTCAAAAAGAGTTTGATTTTTTCATTTCTGCATCCGGTTAGTATTTTTTGACATGTAGAGATCATCATTATTTCCTGACTAGTATATTATGAAAATTAAATGTAAATAATGCATGAAAAATATTATTGCTTATTTGCAAAATACCATAAAAATGGTATTGACTTCCCCTCCCCCGGCACCTTACATTTACATTCCCCCTTTGTAATCTTCCACCGCCCTGTGTTCATTTTATCATTAACCGTTAAACCATCCATTTATGAAACCTTCAGTTCCCGCCGTAAAAAACATCAGCAACATCAAAACCGGCAGCAATAAGCCGCGGCTCATTCATTTCACTTCCGCACAATGGAAAAAAGCCCTGGGAAGAACGCCCGTGCAGGATTTCAATGCCACCCGCCATGGCAAGTTGCTCGGCGGAATGGTGGCTATCGAAAATCCTGATGGCGTTGTGCTTCACCCCAACTGCAACCCCGGACCTAATGAAGTGTGCATTCAAAAACAGGTGCTGGGGCCCGGTGGTACATTAGAGTTCCAATGTTTTTGCCGCCCCATTAAAAATCCGCCTGGTGCCGGGGGCGGCGGACGTCATGTGCTGCAAGTGGCCTGCCGCCTGACCATCAACCGCAACAACAATACCATTACCTGCACAGGCGTTTGTCTTGTAGGCCGCTGCAGACTTGTTTGGATCAGGCATCGCATTACCCGGTACGTGGTTATATGGATACCCGTGTGCCGTTGCGTAAGAACACTGTAATGATTGAACTAAAAGCCCGGCAGAAGAATAGTATGCCGGGTATTTTGAAGAATTAGTATTTTTTCCTCCACACTTCCTCCCCCTTCTTATAATCCACTATCTCCAGCAGTCGGCCGGTGGCATCGTAGTGTTTCCATTCCTTGTCTTTCAACCCATGCTGGTAGTGGCCCTGCCAGTATTGCTGATCGGCGCTTCGGTGGGTCCAGGGGCCGTGGGGCAGCCCGTTTTCGTAATAGCCGGAGTCTTTTACGGTTCCATTGGAGAAATAATTGATGTATTCACCATGCAGCATACCCGTTTCAAATACGGGATGGTAATGGTCCGGCAGGCCGGCTTCTGCATCACTGCCGCAGTCCTTATCCAAACAAAAGGAGTAACCGGAAGAAAGATATTGCCGGGCTTTGGAGCGGTTCTCTTTGTATAAAGTGGTTAGGGGATATACTATTTGTTTGGGGTTGGCCCCGTCTTTTTCATTTTGAAAGCGCTGCCATTTGTCTGCCGAGTAATTCCGTACAAATTGTACCTGCCCATCGGCATACCAAACCCGCCATTCACCATCGGGTATTCCTTTTACCAGGGTGCCGGAGTCGCAGGATTGCTGGTTGCTGTACCAGCTTTGCCAGGCGCCATGCAGTTTTTTGTTTTTCGTATGCCCGTTATAGTGAGGCTTGCCATTTTCATACACGGCTTTCACTTCTCCCCTAACAGGCAGGTTCAGCTTTTTTTCAGAAACATAGCTGGCCTCCGGTTGCAAGGCATCCTGTTGCGCCATAGCAGAAACCGATAACAGAAAGAAGAGGATAAAATGAGTGTTCCTTTTCATGATGGAAGCAATGCGTAAAGATAGAAAATTAAACTAACAGATGTTAGTGATATTTGCGGTTTTTGGTTTTGGATTTTTGATTGGGCTTCCCGCGGCCCGAAATCTCTGTGTAAGCTCCCTGTTCTCTCGTTCTCTGCGGTGAAATACACTAACCGCAGACCTGCCTACCGGCAGGCAGGGAAAAGGAGAGGCAGAGGTTACGCAGAGGGCTCCGGCTCCAGACTAACGACTCCCGCCTTCGTATTACCATTCGTCTCCCTTAAATCCCGGTTCACTCAATTTGGGGATAGGCCCTGGCAAAAATCTCCCTACATTTGTTCTCCTTTAAGAATAGCATATGAAAATGCCCTTTCGCACAGCCTGACATCCGCGATCACACTGTGCTTCCATTTTGCGGGACCTGATTCTCAAAGCAACATTTCGTTGCAAGTCATCATTTCATTTAATTTATTATAATATTTGTCAAATATGTCGCAGGTAAACTATACCAATAAGCTATCTTATTTTTTTGCTTTAGTAAAGCAATCCATCAAAGGCGGTGAACACGATTACACACAGGGCAGTATCCGCAGCGCTATCGTGCTGCTCGCCATACCTATGATCCTTGAACTAAGCCTCGAATCTGTTTTTGCGGTGGTGGATATTTTCTTTGTCAGCAAACTCGGCTCCAATGCCACACAAACCGTGGGCCTTACGGAGTCTGTTATCACCATCGTCTATTCACTGGCCATCGGTCTCAGTATGGCCGCCACAGCCATGGTGGCCCGCCGCATTGGTGAAAAAGATCCCAAAGCAGCATCGCATGCCGGTATGCAGGTGCTCATTATTGCACTTATTGTAACTGTTTTTGTGAGCGCCGCAGGATTCATTTTTGCTTCAGATATCCTGCGCATCATGGGCGCCACCCCCGAAGTGGTGAAGGAAGGTACCATCTTCACACAAATCATGCTGGGTGGCAGCGTTGTCATCATCCTGCTGTTCCTCATCAATGGTATTTTTCGTGGCGCCGGTAATGCAGCCATGGCTATGCGCAGTTTGTGGATCGCCAGCCTGATCAACATCATTCTTTGCCCCACGCTTATCAACGGCTATGGCCCCTTTCCGGAACTGGGATTAAAAGGCGCCGCCATTGCCACCGTTATCGGCCGGGGCGCCGGTGTGGCCTACCAATGCTATTATTTATTCTTTAGTAAAAAAAATACCATCAGCTTCAGCAAAGAACATTTTATCATTGATTTTTCTGTCATGAAATCACTGGTGAAGATCGCATGGCCGGCCACCTTCCAATTCATCATTGCATCAGGAAGCTGGATCATTCTCGCCAAACTGGTGGCTGATACAGGCGGCACACATGCCTCTGCCGGCTACCAGATCGCCATCAGGAATGTAGTGTTCTTTATCTTACCCGCCTGGGGCCTCAGTAATGCGGCGGCCACACTGGTGGGACAAAACCTCGGCGCCAAACAACCCGACCGTGCAGAACAAAGCGTGTTGCTGACCACAAAATACAATGCCATCTTCATGTCGTTTGTGATGCTGTTGTTTGTATTGTTTGCAAAACCTATCATCGGCATCTTCACCCATGTGCCCGAAGATCTTTATTATGGGGCACAAGCGCTGCAGGTGATCGGCACGGGTTATATATTTTATGGTATTGGCATGGTGATGATACAATCTCTCAATGGAGCGGGTGATACGAGAACACCAACCCTGATCAACCTGTTCAGCTTCTGGCTATTCCAGGTGCCGTTGGCTTACGTACTCGTTAAGGTATTTAAAATGGGAGTGGTGGGAGCCTTCATTGCTATTCCCGTGGCTGAAACAGTATTGGCGATAGCGGCGTATTATTATTTTAAGAAGGGGAAGTGGAAAGAAGTCAAGGTGTAGATAATAGATAAAAGATAATAGTTAATAGTGGGCGTGATGGGTTGAAGAGATTTTACAGAACTGAAAAGTTTTTACAATTCATCACGCCCTACTGACTACTGCCTACTGACTACAAGAAGGGGAAGCGGAAAGAAATCAAAGTGTAGATAATAGATAAAAGATAATAGTTAATAGTGGGCGTGATGGGTTGAAGAGATTTTACAGAACTGAAAAGTTTTTACAATTCATCACGCCCTACTGACTACTGTATGCTGTCTACTTAACTACTTCCTATCAAAAACCGGCTTCACAAACTCTTCGTCCAGAATCTTAGTAAACTTCGCCGCTCCTCTCCAGCTCAGGTGATCATTGTCGTGGAAATCGGTGCTGTCAAAACGGTTGTCTTTTGAATAATCTTTATACGGGCAACCTAATTTATTCACCACACTGTCGATCAATTGGCGGGAACGCTGGTCAATGGCGGGGTCCAGGTATTTATAATAAGTGGGAGACACCGGTGGGGCGATAAGTACAGCTTTGATATTTCTTTTTTGTAAAGTGGTCAGTAATTTCTCTAAATAAAACTTACTCTCCTCCTGCCGGTCCAACCGAACAATACGGGTATGGTAATCGGCCCTGAATTTTCCATCCTCCTCATTAACCATGGTACGGTAAGTGGTGTCCTCCGGGTTAAAACCATTGGCCCTTACATTCCGGGAGAGCCCGAGCTTATCATTCTGTCTTAAATATTTCCAGGAGGTCATGGGTGTGTAGAGCATAAACGTGGAGTAGTTCCTCGAATCCCACCAGCTGAGATCGGGATGACGCACCTTCCAGGCCTGCGCATATCCATAATCGATCCAGTCGGCCACATCCTCAATACGATAAAAGAAAGAAATATAGTCGGCCGAAATAAAAACCAGCTTCAGGTTCTTTAGTTTATCCAGGTATTTCTCGGTGATGGCATCATCATAAAAATAATTCTGGAAACCAGAGGCTAAATTGAATCCCTTTTTACTGAAATGATCCGGGTCAATACCATGCAGCATGTGCGAATTGCCCAATACCAGCACTTGTACACTATCGGCTGCTTTATCCAGGAATTTCCGCTTGGCCTCATAGCTGCTCGGTATCTGCCGCATCCGGTATTCAAAAAAACCAAACAGCAATACCAGCGGTACCAGGAAAGGAATAAATCTTATAAAAAACTTTTTATACTCCATGTTGATCAGAATTGAAAGTAAATGAACTCGCGGTTTTCAAATACACCATAAAATAATATGATCAGTATAGCCGCATAATAAACACCCCAGCGCACAAAGGCTTTTTGCCGGTTGAAAATGAGTGTCACATCTTTTCTCTCCTGGAAATAATGAAACGCTTCCAGGAAAAAGATAAGGAAGAAAGAAAGCATAAGCCCAAACAGGTCCATGGTAAAATTGATACCCAGCAACTGAAAGGCATGATTGAGTTGCGGGATCTGCTGGATCAGTTTGGGGAATTGCTGAAAGATGTAGATCGCATCACTCATACTGTTGGCCCGGAAAAATACCCAGCTGATCATCACCAGCACAAAAGTGGTGAGTACCTGCAACGAGTTATATAACCAGGGCAGTTTGGTAAGCCCTATCGCTTTGGCAATCCCTTCTCTCGCATTTTTGGTAATAATGGCAAACACCAAATAGAACCCATGCAATGCACCCCAGGCAATAAAGGTCCAGTTGGCCCCATGCCAGAAACCGCTCACCAGGAATACAAAGAACAGGTTGAAATACCACCTGGGTATAGAAACCCGGTTACCGCCTAATGATATATACAGGTAATCGCGGAACCAGGTGGAGAGGGATATATGCCAGCGGCTCCAGAATTCGGAGATCGATTTGGATTGATAAGGCCTTTTGAAGTTGGTCATCAGCTTAAAGCCCATCACCCTTGCACCACCAATGGCCATATCGGAATAACCCGAGAAATCGCAGAAGATCTGGAACGTAAAGAAGAAGGTGGCAATGGCCAGCGCCAGCGGTGTATGATTTTGCGGATCGTTAAAGACCGGGTCCGTTACAATAGCCAGCCTGTCGGCGATCACTACTTTTTTAAACAAACCCCAGATCATCAGCCGGAGGCCGGAGACCACATTATCGTACCTGAAATATTTTTTTTCATGAAACTGCGGCAGCAGGTTTTGCGGACGTTCGATAGGCCCGGCCACCAGCTGCGGAAAGAACATCACATACAATGCATAGATGCCGAAATGTGTTTCCGGTTTTTGCTTTCCGCGATATACTTCAATGGTATAGCTCATGGCCTGGAAAGTGTGGAAAGACAGGCCAATGGGTAAAATGATATGCCAGTAAGGAAGATCGTAGGTGGTCATGCCCAATTGATGGATCAGGGCGTTGATATTTTCTACAAAAAAATTGTAGTACTTGAATACGCAGAGAATGGAAACATTGGCGACAATACTCAGTACCAGGTACCATTTTCGCCGCTTCCCTGCCGACCGGCCAATCATGATACCCGCATAATAATCGATGATAATGGTTGCCGCCAGGATAAGTATATATGCCGGTATAAAAGCCGCATAAAAAACACAGCTGGCTATCAGCAGGTGCAGCCACCGGAATTTATGGGGCAACAGGAAATAGATTGTAACCACAACCGGGAAAAAAACCAGGAACTGAAACGAATTAAATAGCATTAGAGAACATTTAATTTAAGTAACACCATTCCGGCCCACTCTCATTTCGATAAAAGATTTTACTATGCAGATATTCAAAAAGGATATTGTCAGGCCCGGAACCGAACAGTACAATCCGGGGATACTGCCTGATTGTTTGGTTACCGCTTTGATTTGGAGACTATTAACTTACCCTGACAACGGGTACTGGATCTCCGGACAGGCCAACAAAATAGGGGTTTTTTTCTATTATTCAAATAGGGAGGGAGAGCGGAGCCGGGAGTCTTTAGTCTGGAGTCTGGAGTCTGCGAAAACTCCCTGTTCCCTCGTTCTCCGCGGTGAAATACATTAACCGCAGACCTGCCTACCGGCAGGCAGGGAATAGGAGAGGCAGAGGTTACGCAGACGGTCCGATCTCACGGCTCACGACTCACGACTCACGACTAAAGTCTCCCGACTTTTATATTCTTTAAGTATTTTACATATAGTTTACTATCTCCATGAGCAATTCAACCATCAATCAGAACCAGGTAAGGCAGGTTTTCTTCATTCTTATCATTTTACTGCTTGGTATCCTCCTTTTCCAGCAGCTTTCTTCCTTTTTACCCGCCCTGCTGGGAGCTATTACCTTATATATACTCATGCACCGGTGGATGTTTTACCTCACCGAAAAGAAAAAATGGCGAAAAGGCTGGACGGCCCTTTTACTTATGTTATTGTCCATGATCGTGATCCTGTTACCGGTAGGGCTTCTGGTCAATATGCTTTCCGGTAAAGTAACCTATGCTATTGAACATTCCGCACAGCTTACTGAAGCATTAAAAAAACTGGTGTCGGATATAGAGCTGCGTTTTGATATTAAACTGGCCACCGAAGAAAACATCAACGCACTGGGCAATACCATTGCCAAGAGCCTGCCACAGATACTGGGTGCCACTTTCAATACACTCAGCACCATCTTCTTCATGTATTTCATCCTCTATTTTATGCTGGTAAATGCCCGCGCTATGGAGGATACTTTGTATGAATACATCCCCCTGCAGGATAAGAATGTGTCCCGTATCGGTAAGGAAGTCCACATGATGGTTATCTCTAATGCCATCGGCATCCCGGTTATCGCTTTTGCACAGGGCGTAGTGGCGTTGGTTGGGTACCTTATTATTGGTATTAAAGAACCCTATTTCTGGTTTGGGGTAACCTGTATCGCTGCTATGCTGCCCGTGGTGGGTGCTGCGCTGGCCTATGTGCCTATTGCTATCATTTTATTTGCCAATGGCGATACCGGCAAGGGCATTGCCATGCTGATCTTTGGTTTTGGTATCATTGGCACCATCGATAATGTGCTTCGTTTTACTTTATTGAAAAGACTGGGTAATGTGCATCCGCTTACTACGGTGTTTGGAGTGATTGTGGGTTTAAGCTTATTTGGTTTTATTGGTCTCATCTTTGGCCCCCTGCTGATTTCCTTGTTCATCCTGTTATTAAAGATCTATTCCATTGAATTCATCAGTAAGCAAAGGGATGCGAATAAGATCATGGAGAATTAGAGATTCACCGCGGAGAACATGAGATCGCTGAGTTCACGCAGAGAAAATACAGGAGCTCTCTGCGTAAGCTCTGCAACTCTTTTCTCTGCGGTGAATTTTCTCTCCCAGTTTGACACGATAAATACCTCGAAGCAACCCTAATAACAAACCCCTATTATTAATAGTAGCTTTTCTGTGGATAACAAGGGTGTTGGAACACCAGTCGTATTTTTTCCGGTTAGTTTTTCCTACCTATTGCGTAGTTCTTCGCAAAACACTAAAAAACAGCTATTTAGTGCTTGAATAATTAACATTCTCATAATATTTTGGAGCTATCAAGCGTTTGAATAACTCTTGAAATCCGTACCCGAGTGAAAAAACTATTTACCCCCATATTCATGGGCTGTTTGTCTGTATCTTTTACAGTACTTCCCACAGGCAACAGCAGCACCGATACCGCTGGTATTAGTACTAATCATCATATAGCGACACCAGCCGGTGTGGATGAAGCTGCTACCATTTACAATTCCATACATCTTGATGAGTTTGGACTTTCCCGTGAAGCATTCAACTATGCCTGGAAAGGTTATCAATATTTACTGGAACATAAACAGATCAGTAATGACCAATACCTGACCATCTGTGATTTCAGCCAGTCATCTGCCAGCAAACGCTTATATATTATAGATGTACCCAATCAGCAACTGATCAAACATACCTGGGTGGCACATGGGCGCAACAGTGGTGGTGAATATGCTTCTAAGTTTTCCAACAAACCCGAGTCCCTGCAAAGCAGCCTGGGATTTTATGTTACACAAAGCACTTATACCGGCAAGCATGGCCTTTCCTTACGCATCAATGGAGTGGACCGCGGCTTTAATGATAAGGCGCTGGAACGTACCATCGTGATACACGGCGCTGATTATGTAAATGGCGACCGCGCCAACTCAGGCGTAATGATGGGCCGCAGCTGGGGCTGTCCTGCTGTATCAGAAAAAGAATCTGCTTTTGTCATATCTACTATAAAGAATGGGACCTGCCTTTTCATCTATCATCCGCAAAAGAATTACCTGCTTGGATCTAAAATATTAAACGGCTGATTGGACACAACAACAAGGATGGATGATAACAAAGCCCGGTGCAAGCCGGGCTTTTTGTTTATGTAAACTGTCCCCCTGGGTTTATCGATGTGTGAACTATCGGGCTTCGACAAGCTCAGCCTGACAATAGCAGGTTAACCCCATCGCTATTTAAAAACTCTTGCCTATCGTAACGAATCCCATATAGCTCATTACCACCACCACCACCCACCCGATCACCTGCAGGGTCAACGGGTGCTTGTATTGCTTAATAATAGAAGATTTATTTGCGGCCATCAGCATCACAGCTAATGCAATGGGTAATATAAGGCCGTTAATGGCGCCGGCAAATACCAGTAATTTAACCGGGTTACCCACTGCAATAAAGATGATCGTTGACATGATGATAAAACAGCTGATCACGATCTTTTCATGATTCTTCACCACCGGCAGCAATGTTTTCCAGAAAGAAACGGAGGTAAAAGATGCCCCTACCACGGAAGTAATAGCAGCACTCCATATAACCACGCCAAAAAATTTATAGCCCAGTTCCCCTGCGGCCGACTGAAACACGGAAGCGGCAGGGTTACCCGCTGCTAATTTTACGCCCTGCCATACCACACCCAATGCCGCAAAGAATAAAAGGAACCGCATGACGGAAGTGATCAATATTCCGCTCACAGCGCTGCGGCTAACTTCCGGTAAATGTGCCCGCCCTTTTATTCCTGCATCCATTAACCGGTGAGCGCCTGCGAAAGAAATATATCCACCCACAGTGCCACCCACCAGTGTAATAATCTTCATTTCATCAATTGTTTCCGGCCATACGGTCCGGTATAGAGCTTCCCCTATAGGAGGATGAGAGGAAAAAGCAATATAGGCCGTTAACCCGATCATGATAAAACCCAGCAGTTTGGTAAAATTGTCCATCAGTTTACCCGCCTCCTTATACCAGAAAATGCCCAATGCGATCACACAACTGATTATAGCACCGGTTTCCACGCTCCACCCGGTAAGTACATTTATTCCCAATCCACAGCCGGCTATATTCCCGATATTGAAAACCAATCCACCAATTGCGATCAGTGCTGCTAAAAAATAGCCCAGTCCCGGAAATAATTTATTCGCTATATCCTGTGCCCGGCTATCGCTCATGGTCACGATACGCCATATATTCAGCTGGGCACCGATATCGAGCAAAACAGAAATAAGAATAACAAAGCCAAAACTGGTGAGCAGTTGTTCAGTAAAAAGAGATGTTTGTGTAAGAAAGCCGGGACCAATAGCAGAAGTGGCCATCAAAAAGGCGGCCCCTAATATGGCAGAATTCTTTTTCATGTCTTTTTTAACGCCGCCTGAATGGCTTTGGCAAATTCAACTGCATGCGGACCATCGCCATGAATACAGATAGTATCCGCTTCCACTGGAATTTTTTTGCCCGACACGGTGGTCACCGTTCCTTCCTTTATTATTTGCATTACCTGCTTCACGGCACTGTCTGCATCCTGTATCAAAGCATGGGGTTGTGAGCGGGGTGTCAATGAGCCATCGTCCTGGTAAGTGCGGTCGGCAAACGCTTCATGGGCTGTTTTCAAACCAATTTCTTTTGCCTGTTGAATGGAGTGGCTGCCACTCAGGCCCACCAGGATAAGCCGGCTATCGAAATCATGAACAGCTTTGGCAATAATATTAGCAGTTAAAGCATCCCTTGCCGAAAGATTATATAAAGCGCCATGAGGTTTTACATGCACCATGTCGGTATCGTATAACATCAGCACTTCACTGAATATGATCAGTTGCTGGGTGATCAGTTCATACAGGTCGTGCACGGCGAGGTGCATTTCAATTCTTCCAAAATTTTCTTTATCCAGGAAGGATGGATGGGCCCCCATGGCCACCTGGTGTGCTATGCATAATTCAGCCGTTTGTTGCATGGTGATGGCATCACCGGCATGATAGCCACAGGCAATATTGGCCGCATCAATAAAGGGAATGATCTGCTCCTCTGCGCCCACACCTTCGCCCACATCACAGTTCAGCAAGATCTTATTTCCTGTTGGATCAATGTCTGCCATTTTATTTGCTTAAATATTGTTCCAGCCTGAATGTACAGGCATGCTGTAATTGCTGCAGGTGTTGCTTTTGTTTTACCAGCATTTCTTCTGCCGTATGCAGGTCCGTCATGCTGAAATGAATTTTATCGCCGGGTTTTAGTTGCGCCAGCCTTGGGTGATGGGCGGTAATAACATGTGCCACTCTTGGATAACCGCCCGTTGTTTGATGATCGGCCATCAGCAATATTAATTTTCCGTCTGGCAGCAATTGAATGGTGCCGCAACTGGCCCCCGATGAAACTATTTCTTCATGCTGATGCGTTGTTAGTGCTTTGGCGTTTAAGCGGTAACCCATGCGGTCTGAATTAGTGGAGATGGTAAATTCCTGTTTGGTGAATTTCTCCTGTGAGGCGGCCGTAAGCAATTCCCATTCATGTCCCGGTAACACCCGTATTTCATGATCTTCTTCGTTCCATTGTTCATCTGCTTTCCAGGGTAGAACGATATATTCATTTTTTCCCAGCAATTTTGTAAAGGGCTCAGGTAAACAATCAATGGTTATCTCATCATCTTTTTGTAACGGTCTCCCCTTATATCCACCGGCCTGTGCTTTTAGTTGGGTACTCATGCTGCCTAGCCAGGGTGTGAGTTGAAAGCCCCCTTTCACAGCGAGATAGGCCCTTGCGCCTTTCTTCATCGCTTCAAATTGCAGGATACCAAACTTACTAACCAGTATGGGTTGTGATGCGGGTACAGTATCTGCATTTAAAGTGGGATAAAAATCAGCGCCGCAAACGGCTATCAGGGTGGGTTGTTCAAAGAAAAAGGAGGCTGCGGGAAAATGCATTTCGATTACGGCAGTATGGGGATCGTTGCCAACTAAAATATTCGCCATCTGCATAGCATAGAGGTCCATGGCGCCGGTGGGGTTGATGCCCAGGTGCCGGAAACCAAAGCGCCCTGCATCCTGAACCGTGTCCAGTATGCCTGCTTTAATAACTCTTAAACTCATTCTTACTGATTGAATAGAACTGTACCCTGTCTCCCGCCTCTAATACGGCAGGGTTTTTCTTGTCCTTATCAAATAACTTCATGGGAGTTCGCCCGATGATCTGCCAGCCACCGGGAGAACCGAGCGGGTATACTCCCGTTTGTTTTCCGGCAATACCCACACTACCTGCCTGTACATTCGTGGGTTCTGTTTTGCGGGGTATGGAAATTCGTTCATCCACTTCCCCCATATAAGCGAACCCGGGTAAGAACCCCAGCATAAAAACTTTATAGGTTGTTGAAACATGCAGTTGCACTATTTCTTCCACTGTAATTTTTTTTGTTTGCGCCAGGTGGTGAATATCGGGGGCCATATCTCCCTCATAACAAACGGGTATTCTTACCAGCTTTTCTTCATGGTCTTTGGCAGGGACCGGCTGTTGCAGGAAATCAATGATCTGCTTTTTCATCCATTCAAACACACTGGTCCCTTCGGGTGCTTTTTTCCGGGCTGTTAGCAGGTCATAATATATCGTCAGGGAGCTGTAAGCCGGTGCGGCTTCCATCATTCCGCTCAGGGGGTGTTGTTGCAAATAATAAAACCGGTGAAGTACTTCCTCATTGATCTTTTCATCGATCACATTTCCAAAATCGATCGTGATGGCGGAATCGCCAAGCGGAAAAATACGGTATGAGGGGCCCGGTTGTGTCATTGGAATTTCATTTGAAGATAACAACTTAGTGAGAAACCTGCCGCTTGTACTATTTGAAAATATGTGGAAACCCCGATGCACCGGCAATAAAAGGTAACCGGTGAACCCGGCATGTGTACGAAGTAGTAACTTCGCAGGATGGGGAGAGTTAACCGCAGGGACAGTTTTAATTTATTATCCAAGCTCACTTTTCGAAGGGCATGGAACGGCATAAAAGTGCTGAGCAGTTATTATATCAGTAAATGGACAAAAAGGCCGGTGCAGTGGGGATACCCGGTATCCATTTCTTTTGAGCCCACCACTTCCTGTAACCTTCGCTGCCCGGAGTGTCCCAGTGGTTTGAGGGCTTTTACCCGGCCCACAGGAATGCTGCAAAAAGATTTTTTCAGCGAAACCATCGATCAGCTATCCAAAGACCTGCTCTATCTCGTTTTTTATTTCCAGGGAGAGCCCTACCTCAATCCCGATTTCCTGGATATGGTGCAATATGCTTCTAAAAAGAAGATCTACACCGCCACTTCCACCAATGCACATTACCTGAATGATGCCAATGCCCGCCGCACCATTGAGAGCGGGCTGGACCGGCTGATCATTTCCATTGACGGTACCACACAGGAAGTGTACCAGCAATACCGGGTGGGCGGGCAGTTAAACAAAGTGATCGAGGGAGCAAAAAATATTGTAAAATGGAAACGTGATTTAAAAAGCAAGACCCCTTTCATTATTTTTCAGTTCCTGGTGGTGAAACCCAATGAACACCAGGTGGAAGATGTAAAAAAGCTGGCCAAAGAAATTGGTGTGGATGATGTGTGGTTTAAGACTGCACAGGTGTACGATTTTGAAAACGATCCCAATAACCTGATACCGGAAACAGATAAGTATAGCCGCTATCGCAAAACAGGCAATGGCTATACCTTCAAAGGCAAACTGGCCAACCATTGCTGGAGATTATGGCATGATCCGGTAATTACCTGGGATGGTTTGGTGGCGCCCTGTTGTTTTGACAAAGATGCACAGCATAAACTGGGTGATCTGAAACAAAGATCTTTCAAAGAGATATGGAAGAATGGAGAGTACACCAAATTCAGACGGCAGATATTACAGGGACGAAAGAATATTGATATCTGCTCTAATTGCAGCGAAGGGACCAGGGTATGGGAGAGCTGACCCGGTGTTTATGCAAATAATTGGCGTAGCAATAAAAGGTTAAGGCAAATACAATCAATGGACTTTAAACGATTCTATTATGCAGATGCCCTCCAACATTTCCACCCGTTTGCACTACCAGCACAAATGCCTCATGGATATCATCGACGGTCTTACCGATGAACAGATCAGGAGACAGGTGATTCCCGGCAAATGGTCCATTTTTGAGAACATTGTTCACCTGCAAACCTACCAGCATACTTTCATCAGCCGTATTAAGCAGATCCTGGAAGGTAATAATCCCGGCTTTGGGCGTTATACCGCAGAAAGCGATCCCTTGTTTCATGACAATTGCAGCAAATCATCACGGGAAGTATTGCAGGACCTGATCAGCACCCGGAAAGAAATTGCCAGCGGAGTTCTTTCCTTTCCTCCTGCCGACCTGGCAAAAACAGCCGTGCACCCGGCTTATGGGCAAATGACATTATTACAATGGATGAATTTCTTCTTACTTCATGAGGCACATCACCTCTTCACCATTTTTAAATTAAGCGGGGAATTAAAAAAGGGAAGTTGATTTCCGGGGTTTTAATTTTTGGAGATGCCGGTCCTTCGAATGGCATTGCTAAAGGCTACGCCACTAATTACTGATAAACCAATTACTAAATTCTCACCACCTTCTCATTTCAGTATAGATCGATGTGTAAAAAGAGGCAAAACCCTCCCAGAAATGACGGATGGAGTCGGACAGAAGCTTCATAACTAAGAATTAAGTGGTTAACTGATCCGTGGGCAAAGCAAACCATTTTTATAACCTGCGACAATACCCTGTTAGTGGGATTTTTTAGCCCGGATGCTGCTTGCAGGATGTTAAGAATTGGCAAAACGGCACTGGGGCAGAAAAAAGATTTGGAAAATCAATGTTACAACATTAATTTTGTGCTTTCTAACGCACCCGGCTGACCGGGATAAAAATTAAATACTATGGACTTAAGAACACATGTTGACCAGTTGAACCAGATGATACTGGAAGGGAAGACCCTCGAAGCTTTCGAAAAATTTTATGCTGAAGATGTAGTGATGCAGGATAACGATTACCCCGTGAGAGTGGGTAAAGACGTTAACCGTCAATACGAAGAGGCTTTTGTAAACGGGCTTACGGAATTCCGCGGCGCCAAAGTACTGAATACGGTGATCAGCGATGATATCGCTGCCGTGGAATGGTGGCTGGACTTCACTCACAAAGATTTTGGCACCCGCAATTACCGGCAGGTGGCCGTGCAGCGCTGGAAGAATGGCAAGATCGTGGAAGAGAAGTTTTACTACAACAATTAATTGACCGTTATCATCAATTCAGCCGAAAGTTTCAGGCAAAGCCACCAGCTTAGTCTGAAACTTTCTACATTTATATTGTCATGGGCATCGATAAGGACATACAACAGACCAAATTCAGGAATGTGTACCAGAAAGCGGCCATCAACCTGATCTATACCGTGGGTTGGATGAGGGATAAGACCCGTCATTTCTTTGAAGCAGAAGATATCACCCCGCAGCAGTTCAATATTCTCCGGATCCTCCGGGGCAGCTATCCCCAGCCTCTTTCCACCCTTCAAATCAGGGAAAGAATGCTGGAAAAAATGAGTGATACCAGCCGTATCGTGGACCGTCTTATTGCAAAAGGTTTTGTAAAGAAAGTAACCTGCAAAAAAGACCGCCGCCTGGTGGATGTGATAATAACCGATAATGGTAAAAAACTACTGGAAAAGCTTGATAAACAACAAGACGAAATAGACGGCGTTTTGGGTAAACTATCTGAAAAAGATGCTAATATTTTAAGCGATCTGCTGGATAAGATCAGGGATGGCGGCGAATAGCGTATTTTTGCCCCTTAATTTACCTCTAATCTGTTATATGAAACCCCTGTTCCGGTTATTGCTCTGTGCTGTCTTTTTTGCCCCACAATTGCAAGCCCAGCCCAAGTATGAATTTCGCGGCGTTTGGATCGCCACCGTCGACAATATCGACTGGCCCACTTATGGCAACTGGGATGCAGAAAAGCAAAAGGAAGAATTTATAGGCATACTGGATATGCACCAGAAAAATGGGATGAATGCCATGGTGGTGCAGATCCGCCCTTCCGGCGATGCTTTTTACCCTTCACCATATGAGCCATGGAGCCAGTGGCTTACCGGCACACAAGGCAAACCACCTTCTCCCTATTACGATCCGCTGCAATTCATGATAGAGGAAACGCATAAAAGAGGCATGGAATTTCATGCCTGGCTCAATCCTTACCGGGCCGTGTTTAATGTCAATACCTCCTCCATTGCACCTAATCATATCACCCGTGTTCACCCGGAATGGTTCCTGAAATACGGCGACAAAAAATACTTTGACCCGGGTAATAAAGAAGCCCAAAAATTTGTAGTGGATGTGGTGCGGGATATTGTGAAGAGATACCAGGTGGATGCCATTCACATGGATGATTATTTTTATCCCTATCGCATTCCCGGAAAAGAATTCCCGGACGAAGTGAGTTACCGGAAATCAGGCAGCAACCTTAGTAAAGACGACTGGCGCAGAAGCAATGTGGATACCATCATCCGGGCCTTGAGTAAGGTGATTAAACAGGAAAAAAAGTTGTGCCGCTTTGGTATTTCACCCTTTGGCGTTTGGCGCAACAATGACAAAGATCCAGATGGCAGCGACAGCAAAGCCGGTCAAACCAATTATGATGACCTCTATGCCGATATCCTGTTGTGGTTAAAGAAGGGATGGATCGATTATGTAACACCACAACTGTACCGTGAGATCGGTGATGATAAGATGGCCTATGAAAAACTGGTGGACTGGTGGAGCAAACACAGCTATGGCCGCCATATTTATATCGGTCATGGTATTTACCGCGGGACTGGAAAAGAAACGGTGGGCTGGAGAGACCCGAATCAAATTCCCAACCAGGTAAAAATTCTGCGCCGTAACCCTAACATTCAGGGCAGTTTGTATTTCAGCAGCAAAACGTTTAGCCGTAACCCTTATGGGTGGAATGACAGCCTGCAGAATAATTATTATAAATACCCGGCCTTATTACCCCCTATGCGCTGGATCGATAACGAAAAACCCTGGCCACCGATCGTAGACAGGGCTATCACAAATGATTCTATACAGCTGACGGTAAGACCTGACCCCCGCAACCTGGTGGATATAAAATACTATGTGGTGTACCAGTATGCTGCGGATTCACACACCGAGACTTTTGGCAATGTGCCTAAATACCTCTCACGCCTGGTGGTAAAACCGGAAGGGTTTACCCTGAAGGAACCACTTTCTTCCAAAAATTATTCTTACCGTTATGTTATTACCGCGGTGGGAAAAAATAATAATGAAAGTGATCTCAGCGAGATAGCGATCCTGGTGCAGCCGGATGGCAAATGGAGTTTTTATAAACCATAATTCAATCCGGTCTTCTTCATATCTTTATATCCTGAATTGAGTTAAGAGCACTATGTCTTCTTTATTAATATCAACAAAAAATGCAAAAGAGCTACAGCTGGTTCGGGAGCTGTTAGATAAAATGGGCATTAAGAACACCCTGTTATCTCAGGAAGAAAAAGAAGACCTGGCCCTTGCAGCTTTAATGAGTAAAACAAACCGGAGTAAAAAAGTTTCCCGGAGCACGATCATGAAAAAGCTGAAGTAATGAAAGTTGAATTTCTCTCTTCATATAATAAAGATTTGAATAAACTTTCTTCCCCGGCAGCCAGGCAGGCCCTTCTTAAATTAATACAGAAGATGGAAAAAGCGATATCATTGAACGATATCCCTAATGTGAAAAAATTAAAGGGACGCATGGAGGATACGGTTGGGTAATTATCGGGTAGGTTTTTTCTATAGTAATGATATTGTACAACTTGCAAGAATAATGGACAGAAAAGATATCTATAAAGTATTTCCCTAAACTCATTCTCTGCTTACCTTTGCAGCATCTTAAATAAGAAAATTCTACGGCATCTCTTACTAATTAACTTTAAAACGAACTCCTATGCCCGGTTTTGAACTCTGGAGTGATAAAGAAAGAAAGGAACTGAATGATGTGCTGGACAACGGCATCCTGATGCGTTATGGATTTGATGGCGCCCGTAAAGGACACTGGAAATCCAAAGAACTGGAAGCGGCTATTTGTGGAACTTTCGGTAGCAAATATGCGCAATTGACTTCCAGCGGCACTTCTGCACTCACCACGGTGATGAGTGCGTTGGGGATTGGCTATGGCGATGAGATCATCACGCCTTCTTTCACGTTTGTGGCTTCTTTTGAAGCAGTGCTGAGCGTAGGTGCTGTTCCTATTCTTGTAGATGTGGACGACACACTCACCATGAACCCGGAAGCTGTGGAAAAAGCGATCACTTCTAAAACAAAAGCGGTGATGCCGGTACACATGTGCGGGAGCATGGCTGATATTGATGCACTGAAATCGATCTGTAAAAAACATAATTTAATTTTACTTGAAGATGCCTGCCAGAGTATTGGCGCCACTTATAAAGGCAAACATGTGGGCACCATTGGCGATGCCGGTACCTTCAGTTTTGATTTTGTAAAAACAATGACATGCGGTGAAGGTGGTGTGGTGATGACGAATAACGAAGAGATATATATTAAATGTGACGGTTATACTGACCATGGTCATGATCATAAAGGTGCGGACCGTGGCGCAGACCTGCATCCTTTCATTGGCTATAATTATCGTATTTCCGAATTACATGCGGCTGTTGGGCTGGCCCAGGTAAAAAGATTGCCGGAGTTCCTGGCTATTCAAAAGAAGAACCATGGTTTGCTAAAAAATATTCTTTCCCAGGTGCCGGAGATCTCATTCCGTCGTATCCCCGATCCTACCGGGGACAGCTGTACGTTTATCAGTTGGTTCCTGCCAACAGAAGAAATTACCCGCTCGGTGGTGGCAGAAATGAAAGCGCAGGGAATATTAGCCGGTAATTTTTACTGGTATGATAATAACTGGCATTATATCCGCAAGTGGGACCACCTGAAAAATGCTATCACCTTAAATGCTTTGCATCCTGAGCTCAAGGCGAGGGTGATGGAACAGGCGAATAAAGACTTCAGTGCCAGCGATGCCATCATGGGCCGCTGCATTTCCACTTCTATCAGTTTATTATGGACAGAAGAGCAAATCAAAGAAAAAGGGGAGAAGATGGTGAATGTGGTGAAGGGAGTGCTGAGCGGCCAGGCTATAAAGGCTTAATTTTTATCCAGGCTTTGCAAAATCATTTGCGATTGCCGCAGCATTTCCGATGTTCTTTCTGAAGGAATTTTCACTTTCATGTTACAAATTGACTTTGCCCAATAAAGGCCATTTGCTGTGTCTTTATTTGAAAAGTAAAAATTCATCAGCTCAAAGCGGGATGACATCCTGTTGGGCGTCATATAAACAGAACGAAGAAAACTCTTCTCTGCATGTAAAGATTGGCCCAGCTCCCATTCAATTTTACCCTTTAGCTGGTAACATTTGTTATCTGTGTAATAATGCATACCGTTATTCAAAACAGAAAGAGCCTCTTTCAATTTGTTGGTATAATAAAGCTGTTGAGCATAAGCATAAAGATCATGCCCACTGACAGGGTAAGAATATAGCAGTTTTTCGTATGTTCTTACCGCTTCGGACCTGTTTCCCTGTAAGATTAGGTTGAAAGCCCGCTTTCTTTCTATTTCCTTTTTAAAGCTGAGCAGTTGACCAGCTATATAGAATAAGACGAGTGGAACAATAAGACATCTTGCCATGAAGACTGGCCAACTTCGTTTTTCTATAGAAAATAATAACAGGCTAACGCATACCAGTACAAACAGCTGTATCTGCCAGATTTGCATAGGATAAGAAAAAAATGAGGCGATGCTAATGCAGATAAGCGTGGCTATAGACGAATGCTGGATAGGTTTTTGCCCTTCCTTCTCAATTTCCCAGGCTGTTTTGATAAGGAAAAAACCGATTAAGAATAACAGCAAAAAACCTGTTATCCCCGTTTCAATCGTCCATTGCAGGTAGTCATTGAACGCATAAAAAGTATTGTCTGCCAATAGTACTTTTTTACCATCAATACTGTGTGATGAAAAGTAGTCGGCCTGGTATTCATTAAATCTGGCTTTGAATTTACCCAGCCCAATACCTGAAAGCCAATTATCTTTCAGCATCCCTGCCGAGACCCGGTAAATATGCAAACGCCCCTTTGACGAATCTGCTTTAAAAAATATAAGAACAGTAAATAGTATTGGCAAGAGTACAAAACTGCTCTTCAAATAAATTCTCCATTTGGTATTCCGCAAAAGGAATAAAACAGCCATTATCGTCCCAAGCCAGGCAGCCCGGCTACCGGAAATAATTACAAACATTAACAAAATAAACAGTACGGGTGCTAAAATTATCCTGGTTTTTATGGCCTTGCTTACAAAAACAGGTAACAGGAAAACGAATATTGATGCCCAGAAAATACCGGCTATACTGGTGTTAGGGAAGGAAAAAAAAGTTGAAATAATTGACAAGGTTATTTCCCTCCATCCAACTGAAATGATCCGCCGTAGGTTTTACTCTGGAAATACAAAATCATGGGCACTTAAAATTTTTCGAGCTTATTAAATTTTATGGCTTATCAATTAGATGAAGCTTTGCATAATTTAATAATTTTAATAACTCGGCCTTATCCCCCTCAACCTCTTTCATTTCATAAATCACTTCAACCTCATCAATAGTAGCAGTAGTTGTTCCAATTCTCCGGGCATAACTGGTAGAAATTGTCTTCACAAGTTTCATCCTTCTTTTTTCCTCTAGGCGTCTTGAAAGACTATACTTACTTTCAGGCAATTTTAGATCAGAGAAAATAAACTGCAAATTTCCGGTCAGGGTAGTATCTTTTTTGTTCTTAAAATAATATTTCTCAATAAATTCCTTTTCAGAATTTCTATCTGAGGAAATTAACTTATACTCATTATCTAAAAAATATCTTTCCTGATCGATTTTAAGAGCCCATTCCTTATTTAGCATTGAATCTCTGCTTACGATCCTTGCAGTTTGAAAATTAGTGCTGTCGTATAACACCCCCATATCGGTTTGTTCAGAAAAAATAAATGAATAGTATTTAGAACTAAATTCTTTTGTCTCCAGCGCTTCGGTTGGATGTGTAAGGGTCTGATAATAATAATTTGACTGAATGATAGTCAGGTTTTCATACGTAAATATTTTTGTATAAAATGGATCGTACCGGAGTACGATCCATTTATTTTTTAAAGTATCAAAATCCAAAAAAGGAAAGGTTCTTTCAAACATAACTCCCTTAAAGGTTGTAGATGCTGAATAAAGTTTTTTTCCCTCACAACAGGAGAGAAATATTAATGCAATTGCTAAATAAAAAATATTCTTCATAGAGTTGGATCATTTGACTGATATTCACCATTTACTGTTTGGGTATAGGAGCCAGCCTCCATTCCATTTAGACAGGAAATAGTAACACTCAATACTACTTGAGCAGAAAAACTGGCAGCTTTCTTATCACTGCTTATAATTGGTCCTGAAACAGTAGCGGTCACACTAGCACTAACACACGGAGGTGTTCCACCTTCAGTTTTAGTTATTTGGTTGTAAGCGAGACTCTCCCACTTCCACTGTGAGTTAGTATTAGTTTTGTAAAGAGTACCCAAAAAGTTCAGTGTATATTTTGAGCTATACCCAAATCCAAAATGAAACCGTACCGAATGTCTGTTTATATTGACGGGTTTTCTAATAACTCCATCAGGATCTGGCGGAGTTTCATTCCCGGATCCGCTTGTAGGTTCAAATTCTGTTTCCCCTGTTATTCCAGCAAGAAAGGATTGCGCCTCAGCACTTGTCATTTCACATGCACTTCCACTTGGACCTCCTCCTTCCTCCTCACATCCCCCTATCAACTCACAAAAGCATTCCAGGCTGCCAGGCTCATCACATCCGGGATTTTCCTCTGTTTCTTCTTCAGATACACACCAGCTATTTCCTGTAGGGTACCATTCCCCCACTTCATAGGTAACCATGCCATCGCCATAAATATGCATTTCATCATCTCTCGCCCATTCTATCACTTCCACATCCCCTACTGCACAGCTTTGTATTCTTGAGCTATTGCTGGCAGTCAGCATCTTTTTAAAGCGGCTGGTTACCTTACCACTTTTCACAATGCTTCTTGCTTTTTCCTCACCATTCCATTTTTTGGAAACAATCATACCTGAAAAGTCCTTATCGAATTTTCCCAGCCTGTTTTCGCTTATGTCATAAGAATGAGCAGCGAGATATCCGAGATCGGGAATATACTGCAGCTCGCGAACCCGCACTTTTCCGTTCCTGTACTTAATAAATACAATCCTGCTTTGCGAAGCCTCTGTAATCCTCTTTTTGTCGGCATCAGAAAGATTGACATTATTGATAAGAGATACTGTTTTCTTTTCCTGAACTAATGGAAACTCTACTATTTCTTTGTCCCTTGTTTTGGAGTAAGTCCCATTTTTCCAATCCGGCAATTTTTTACCCCGGCTTGCCGAAGATGCCCATTCTCCGGATTTCTTAAAAGTGCCATAATACCACTCTTTGGCAACAGCCGCATCAAATGGTTCATTAGTTCCGGGAACCGCTGCTTCTTTTTGACAGCTTACTACTGTTACAATAACAGCCACCGCCAACCCGGCGAACAAAAAAGCCTTTTTCATAATTTTTAAGTTTTAGTATGTGATTAAATAATAAAGCCACTGTAGTTTTTAATCCACAGCTTTGAGGTTGGCATAGGCATCATTCACATGCCATAGATTGATCATGCCTAGTAGTAGGGGAGTATTGTAAAAGGCTATTAGCTAGAGAGGGATTAGAAACAACAACAAATTTAAAAGAAAAGTTTATATTGTCAGAATGCTTTCGCTTTTAATAATTCATAAAACTGTAAAAAAATAACACATTTTGAGTATACGCTTACCTCGCAAAATTTTTTTTACTTTCTGCAATCTCCAAATTCTGCCTTGCTTCCTTATAATCGGGGTTTAACTTTAATGCCATCACAAAAGCTTCAATTGACAGATCATATTTACCTAATCGATAGTATGCATTTCCGCGATTATAATAAGCCCTGGCATAGGAAGAGTCTAAACCAATTGCTTTGGTATAATCTTCCACAGCACCCAGATAGTCTTTCAGCTCATTTCTGTCAGCCCCGCGATTATTATAGGCTATCGCAAAATGTGGCCGCAATTCTATTGCCTTTGAATAATCCTTAATCGCATCCGCGTACTTACCTATCCGGGATTGGGCAAGGGCTCTGTTGTAATAAGCTTCAGTAAAGTAAGGGTTTTCATTAATTGCCTTAGTAAATAGATTGATAGCCGATTCGAAGTTTTCTTTTTTGGCCTGTCGCACTCCTTTATTATAGAAAGATTGGGCGGTTTGTGCGATCAGAGGTATAGTGATGACCAGGCTGAGCCCAACTAACAGAATTTTTCTCATGACTAAACATTAATATTATTACATGACGCGAATAGCGCAGTCATATTAAATTAGTCAGGAACCTTAAGTTAGTTGCAGCTCTCAAAGTGACTTAAACAATTTTTATTCGTACTCCAAAAGCTGCCTTACAAATAACCAACTTTGTTGCTTACAATGGGATCGCCAATATTAATTGAGGAAATAGCAATAATTTGTAGTGGGAGAAATATTCTATAACCCCTGTTCCAGGATAGTTGAACTCTTTTAAAACAATTAATAAATAATTTATCGTGCCTTGCTCAATGCCTCACCGCATTCGGCTTCTGCTCCAGCCAGTTCACATAATCCAGTGAACCCAGGCGAATGCGTAAAGGAACCATTGTTAACTTTTCCAATTGCAGCTCTTTCTTACAGAAAAACCCCAAGTGACCAGTATAGCATGATGGCAATACCGCAGAAGAGACGGGTAATAAAGCTGAACTTTTAAAGTATTCTGCAAACGAGTCCATACCAAAGTAGGACCTGATCTCGATTTTGGGCTGATAGGGTTTATCCCGAAAAACAAAAGATCCTGTGATTTTTTTTGGGGGCTCCCAGTTTTTAAATCCCTGAACAATGGCTTGCCGGGGCTCGTTATATTTAGCTGCATAGCTGGACTGCATAACTAACTTATTATCAATAGATAAACCATCTTGTTTATTGCCAATTCCCTGCCCCATCCCCACCCCGTTAAATATTAACAGGAACACAACAAGAAAGAAATAAATCCGTTGCTGCATACTTATTAAGTTTAAATTTACATTTACGGCATTATTTTTGTGCAATGGCGGGATTTTTAAAAAATACCGCCTTACTTACCCGGCAAACCACCCTGTAAGTTAAACTAAAAAAGAGACGGACATGGCCATCAGCCAGAGCTTACAACAGAAACTGTTACAAAAACTCTCTCCTCAGCAGATCCAGCTGATGAAGCTGCTACAGGTACCTACGGCAAACCTGGAGACACGGATCAAGGAAGAGCTGGAAGAAAACCCTGCGCTGGAACTGGACGAAGAAAAGCATGACGAGAACGGAGAAGAACTAAAAGACGAATTCAGCGAGAACGGAGAGGAAGATTACGAAGAAAAAGATGGCAGTGAAGACGAGTATGATAATATAGACGTGAGCGAATATGTGCAGGACGGCGATGATGAAGTGGCCGACTATAAACTCCGCGACGACAATTACCCAGAAGAGGATGAAACCCGCCAGCTTCCCTTTAAATCTGAAGTCAGCTTTTTTGAATTGCTGAAAAACCAACTGGGCCTGTTAAAGCTCGACGACAGGCAAAGAACAATTGCCGAACAGATAGTGGGCAGCATTGATGAGGACGGGTACCTACGCAGAGAAACATCTGCCATCGTGGATGATCTCGCCTTCCGTCAAAACATCAATGCCACCGAAGAAGAAGTGGAAGCTATCATCAAACGCATCCAGCAATTTGAGCCCCCCGGCGTGGGCGCCCGCGACCTGCAGGAATGCCTGCTGATACAATTACAACGCCAGAAGGATGAAGGCAAACCCGTGGAGATAGCCATGAAAGCCATCTCCAAATATTTCGATGAGTTTACCAAAAAACATTACGAAAAGATCCAGCGGGGGCTGAACCTGGACGATGACCAGCTCAAAGATGTGATGCATCAGATCATCCGGCTGAACCCCAAACCGGGTGGTAATGTGGGCGAGATCAACAAAGCAGAAAGCTATGTAGTGCCCGACTTCTTTATCATGAACAATGGAGGCAAACTGGAACTGACCCTCAACAGCCGCAATGCCCCTGAACTGCGTATCAGCGAAGGCTACAGGGATATGCTGAAAGAATATGACCGCGGCTCTAAAAAAGACAAACGACAAAAAGAAGCCGTACTATTTATCAAACAAAAGATCGATGCGGCCAAATGGTTCATCGACGCCATCAAACAACGGCAGCATACCCTGCTCAGTACCATGAGCGCCATCATGGAACACCAGTACGACTTCTTCCTTACGGGCGATGAAACAGAGCTGAGGCCGATGATCTTAAAAGATATTGCAGAAAAAACCGGGCTCGACATTTCCACTGTGAGCCGGGTGGCCAACAGCAAATTTGTGCAGACCGAATTCGGTACCTACCGCCTTAAATTCTTCTTCAGTGAATCGCTGAGTACGGATAGCGGAGAAGAAGTATCCACCCGGGAGGTAAAAAAGATCCTGAGCGACCTGATCGGGGGGGAAGACAAGAAAAGGCCCCTGAGCGACGAAAGGCTGACCGAACTGCTGCAGGAAAAAGGCTACAATATTGCCCGCCGGACAGTGGCCAAATACCGGGAACAGCTGAATATTCCCGTAGCACGCTTAAGAAAGGAACTATAATAACCCGGGGCGCTTCCCGTTCTTTCCTTGTTAAAATATGGTCAATACCCGGCGCATGGTATTGCCCGGGTATTAAATTTTTTGTTCCTATGCATTATAAAAGTATCCCGCAAAGCTGTATTTTACACGGCTAAGCTATTCGCAACCCACTGAATATGGTATTCGCAAGCCTCCTTTTCCTGTTTATATTTCTGCCGCTGAATCTTATTCTTTATTATGGAAGTAAGAATCCCAGGTGGAGGAATTGGGTGCTCATTGCTTTCTCCCTGATGTTTTATGGCTGGGGCGAACCGATCTGGATCTCTTTATTGATTATCTCTTCCCTGATCGACTGGGCCAATGCGATCTTCATCGAAAAACACCGGGGCACCCAATGGGGAAAGATAGGCGTGGTGGTAACGCTGGTATTAAACCTCGGTTTACTGGCCACCTTTAAGTATGATGTTTTTTTGGTGGACCAGGTGAATGCATTACTGGGTACTTCCTTTACAGCTCCCGGTTATGCCTTACCGATAGGTATCTCCTTTTACACTTTTCATACTATTTCCTATGTGGTGGATGTATACCGCGGAGATATCAAAGCGCAACGCAACTTCCCTAATTTCTTAATGTATGTTTCGCTTTACTCCTCACTGGTGGCCGGCCCCATTATCCGTTATGCCCATGTGGCCCATGAGATCGATAAAAGAAATGAGAATCTGAAAGATTTTAGCGCAGGCCTGTCCCGTTTTTGTATCGGCTTATTTAAAAAAGTGATCATTGCCAATGTGGCGGCAGAGTTGGTTAAAAAATACATGGGTGATAACAGCGATCCCCTGAGTCTTGCTGAACTGGCTTCGTTGTCCAGCTTTGAAGCCTGGGTGGGACTCAGTATGTTTGCCCTGCAGATCTATTTTGATTTCTCCGGCTATTCGGATATGGCCATCGGACTGGGAAGAATGTTTGGTTTCCATTTCCGCGAAAACTTTAATTATCCCTATATCTCCAAATCCATCAGTGAATTCTGGCGTCGCTGGCATATTTCCCTGGGTAGCATTTTCCGAGATTATGTGTATATACCGCTGGGCGGAAACAAGAAAAGGGTGTACTTCAATCTTTTTGTCGTATGGTTCCTCACCGGCATGTGGCATGGGGCCAGCTGGAATTTTATTTTCTGGGGCCTTTACTTCTTTATTTTCATTGCCCTGGAAAAAGCCTTCCTGCAAAAATGGCTGGATAAAGCCCCCGCCTTCCTGGCACATGTGTATGCTCTTGCCATTATTATTCCCGGCTGGGTTATTTTTTATTTCACAGATACCAGTATGCTGATCGCCTACGTTAAAAAGCTGTTCTCTTTCAGTGCCGGGCCGGAAGGCAATACCGATGTGATGAACACCATCACTTCCCATCTTTTCTGGATGATCCTGGCCATTGTGCTCTGTATGCCGGTTTACCATAAAGTGATGGCCTGGATAGAGAAGAAAGAGAAACGAATTACTTTTTATGAGACAGCCACCATCGGGTTTAACGTGATGCTGCTGTTCCTCTGTGTGGCACAACTGGTGGGTAAAAGTTATAACCCGTTTATTTATTTCAGGTTCTGAGAAAAGAAATATAATTATGAGTGAAGCAATAAATAAGAAGATACACCTGGTGAACGTGATCGTTTTCTGCGGGCTGCTGCTGCTCGGGGGCATTGCTTCATTGTCGATGAAGAAAGCAACGGTGTCCGAAATGGAGAACCGTAAGCTGACCCCATTCCCGGCTTATTCAGACAGTACTTTATGGAGCGGAAAATATTTCAAAGAGATCGAACTGTATTATGCAGATAATTTTCCCTGGCGTAACCAATGGATCAGCTTTTCCAATACGTTCCGCGAAAACATCGGCTTTCAGTCGAGCGAAATAAAAATGTATGAGCAGGCCAATAACACAGATGCTAATACTGCTGATACGGCAAAGGATGAAATACATTCCGGCCCCCTGCCGGATGACGGCGTTACCGGTGAGATCAAGAAAAGGGTGTTTGTATTCAAAAACCGGGCATTCGAAATGTTTGGCGGTGGTGCCGGTGCCGGAAAATCTTATGCAGATGTGATCAATTCTTATAACCGGGCCGGTATTCCCGGCTTGCAGGTATATAATCTTATTATACCCATTGCGCTGGAATTTGAAATAACAGAGAAATATGCCAAACTGCAAAAACCCAACCGGCCTGCTATTGCGAATATTTATAATGCAGAAGACTCGAACATCAAAAAAGTCTGGGCCATTGATGAAATAAGAAAACACAGGACCGAGTATATTTATTTCAACACCGACCATCACTGGACAAGCCTGGGTGCTTATTATGCCTATCGTGCTTTTTGTGAAACAGCAGGGCTCACCCCCGTTTCATTGGATACGGTGCGCTCCAAAGTAAAACCCGCCTTCCTGGGCTCCTTATACCGGCTTACCCGCGACCCGGGCCTGCAGCGCAATCCCGATTCGGTGAGATATTATTTATTCCGCGACTCCGTAAATTTTTATATCGGCAGCCCGGCCAGTCTTACCTATTGGGGCAAATCGAAAATGTATGCCGAAGGGGCCAGCGGTACTAATAGCTACTCTGTATTCCTGCAGGGCGACATGCCTATTGTGAAAATGGAAACACAGCATAAGAATGGAAGAAAGATCGCCATTGTGAAGGAATCATACGGGAATGCTTTTGCACCCTTCCTGGTCAATAATTATGAAAAAGTGGTGGTGGTGGACCAGCGTTATTATACCGGCGACTTTATGGGCATGCTGAAAAAAGAAGGGATCAATGAATTACTTTTCATCAACAATATTTTTGCAGCGCATACTCCATTCCATATTGATAAGATCAGGGGATTGAAGAAGAAGACCACGGTGGCGACTGTTCCGAAAAACAAATTAAAGAAGTAATCTGGGTTGCTGGTTACTAGTTTCTGGTTGTAAACCCTAAAGAAGTATACTAGAATACTGTATTGCTTCTACCCGCTTTTAAAAAACCAGGAACCAGCAACTAACAACCGGTAACTAGAGCGTCAAATTCTTTTTCACCCAGGCCACTTTAGGTTTCAGTTCATTATTGTATTTATCCCCGGTGGCATATTTCACGTGTTTGAGAAAATGATAATAGTCGGCTTTCGGGTATTTTTTACGCCATTTGTCATAGCGTTTATCCTGCCATGTTTTATAGTATTTGATGCAGTCGTCTTCTGAGTCAAATTTTTTACACTTGTTTCCATTTACATAGAAGCCAAACAGGTTATGATAGCGGAGACAGCATTTTTTACATTTCAGGTTGCCGGTTTCCTGCATACATTGAGCCATTACAAAATCAGGATGGCGGATGCCGGCAGCTTTGATCCTGTCGTACATCTCCTGCATTTTGGCTTTATCTATTTTCTGGGAATAACCCTCCTGAAAGGATAAAAAGAGCGTGAGTGCAAGCAATAATAGTTTCATGCATCCAGGTTTGGTGAGGTGTAATGGCATTGCGGGTGCCGGATCGGCGACTAATATACAAAAACCGCACCCTTTTTAGAGATTCCTTTACTTTGCAGCAACAGATTTAAAATATGGCTACAAGATTGGTTGTGGACGAACAAAACAGGCTGCAGGAAATAAAGCAGGAGGATGCCTCTGATCAGCCCCTGGCGGTCAGGTGGGTGGCCCGTATCATTTCCTATATTTTTCACCCTGCTTTTGTGCCGGTTTATCTCGTGGCCTTTATGGTATATGGGCACCCTTATATTTTTGCGGGATTTTCACCATTTGATAAGCAAAGGGCCGTGATCATGGCAGTGGTCATGTATGCTTTTTTCCCGCTTGTTACTGTGGGTTTATTAAAAGCGCTGAAGTTTATTGAAGGTGTTCAGTTAAAAACACAAAAGGACCGTGTGATCCCGCTTGTTGCCTGTGGCATCTGGTATTTCTGGATCTGGTATGTATGGCATAATCTTCCTGATTATCCCAGGCAGGCTGTACTGTTTACCCTTGCGGCATGGATCTCGGTAAGCCTGGCCCTGCTGGCCAATATTATTATGAAAATAAGCCTGCATGCTATTGCCATGGGGGTGATGCTGGGCTTTATTATCCTGTCAGGTTTTTCCGAATCCCTGCATTTCGGTTTTTATATTTCCATTGCCTTGTTAATAACCGGGCTGGTATGCACTTCCCGTTTTATCGATTCAAACCATACTGCACAGGAGATCTATGGTGGTTTAGTTTTGGGGGCCCTCTCTCAAATGGTGGCCTGGTGGGTGGGTTAGCCGGCCTCCCTTCGCCATGTCTGCAGCCGGCACAAAAATAAATTCCAAAAAATATTAGTTTTTATTTGCTAAAACATTTAGTTTTGATGTTAATTAGTTTTTAATATCAGCGTCACCTAACTCTTAACTTTGAATCATGGCAAAAACAGAAAAAGCAAACGATATGTCAACCAACAATGAAAAATTGAAGGCACTCAAACTTACTATGGATAAGATTGAGAAGGATTATGGCAAGGGAAGTGTGATGATGATGAATGAGAAAGCTGAATTACAACAGGAAGTGATTTCCACGGGTTCTATCGGACTGGATGTGGCGTTGGGTATTGGCGGTCTTCCGAAGGGAAGGGTCGTTGAAATATATGGTCCGGAGTCTTCCGGCAAAACCACTATTGCCACACATGTTATTGCTGAGGCACAAAAGAAAGGTGGTATGTGCGCCATCATTGATGCGGAACATGCATTTGACAGTTCCTATGCCAAGAAACTGGGGGTGGACGTGGATAACCTGCTTATTTCCCAGCCTGATTATGGAGAACAGGCCCTGGAGATAGCCGACAGGCTGATACTTTCCGGTGCGCTGGATGTGGTGGTGATCGATTCTGTGGCGGCGCTGGTTCCCAAAAGCGAACTGGAAGGAGAAATGGGCGACAGTAAGATGGGCCTGCATGCAAGACTGATGTCACAGGCACTTCGTAAACTCACGGCCACTATTGCCAAAACAAACACCATTTGCATTTTCATCAACCAGCTGCGTGAAAAAATAGGAGTGATGTTTGGCAATCCTGAAACAACCACAGGTGGTAATGCATTAAAATTCTATGCCTCGGTAAGACTGGATATCCGGCGTACGCAGCAGGTAAAGGATGGTGACGAAGCGATAGGTAACCATGTAAAAGTAAAAGTGGTAAAAAATAAAGTGGCCCCTCCATTTCGGGCTGCGGAGTTTGATATCATTTTTGGTGAGGGTATTTCTAAAACTGGAGAGATCATCGATATGGGCACCGAACTGGGCATTGTTCAGAAAAGCGGTAGCTGGTATAGCTATAATAATGATAAGTTGGGCCAGGGCCGGGATGCAGTAAAACAACTGCTGATCGATAACCCCGAATTGGCCAAGGAAATCGAGGCAAAGATCCGGGAAAAGATCAAAGAGATGCAAACAGCATAGTCATATCATTGACTTTCAAATATTTACAGATGGGTTAATCAGTAAAGGCCCCTGCCTGCGGCAGGGGTCATTTTTTATTTACAAATATTTTACAAGACTTTATATAAATTCAATGTTTAAACATTGTATATTTGTTCTTCGCCTCCGCAACCCCGGGGCTTTGGCACTCGTTTTAGTTATTTAGTATGGACAAATCAACCGAAAATAAACAATGGCCCCACCTCCTGGCGGGTGTTGCACTTATTGCCAGTTTCTTTTTTCCCTGGGTAAAATGGGAGGGTATACCGATCAGCGGTTATTCCTTGCCAGCCGGTGAATTTTTTAGTATTGCTGACACTAAGTTCGGACTGGCCAATCCCTTTCCCCAATTCAGTTTTTCATTCTATGCTTTCTGGCTGGTACCGGCATTGGCTGCTGTAACTGTGCTGTTATCTTATGCCGGCAAAAAAACCGGGCCTTTCTCGTATATAGCCGGTACATTGTCCCTGGCACTTGTTGTGGTATTTATCATGTTCTCCACCACATTAATTGACCTGGGAGTGGGTACTTCTATTTATAAAATGTTAACTCCCTGGATCTATGTACAGGCCCTGTCTGCTATCCTGTTAATATTCACCACCTTTTCCCCCATTGCTGCCGTAAAGAAAATGATATGGCTTTTGCTGGGCCCGGTTTTTGCCTTTGGCAGTTATCTGTTCATTAAAGATTATCTCGAAAAAGAAACTTTCGGCAGCACTAAAAAAAGTAAGGCAGATTTTACCATTAGTGCCCTTGCACTGATCAGTGAGTTTGCAGTGAATAATGATTCTGCCAAAACAAAATACAAGGATAAAGTGCTAATAGTGAATGGCAGGGTATCAGAAATAGAAGCAGCCGACACGACTATGAATATTAAGTTCATTGACACCACTTCCGGTTCTTATGCCATCTTCACTTTCCAGGAGCAGGACCTGGCCGAGGTAAAAAAGATCAGCATAGGAGATTCTGTTTCAATTAAAGGGGTTTTCAGCGATGGCGTTTTCAGCCAGTTGCGAAAAATCACCTCCATCAGTTTTATACGATCAACACTAAATAAATAATACAAACCAATCTTAAACAAAACGCACATGAAAAGAACATTTTTTATTCTCTCTTTGATGGTCACTTTAACCAACGTGATGGCACAATCGAAAAGCACTACATCCGGCGTGGTATCTTTTGATGCCACTACCCCAAAAGATGCTTTACCCAAAGCAGATAACAAAACCGTTATTGGTGAATTGAATACCAAAACCGGTGACCTGGGTTTTGAAGCAGCTGTAAAAAGTTTTGCCTTTTCCAACCCCATGATCCAGGAACACTTTAATGGCAACAAATGGTTCGATTCCGACAAATTCCCCTTATTCACTTTCACAGGAAAGATCAATGATCTTTCTAAAGTAAATTTCAGTAAGGATGGTACATATGCTGTGGCAGTAAGCGGAGACCTGACCATAAAAGATGTTACAAAACCGATCAGCACCACCGCTAAGATCGTCGTTGCAGGCGGAACGCTGACCACTTCTTCATCCTTCACGATCAAGCTGGCGGATTTTGGAGTTTCCAGTACTCATATCGAGTCTGGTAAAGTAGCTGCTGAACCAAAGATCACTGTTTCAGCCACGCTGAAATAATAATACTATAGTTCTTATATTAATAAAAATCGTCTAAGAATGTCAGCCCATCCCGGTAGTTATCGGGGTTATCGAAGGCTGCTGGTTCTAATGTCCTGTTGAGCTTGTCGAAACATGACATTAGAATATTCTTAGACGGTTTTTTCTTTTAATTGCTGATTACTTTTTCCAGGTGTACCAGCTTGCCTGATGCATCGAATCCTTCCACGATCACTTTAAATTTTTTGCTGAAATCATTATTATAAAAATTCAGCTTCACAGATTTTGTTTCAGTATCCGTAATAATATCGGGATTCCAGTAAAGCGTTGTTCTGTTATCTGATGCCGGTTGTTTCACATCTGCCATACTATAATCCGGGTGATAGAATTGCTTAGTAATGGTGTACCCTTTATACTCCCAATATTCCAGTTTATCCGGCTTCTCCGCCTCCATAAACCTTTCTTTAGTATACACAGCAATAGCGCCACCGGGGGTGCTGCTGCCGACTCCCACCCAACCTGCATCGTAGAACTTCACCAATGCCACATCTTTTACCCGGATATTGCGCAGGAAAGTCATATCTACCGGCTGCTCATTTAAGAACAACCCCACCACCCATTTTTGCCCGGTCATCAGGCTGATATTTTTTCGGTTCACAAACCTTCCATTTTGAATCTCCACCTGCTGAATACGGTTCCTGATATGATCCACCACACTCAGTGATTTATCATTAGCCGGTTCATTCACATTATCCAGGTTCACTTTTCCCATTTCTTTAAATGCCCCGCTGGTGTATTGTTCACTTACTACTTCTACCGGTTTTTTACTGGCCTTTGATTTGATGTCAACATTCTGCAACTCTTTTACCTGTCCCGGATCAACCAGTACAAACCCGGCACGCTGGTCCACCTCACTCTTGTTTTGCAAACTGCCCGGGTTCCTGCTGATCATTTCCCCGGTAATTCCAGCCGGTATAAAACAGATAGCTTTTTCCTGCTTATTCTCATCCAATTGCACCAGGGCAGGCTTTGCTTTTTCCTTACTATCTATATATGCATAAAAAAATTGACCCTTTCCCATAAACCCTACTGAGTCGATTTTAAAAGATCCATCTGCCCCAACGGCTGCTTCCAGGTTTTGTGAGCTGGAGTCCTCAGCTTCCAGAAAAATATTCAGCTTACCTCCGTTCATTCTCTCTTTTGTTTTTGCATCCACCACAAAACCCGAAACAGAAAGTAATGCCTCGTCCTTATACTTTTTTGCAGGAAACTCTCCCGATAATAACCTGGTCCAGTTAAACCGGCTCCAGCCATGTGTAAGCATCAGGTTATCCAGGGCCTGTTTAGCGCTATCGGTTTGGTTCCTGAAATAATAGACCGGGTTGTGTATATATCCTTTCAGTTCACCCGTAAGCAACAGCCTGGAGATTATATCATCTTCATCATTAAAACTGTATACTGGCATATCAATGATGGAAACAGAACAGCTTCTTTGTAATGGTATTGGAAACTCCAGTTCCAGGTTATTCCATCCCCTTTTTTCCGTACTTACCTTCACTGCATGAATGGTGGCATCCGCCCTGTATTCTCCATTATTGACAAACGAAAGACGCTCGGCCAGGGGTACACCATCGCTGTTAAAAACTGTAAAATGCAAGATACCCGAGGGCAGGCTATCTGTTACCAGGTGACCGATCACAGAAGGATAGTCATCAAACACAATTTCATTTTCATAAATAACATTATTATTTATTTCTACCAGCAATATTAATTTACTGAAAAGCTCTTTCCCCTTCTCACTTCTCGACAACTGGAATTTTTTACCCCCTTTTTCATCCTGTACTTTAAGGTTCACTCCGCTGGCCTGTACTTCCGGAAGCGGGTAACTGCGCATGCCCGCAGGTGTTTCCACTTCAGCGGTGTACTTTTTACCTGCCTGTGGTTTGAACTGCACTTTACCTATTCCATCATGATAAGTCTTAAATCCGGCAATGGTTGTCCCTTCCACAGTTTTTACCACGCCATTTACTTCCACCGGTGTTCCCCACTGATCAGTGGCCTTAAATGCCATCACAGACAGGATGCCATCCACCAGGTGACCACTTTCCGGGAAAAAGGAAACAGAAACCGTTTGAGGTTCCCTGGGGGAAGCATTAGCAGGCGTACCCGAACGAAAAACAGTGATACTCTTTTTATAGATCATCGCCTCATCGTAATTCATCATGCCGGGAGTGAGTGCTCTTATCATATAACTCCCCTGTGGCAGAGAATCGGGGATATGCACAGCACCTTTGGTTACAGCCCCAAAAACGGGATACCTGCCTTCGCTGATAACCTGGCCTTTATTATTGATCAGCTGGAGATAAAAGTTATTGCTCAGTCCGCTGGGGCGGCCATTGCTGTAAAAATACGCTTTGAACCAGATCGTCTCGCCGGCCACATAGTACTCCTTGTCGTAGTGTATATACACTTTTTCAGCAACATGCTGAGAGGATAGTACCGATAAAACTGAATCTGCTTTTTGTGCCAGTACAGGCCGGGCATGGAGGAAAGACAGGACCAGTACAGCCGTAATTTGGGTTATTCTCATGTTATAGTTTATTGCGGACAAATTAATTAATCATCGGTACTAAAGTCATTGCTTTATTATAAACGGTCGGCAGGGATTGGGAGGAATACAGGTCCTCTTGCTCCGGGTAATGGGTGAGTACAGCAGGAACAAAATCAACCCTTTGTGTATACACATACGTCTTAAAAGAAACTAGCGTGCGGGACAGGAAGAACTTTCTCATAACCCTGGTTTTGGTATAAAAACAGGATGATCTATAGCCCTGGATTTCATAAAACCCGGTAAAATAAAGATAGCATTTGTACTTATTAAGCTGCATGCGGCCGCATATTGTTAATAATCGGCTACCCATACCGTTATATCTTGTCCGGCTGGTAACTTTGGATATGAATAAGCGAAAAATGAAGGCCCGGAAACGGATCGCCCTGGTGGCCCATGATAATAAGAAGACCGAATTGGTGGAATGGGCTGTTTATAACAAGCCGGTCCTTCAGCATCATGAGTTATTTGCCACCGGCACCACCGGCACATTGATTGAAAAAGCGATCGATCAACCTGTTACCCATTTCCTGAGCGGGCCCCTGGGAGGCGATCAGCAGATCGGTGCTGCTATCGCTGAAGGAAAGATCGATGTGCTGATCTTTTTCTGGGACCCGATGGAAGCACAACCGCATGATCCGGACATTAAAGCCCTGCTGCGAGTGGCCGTAACCTGGAATATCCCTGTGGCCTGCGACAGGGCTACGGCAGATTTTATGCTCACCTCAGCACTCATGCATAAAGATTATGAATCCCTGCTTCCTGATTATTCTTTCTATACAAATCGTAAATTGAAAAATTAACCCATGCGTACAATCACAGGGCACCTTATGAAAAGTATCTTCCTGTTCTTACTGGCAGTGATCAGCCACCCGTTATGTGCACAGGATAATGACTTGGGAAAAAGAACCAATATTGTTTTCATTACTTCCGAAGTGATCGCCAATGAAAATTTTGAAAATGAAGAATTCATTACCTGGGTAAAAGCCGTTCAGCAGGCCAATGGCGATCTGATGAAGACTGAATCCGGCCATCATGTGGTAAAGATCATTGCCCGCTGGGCGAAGGGAGGGACCTGTAATTATGATGTGAGTGTTTGCCCCGGAAATCTTGCGCTGGCAGATAAAGTAACCATTGCCCTCCTGAAATTGAAAAGCCCCGTGGCAAAGTTCGCCTCCTTTCAATTATTATTCAGCTTTAAGTACAACGAGGGTTGCAATGCTCCCGATATATTTCTGCCGGTGGTGCTGAATGCCGATGAAAAATTAAAATATGATCTCAGTACACAAACATTGGCAAAAAGAAAAGAAACACTGCGCAACTGGGCTATAAAGGAGGTGATCCCCGTATTGGCTTATTATACCTCTGGTGTAAATGATCAGTTTGCCGGCGTAAAAGAAACCGGCAAATTGCTTAGCACTCAGTCGTTCCTGAACAATAAAGCAGCCGCTGTAACAGAAAAGAATCCGTTGTACTGGAGAGGGGTAATGGAAATGAACAAGGGCAACCTGCTGATCCCTGTTTCCAAATTATTCATGCATGTGGCCAATGATGAATTTGACCTGGCCCGCCGTTATATCGGAATGCTGTTTCGTTTTGCCGACAAAGAGAGCCTGGCTTCGCATTACCTGCTGGACCTGAATAAATACCTGAATTTATTTTACAGTTTGCATGACAGCCTGGTGCATGAAGGCATTGCCCTTCATGATGCCGGCAAATATGATGAAGCGATTAAAAAGTATAAAAGCATATTGACCGATTACCCGCATTCTGCCTGGGCTTTATATGAATTATATTTTTCCACTGATTCGAAGGAATTGGGAAAGAATAAGAATAAGGATAAGAGTACTGATTTGTGGAACCAGCATAAATCCGCTGTTTATAACGCCGATCCCCTGTATCCCATGGGGGCGGGTGCCAATAATTCAAAAGATGGTTATATATTATTCAGGCACCTGCAGGTAAAAGATCTGTTTAAAGACAGCAAAAAACTACGGTCAGACCTGGCCACCTATGCCGACATTGCGCTGGACCTTGAATCGTATGCCTTCGCCGCTCATTTGTACTGGTACCTGCTTGCTGTGCTGCCGGAAGAAAAATATAACGGCCATACGTACCTGCCCTATTTCCTGTATGCGCTGCAGAAACTGGGGGTTTCAGAAGTGCAATCCCTGCTTAAGACAGATTATACCGCTGAACTTTCCGCCATAGAAAAAGAACGTGAAGAAAAGATGAAAAATGATCCCATTTACAAATCATTCAAAGAACAGTAAAGACCCGCTGTGGTTATATAAATTGCATTATGCCTTTTAAGTTACATACCCCTTTTCCGCCAGCCGGTGATCAGCCGGAAGCGATCCGGCAGTTGACGGAAGGAATACAGAATGGTGAAAAATATCAAACCTTATTAGGGGTTACCGGCAGTGGTAAAACCTTTACGATTGCCAATATGATCCAGAATGTGCAGCGGCCCGTGCTGGTGCTGACACATAATAAAACGCTGGTGGCCCAGCTGTATGGTGAATTCAGACAATTTTTTCCGGAAAATGCGGTGGAATATTTTGTGTCTTACTATGACTACTATCAGCCGGAAGCTTACCTGCCGGTGAGTGATGTATACATTGAAAAAGACCTCAGTATTAATGACGAGCTGGATAAATTACGATTAAGGGCCACTTCCAGTTTACTCAGTGGCCGGAGAGATATCATTGTAGTGGCTTCCGTGAGCTGCATTTATGGTATGGGTAATCCTACTGATTATGAAAACGGCATCATCCGCATTCAAAAGGGACAAACTATTTCCAGGCAGGCTTTTTTGCATGCGCTGGTTAATTCATTATACAACCGCACCACTATTGAATTCAACCGTGGCACATTTCGGGTGAAGGGTGATACCGTGGATATCAATCTTCCTTATGTGGATTATGGTTACCGTATTACTTTCTTTGGCGATGAGGTAGAAGAAATAGAAAGTATGGATGTGGTGACCGGTAAGCGTATCGGCCTGATGGAAAATGCGGCGATCTTCCCGGCCAACCTGTATGTGGCGCCTAAAGATATTTTGCAACAGGTGCTGTATGAGATACAGGATGAAGTGCAGGCACAAGCCGAATATTTTAAAGCACAGGGAAAATATATCGAGGCCCAGCGGCTTACTGAAAGAGTGAATTATGATATTGAAATGATCCGCGAGCTGGGTTATTGCAATGGTATTGAAAATTATTCCCGCTTTTTTGACCGTCGCGTACCAGGCACCCGGCCTTTCTGCCTGCTGGATTATTTTCCGAAGGACTATATCATGGTGATCGACGAAAGCCACCAGACCATTCCACAGGTGAGTGGTATGTATGGCGGCGACAGGAGCCGGAAACTGATATTAGTAGACTATGGTTTTCGTTTACCCTCTGCGTTAGATAACCGGCCGTTGAATTTCCATGAGTTTGAATCGCTGACCAACCAGGTAGTATTTGTTTCCGCCACTCCTGATAATTATGAACTGGAAAAATGTGAAGGTATCGTGGTGGAACAAGTGGTCCGCCCAACAGGTTTATTGGATCCTCCCATCGAAATAAGGCCCAGCGTGAACCAGATCGACGATCTGCTGGATGAGATCGATAAACGGGTGCAAAAAGGGGACCGGGTGCTGGTGACTACTTTAACCAAACGGATGGCGGAAGAAATGGATAAATACCTGCACCGAATCAATATCAAATCCAAATACATTCACAGTGAAGTGGACACGCTGGAAAGAGTGGAGATCCTTCGTGAATTAAGATTGGGGAAAATAGATGTGCTGGTGGGGGTGAACCTGCTGCGGGAAGGGCTGGACCTGCCGGAAGTTTCTTTAGTAGCCATACTGGATGCCGATAAAGAGGGTTTTTTACGCAATGAAAAATCACTGACCCAAACAGCCGGAAGGGCGGCGAGAAATGTGGACGGGCTGGTGATCTTCTATGCCGACAAGATGACGGAGAGTATGCAAAAGACCATTGATGAAACCACCCGAAGGAGGGAAAAGCAGGTTGCCTGGAATATTGAGCACGGTATTACCCCAAAAACGATCATTAAATCCACCAAAGATGTTTTCGCTCAGACATCAGTGTTAGATATTAAAGGTTACGACCCGGCCAATCCTTATGCGCTTGCTCCTGATGAAGAGCTCGTAACAGTGGCCGCTGAAGAACAGGTGGAGTATAAGACCATCCCCCAGATGGAAAAAGCGATCGGCAAAATAAAAAAGGAAATGGAGAAAGCCGCCAGGGACCTGGATTTTATGGAAGCCGCACGGCTCAGGGATGAAATGTTTGTGATGCAGAAGAAACTGGAAGAGATGAAGAAGTAAATAATCTACCCTCTGGAAGGTATTGGAGCGCTTGGGATAATGTGGTAAATTGAATTTACATTTTTCGGCCACTATGCCCCGGTACATTTATATTTTTTTGTATTTCATTGTAAGCATTAATGCTATTGCACAGCAGCCAAAGCTGATTATTCCGGAAGGTCATTCGGACGATATTAGGTATACAACTTTCAGCCCCGATGGAAAATATCTCTTAACCTATGGAGGCGGGGATATAAAAATCTGGGATGTAAAACTGGGTGCATTGCTCCACACATTTACCAGTGCAGATGAGCATGTTGCTTTCAGCCCTGACGGAAAGTTACTTGTCATCCCCGAGCGTTATGGATCGGTTAATGTATATAAAACCGGCAGTTGGGCATTATGGGCAAAATGCCAGGAAAATTCTGGTGGAGCTCTCCGTTTTTTAAACTTTTGTTCAGATAATAAACGTGTTATTACCGCTTCCACCCTTATAAACTACCCTGTTGATTCACTTGGCAAAAGATGGATACAAATCGTTGAAGACACTCTTATAGTTAAGACCTGGAATGTATCAGACGGCAGGCTGCTGCAAAGTGTAAAAGTATTCAGTGCACGCTATTTGCCATTCACCATCTCACCTGACGGAACAATGATCGCAACGACCAGCAAACCCTGGAATGAGAGTACTAAACGTTTTTCAAATGCTGAAGTACATGTATCAGATCTACTAACATCAAAGAAATTATACAATACCGGGTCATATGAGATGCCAAGCGGCATATCCAAAAAAGGAGTCTATTATGTACTACATGAATCACTGGAGTTCAGCTCTGATTCTAAACGTTTACTTGTATCTGATGGTAGCGGTATGATAATGTTGCTTGATGCGAAAACAGGAACAGTATTAGCTGAGCTGGAATACCCGCAAAACAATAAACTAATTTCATCAGCAAACTTTGCAGGAGACCCCGGCATCATTTCAGCCACCATCTTATTTGATAGCCTGGATAATCAGGTGGTGAAGACCGATATATGGAAGATAAACGAACAGGAAAAGGCACAGGTTATTAAATCATTCACCGGAACTCCATACGTAAATTATGCGGTAAATAAGTATCTCCATAAGAATGAAATTTTCGATCTGGTTAGTGAGAGCAAAAGATCAATGCTAAATTCCCGTACCAGCCCTGTTGAAAATTCTCACCTCAGCAAAGATGGAAAAACTCTACTTTTTGTTTCCCGTGATCAGCGGTTGCGGGTAATAAACATCGAAAATGGAAAATTACTGTTTAGCAGGGGTGGTGGTGAGGAGAGACATTTTGATAGCTGGTTTACTGACGACGACAAAACAATAATTTCTCTTTGTAACAATGATCTGATGGTGATTGACAGGTTTTCAGGACATATCGTTTATAAATTAACCGGGCACAAACAGTATATCAGAAAAAACTGTTTGCTCATTGGCAAAAAAGTAATAATAACAGTTTCGCCAGACAGTACAATGAGGGCTTGGGACCGGGCCAGCGGCCAATTACTATCAGTAATGAATTACCCCCAACCCGAACATGAGCAGAAAGCTTACCTGGACAGTAACGAAACCAAGGTGTTGATTCATTCGGGCATGGGAGCCGTTTCAATATGGGATATCAGTAAAGGAAAAATGATTTCTTACACAGAAAGATATGAATGGAGGGATATAAATGCCGTGGGCATAACCCATGACTGGACAAGGATCATTACGCGATTTACCCCCACCATTATTACTATTAAAAGTAATGCCACTGATACAGGTAAAGCATTAAACGACACAGTAAAAAAAAGGAGAAATTATCAGCGGGTGCCGGTAGATTTAGACAATACCCCAAAAACGTATGACGATACGCTCATGATAGTTTGGGATATAGCAACCGGGGAACAATTGAAACGTTTGGGTTATGGATCAAAATATTTTCCGGGCATTTTTGATCAGAATGAGTCCATGTTAGTAAGTGCAAACAATCAGCGGGTGTTCTATATGGTAGGAAGACAGCCTGAAATCAGGGATATAGAATCCGGGGGGCTGATAAAACGCCTAAAAGGCTCCTATTTGGAAAACAGGGATCATAAATTCCTGCTGACAGTGGGTAATAATACTCTTTATGAATATGACATGAACAGTGGCGATCTTATATCTGAAATTGAAACCAACAGTAAGTTTTTATATAACGTAAATTATGCCGACAACGATCAAAAGATAACTGCCAGCACCAACGATAATATTTTCAAAGTCTGGGACCGCAACTCAAAGAAACTGTTGAAGGAAGTTACAGTTAATGCATCGCCGGATGGGGTTTCTTTGGTAAAAAATTTCTTTTACGCCACAGACAACAATAAAATAACCCTTTATGACCTGGCCACCGGCAAGTATTTGTACACATTCCTGGCAATTGACAGCGCTGATTACCTGGTGCTTGATAGTAATAACAGGTATGATGGCACAAAAGCAGCCCGTGATCTTTTGTATTTTGTATGTAATGATGAAGTGGTAGAGTTGAGCCAGGTAAAGGAATTACTATGGGTGTCAAAGCTTGCAGAACGTATTATAGCAAAGGAAACAATCAATGCAAAAACACTAAGTGAACTGGACATCTGTGGCCTCACTCCCGAAGTAAAAGAGATAAAAGGAAGTGAAAACGAATACAAGTTCAAGATACTTCCAAGACGGGGAGGGATAGGCGAAACAATTCTATATGTAAATGGCGTAGAACTGAAGCGGTTCGGCAAACAACAGCTAAAAACAGCTTACGGGAGCTATGAACTTGTTATCAAAAAAGCTGATCTAAAAAAATTCTTTGTACCCGGGGAAGCGAATAATATCAGCGTGAAAGCGTTGACAAAGGATAACAGCATAAGTTCACGTTCAGAGGTAATAGACGAAGACGCTGATTCAGTGAACAAAACACCGCCTAATCTGTATGCGGTAGTGGTGGGCGTTAGTGATTATAAAGATGATCATCTTGACCTGCGCTATGCCGCTAAAGATGCACAGGATATTGCCAATGCATTGGAAACGGCAGCCGAGAAACTGCTGAATACCGATGGTAAACAACATGTGTTCATCCAGCGCATTCACACCAGCCCGGGAAGAGACCATTTCCCGGAAAAAAAAGCCATACAACAGGCCCTGTCAGATATCGGTAAAAAATCAAAACCCAATGATGTATTGCTGGTTTTCTTTGCCGGTCACGGTAAATTGAATGAAAAAACAAAACAATTTCATTTTTTAACCGCCGAAGCTACTGCCGGTATGGATATGCTTACACTTCCGGGTGCCAGTATCAGCAGCGAAGAGTTGTTTGAATGGATGAAACCTCACCATATCAATGTAAAAAAACGCATCCTGATCTTCGACGCCTGTCATAGCGGACAACTGAACAAGGACGTGGTGAAAGTGGGGAGCGATAGCCAGGGTTATATGACCGCCCGGGGTGATGAGCAGGCCGAAAAAATCAAAGCCATTGAAAAAATGAATGAAAAGTCCGGGCTGTTCATTCTTTCTGCTTCCGGCAGCGACCAGAAAGCTTATGAAATATCAGGACTGGAACAGGGCGTGCTCACCTATTCACTGCTGCATGCCATAAAAGAGCAACCTGAAATTCTAAATGACCAGAAATACCTTGATCTGAGCCGCTGGTTCAATGCGGCCGAACGAACAGTGAGCGAACTGATGAAAAAATTCAAATCCTCACAACAAGTGCAGATCGTGTCGACCACGAATTTTGAAATAGGTGTGGTGGATGATGAAGTGCGGCGTAAGATCATACTTCCGCAGGAAAAATTTCTGTTTACATCTTCGGAATTCAGACATACCCGGCTCCGGTATGATACACTCCAGCTCCGCAGTTTGATTGATAAAGAACTGGGGCAGCTGGCAGAAGGAAACAATACTGTTCCCGTGCTTTTTAATACCGCGTATACGGGGGCCGATGTCTATTCCATAGTTGGTGATTATATTATAACCGGAACAAGTATCCTGGTAAATATAATGGTATTGAAAGGGGGAATGCCCGCCGGCATTCAATTCAATATTAATGGTGAAACAAGCAAGATGCAAGAGCTGGCCGCTGAAATTACCCGGCAGGTATTGGGCCGTTTGCAGAACAGTAAATAGCCCTTCGTAAATCTACGTGCCCTGCTGACGTAGTTCTGCCTTATTTTTTTAAATAGTATGTCACCCGTTTGCATATCGGCGGTTACCTGTATATCTTGGTACTCGAAACCAGACTAAATCCAATTCTTTTAAAACCGTAAATCCAGTAATTTATGAAAAGGCGTGTTCGTAAAATCGTTAATTTCTTTGCGTTCAACCTGTTGTTCTTCGCATTGTACCTGAATTTTATTCACAAAGACAAGACTGCTGTAACGAGTGCCGGAAGTATGGCAGGTCAGCCCACCACACCAGCTTTCAGCGGTACTGTGCTGCTCGATAATGCACAGGGCCAGTCTAAGAATGAAGCTGCACCCGTTCAGCCTGCTGTTCATAAAACTCAGGTGGAAGATAACGGCACTGCACTGAAACTCTCCATCAACTAAAAGCAAAGCAGCGTTAACATACCCCACCCCGTAGCCTATGCTACGGGGTTATTTTGCTGTAAACACTTAATAACCTGAAATCCATACCTTAGTGGGATGGAAAAAAAGGTTTTTTTGTTAGATGCTTATGCCCTGGTTTTTAGGGCCTATTACGCACTGATCCGCAATCCCAGGATCACTTCCAAAGGAAAAAACACCAATGCCCAGTTTGGCTTTACCAATACCCTGGTGGAGCTCATCAATAAGCAAAAGCCATCGCATATGGCGGTTTGTTTTGATACAGCAGCTCCCACAGAAAGGCATACTGATTTTGCGGACTATAAAGCCAACCGCCAGGAAACCCCGGAAGATATACGGGCAGCTGTACCCGATATCATGCGCATCATTGAAGGTTTCAATATTCCTATCATGGCCGTGGATGGCTATGAAGCTGATGATGTGATTGGCACTTTGAGCAAACAGGCTGAAAAAGCAGGTTATGAAGTATTCATGGTTACCCCGGATAAAGATTACGGTCAGCTTGTTTCCAAAAAAGTAAAGATCTATAAACCCGCTTACCAGGGCAATGATGTGGAGATCATGGGCCCCGAAGAAGTTTGCGCCCGCTGGGGCATCAAAGATGTAAACCAGGTGGTGGATATGCTGGGTATGATGGGCGATGCAGTAGATAATATACCGGGAATTGCCGGTGTGGGTGAAAAAACCGCCGCCAAATTACTGGCAGAATATGGCACACTGGAAAATGTATTGAAGAATGCAGATAAGATCAAGGGCGCCATGGGAGAAAAAGTAAAAAAAGGAAAAGAAGCCGCGATCATGTCGAAGAAACTGGCTACCATCATTACCACTGCGCCGGTGGAATTTCATGTGGAGGATTTCAAACTAAAAGAATGGAATAAAGAAAAGCTGAGAGAAGTGTTCGGCGAATTAGAATTCAGGACCCTGGGTAAAAGATTATTGGGCGAAGACTTTTCCGTGGCCGCCACCACCCGTTCAGTGGTGGAAAAAGAAATACCACAGGGTGTGCAAACTGATCTTTTCGGGAATGTCATTGAGCCCAGGGAAGAAAAGAAGAAAGAAGTGGTGGAGTCTGATCCCGGAGACAATGAGCTATCCACCGTGTCAGTAGTAGATAAAAACATCAGCAATACTTCTCATAAATATGAAGCCGTGCAGGGGGATGCTGCGATCAAAAAACTGGTGGCAGAGCTAAAAAAACATACAGAAATTTGTTTCGATACGGAAACAACAGGTATTGATGCCAACGATGCGGAACTGGTGGGTTTAAGCTTTTCCATAAAACCCGGGGAAGCATATTATGTTCCGTGCCCGGCCGATCAGAAAAAAACCAAAGAGATCCTTTCCTTTTTCGAGCCCTTGTTTGCCGATAAGAAAAAAATATGGGTGGGGCAGAATACCAAGTATGACCTGCTGGTATTGAAATGGTATGGGATGGAGCTGGCCGGCGACCTGTTTGATACCATGCTGGCACATTATGTAATAGAACCTGATGGAAAGAGGAGTATGGACCTGCTGAGTGAAAAATTCTTAGGCTATGAACCAGTACATATTGAAGAACTGATTGGGAAAAAAGGAAAAACACAGGGCAGCATGCGGGACGTGGAAATAGAAAAGATCAAGGAATATGCTGGGGAAGATGCAGACATTACACTGCAACTGAAAAATGTGTTTGTACCGTTGCTAAAGAAAAGAGAGGTGGAAAAAGTTTTCAATGAAGTTGAGAACCCCCTTGTGAAAGTTCTTGTGGATATGGAGTATGAAGGTATCCGTGTGGATGTGGACTTCCTGGCCGATTATTCCAAACAATTGGCAAAAGATGCGAAGAAGGCAGAGGAAAGCGTGTATAAGCAGGCGGGAGTACGATTCAATTTAGCGTCGCCCAAACAGTTGGGTGAAGTATTGTTTGAAAAATTAAAGCTGGACCCCTCTGCTAAAAAGACAAAGACAGGACAATACCAGACCGGTGAGGATGTATTGCTGAAACTGGCTGCGAAGGGACATAGCATTGCTGATGATATCCTCACCTTCCGGGAACTCACCAAACTCAAGTCAACCTATGTGGATGCGCTACCGGAAATGATCAACCGAAAAACAGGCCGGGTACATACCTCTTACGGGCAGGCTGTGGCTGTAACCGGGCGTTTGCAAAGCAATAACCCCAACCTGCAAAATATTCCGGTGAGAACAGACAGGGGCAAGGAAGTGCGTAAAGCTTTTATCCCGAGAGACAGCAAACATATCCTGTTATCGGCCGACTACTCACAAATAGAATTACGTATTGTCGCGTCCATCAGCGGCGATAAGAATATGTGCAAAGCTTTTAAAGATGGTACGGATATCCATACCGCCACCGCCTCAAGGGTATATAACGTATCGGAAAAAGAAGTGACCAAGGAAATGCGTTATAAAGCCAAGAGCGTGAATTTTGGTATCATCTACGGGCAAGGCGCTTTTGGATTGGCCGATAATCTCGGCATTTCCCGCACGGAAGCCAAGGAGATCATTGATAATTACAAGAAGGAGTTTCCCGGTATACAGAAATACATGGATGATACGATCAATTTTGCCCGGGAAAACGGTTATGTACAAACGCTGATGGGCCGAAAGAGATGGTTAAGAGACATCAATTCTGCTAATTTTACGGTCCGTGGTTTTGCTGAACGAAACGCTATCAATTCACCGATACAGGGTACCGCGGCAGATATGATCAAACTGGCGATGCAGAAAGTGCATGCCGCCATGAAAAAAGCAAAAATGCAAAGCAGAATGCTGCTGCAGGTTCATGATGAGCTGGTATTTGATGCGGTGAAAGGAGAGGTGAAGGAATTAAAACCACTGATCATTGAATGTATGCAATCGGCCATGCCGCTGCCACATAAAGTTCCTGTGATCGCAGAATGTGGCGAAGGGGTGAACTGGCTGGAAGCGCATTAGGAATGAATAGATGGTAGTTAATAACTAAAAGCTATTCGAACTGTTCGCCTGATCAATTTTTATGAACTGGTCGCTTTATTTTAAGGATGTATTTATTATCGGGAGCCGTTATCTCCTGATCGCCACAATTGCATTTGTGATCTGGTACCTTCTGTTACGTCGTTTTATTGCATCCAAAAAAATACAGGAGCGATATCCCCGGTTTCCTGATTATGCACGGGAGATCGGCTTTTCCATTCTTACTGTTTTTGTAATGGCATTTATTCCTGCGCTGATATTAGGAAGCCCTGAAATGGCAAAGCATACTAAGTATTATGCGGATATTCATTCACACAGTATGCTGTATTTTGTGCTTGCCTTTCCTTTAATGGCCCTGATGCATGACACATATTTTTACTGGATGCACCGCCTGATGCATCATCCCCGTATCTTCCGGTTCGTTCACCTGGTGCATCATAAGTCCACTAACCCCAGCCCCTTTGCAGCTTATGCTTTTCACCCGCTGGAAGCCGTCGTGGAAGCAGGTATTTTTATTGTTTTTGTTTTTACCATCCCTGTTCACTTGTTTCATTTGCTGTTCTTTTTCCTGTTCATGATCATCTATAATGTGTATGGTCACCTGGGCTGGGAGCTTTATCCCAAAGGGTTCAGCAGGCACTGGCTGGGCAAATGGATCAATACATCGGTGAACCATAACCAGCATCACCAGTATTTTAAGGGCAATTATGGTTTGTACTTTTTATTCTGGGACAGGCTCATGGGCACCATCCGGAAGGATTACGACGACCGTTTTGACGAGGTAAAAAGTAAGTAATCGTTATTCTAGCTTTGTTGCTCAGGGGCTTTATCCCCCAAAATTCCCATTTCATCGAATATTTTTTCTGCCGTCAGTGCGAAAATTGTACCTTTTCTGTCCTTAAAAAAAACTAGCTTATGAAACGTATTATCCTCTCTCTCAGCGTAATTCTATGTACAATTATCAGCACAAGGGTTAATGCTCAAAACACAGACCCCATGAAAGCCTGGCAGGAATATATGACGCCGGGTGATATGCATAAATGGCTGGCCAAACATGTGGGCACCTGGGAGGCTGAAGTAAGCCAATGGTTAGACCCTGCACAGCCCCCTGCAAAATCGAAGGCAACGGAAGTGGTTACAATGACGTTAAATGGTTTGTACCAGGTATCCAACTATTCAGGCGATATTATGGGCATGCCCATGAGCGGACAAGCCACCCTGGGATATAACAATGCTAAAAAAATATTTGAACTAACCTGGATTGACAATATGGGTTCGGGTATAATTTTTATGACAGGAACCTATGATGCTGCCACCAAAACCCTGACCTTAAAAGGAAAACAAACGGACCCGATGACCGGTCAGGACAGTGATATCCGCCAGGTAAATAAATTTATCGATGATGATAGTTACACGATGACCATGTATGGCGCCGGTATGGATGGAAAAGAAGCAAAATTCATGGAAGGTACCTATAAGCGGAAGAAATAACCATTGAATTGTTCGTTAAAAAAGCCCTGAATTTTCTTCAGGGCTTTTTTATGATATTGTAGCTGCTATTATGCCCGCATTAACGCGGTGCTTTTACAATCACCGGCGCCTGTTCATACTTTGGATCATGTGTAAGCTGTACAGTTTTCTTTGTTTTATAATTCATCAGGTAAATATCATAAACCTTTTCATCGGGGGAGGCCTTGTCCATCACCAGCCATTTTCCGTCGGGGCTCCAGCTATGCCATCCGCTGCCCATTTCTCCTGAAGTGATCTGCCATTTCTTTTGCCCATCTGGTGTTACGGCAAAAATCTGGTGCTGCCCTTTTTGTCTTGACAGGTAACTAATGAATTTATATTTCCCGTTCCACTGTGGCGGCCCGGCATGGTATTCAAACCACTTCGTGGAAGTATCTGACATGGGGAAAGCAGAAAGCTGAACCCCTTTTTCACCTAAACGTACCTGTTCCCTTTCCTCCAGTGGGAATTTCCACAACTCATCGGGTACTGTTCTGCGCTTGCTTTTATCCGGCCTGTATGCCAGCACAATTTCTTTTCCGCCAGGAAGGAATACCGGGTCTCTTTTTGTAGTTACTGTATCGTTGGTGATTTGCTGATAAGTGCCTTTCTCCAGGTTCAGCAGAAAAAGCTGCTGCCGCACTGTTTTCCCGATCCTGCCGAGTACAATCATTTCAGTACCGTTATTGCGGCTGCCCATCCAGCTGTCTTCCAGCTGCAGGTCTGAAATTTTTCTTTTGTTATTTCCCTCTGCATCCATTTCATACAGGAAATAACAGCGGTGGCAGGTATCCACATCACTGATATAATACACTTTGTCTTCGTAGGCATAATACACCCACTCAACACCCGGTGTACGGGTCAGGTTCTTTTTACCAGAGCCGTCCATATTCATACTGTAGATATCATAGTTATCTTTTTCCCGGTCTTCATACACGTTATACACTATTTTTAGTTTTTCCTTTTGTCCGAAAGATACCTGCGGCGATACCATCAGAAAAATTAATACGATACGGGCTATGAGGGTTAAAAAGTTATCCTGCCTGGTCATAAGCTTGTTTTATCCAGTTAATTAATTCTTTACCGATTGTTTTTTCGTTTTCCACTTTGATCCGGTGGGTGCACATCGCATTCCAGCTGCCAGCCGCTTCCACATTTCCCGAAGGGGCCTGCCCTTTGATATTCAAACCCACATCCAGTCTTGTTTTGGTGGAGGGTTGAATGATAGCAAACTGTTTTTTCCTTCTCAGGCTCACATAGGCTTTCTTGGGTGCAATTTCAATATCGCTGCCTAATTTACTCACTTCGGACATTATCTTATCATACCAAACTTTCAGCTCTTCCTTGCCCCTGTATTGCTCTGTAATAAGGTCGTCACTGTTTTCGGCAGCGCCGGCATGGCTTTGTTTGGCAAGATGGACCACCACATTGGCATTGCCATGTGTGAACCCGTGTTTATCCTTTAAAAAATTTACCAGTTCGCCGTGTTTGGCAAACCCGCTTTTGTTCACAACAGCGATCCATGCATCCAGCTTTTTGCCGGTGTTCTTTTCAATATTAGCTATTTGCGTTTGAGTGGCCTTATCCATTGATTCACTGTTCATAAATAATTATTTGTTTCCGGAAAAATATTGAAAACAAGGCAGCCCGCATTGTAAAAAATTAACCTTTCAGGCTATAGGCAGATAGTTCAGGAACGGGCCACGTTTTTCGAGGTATGAAACCGGATTAATTCCGGAAAAAGACCGGAACTCCTTAATAAAATGCGCCTGGTCAAAATAGCCGCATTCATATGCCAGCATGGCCCAGTCGATCTTTTGTCCCTCCTGGATCAGCTGTATCACTTTCTGGAACTTATTGACCCGGGAGAACATTTTAGGAGTTAGCCCCACATATTTTTTGAAAAGGGTTATCAGGTGCTTGGGGGTAACCCCCGTTTTTTCCGAAAGCCGGCGGATGGTCCACATTTGGGGGGCGCGGCATAATTGATTGATGGAGTAGTTCACCAGGGCGTTGTTTGTTAAACGGCCATTACCCTTTTGCAGAAAGAATGTTTCCAGTAAATAGAATTTTTGCTCCACCAACGGCTGATGGAGTATCGACTCCCTTAACGTGCTGGCATCATTTCCCCATATATTATCCAGTTCAATCGTCAGGTTGTTTAATTCATCCACAGGGCCTTTCATAAAAGGATAAGCGCCTCCCGGCCTGAAATGAACACCCATCATATGGGTGACAGAGCTGTCAATAAGAATGAACTCCGTTTTCATACCGGAAATCCAGCTTTTTTTCAGCGTGCTGTATGATTGACCGGTTTCGTCATTAAAAAGTTTTTTCGGTGTATCGGTCAGGTCGATCAGCAGATCCATGGTGCCATCCGGCAAGAGTTTGTCCATCAAATGCGTGGCATTATACCCTTCATAGTAAAAGAAAAATTCTATGAAGGGGGATAGCGGTGCAGATGGCTTTTGGATCCTGTAGATCATAATACTATTCACATTTGATCAAAGCGAGCCCATACGGATGTACTTTGGTTAACATGATATTTTTCTTCACTGCAGGATCTTCCTGCATAAATTTCAAAGCCTCACTGTCATCTTTTGCATAAAAAATGACCAGGCCCATCATATCCGGATTATTCAGTTCCAATTCTGTTCGGCCGGCCAGTACCACCACCCCTTCTTTCTTATATTTTATGAGTCGCTGAAAATGCTCGCCCACTACAGCCTGGTCTTCATTTGTCCAGTTTTTTTCCTCTTTATACTTCTCTGTGAGGGTTAGCACCCCCAAATACGCTTTCGGTTTTGCCTTTGTACTGTCTTGCGTAAATGCCTGGGTGGCATAAAAGCAGGCGATCAACAGAATAAATTTTTTCATGTTTTACCGTTTCATATTCTTTTCATAAATAGCTATCCATTCCTGCGGTGTCATTTTTGAAGACAATTCACCTATAAGTTTATAAGGTATCTTCTCCATGTTTTTGAACCGGATACAACATTTTCCCATATCCAGCTTACCAATTCCCAGTTTTTCATATTCCTTTACAAACCATTTAGTCAGCGCACTATCGGCATACAGCCCCATGTGGTATACTGAAATAAAATTTTTTTGTGATGCCATGCCCATAAATGGAAGTGCCATTTTAGGATTACAATGATAACCTGCCGGGTAAAGTGAATGTGGTACACTATAGCCCATCATACCATACCCCATTTCTTCTTTAAACCCTTTGGGCAGGTTCTTTCGAATTATTTTCCTGAGCTTATCCATGGGCACCTGCCTTTCTTCCGGCAGTTCCGTCAGGTATTGTTCCACGGTTGCAGCTTTCGATTGCATAGCGCTTATTTATTGTTCAAAAAACTGGACGAGATTATCATCAGGGTCATTGATCAAAAATGTCCGTTTATTATTCACAGGGTCCGTCACCATCCTCCCCGTGAATTTAATATTTTGTTTTTTGAACTGGTCATATAATACCTCAATATCTTTTACCACGAAACCGATCTTGGCGTAGCCAATGATGCGGGTGTTGGGGGCATGTTTTTCGAGCAGTTGCCCTTCGCCTATGCTGTGCTCCACCTGGATCAGTTCGAGCAGCATGTTTTCGTTATGAAGATTGGCCTGGCGTATTTTCCGCTCCGGCAATTCTGTTCTGTTACGGATACTAAGGCCCAGCACTTTGGAATACCAGTGAACGGATGTATCAATATTGCTGACAATAACAGCAGCAAAAAATGGTTTCTTATCCTGGCTGTATAAGTCACAGCTGATCAAAAGCAAAAGGATCACCAGCAGTTTTTTCATACTAAAAATTTAATATCCTGAAGAACTGTGGCCAGGGCCCCAGCTCCTCTGTATACTGTTTGGCCATTACCCTGCCCACCTGGGCTATATGAGTGAGATCATGAACCACCCAGGTAGCCAGCAGGTTACGGAGTGTTACTTCACCCAGGGCCGGATGCATTCCCTTCTTATCCAGCTGCATTTCTGAAAGTTTCAATGATTTCAGCCATTCTATATTTTTTTTGCGCAGCAAGTCAAACTCATCCAGTAATTGTATCAGCGTTTTTCCCTTACTTGCTTCAAACTGTGCAAACCGATCATAGGGATCAAATGGCCTGGCCGAACCGGATTCCAGGATGATCCTTGCCCTTACGGTCCAGTCGGTCTTTTCCCCATGAATTAAATGGCCCACCACATCAAAAGGAGAAAAAGTGCCGGGCCCTTCATTACTCAATATCCATTCATCTCCAATTCCCTCCAGCAGGGAACGCAATACAGCAGGCGTCCTTTCCAGTATTTCGTATGATCTTTCTAAACTGTATCTCATTTTTTCTTTGCTTTTGGTTTTGCCCGCACCAGGGCATGCGCTTCCTGCAGGATGGCTTTCCATTCCCTGGCCGGCAGGCGTTTAATATCATCTACATAAATCCATTTATGCCTTGCCATATACGGCGCTGGTTTAAACCCTTCTCTTTCCGGCAGCTCTGCAAAATTTTCATCACTGGATTTAAAAGAAGCGGAAACAGGTGATTGGTCCGGCGCGGTAACCAAAAAACATTTTTCCTTTTGTATTGAAACAAAGATGATCGCCCCATTTGATGTCTTCTGTGACATCTTCCAGTTGCCGGCAGATCTTTTGCAAACCATCTACTGTCATTTTATTTACTCTTTTACGATGCTGCAATATAAGCCCCTGCTGAAAAAATAAATACAAGCCCTGTTACAATGATCGGCGGCCAAAATGTAAACTTTATCATCAGCAGGAACAATATTCCAAATGCGATCAGTTGAATCAGCAAAAACCCTTCCCATACTCCCGGGGCAATGCCTGATTTTAAAAAGTACCAGTTCAGCGCTGCACCAAATGTATAAATCATCGTAAAGCAGGTGCTAACACCGATGAATAACTGGTTCAGGCTACGTTTAATCCCGCCGCCCATATCAGCCTTATAACCAGAAGATAATTCGATCAGCTGTTTCTCTGTTTCGTTTTTGGGTCTTGGCTTGCCAATAAAACTCAATGAATGAAAAAAAGCGGTAAGCAACTGGGCAACGATCAATCCCCAGATCCAGAAATTAAAATTGGAAAGCATAGTATATGATTTACTTCTTTTTCTTCGTGGAAGCTTTTGCCAGTTTATTGTATTCGAGCGCCAGGGCCATCCAGTATTCCAGTTGTTTTTTTGTACTCAGCGCAGCCGCATCCACGAATACAAAACCTTTCATTACTTTCCCCGTAAAGTCCATGGGCTTACAGCCTTCTTTTTCCATTACCTCCCCGTATTTTGCAGGGTCTAGTCTTACCATCAGTCTTTCTTTTTCCACACCCACGCACATTTTATCATTCACCATAAAGCAGAGCCCGCCAAACATTCTCTTTTCCTCCACCGTTTTGTGTGTGCGGGAAATGGTCTCTCTTATCCGGTCAGCAAGCTTTTCATTATAAGCCATATAGTCATTTTATAGCTTTAATTTCAAATGGATACCCTGCCGGTGTCCATCTGTTTGCCTTCATAGCTTTAATGGCAACATTTGTTTTTATTGTCGCCGGGGTTCTTGAAATGCTGGTATGGCTTTCCCACACCCTCCCTTTCCTGATCAGCAATAACAACCCGTTTTCATCACCCATCGCCCGGAAACCATCATCGCCGCTTCTGTATTGATCCAATTCAAATAATGATTTAAGATCAGCAGCAGGTGCCTGGGTTTCATTTACAATAAAAGCGATCTCGCTGGCACAAAGAATGTCGTTGCTGGAGAACTCTCCCTCCTTTTTATTGTCCAGATCATGCCGGGCAATATATTCCACCAGGTTGCCGGCCGGGTCCCAGAAAAAAATGGAATGTGCGTTCCATCCCCTGAAATGCCTGACATCACCTGGATAGCGGTCGTCTGTCAATTGTGATGGGGCCGCTGATAACGCTGTTCTTTTCAACTGCCATTCACGGGCCGGCAGTATCTTGTTTTCCGGGATATTAAATGCAAAATGATAAAATGGAGCAGCTTCTTCATCAAACACCTGCACAAATTGCACAGTCGTTTCCCCGGCTGTAATAATAAAAGAACCTGCTTGTTCAGACAGCAAGGGAAAGCCCAATAGCTTGCAATAAAATTCCTTTAACTCTGCGATCGGGGTTGCCGTAATAAGGTCCAGTTTTACTATCCTGGTCTCATTTACTGAAACCCCCTTTTTTTCCGGCACCGCACAGCCCGACAGCAGGTCATGCATACCCATCAGGGAAGCAAAACTTGCTGCCGTGGCGCCGGATATGAAACTTCTCCTGTTCATCAGGAATTGATTGTCTGTCTTATTGTACCGGAATGGAATGCAGCCCGATACGGTTACCCTCTGTGTCGATGATCACTGCCATAAAACCATACTCCGGCGATATCTCTGTTTTGGGCACCATGATCTTTCCACCTGCTGCTTCCACTTTATCCAGCACTTTTTGTACATCCGGGTTGCCGTTCAGGTAGATCAGGGGACCATCCGTAGCGGATGGTTTGTGAAAACCGCCACTGTCTACCAGTGCCCCGCCTACACCCGTCATCATATCATCAATAGGGAACATGCGCATTTTAATATTGGGCATGTCCAACGGGGCCAGTTTGACACCGAAAATAGTTTCATAAAATGTGGTGGCCCTTGCCAGGTCAGCAACGCCAATCTCGAACCAACTAATCGCTGTATTCATATTTTTGTTTTGTGATTAAAAAATTAGCCTATTGATTTACATATAATTTTTGATTGCATGCTTCTGCTTTCACATTATCCTTCCAAACACTCATTCCACCCAGCATATTGGTAACATGTTTAAATCCACGCTGCGTAAGCATATAGCTGGCCCTCGGACTTCTATGGCTGTGCGAACAATACACCACAATTTCCCTGTTCTTGTAATTTTCCAATTCTTCTATCCTGGCTTCCAGCTCCTGAACGGGAATATTGACAGCATTTTTTATTGCCCCAAACTTATCCTCTGCTGTTCCATTAAATTCTGCGGGGGTGCGAACGTCAAGAAAGATGACTTTATTGGTATGTAACCCGCACATATCTGATGGTTGAATATTTTTATGGACTACAGTGGATTTGTCAACCAGTACCATATTACAATGACTGCAGGTACCGGATTGTTCATATATCATCTTGTCGCAGGAGGAGCCGCAGGGTGTACAAACATATTTTGCAGTTCCGGGTTGTAGTGGCGGAATAGCTTTAGGGGCCCTTGTACATTTTTCAGAACTGAGCAATATAAAAAGTGCAGGCAAAATACTCAGCACAAACAGCTCTCTATATTTTTTCCTCGTTTTCATCAGTTAATATCTTTTCCTTCTTTCAATTTAGCTATTTGATCGTTCAGGGTTTGTTTGGCCCCCTCCGGCGCCTGGGCCAATGCCTTTTCGGCATGTTTCAATGCATTTTTAAAATCCCCTTTTGCTGAATAGCCTGACATTAACCCGTTATTCACGCCAAACATATCGCCATACCTTTTCTGGCTGGCCAGGAAAACCTCCATGGCCTTGTCCGCTCTTTTCTGTGTGATCAATTGACGCCCATAAGCAGTATACTGATTTGCAGTAGCAATGGTCAATGCTTCCGCCATTGTGGAATCAGCTTCTTTGATCCTGTTCAGTTTTTCATAAGCTGTTCCCAAATTTCTTAAGGTCACAAACGTTTTTTGTCCCCCAAACCCGGTAATGGCCCGGATGCTCCATTGCAGGGCTTCTTCCAGGTTAATGTTTTTGTTGAAACAATAGCTGGTGGCCTGCAGGATCAATGCCGGTGTAAACCCTTTCCGGCTGGTCAGCTCCTGCCGGATACTGGCCAGTACAATATTATCAACATCCACTTCCACTTTGAAGGGCACCATCAGTTTTTCCCACATCATGGCAATCGTACAGCTCTTTTCCTTGTGTTCAATGAACTCATATTTTAACCACTCGGTACTTTTATCCAGCGCCACTGGTTTTACATTTACCCGCAGCACATCATTTTTTTCATCATAATAAAAACTACCCCAGGCATTGGATTCGCTGGAAAGGATGATGGTTACATTATCTGTACCCATGGCCATGAATAACCCGTAAGTACCGGCTTTAACCGGCTGCCCTTCCAATTTTACATCATGTTCAAAAGTGATAGTGGTATTTTCATTCGCACCCGCTCTCCAGGGGCTGTTATTTTTTCCTGTGGTAAAATTGGTGGTGCTGAAACCATAAGTAACCAGCTTTCCATCGCCCCATATCTTCCCTTCCCGTTTGTTTACATCGGGCCGGCAATAACTCAGTGTAATGCTGGTGATACCAACATCCTCAGTAATTTTTGCTTTGGGGTTTCCTCCACTGGCCGGCAGGTCTAATTGGGCGTTTGCTGAATAAGAGAATACGCCCAGTACAATTATGGCAAGTAACTTTTTCATATACTATAAGTTTGTTTTGGTGTCTTTCAGTCCTTTGGACTGAAGGTAGTCTAATAATTCTTTTGCGTCATCCCCGCCTTTTTGTGCATGATGCAACAAAGTAAAACCATGCGGCCCCCTTGCATTAAGATATGCCGGATATGTTTCCAGGTATGCTTTTACAATAGCCGTTTTACCCAGCATAGTCAGTACAAATAGGTTGGTCCTTGCTCCCAGGCCGATCAGGTAATTCGCAATATCCTTGTTCCCTACATGACCTGCGCCTTCGAGCCCGGTTTCAAAGTCTCCGCCACCCCAGTCCCAGGTGGCATATAACAAAGTGGGAAACTCCGTCAGCAGCAATTTTGTTTTATCCAGGTTGCCATGCGCTGCCACTACAAATTCTTTTACTTTTTCTGCCGGCAATGGATCAGCCTTGCTATTAACAGCTGTTGTATTCTGGCCCGGCAACAAAAAGGGTGCTGTAAGAATACCACTTGTAGTGGCGGCTGTGTGCCACAAAAAATGCTTGCGGTTCATGATAAATGGTTTCTTTAAAGTTCTGTAAAGTAGTTGACTAAACTGAACCGCTTATCCCAGGCTGCATGCATTTCGTCGACAAAGAAATAAGTTATTTGCAAATCTCTTTTATCGCTTGTTCATTCATTTCCAATGCTGTAAAACCATTCCTCTTCTCATTTATCTCCGTGGCCACACCATGCAGTGTAAACTGTTTGAACCGGTGTTCCAGTTTTAATATCAGCCCTCCACTGGCTTTATCGCCATAGATGTCCCAGTTATAGGCCCGGTGATATTGGTAAGTAAGCGGGGCTATTTTGGTTTCGGTACTCACATAATATTTTACCCAAGAGCTGCTCTTCTGCATTTCCAATACTTTGCACTTTTGTCCCAGCACTTTTTCGTCTGTATCATAAACCCTCCACGACAAAACGGAATCATTAGCCACAGCATAGTCTTCACAGTCATATTTATCCGTGTTGCCAGGTTTGGCAACACATTTGTTCAGCCTGCCGGAATAATAATAAATAACCGTGTCTGCACCCATGAATATACTCTGATAGCCGGTAGTATCATACCGAAAAACGCTTTGGGCGGGCCTGAGTTTTGCTAATGAGTCAGCAGATAAAGAATCGCTGCTATAATTGTATGTGTAGCCGATAGTTCCTGAAAAATAGTTCTCCTTATCCTGCTGTTTACAGCCAGCAAGGATAATAATGGGCACCAGGAGAATTATTATCTTTCTCATTTTTTCCTCCTGTATTCAAGATCATATTCGGTGGCCCATGTTTTTCCTTCATCATCGCTGCGCTCACCTAATTGTCTTACTTTATCATTGCTTAATTTAGTAAAAGTAAGCCGGCGCATGAATGTTTTTCCTTTTGAACCCGTTACTTTATCGGCATAAAAAATGATCTTCCCGTCGCTGCCTTCTCCCCGCAGGTATTCGGTCGTACCTCCCACATTGTCCACCCAGGTTTGTTGCCATTGGCCGTTGGCCTGGTTGTACGTATTGAAACTCTTCCCGGCATATCGTATGCCTTGTGTGAGCCCGGCACTTGTCCACTCTTCCAGAACAATACAACTATCCAGTATGAGACTGATCCTGCTGTCTCCACCTTTATTTCCATTAGGAGCAAAAGCCTCCCATTCGCCCACCCAAAAATCGAATTGCCTGTAAACGGGGCCGCTGCATGGTTTTTGAGCTGCAGCGGTTATCCCTGTCCATAAAATAACCAGCAGTAGTATTGTTTTTCGCATATCATGTTTTGATGGAAGACAGTTACTCTGTCACAAAGGCTGTGATGCTTATCCCTGATTATCGCCACACACCAATTATTGCCCCCATTAACACCAACGACACAATGCTATAGAACCCATTAATGAGGATCAGCCTCCAGGGTTTTTGCTCAAATAAGCTATGAATGGCAATGGCGCAAAATGTCCAGATCCCTGTCAGAAACCCATAAAAAATCCCTGATGCAAGATCTGTTTTATGGGCACAATTGCCTGTACATTCGGGGGGGGTGTCGGTAAGGAGCATGCCCAAATTAGCCGCCATCAGCAGGGAAAAAATGAATGTCCAGCCGAAGATCATGCCCCGGTTCCCCTTTTTTACGTCATCCTCGGTGAACCCGTTATCCTTCATCCAGGCTTTGCCAAAAAGCCCGGGCGAATACCAGATACCACCTACTACAAAAGAGGAGATGCCGGCTACTAATACGGCCAGCCAGTTGATCGATCCAAAATCCATGTGATTAAAAGTTTAGTGGTGAAAAGAAGCTGCTATCTAAACTATTTTATAATTTTTACCTGCCAAAGGAAACCCGCATGAAGGTGGAAAAGGAAGGGATGAACATAGAAAAAGGAGCGACCAGCCGGAAACAGCATTCTTATGTCAATGATATTGGGTTCAGACTTATCCTGATCCCCACATTTGGCATTGTGATCCCATTGATCACCGGCATGATCAATGGACGGAATTTTTCCAACTGGGAAGTAAAGCTGAGTTTTCTCTATACTATTATGATCGCACTGGTTATTTGGCAGGGCAACCGTTATCTGCATTTTTCTTTGCGTACATATTTCGACTGGATCAACAAGCCCTTACAAAAAGTAGGCGTGCTGATGCTCACCATTTTCTTTTATACCGTACCAGTGAGTGTGTTATTGCTGGTAGGCTGGTATAAATTATTTACAAATGATGTGGTGAACTGGTCCATTGTCACCGAATCGACCCTGATCATCCTGATCGCAGTTATTTTCATTACCCATATTTACGAGACCGTGTTTTTGGTGAAAGAATCTGAATCGGAAATGATCCGGAATGAGCAACTGGAAAGAGCAAAAGCCGAAGCGGAACTGGAGGCATTAAAAAACCAGATCGACCCTCATTTTATTTTTAACTCCCTGAATACCTTAAGTCACCTGATCGAAGAAAAACCGGTAAAAGCCCGGCAGTTCAATGATAACCTGGCAGATGTGTACCGGTACATATTACAGAATAAAGCCCGGGGCCTGGTGGTATGGAGAGAGGAGGCCGAATTCCTGCACAGTTATTTTTCGTTATTGCAGATCCGGTTTGACAAAGCCATTCAGTTGAACGAATATTTTCCCTGGGAACTGACCGATCAATTCCTTATACCCCCTATTTCTTTACAAATACTGGTGGAAAATGCCATCAAGCATAATGAATTCAGCGAAACGACTCCGCTGGTCATTGATATTTCCCTCCAACAGGAAACATTGGTGGTTCACAATCCCATTCGCCGGAAAACATTGCGTAAACCCTCTTCTAAAATCGGCTTACAGAATTTGATGGAACGATATAAGCTAACAACGAATAAAGAAGTGCTGATCAAAGAAACTGAAACAGATTTTACGGTTATGTTACCAATTCTGAAAATCAATTGATATGAAAGTGATCATTATTGAAGATGAAAAGCCGGCAGCAGAAAAACTATTAAAGGCGATGATGAAAGCAGACCCTTCTATTGAAGTGGCAGCCATCCTGGGAAGTGTGAAAGCAACTACGGAGTGGTTACAGCAAAACCCCATGCCGGAATTATTGTTCATGGATATAGAGCTGAGCGATGGGTTATCCTTTAAAATATTTGAAAAGATCAATATTACGAGCCCTGTTATTTTTTGCACCGCATTTGACGAATACTGGCAGGAGGCATTTGAGCATAACAGTATCGACTACCTGTTAAAACCAGTTAAGCAGGATAAACTGGAAACCGCCCTGCAGAAATATGATAAGCTGAAACAACATTTTATTGTCAACTTTCAGCAATTGGCCCAATGGCAGCAACAACCGGGAGTAACAGGACATAAAAAAAGGTTTTTGGTGAAACGCGGGGCGGATTATATCAGCATCCGTACCGATGATATCGCTTATTTCTATGCCACGCATAAGCTGGTGTGTATGGTGGATAATAAAGCGCAGAAATTCATACTGGACCAATCGCTGGCTGATATTGAAAAACAACTGGACCCGGCCTCTTTTTACCGGGTGAACCGGAAATACCTGGTGCACCTCAGCGCCATTAAAAAGATTAAGACCTATCCTAAAAGTAAATTGTTGCTGGAAGTGGAGCCCCCGATCAATGAAGAGATCATCATCAGCCAGGAGAATGCCGCCGCATTCAAGGAGTGGATGGGTAATTGAGCAGATGCTGCCCCTTTGATTTTCCATACGATATACAAGAAAATTTTTTTTCTTTAAAAAAGGGGCAGCCGGGGCTGTGTAATCCCCCCGTACACTACATCCTGTAGCAAAGTATATCCATGCAACACAGAGCGCTTGCCCTGGATCCCCGCTATTTCCAGGTCATTTTCCAGGCTATTTTCCTGGCTTATGGTATTTTTTTCCTGCATTGGTCGGCTGACTGGTTACACTACTGTATCAGTATTGGTGGTTGCTTAGTGTTTCAATACTCAGCCGATTCTATGAAAGCAAAATGTTTTCTCCGTCCTCATGAATTTGACCGATGGGGGTTCAGTGTACTTATTAGTGCAATGAGCCTTTGTCTTTTATTAAAAGTAAATCACTGGTATGTAAGTTTACTGGCAGCATTCATCACGGTGGCTTCCAAATATGTTTTCCGTTTTAACCATAAACATATTTTCAACCCTTCTGCCATTGGAATTGTAGCCACCATCCTGATCACCAAAGATGCCTGGCTGAGCCCGGGGCAATGGGGAAGCAATGCCGTGGTGTTCTTTGGCGCTGTTACTTTAGGAACGATCGTGGTAACCCGGGTGCAAAAATTAGATGTGTCCCTGGCATTCCTGCTCACTTTTGTGGGCTTGTTGTATTGGCGGCAGGTATACGTATTGGGGTGGCCACTGGACCATTTTATGCATTCTATCAGCACCGGAAGTCTTTTACTTTTCACTTTCTTCATGATCAGTGATCCGAGAACGTCTCCTAATCATCCCGTGGCAAGGATCATCTGGGCCGTGGGTATTGCTGCAGTGGCATTTTATCTCGCTACTTTCAAATGGAAATACAATACCGCCATCTGGGTGCTCGTGGCTGCGGCACCGTTAGTGCCTTTGCTGGATAAATTATTCCGGGCAAGGGATTTTAGCTGGCAACCTTCTGTTCTTCATTTCAATATTATTTCAAAACTTAAAAAACTATTCATGAAACCTGTAATGAAAAAAGGGGCCGCCCTGCTGATACTGGCAGCAATGGCGGGCCATGAAGCTGCTGCTTTTTGTGGCTTTTATGTAAGCAAAGCAGATGGAACCCTCAAAAACAAAACATCCCAGGTCATTCTCGTGAGAGATGGCAACCGTAATGTGATTACCATGTACAATGATTTCAAAGGCAATTTGAAAGATTTTGCGATGGTGGTACCTGTACCTGTTGTGCTAAGTAAATCCGATATCAAAGTAGTGGACCAGCAAATATTCAATACGCTGAATGATTACAGCAAGCCGAGATTGGTGGAGTATTATGATGAGAACCCCTGCAACCCGAGAGTATATAAATCCTTATCCGGCAGGGCTCCGGGAATGAATGTTCAGGAAATGGCCATGAGTGATGCAAAGAAAAAAGAAGACCGGGACCTGGGCGTAAAAGTGGAGGCCAAATATTTAGTGGGGGAATATGATATTCTCATTCTTTCTGCCAAAGAATCAACCGGGTTAAAAACATGGCTTGACGAAAATGGATACAAGATACCGGCCGGTGCCGATGAAGTGCTGGCACCTTACATCAAAAGCAATTTGAAATTCTTCGTGGTAAAAGTAAATGAGGAAGAAAAGAAAAAGCTGCCGGGTAATTTCCTTCGCCCGTTGCAGATCAGTTTTTCTTCCCCCAAATTCATGTTGCCCATCCGCCTGGGCATGGCCAATGCAGATGGCGACCAGGACATGATCGTGTATGCATTTACCAAGAAAGGAAGGATCGAGTGTACCAACTACCGCACCCAATCATTACCCACCGGCAACAGGGTGCCTTTGTTTGTAAAAAATAATTTCGGCAATTTCTATGCGAATTTGTTCCAGCACCAATGGAGCAAAGAAGGTAAGGCATTGACCATGCTGGAATATGCCTGGGATGTAAGCCCTAAGAATTATGTGAAATGTGATCCCTGCGTGGCCACGGCCCCTTCTGTGCAAGACCTGGTGCAGGCTGGTGTTTGGTGGATCAATCGTGACTGGAGCGATTATAGTGATGTGGATGATGATGAAGAGGATTACTCCGATAATGTTTTCTTCACCCGTTTGCATGTGCGTTATAACCGCGATAAATTTCCGCAGGACCTGGTGTTCCAGGTTACACCCAATACCGAAAATTACCAGGCCCGTTATGTGATCACGCACCCGGCCACCGGCGATTTTAATTGCGAAGCCGGTAAAAAATACCTGCAGGAATTAAAAGAGCGTCGTTCTGATGAAATGGAAATGCTCACCTATTTAACTGGTAAAGGTTATAAAGACTGGGATGTGGTAATGGATGAGCCAGAGGAAAAACATATTCCTGCTGAAGCCAGTTATGCGGCTATTGCCCCTACCCTAAAAGATAAACCGCAAAGAGATTCAAAGATCCTGTTTGCCACATTAGGTGTGATGGGTCTGGTGTCACTGGTTGCCTTCAAAGGCCAGAAAAGGTCCTGATAGGCTATGTGCAAACAAGAACAGGCTGTCTCAAAAGGCTGATTGATTGTCATATTGAGCCTGTCGAAATATTGACAATCAATCAGTGAACACGCTTCGACAAGCTCAGCGTGACATTCTTTGAGACAGCCTGTCTTTTTTATATAAATATGTTCGTTATGGTTGGTTACCGCCGCCAGACCCTCCTCCGGGGCCACCACCGCCACCGGGACGCTGGGGCCTCATAGCAGGCTCAATTTTTTCTTTCCAGGTCTTAAATTGGTCTTCCGTCAATACGGCTTTGAGCATTTCATCCCTGGCATCGGAATATTTTTTTCTTTCTGCCATCATAGTTTCCCTGTCGGGACGCTGACCGCCGGAGAACATTTCCATCATTTTTTCATCCTGTTGCTTGAACAACATTTTCAGGGCCGTATCGAGGGTGGCAAGTTTAGAGGCTTCCAGTTTAAAGGCGCTATCCAGTTTGGCGTGGATAACGGCTACTCTTTCTTCCGGGGTTTGGCGCTGGAAACCGCCTCCGGGCTGTTGAGCATTAACAAGTACAGCTGCCACAAGGGAAAACAGCAGTATAGCGATCTTTTTCATTGAACAATTTTTATTATTAATTAATAACTGACTGAAAAATAGGACGGAGAAAAGCCTGAAAACGTTCGGTTTCGGGGAAAATTAATTCCCTGTCCTTCCTTTTGCCGGAACTCAAGTATCTTGCAGCTCCTTAATTATTAATACATTTTATGGAATACAGTAAACTTGTTGCAATTACCGGGTTGCCGGGATTATTTGAGCTGATCAACAGTAAAACAGACGGGGCCATCGTTCGCTCCCTGGAGGATAAAAGTACCCGTTTTGTGTCCAGTCGTATCCATCACTTTTCTCACCTGGAAAGTATCGAGATCTATACCACAAGGGACAATGTGAACCTGGTAGACCTTTTTACTGCTATGGATAAAGATGGCGGCAAACTGCCTGATGAAAAAGATGCGGCGGCCATTAAAAAATACTTTGAAAAAGTATTTCCTGAAATGGACTTTGAAAGGGTGTACTCCAGTGATATGAAGAAAATGGTAAAATGGTTTAGCATCCTGAAGAAAAATAATGTGGAGATCAAGCTCACAGAAATACCGGAAGAAGAAGTGGCGGAAGAACCCGTGAAAGTGGAAAAACCGGCAAAAGAAGAGAAACCTAAAAAAGCAGCTAAAGCCCCGGCAGAGAAAGAAGAGAAGAAAGAAGCCAAAACAACTACTGCAAAAAAAGCAGCTCCGAAAAAGAAAGAAGAAGAGGTGGAGAAAAAGCCGGCTAAAAAACCAGCTGCCAAAAAGAAATAACCCAGCCTTTTCAACACTGAGTAAAAGAGGTTATGAGCAACACAGAGAATCGATGCTCAGGAATGATTTCTCTGTACAACTTCTTTACTGCTTAACTCTGTGTTTCAAAATCATTGTTTTTGACAGCTCATCTGGATTAAATGACCCGTTATGAATTACAGCGCAGATATCAAAAAACTTCCCCGGCATTTTTTACCCGCCGATTTCATGATCACCACCTGGGATAAACTGGAACCCTATCTCAAAGATCTCGAAGAAAGAGAAATAAACTCCCTGGCCGGCCTGGAGCAATGGCTGAAGGATGCCAGCGAAATTGAAGCTGTCATTAGTGAGGATATTTGCTGGCGCCAGATCAAAATGACCTGTGATACAGAAAACAAGGAGCTGGAAGAAGCTTTCAACTTTTTTATGATGGAGTTGCAGCCGAGGATACAGCCCTATTCTGACCGGCTCAATAAAAAACTGCTCGCCTCCCCGTATGTGAACCAGCTGGACAAAGACAAGTATTATACTTATCTGCGGAATGTGAAAAAGAATATTGAATTATTCCGTGAGGAAAATATTCCCCTGCAGGCAGAGTTGAATGTGATGCAGCAACAGTTTGGTGTTATTTCGGGAAAAATGACCGTGGAAATAAAAGGGCAGGAGTACACCTTGCAACAAGCCGCTAAATTTTTAGAGGATCCCGACCGTCAGCTCCGCGAAGAAGTATATCACAAGATCAGCAAAAGAAGATTGCAGGATAAAGATGATTTGAACAAACTATTCTCGTCCTTATTACAAAAACGTGACCTGGTAGCCCGTAATACCGGCTTTAAAAACTTCCGGGATTACCGTTTTGCAGAACTCGGGCGTTTTGATTATACCAAAGAAGATTGTTTCCAGTTTCACGAGGCCGTGAAGCTGCATGTGATGCCACTGGTGGACCAGCTTTATGAATTAAAAAAGAAAAGACTGGGCCTGGAGACATTACGTCCCTGGGATATAGATGCGGAGCCGGAAGGCATACAGCCCTTACGTCCCTTTAAAACAGGAGAAGAGCTGACTGAAAAAACCATTGCCTGCTTTGATAAAATGCGGCCTTTCTTTGGTGATTGTCTCCGAAAAATGAAGGCCATGGGCCACCTGGACCTTGAAAGCAGGAAAGGAAAGGCCCCGGGTGGTTATAATTGCCCATTGGCTGAAAGCGGCGCCCCTTTTATTTTTATGAATGCGGCAGGACAACTGGATGATGTAACCACCATGGTGCATGAAGGCGGACATGCGATACATTCTTTTCTGGCCCATGAACTGGAGTTAAATGGTTTTAAAGAGTACCCCACTGAAATTGCTGAAGTAGCCAGTATGTCGATGGAGCTTTTTAGCATGAACCACTGGGATGTGTTCTTTGACAACAAGGAAGAATTAAAAAGGGCCAAAGAACAACAACTGGAAAGGGTCATTACTATTTTCCCCTGGATTGCCACCATCGATAAATTTCAACATTGGGTATATGAAAACCCGGAACATACAGAGCAAGAGAGGGCCGATCAATGGCTGAATATTTTTAATGAGTTTAGTTCCCCTGTCATTGATCTGAGCGGGTTGGAAGAGTATCGTCGCAGCGCCTGGCACCGGCAATTGCATTTGTTTGAGGTCCCGTTTTATTATATCGAATATGGCATTGCGCAATTGGGGGCCATTGGTTTATGGCAGCAATACCAGCAGGATGCCGGGAGGGCTGTTAATAATTATATAACAGCGCTGAGCCTGGGGGGCACCCGCACATTACCGCAACTTTTTAAAGCGGCCGGGCTGGACTTTGATTTGTCGCCGGCACACATTCAGACGCTGATGCTTTTTGTTAAAAAGGAGCTGGACAACCTCTAAAAAACAAAAAATACCACTTTTATGGTATCACTAAAATTCGGAAAATTGAAAGTTCGACCCTATTTTTGAATTCTGAATTTGAAATAAATGATGCAATGAAGAATTGCATTTGAACATAGCTACTAATCAGAGCCTTAACCAATAGTCCCCGTGTTTCAACACGGGGGCTTTTTTTATCTCATTTACAATTCTTGCAAATACCCTCCACCACTACTTCCACATGCTCCGCCGCATATCCCTGGGGCAGGTTTAGTGCAGGTGTTACCACATCATCCAGGCAATAGGTGGTATTACATTCATTGCACACAAAGTGAACATGATGATCGTGGTGATGTCCTTCTGAACACTGGTCTTTGCATAGTGCATAGAGCACAGAATTATCTGCTGTGGGAATGGTATGGATGATCCCTTTTTCGACAAATGTTTGCAGGGTACGGTATACCGTTACCCGGTCAAACTTTTCACCCGCCCTTTTTTCAATATCGCCATGCGCTAATGCCCCGGCTTGCTCCAGGAAAAGGTGCAATATTTTTTTCCGGCTGTCTGTTACGCTTAATTGATTACGCTTCAGGGTTTCCGTTACAGCCAATTCTATACGATCTGTTGTGTTCATAATCATACTATATTAACAGGCAGAAGGATGCTATGTTCGTTCTATTCCTTCAGCATTTTACGGGCATCTTTGATCAACTGTTCTACCTCGCTTTTTTTCAACCCGTCATAGATCTTTCTTACATCCCCGCTCTTATCCACCAGGGCCCAGAATTGAGTATGTAAAAACTGGTCAGTGATATTTTGGAAGTTATTTACCGGGTCATCAACGGTATAACTGGTCCGGGCCATATTATACAAGCTGTCCTTTCTACCGGTCAGGAATACCCATTTTTTGGTGTCCACCCCCATGGAATCACTGTAATGCTTCAACTGGGCTACTGAGTCAATTTCCGGCCAGCAGGTATGCGATAGTATCAGGAAACCCTCTTCTTCCTTCAGTTTGTCGTACACCATCCTCATATTCCGGTTCATCCGGGGGCAAATACCCGTGCAGGTGGTAAAAAAGAATTCGGCCACATACACTTTGCCGGCCACCGCTTTTTCGGTTACCTGCTGCCCGTCTTGGTTGGTAAAGGAAAAGGGACGTACATAACTGATGGGGGCCAGCCTTTTTTTGGTCATTTCCGGCACCAGCGCAGTCAGAACCAGGTAAAAACCAATCACCAGCACCACAAAAAAACCGATATAAAAAAGCCTCTTTTTTGACATACCCGTCATTTTGTGCAAAGTTACCCCGGGCGGGAGGATTTTGTTTCCCAATTATGGAACAGCTTTATTTTGCAACATTGTTGCTTTTTTGTATCTTTGCCTTCTTTATGAGATCAAGGATCAATTGGGACGCTGTAGGTATCGGGGCTTCTTTGGCTTGTGCCATTCACTGTGCCTTATTACCTCTTTTCTTAACCAGCCTGCCCCTGTTTGGCATCAATATCATTCACAATGCTTATTTTGAAGCCGGCATGATCTTTCTTTCGCTTTGCATTGGCTCTTACTCTTTATACCACGGTTATAAAAAACACCATCACTCTTATCTCCCGCTTACTTTATTCTTTATCGGCTTTGCTTTCCTGGTGCTGAAACAATTCTTTGCACAGGTGCATGTTTGGCTGCTGGTGCCCGCCGTGATTTTGATCGTTTCGGCCCACATTATGAACTACCGCTCCTGCCAGGTACACGATCATGCACATGCGGATGATTGCAACCATTAGTTGATTAAATAATACTTCACCGCTGAGCCGCCGGGTAACGGAGAGGTTTCGCTGAGCTTTCCTGTAAAGATTGCGATGGAATCGCCAACGCAGCGCTGTTCCTTCTTTTCGATCTCTGCGGGAACTCAGTGCACTCATGTTCTCCGCGGTGAACTCTTAGCCGCACTCCATTTTTTACAGTAACTTGAACAAAAGTTATTGTATGCGTCTATTTGTTGCCGTTATGGCTTTACTATTCTCCCCCCGGCTTTTTGCCCAATCAGCAGATGAAAAAGCCATTCTTCAATTACTGAATGATCAAAACGCTGCCTGGAACCGGGGTGATGTGGAAGCCTTTATGAAAGGATATTGGGAAAACGACTCGCTGATGTTTATCGGCAAAACCGGCGTTACCTATGGCTGGAAGAACACTTTGGAGAACTATAAAAAAGGATATCCTGATACCGCCGCTATGGGAAAACTGAATTTTACCATTATCCAGGTAAAATACCTGTCACCGGAATATTATCATGTAACGGGTAAATGGCATCTCACCCGGTCGGTGGGCGATGTGAGCGGTCATTTCACGTTACTGTTCCGGAAAATAAAAAATCAATGGGTCATCATTGCGGATCATAGCAGTTAACCTGCCTTGGCTGCAAAGGAGCCGGCCCTTTTCCATCCCATATTACTGAATACAAAAGAAGCCACCAGTAACCCTACGGCAGAGAAAATAATATCATTATAATCGAATGTGCGCCCAAACAAGGGAATACGTTGCAGGTATTCATTGATCACGAGCAGGCCAAACGCTACCAGAGCAACAAATCGTAGCTGATACCCCGGTTCCACACAAAACAAACGGGCCGGCAAAGATTTTCTTCCATTAAAAAGCCAGGCAGCAGCAAATGGAATAAGGAAGGAGCCTATCCAATTCGGGGCGATGTTCAGAAAAAAACGAAAAAAGTCATCCTGAATATATACCGGCCGGATACCGTATTTGATGGCCCAGATGAACAGCGTTCCGCTGATCACCACCCATTTGCAAAATCGTTTATTCATGCTGTACTGCTTATCTGTACAAATTACTTCAATTACTAAGCCAGTCCATACGTGCAAGAGGGTATTTTAAGCATCTTTCCATAATTTATAGAGATACCAGATCAGCCAGGCAAGGCTGAGGACCATCGCTGCATAAAAAATGATCGTGTAAATTACCGGCTTGCCGTTACTATAGCCCAGCTCAAAATACAGGCCTGCAGTAGCAGAAGCGATCATCCATATTAACCCCCTTGCAATGGAGTTGATGATTTTAACAAAAAATCTTTTAACCTCCGGGTCCCAATTTTGTTGCATGCATGCAATTCTTCTTTCAAGGTACAACAATTCGTGCAGCCGGGATTTACAATTGAATACATTCACCGCAGGTCCGCGAAGTGTGCAGAGATTTCGCTGAGGTATAGATACTATAAGAAAATGGAATGCAAATACTATCGAACCAGGAAAGTTCTGAATGCAGCAGAGTCGCCATTAAAAACATTAAAATCCACCCGCGAGCTGATACCATTTACCTGCCCTTCATCGCTGTGCTGCCAGAATATCCAGTCCCGTTGAATGCGTGGCTGATGCATCTCGTAATAATGGGCCACCCATAACGGATAGTTGTCAAATTCACTTCCCAGGTGGCGTGTATAAAAATCGGCATTGGTATAAATGATCGGTTTTACGCCGTAATGAGCTTCTGTAATGGTCAGCCATTCTTTCAGTTCTTTTTTTAGCTGAGCAGGATGTATGCCATTCAATAGTTCAATGTCCAGTACCGGCGGCAGATCGCCCGGTTCCAGGTCAACACTGGAAATAAAATTCTCTGCCTGCTTTTTTCCATCTGCCGATGGAGTAAAAAAATGATAGGCCCCCCGGAGCATGCCGGCCTGTTTGGCTTTTTTCCAGTTCCTGTCAAACTGCGGGTCTTCATTTTGTGGCCCCTGTGTGGCTTTGATAAAAGCAAACCCCAGTTTCACTTTTTTAACTTCCATGGCTTTCACTTCCTCCCATTCGATCTTTTCCTGGTATTTGGAAACATCGATACCATGAATAGAAAAGTTTTCAGGAATAGCAATACCAAATTCCGGGTAGCGTACAAATCTTGTTTTCTTGTAAGTAAAATACTGGTAAAACATTACGCCAACAACGGCCACCAGCACAAAAAGTGTTAGCGTGAAGGTGAATCTTCTCAGGTGTTTTTTTTGTTTTGCGGTGGGCATCCGGGCTGGATCGGTGGATTTTCAAACAATACAACAAATATAATCGCCCGTTTTTTTGTAAAATGTTAATTCACTGCTTTCTTTTCCGGCACATCTATAAGATTACTTTCATTCCCGCTGTTGCATAAAAAAGATTATCGCCTCTTTCCGACAGGTCCGGTTTGCCCGGAACCACTACCAGGTTTTGAGGCAACACGAATGCCGGGTTCAGGATGAATTGAAATTTACCTTTTGCCAGTACCACCGGTGCCGAAAACTCAAAAGAAAGAAGGTCGAAGCTTTTTACATCCTCTGTTATTTGTTCATTCACGCCCGGGAAGATCAGGAAATCCTGTTGTTTATAATAAGTACGGGTAAACTGGCGGGTACCTGCATACACATAGGCCGACGGGTCGATCACCAGCACAGTGTTTTTCCCGGGTTCAAAGCGGAAAAGATGGTCCAGTCCCGCCTGTACACCAAAATCCAGCTTATCGCTGAATTTGATATCACCGCCAAAGTTGATGTTCGCGACCTTATTCAGCCAGCTGAAAGAGGATACGGCCTGCAGTTTTAATGCAGATTGCACCAACCCGCTATTATCCCTGTAAATGGGTTTGAGGATATAGTTGTTTCCCGCCCAATGGGTATGGCGGAACATGTGACCGGCCGTTACTACCGTGCCTGCATATGCGAAATTATTCGCTGCATTGCTGACAAATACCGGTGCAGCAGTAATGTAAAGCTGTTTGTTCAGCCATAATTCTGCTAACGGAAAGAAACCACTGCTTTTAAGGCTGTCCACCCGGCCATAATAATTCAACCCTGAATTATAAAATAATCCCAGTTTGAATTGCGGTTTGGAGGCAGCAGAATCCTGCTGGGCATTCAGCATTGTGGACAGACATAAGAAGGGCAGTGCCTTTATGACATGTAGTTTTTTCATACTCCAGGTTTTAAAAAAAAGGGCTGCCACTAGCCTAAAACGCCACTGTTGATTGATACGGGCAGCCCTTGTATATGCGAAAGCCACGGATTACTACTGCTTCGTTATGGTTGCTTTGGTTTCAGATTTAGCTTCTGCAGCTACTGAAGCCTGCGGCTTTACTGAGGCTGTTGTTTCCTTTGTAGCCTGTGACGCAGCTTTTACATCTGTTACCGCTTGTGCTTTTACCTCTTTTGTTGTTTGAACAGCGGCCTGTGCTTTATTCTCAACTGTATTGGCTAATGTTGAGGAGGCCGTTTCTGTACGATCGATCACTTTACTGCCATTGATCTGCATGTCGGCTCCGGCAGTTGTATTTGAACCAGCGCCTGTTTGAACAGAACTATTATTCGTTTGAATACCCCCGCTGGCGTTAGCAGATGTATTTACAGCAGTACCGCCCTTTACATCCGACATGTTTTTCACATCCGCTTTCAGGTCATTGGTAGCGCCGGCAGCCTGGTTAACTGTTGCGCCGGTGGTTATTTTAATTTCTGTTGCCTTATTCACAGCAATCTGGGCCGTACTCTTTGTAATGGCCGATGTTGCCTGTGTGGTTTGGGCCACAGCGTTTGTGGCAGTTGTTGCGTTCACAACGGCCTGTGTGCTGGATGTTACCCCTAATCCTAATTGTCCAAATGCCATTGCCGTTATACTTGTGGCAATGGAGAATGCGATAGCTTTTTTCATTGTCTTCATAGCTTTTGTTTTTGTTTAATAATAAATATTCAACTGTACAGACTATACGCCTGTTGCATACGTAATGACCCGGTACTATAGATTGGTTAATTTGAAATTTTCTGATGGTCCTGATTATCAGAAAATTCTAAGGTGGTTAAACGGTCACAAACAAACGAAAAACGAACTGTTGTAACGTTGTTAAATAGACAAGGACTATACCAAAGGGTTTAATGAATGTGGAAACCTTTATAAATTATTCAGTGACAATGCAATGACAGTGTATTATTCAATGATGCGCAGCCTGGCATAATTGAGCATGATCTTCTTTTCTCCATTATGTTCAAACTTAACCGTGGCAATAGGATTATGTGCGGCACCTTCCATTTTTACAACTTCACCAAAACCAAATTTTTGATGCTCTACTTTTTGTCCCGCCTGCAGATTAGAAGTATCGCTGGCCACAAAATCAGCAGAAGGTTTATGTTCCACTACTTTATTTAATGTGGTCTTGGGTGCGAGATAAGATGGTTGCTGGTTACCCGTTGCCGGTCCTTCATTATAATACCTGCCGGATTGCTTTGACACAGACCCGGATTCTCCATCCTCATTATTTCCCCATCCTTTCATTCGGTTGTATGCCCCGGAGCCACCCCACTTGCTGGCCGTTTGATTTTTTGAACCCCCGCCAGCAAAACTTCTGTCAAGATAATTCTCCGGTATTTCCTCAATGAAGCGGCTCGGATCGTTTTGTACCAGCTGTCCAAAACGATAGCGTGTATTGGCATAGGTGATCCAGAGCCTTTGTTTTGCTCTTGTAATCACTACGTAGAACAATCTTCTTTCTTCCTCCAGTTCGTCCCTGGAGTTAACAGATAATGCATTGGGGAAGAGCATTTCTTCCAGGCCTGCGGCAAACACACATCCAAACTCCAGCCCTTTTGCAGCATGAATAGTCATCAGTTTTACCGTATCGGCGTCGGGGTCTTTTTCATCCGCATCTGTGAGCAAAGTGATTTGCTGAAGGTAGGCAGCTAATCGTTTATCCACCACTTCCCCTTCATCATTATCGGGGCTTTCTGTCCATTCTTTGATGGAGTTCAGCAATTCCTGGATGTTCTCATATCGCTGAACCCCTTCGGTGCTTTTATCGTTAAATAGTTCTCTTACCAGGTTCGTTTGCTTGCCCACATGAAAAGCCACTTCGTATGCATTCTGTTTGGTGAGCATGCTGGCAAAACTTTTGATCATCGTTACAAAATCATCCAGCAGGTCTTTGGTACCGGCTTTAAACCCAAATTCTGCGGCCCTTTGCATCACCTCCCACATGGAAGTGTTTTGGTCATTGGCATACAATACGAGTTTATCAATGGTGGTTTTTCCAATACCCCGGGCCGGATAGTTAATGATCCGCTTCATAGCTTCTTCATCCTTTGGATTCACGATCACCCGCAAGTATGCCACCAGGTCTTTGATCTCCTTACGCTGATAGAAGCTCATCCCTCCATAGATCGTATAGGGAATACCCATTCTTCTCAGGGCTTCTTCAAAAGCACGGCTTTGTGCGTTGGTGCGGTACAGGATGGCAAAATCTTTATTGCTGTAATGATTGCGCAGTTTTTGTTCCTGTATACTATCGGCCACATACTTCCCTTCATCGTTATCAGTCATGGTCCGCACCAGCTTTATTTTTTCTCCTTCTGCATTTTCGGTGAACAGTACTTTTTCTATCTGCCCTTTATTATTTCGGATCACTTCATTGGCCACATGCAGGATGCTCCTGGTACTGCGATAATTCTGTTCCAGCTTCACCACTTTTACATCGTCATAATCCTTTTGAAACTGCAGGATATTTTGAATGGTGGCGCCGCGGAAGCTATAGATACTTTGTGCATCATCGCCCACCACGCACACATTTTCATACATGGCCCCCAGCAGTTTGATGATCTCATACTGTGCGGGGTTAGTATCCTGGTACTCATCAATGAGAATGTATTTGAACCTCCGCTGGTATTTGGCAAGGCTTTCGGGAACATTTTTTAACAGCTCATAGAATTTCAACAGCAGGTCATCAAAATCCATGGCCCCGTTTCGGAAACAACGTTTTACATAGGCATCATATATCTGCCCGATCGCAGGCCGGTTGGCCCTCATATCTTCCTGCTGAATGGCATAATCATTCCGGTATTCTGCCGGGCCTACCAATGCATTCTTGGCAGAGGATATCCTGTTGTAAACAATATTGGGCTTATAGTGCTTGTCGTCCAGGTCCATTTCATTAACAACAGTTTTCACCACGCTCTTTGCATCATCGGTGTCGTAAATGGTAAAGTCGCGGGGGTAACCGATCTTATCTGCTTCCACACGAAGAATACGGGCAAAAACGGAGTGAAAAGTGCCGATATAAAGATTCCGGGCTTCGTGGTTGCCCAATATCTTTTCCACCCTTTCTTTCATTTCTTTAGCGGCCTTGTTGGTAAACGTGAGTGCGAGAATATTGAAAGCGTCTACGCCATTGGCCATCAGGTGTGCCACCCGGGTAGTTAGTACCTTGGTTTTTCCGCTGCCGGCCCCGGCCACGATCATCAGTGGGCCGTCTATATGAAGTACTGCTTCTCTCTGCCGCTCATTTAATCCCTGCAAATAATCGATCATGGGTGCAAGTTACTGAACTTGCAGCCCTTCTTTTGTACCCGGAATATGAAAAATTATTCAGAACTTTGAAATATGCTTTTGAAGCAACAGATATTATTGAATATTAAACAACAGATCAGGGAGGTGGTTCCTGGCGCCACGGTCATTTTGTTCGGCAGCCGGGTTACTGACCGATTTACGGAGGAGAGTGATTGGGATATTCTTGTTTTATCTCCCCAAAAAAGCATTTCTTCTGCTCTTAAACAATCTGTCCATAACAAAGTATTTCCCCTGAGTGTATCTATCGGCGCTTTTATCAATATATTGCTCGTATCCAACAGTGATTGGCAAAATAACCCCTCCTATTACTCACTTAAAAGATCAATTGCAGAAAACAACCTGGTCTTATGACAGATGAACAAGCGAAAGCAATTGAATTAAAATTAATAAAAGCACGGGCATTCATTAATGAAGCAGATGTTCTGCTTGCCAATAAGTTTTACGCAACTGTCATTAATCGCCTTTATTATGGTTGTTTTCATGCTACCAAAGCCCTGTTGCTGACAAAAGATCTGGTACCCAAAACACATAGTGGTGTCATCAATCTCCTTCATTTGCATTTCGTACTGCCGGGCTTATTTGATACGCAACAAGCTTCCTTTTTCAGCCGTTTAATGCAGGAAAGGATTGAAGAAGACTATAGCGACGCTATCGAAGAAAATGCGGAAAATACAGCAGAGTTTATTTTTCCTGCAAAGCAGTATGTGTTATACATTGAATCCCTGATCACGAACAAGTAAAATCTCTATTGCGGGTGATAGACTTTTTTTGCTGTTCTCAGCACTTCTTTCTTATCCAGTGTCATCGGTTTCAGTT
>CAZSGD010000007.1:31559-33541 GCA_964606155.1 uncultured Chitinophaga sp. | reverse complement strand
ACTTTTTTTGCTGTTCTCAGCACTTCTTTCTTATCCAGTGTCATCGGTTTCAGTTGCTGGCTTTGATACATTGCCATCTGATCTTTGAAATGCGGGGAATCCGGATGCATAGAAGCGCCGAATGTATTGATGGATTCAATTTGTGGTAAGCCGCCATTTTTGGAATAACGGACAAAGCAGATATAAGCATCTCCACCAGTCACTTTCCTCATCCCGTTTTGATAAGGTTCTGAAAAAGCAGGTGCCAGCACATCGGGGAATCCCCAGGCCGGCCGCACATCATCTCCTCTTACCAGTTTCTGCACATCCCCCAGGACTAATTCTGTCTTGCCAAAATTTTTCATCATGTAATCATGTATGTACTGGTAAGTTTCCACTGCTTCCGTATGAGTTACCTGACGTGATGCTTCTCCTTTTAACCTGTCGGCCAGATAATAATAAGTCAGCAGGAATATCGCAGCCCCTTTACTATCCGCCGTTGCTTTTTTATCCCATTGTTGAAAAGTGGTGATGATCTGTTGCAGGGCAGGATATTCAGATGCATTTAAGTTAAACATACTGTCGATACCGTACATGTATTGCAATTTTTGAGGCAATTGCTGATCGAATTTTATTTTTCGGAATGTATTATAATCCACTTTATCCTGAGGCATTATTTCGGTAACCCGTAAACTGCGGTTATTATGAGTTGCTTCGTATCCATCTGCCCGTTCAAACCTGTGCCGGTCCAGGTTGTAATTTGTATCGGTGGCGAGGAAAGGGGAATGGTTGGTATTAAATAAATAGCCCGATGGCGGGTTCACATATTGGGGCAGCTCATTGATCGGTTTAAACGTTGTCCATAAAGTGGCGGATGTATTGCCTGGCAAAGTGCTTCTCCAGAAATATTTTGGATCAGGGTTGCGCCTAGGCATCTTACCGTTGCTGATATAAAAGATCGTGTCGTATCGGTCGGCATACATAATATTGAACATCGGCAGGCTGGTCATGCTCACGGCTTTATAAAACTCTGAGAAATTCCTTGCCTTATTCATCCGGTACCATTCTTCCAGGGCTTTAATATCCATGAGGGCCGGAACCCTTAAGGCAAATACACCTTTACCGGTTTTTACCGTGGGACCATATTTACTCCAGTAAATCTTTTTACCAACGGTGATGGGCACTCCTTTTACTTTCAGCCTGGCTTTGTTTTCTTCCAGGTTAACCCATTCGCTGTCGAACTTGTATTGATTACTGTTGGCCGGGTTCATTTCAAGCTGGTAGATATCCAGCTTGTCCTGGTAATTCACTGTATGTGCCCAGCCTAAATTTTCATTGGTACCATGAAAGATCAGGCAGCCTCCCGGGAATAGTCCACCCAGCATATTCCATCCCTGTTCGCTTTGCAGGTGTGCTTCATAAAAAGCAACCGGTCCGGTGTTGGGCTGATGAGCATTGATGGCCAAAAAACTTTCCCCTGTGGTTGTCTTGAGAGAGTTCATAGCAAAGGCATTGGAGCCCTGGGGATCAAAACCGGGGATGGTGGCCACTTTGCCACCAAATATTTGCGGCAGTGCATCTTCCACGCCGCAAAAGAGGCTGATGGAAAAGACCACGGCTGTCATATACTCCTTTTCATTAAAAGGGAAAGCGTATTTGTGTTTCACCTCTTTCGGGTGTGCTTTGGCGTAAGCATTGAGGCCAGCCACATAACCTTTGATCAAGGCAACAAAATCTGGACTCAATGTATTCCATTGTTCTTCCACTGTTTTACGGATGCGTAAAAGATGGATCACGTAGTCAGCTTCAGCGCCTTTTCTTTTTAATGCCGTGCCTAATCTTGCTTTACCGCTCAGTACTACCAGCTGCAATGTTTCAAAATCATCTTCGGCATGTGCCCAGGCGATGCCATAAGCTACTTCCGGATCGGTGGGAGCGAAGATATGCGGCACACCGAAGCTGTCGCGGGCAATGCTGATGTTGGCGGGGTTGATTTGAGCGGA
>CAZSGD010000007.1:0-31459 GCA_964606155.1 uncultured Chitinophaga sp. | reverse complement strand
GCACACCGAAGCTGTCGCGGGCAATGCTGATGTTGGCGGGGTTGATTTGAGCGGAAGAGGTGATCGTTATTAGCAACAGGAGGAAATAGCCGTATTTCATAGCCTTTGTTGGTGTTGAATGGTAAACAAATTACAACTATCATGAGTTTTCACCAACAACTCAGCTTTCGATCAGTTATTATCTGCTGAACAGACCCGATAGTTATCGGATTCGGCAGGCCGGTTATTTCTTTCTTTTACTTTGCAGATATTTTTCGTGAATAACTGCAGCCATGGACTTATTATACACTTTCCCCTCCACCCAGGAAATAATATCGAGATAAGCAAATGACCGGGTTTCAAAACGGTTTTTCTCCAGGTGTTTAATAGCATCCAGGAATTTTTGCAGCTCCGGCTTTAATTCTCTCGCAGTAAGCTTGATAGACTGTTTCAAAAATTTAAACATCGCTTCCTCCACCGCCGTCAGGTTCTTCATTTTGGCCATAAAGCGGTATACCGATTTGGTGAGCGACTCCATCAGCATATCATTACCCAGTTCGTAATGGGCCAGCAGGTGCACCAGGCGTGCATAACATTGCAGGTCATACCGCAGGTTGGTATGATCGTTGATGATCTTTTGCAAATAATCAATACAGGTATCATAATCCCCTTTTCCAAAGTACAGCACAGCAAATTTGTAGTTCAGCACCAGCACCCGGTGGTTATCCAGGAACAGGCTGTTTTCCTTCAATTCTTTTTCAATCGCGGGGATCAGGGCAATGCCTTCCCTGAACGTGCCCTGCATAAAATGCTGGTTGATCTTTGCCTGGCTGATATAAATAAAAGCCTGCACCCTGAAGTTATCATGGTCCTTCACCCGGTCTGTTTGTGCCACTTTTTCAAACAGCCTTAATGTTTTTTCAAATCCACGGTGATTGCGCAGGTCAAAATGCGCATTGAGCAAATAATGGATGCCTTTAATATAGTGGCCCGTTTCCACTCTTTTCATTATCGGCTGCTCTTCAAACAGGTCCACCCATTTTTGAGTGTAACGATAGTATTGCAAAAAATCCTGGCGGATAAATGCATACCAGGTGTAACATTGATACAGATATAGTCTTTCATAAAAACCCGTTTGCTTCCATACCCCTGCCGGAAGGCTTTCCCGCATAAATTTTTTGATATCCTTTTCATCTTCTTCATTCCGGGCATGCCCGTGTTGTACAAACCAGCTGTATAGTTTCAGCGCCAGGTTGGAAAGCCGGGCCACATTATCAATATGCAGGCTCACTTCATTGGACTCAATGGAAAGTACATCGGCCCTGTGCTCGATATTGCGGGTGATATGCAGCCCTTCAATTCTTTTTTCCAGGGCCAGCAGTTGCGGAAGGAAGTTGAACTTTTGGTTATTCCTGGCTATTTCTTTTGCTCTTTCCAGTATACGGAGACTTTGCATGAACAGCCCTTTTTTATACAGGATATGCGCATAATCGAATTGTTCGTTCAATTGCAGGTCCATGCTATCTGCGCTCTTCAGCAGGCGCAGGCTGGCTAATATCTGTTTGTATAAATGGGTCTTCAGGTTGGCCAGCTGGGGCTTGGTAACCCCGCCCATTTTTTTCAGGAGCTGTTTGTCGTCGTATTCCTTTTGTTTATCGATGACATCAAAAAGGCGCACAATTTTGAGCTCTTCCTTGCCTGAACTGCGTTTTATATAGAGTTTAAAATGCCTTTTTTCGGCCTTTTCCAGGGATTTAATAAGCTGAAATAATATGTCGGTATTGCGGTTGGACATCATAAAGAGTTTTTGCTAAAACCCACTGCCAGAGAGGGTTTGACGGTTCGCCCCACCCTTTAGGCATAATGAAATGATGCCGGATTTGGTTTGAAGGACAAGGCGGTGCTCCCTACTTTTGTTTTAGGAGTTCATTAAAATGGCAAGCCCGTCCGAATGGCTTCGTCCGGGCGGACAATCGTTAAGCAACAAGCAGGGCAAGCGTCAGAGGTCAAAGATACAGCCAATCCCGTTAACCGGGGCTCCTAAAGCTGATCGGAGCAAGACTGCAAGAAGGTCGGCAAACAAGAACTACTCTTTAAGAATTTTCATATGGCAAGCAATCGTTAGAGGTCAGTCCGTTTCTACGGAAGGACCTTTTTTGTGCAAAAGGCCTGCTAATATAACAGTTTATTAATATTCGAAGAAGATTCTTCCTCTTTTTTTTAATTTTTTCCTGTTCTTTTCTTCTTTTCTTGAATATCGGTTATTTGCAATCGATTTAAACTAACACCTGTTTAAGTATTTTCATCGCAGAAATATCCACTCATGGCTATCCGCATTTTTATTACCGGCGGCACATTCGATAAAGAATATAATGAACTGAATGGCCAATTGTTTTTCAAAGACACGCATATGAGCGACCTGTTAGACATGGGCCGCAACAAGGTACCTGTTGAAATCAGAACGCTGATGATGATCGACAGCCTGGAAATGACTGGCGAGGACCGTGAACTGATCGCCCACCAGTGTATCAATTGTGATGAAACGCAGATCGTGATCACGCATGGCACCGACACCATGGCCGAAACCGCAAAAATGCTGGCCCATAAAGTAAAGGACAAAACGATCATTCTTACCGGCGCCATGATCCCTATTAAATTCGGCAGCTCTGACGGGCTCTTTAACTTAGGCAGCGCCCTGGCTTTCGCACAAACATTACCGGCCGGAGTATACGTGGCGATGAACGGACGCTATTTTAACTGGGATAATGTTCGCAAGAATACGCAGACGGGGATATTTGAAGAGTTGAGATAAACACTATTACACGAATGGGCGCTCTGAGTGTTATGGTGCGTTGGTAATTACTCAGCGGGTGAATACATACTGGTTTCGCTGAAAGAATTTTTCTTCCCCCTCATATCTTACCAGTTTGGTGATGATCAGTTTGATTTTACTGATAATTATTTCATGATGAAAAATGGCCGGTTTGGGATCATTGCCATCCATTCCTTTATCTTCTGTCACCACCCGTAGAGAACCATCCGGTAGTTCTATTCTTTCTATCACTTTCCTGTCGTTGATCAGGGTACCATTGGCTTTTATTTCATATATCTCTGCAGCATTATGATCCGGCTCCTCTGTATAGTACAGATTCAATGTAAACTTATTTTCTCCCGGAAAGTCTACGCTTATGTTGCAGGGTATCGTCTGATCTTTATTACTGCTGTAGTCGCGGTAAACCAGTTGGCCTTTCCATTTTCCTTCCAGCAGTACAAAGTCTTTAATATTTACGGAAGGATTTTGCGCTTTTATACTGGTAAATGTTCCTGCCAAAAAGAGCCATAAGAGAAGTTTATATTTCTGCATAGAATAAAATAACGGCAGGTTGACGGGGTTTCTTCCACCTGTTCAATAAATTTGCTCTATCTTCTTCCCTTCTTTCAACAATACTTGTATGAACGGCCCGCTACTGCCAGTTCCTGTTGCCCGAACCAGCCACCAATTGCGCTGTTGTATAAATGAATTATTTTACAACCTATGATCCACGAACACCTGTTATTGGTTATTTCCTTACTGCTGGGCATCGCCCTATTAACGATGATCAGCAATTCGCTGAAGATCTCTTATCCTATCATGCTGGTCATCAGTGGCCTGTTGATCAGCCTGGTACCGGGCTTTCCCTCCATTACCCTTCACCCCGATATTGTTTTTCTTATTTTCCTGCCCCCGTTGTTATATGCTGCGGCCTGGAACACAGCCTGGAAAGAATTTTGGAAAATGAGACGGCCCATCAGCCTGCTGGCTTTTGGCCTCGTAATATTTACTTCTGCTGCCGTGGCGCTGGTAGCACATGCACTGATTCCCGGTTTTCCACTGGCCTATGGGTTTTTATTGGGGGGCATCATTTCACCGCCCGACGCCATTGCCGCCACCTCCGTGCTGCAGGGATTGAAAGTTCCCAAAAGGATTGTAACCATACTGGAAGGGGAGAGCCTCATCAATGATGCCTCGAGCCTGATCGTATTCCGTTTTGCATTGATGGCTATCATCACCGGGCAGTTTCATTTTGGCGAAGCCGCCAAAAATTTTGGTATCGTGGTACTGGCAGGGATCGCCATCGGGCTTATTATTGCTTATCTCGTTTACCTCGTGCACCAGTTCTTTCCCACCACTCCCAGTATTGATGCGGCCATCACTCTCATTACTCCATATATCATGTACATCACCGCAGAGCATTTTCATGTTTCAGGTGTATTATCCGTGGTTACGGGTGGTCTTTTTCTGTCGTATCGTTCCAATAGTTTCTTTACGTACGAAACAAGATTACATATTGCGGGGTTATGGGATACGCTGGTTTTCCTGCTGAATGGCTTTGTGTTTATTTTGATCGGCCTTCAGTTGCCGGAGATCACAAAGGGATTAGGCAGCAACTCTGTTGGCGATGCTATTTTTTATGCTGTCATCATCAGTGTGCTCACGATTGTTATCCGGATTGTATGGGTATTTCCCAACACCTATATTCCAAGAATATTATTTAAAAGTATCCGGGAAAAAGAAGCAAGACCCCATTGGAAACAGGTGTTGCTGGTGGCCTGGAGTGGTATGCGGGGTGTGGTATCGCTGGCTTCAGCCCTGGCTATTCCCCTTACCCTGCCGGGAGGAGAAGCTTTCCCGCATCGTAATCTTATTCTCTTTATCACCTTTGTGGTAATACTGGTAACCCTGGTGCTCCAGGGATTAAGTTTGAAGCCCCTGATCCGAAAACTGAATATCGAAGAAAATGAAAAAGAGAATGAGAAACTGCAGGTTTTGTCCTTACGCATACGGCTGGCAGAATCAGTATTATCTTACCTGGACACGAATTACCCGGAAGAAACACAAAATAATGACACTTATAAAAGGGTGCGTGACCGTTATGAGCGAATGATCGAATTATCTAAAAGAAGTTTGGAAACGAACGGGGATGATGAGAATGAAGCATCGTTCTTACCTCATTACCGTCAAATGCTGATTGAGCTGGTACATATCCGGAGAAGAGAGTTGAATTATGCCCGCTATAAAGGAGAGTTCAGCGAAGAAATGATCCGTGACCGGGAATGGGAGCTGGACCTGGAAGAAGCGAGGCTGAGGAGTTGATCGTATTTAATTGTCCTGTTTCGGCAAGCTCAACACGGCAAGCTCCGCACGACAGGCTCAACATGAAAACAACAGCCTGTCAGGCTGAGTTTATCGAAGCCTAATCAAATTTGCTTCCCAATAATCACCATTCAGCAAGCTCCCCGAAATACATGGGGGCAGGCAGTGTGACAAACAAAAAAGTCACCCGCAGGGAGCAGGTGACCTTTATATATAATGATGGGTTATTTCGACGTACCGGGTTCCAGCAATTTGAAGAACTGATCCAGCTGGGGCAGGATCACGATCCGGGTTCTGCGATTGGTGGCTTTTCCTTCTTTGGTGCCATTATCTGCAATAGGCCTGTACTCACTGCGGCCGGCAGCAGCCATTTTTGCGGGGTCCAGCCCATACTCATTTTGTAATACTCTTACTACAGCCGTAGCTCTTTTTGCACTCAGGTCCCAATTATCCAGCAATACTCCGCTCCTGTAAGGAACGTTATCGGTATGGCCTTCCACCATAAATTCAATATCCGGCTGGTTCTTTAACACAGCAGCCACTTTACCCAGTACGGTTTTAGCCTGCTTTGTTAGTTCATACTTACCGCTGGTGAACAGGAGCTTGTCGGAGATATCAATAAATACCACACCCTTATCCACTTTGATATTGATGTCCTGGTCATCCAGATTTCCCACGGCGCCTTTCAGGTTCATCACCAATGCCATGTTCAATGAATCTTTATGTGCCATTTGTTGCTGCAATGTTTGGATATAAGCATCTTTGGCCCCAATGTTTTCCATTGACTTCTTTATACTTTCCGCCTGTGAAGAAGTGATCACTGAAAGATCTTCCAATTGCTTCAGGGCTGAAGTATTATTAGCTTTCAGGAAATCCACCTGCGAATTAAGGTCTTTTACTTTTGTGTTCATGAGGGCCAGTTCCCTTTCCAAATTCTCTTTCTGCCGTGTCAGTGTTCCCTTTTCGGTACTGCAATCAGAAAGATCGCCCTGTAATGTTTTATGTTTTGCTTCGAGGGCGGCATAATCCGCCTGTGCTGTCTTGAATTTTTTACTGCTTACACAGGAAAAAAGCAGCAGGGGAGAGGATGCGATCAATAATAACTGGTTTACTTTCATATCGGACTGTTTGAGGTGAAAAAATAGTCATGGCAACGTTATGCATTGCCGTTAGCCTTAAGCGGATCAAAGATAGAACTAATAGCTAAAGTTGGTTTGCTGAAATGTTAATATTGCAACCGGGTAACTCCAAAAGTCATTCCAATTATATTATAAAAGCAGCCATCCGGCTGCTTTTATAATATCGGAGATTACAGTGATATATTATTTTTTCAGGCTCAGGCTGCGGTTAATCGTAAATCCCATCGCAAATTTCCCATCTTTGATCCAGCTGCTGTTCTTTGCCAGGTGCTCTATGTTGGAACCATCCACTGTATTTCCAATAAAAAACTGGAACAGGTGGCCCCCCGTGTTGATCTCAATACCAACGGAAAGCAGATCAGGAGAATAGTTGATGATGCTTCCATTTTTGGAGATAAGGTTCTCGTACATATTCAACTGCCGGGCATACTCGAAGGTGAGGTTCGTTTTACTGCCCATTTTATATTTCCCTCCCAGCCCCATGGACCATACCAGATTACTATTGTTGATGCCATAGGGAACAATATTGAAGTGGATAAGGGTGGGCATGAATTGCAGGGAGAGTTTATCAGAGAATTTCCTGGCGATCAGCAATTGGTGCAGGAATGACCACCTGTTGTCTGTAAATTCTTCAGGTTCCTTTTTCTGTGTGGATACATTGGCCATAGAATACCATCCCAGGCTCACCGGCATGTTCTTCAGCCCTGTTTGCTGGCGAAGGATCCGGAATTTCAGCCATCCTTCAAACCCGGTACGGCCGGTGGCGGCCAGGCCCACATTACCCCATGCTGTTGGAGAATAATCAAAAGATAAATACGTGTGTGCAATACCGGTATTGAGCCCGAACAGGTTTCCCAGGTTCTGGCGAAACCGCTGGTTAAACAATCCACCTGTTTTTTCTCCCCGGTCTTTATCCCAGAAGTATCCAAAGTGGTGGTTGATCATAAACTGCAGGTTGCCTTTGCTTACAATTTCCGTGCTCTGCATATTGATGATACGGGTGGAATTAAAAGTGGCCCGTGTATATTTTCTTTTGGGCGCTTCTTTCACTTCTGCTTCAATAGAATCCTGTGCAGTAACAAAAGTTCCATACCCCAGCATTAAAGCAAGAAGCAATAGTATCTTTTTCATAACGCTTGTTTTAGTGGTTCAATTTTTCATGTTTTACTGTGGTTGCCCCTGGGCAATCCATTCCTTGATGATATTGATGGTACAGGTACTCAGGCTGAGAACACCGCCGGGGTGACCGGTTGCTCCGCCGCTATTCAATATAGTGGTCAGTATGTTTTTATTGGCCACCAGCTTATTATAATCGAGTGACAGTGCAATGCCCCCATGACAGGTTGATCCCTTACAGGTAGTATTGTAAATAGGCACTATCTGGCTGGTATAAGTAATGGTACCGCTTACTGTACATCCTCCGCCATCGTCTTTTGCCCCTTCGTCTATCCATCGTTTGATCAGTGCCTTCTCATTTGGCTTCAGATCAATAACGCCGCCACCGGGGTGCGTTCCCCCATTGACCCATGTATCAAATAAGGATACCCTGGAAAGAATAGCATCATAAAAAACGGTATCGAAGTGAGAAAACTGTACCGCTCTTGTGCCAATGCCATTGTTGTGACAACCGCAGGGCCCTGCCGTGATGATCGGTACCACTTCCCCACGGAAAGAAACCTTTGGCAGTGCAAGTATATCTTCTTTATTTCTGTAGCAGGATGATAACACATAAACCAGCAGGGATGTCACCATGGCCGCTATAACTATTTTCTTTTTCATATACATGAAATTTTATAATGAGTTGATGTGTTTAGCGTTTGATGATATTTCCAGATTTTCGGTATTTGAAAATACCGGCATTGTTTTGCCCGTATTTCCATACATCAGGAATATTCGGATCCAAAAAATACCAGGCTTTGATCAGCGCCACTTCATGCGGTTTCAGTCCGCCATCCCCATAGGCCATATCTCCCTGGTGGTTGTTTGCATACACACCGGTATAGGGATTGGCCAGCAGTAAGGTGGAGTCTACTCTTGTTACCATAGAACTGGTCACATTCAGGTAATTACCCTTCGCATAATATTGAACCAGTGTTACCGGGTCGGTATATTGAACCGAAGAGTTGCTTCTTGCGCTTTTGGGGTACATGATGTCCATCAGGATATCATCATAAGTATTTAACGGGCCACGGGTGCTAAGTGCTGACCTTGGAGTAGTCAGTGTTTTCCAGGGCCTGTAACTGGCATACAGCAAAGTGTCTGAATAGAATTTTTTTACACTATCCTTATAAGAGCCCCACACCTGGTCGCGAAGCGTGGTATTAGAAAGCAGGCAATACACTGTTGCTGCACCCGTAACAGGGTTCAGGTAAATATATTGAGTGGTGTCTGCTGATGTCAGACCCGGTATCAGCCCTTTCCTGGCCCAACCACCTGTGGCTGTGGCCTGGTTATGACAGTTCGCCGATCCGCAACCGTTAGCAATAAGCGAAATCGCCGCCGGCCGGAAGTCGTTCAGGTCAGGTCTTTCTTTGGCCCCATTCTTTATCCAGTTATAAATAATCGTCTTGTCGGTTGTGTTCATCTCATGATTTGAATTCACCGGCGGCATGGCTTTGTCAAAATCATTGGTGGTGAGAAATTCCCAAAGTTTGCTTCCCTCGGGGTTACCAGGTGTGATGAATTTCATCACCTCTGTATAGGTGTCAAATTTGGGGGCAATCGGTCCGCCATGACAGTTGGAGGTGCCGCAATACTCGTGAATAATGGTTTGTACCCCCCTGTATTTTACTATGTCGTTTACATCAGCAACCTGGTCGCCTGTGCTCACTTTATTGGTTTCATAAAATGATGCATAAATAGTGGTGTCAGCCGATCCCAAAAAAGACCGGTCAAGGTCTTTAATAAGATCACCTGCTTTACGACATTGAAAAACGATAGCAGAGAGGAAAAAAACCGTCAGAAAAAGGGCTGAAGCCTTTATCATAGAAACCTTTTTCATAAAAGTCAGTTTTACTTGAATAATTAGTTACATCGCTGTAAGAAGTGGTGTAACTGATGCTTTTCAAAAGTATTTTTGCACCCCTTACAATTCCATGACATAGGATCGAAGTGCTCATGATTTTAATCATTCCCCCTGTCAGGCCTTGTCAGTACCGATCCTGCATCTGACAATTCTCACACAAATAATTGATAGCGGTCATAAACCTGTCCATTTTTCAGAAATATGTTGCATTGCATTTTTTAACCACAAAAACTCATGTATGGGTACCGGATCAAAAAAGCAACTACCATCCCGGCGGCGGTTTTTTTCCTTCCTCACTGATAAACCGGAAAAAGTGAAGATGCTGACAGCAGACGGTAAACTGGTGCAGGTGGACAGGTCTGTACTGGACCAGGTGAAAAAAAACCAAAAAGCAACGAACAAAGAGATCCTTGATTGGATGGATAACCCTTCGAAGGAGAAAAGCTGATCCTGCGCATTGTAAACACACCGATCATGAAACAAGAAGAAATAAATGATAATAGCCGCCGTGATTTCCTGAAAAACACGGCCCTGGTTGCCACAGCCGCCATGGCTTGCGGCAGCCTCACTTGTTCCTGTTCATCAAAAAGCAAGACCGCCGCTGCTGAAAAAGTAAAACTGCTTTCCCCGGATGGAGAGATCGTTGAAATAGATTCAGCTTATCTCAATCACCAGGAACACATGAGTATTGTTTCCAAACTGGAGGCAAGACAGGGTATTGCAGGAAAGAAATTCGTAATGGTGGTGGACCTTTCACGGTGCAAGAATGCCCGCAAGTGTATTACGGCCTGCCAGAAATGGCATTACCGGCCTGAGGATAAAGAGTGGTTAACGGTAAAGTTGTTGCAGGATAGTGACAAAGCGGCCCCCTACTGGTTTCCCAAACAATGTTTTCATTGTGATAATCCGCCCTGTGTGAAGGTATGCCCCGTTGATGCCACATTCAAGCGACAGGATGGGCTGGTACTGATAGATAATGAAAGATGTATCGGCTGCAAGTTCTGTATGGCGGCCTGTCCTTATTCCACCCGTGTCTTTAACTGGGACGAGCCAGAACAACCTTTTGATATTAAAAATCTCCTTTCCAACCCGGAAACAGGGTTGCCTGCCAAAGTGGGCACGGTGGAAAAATGTGATTTCTGTCCCGACAGGGCAAGAGAAGGTCTGCTTCCTCCCTGCGTGGAAGCCTGTCCTAATGGCGTGTTTTATTTCGGAGATGAAAACGAGGATACGGTTACTAACGGTGATGAGACCGTGAGCTTCTCCCAGCTGATCAAAGACCGTGCGGCTTACAGGTATATGGAAGAGCTGGGCACCAAGCCAAGGGTGTATTATCTGCCGCCAAAAGACAGGCAGTTCCCGGTGGAGCGTGGCTATGAAAACCTGCCGGATACACTGAAGAAAAGATTTAAAGATGTGATGGAACCGGATAAGAAACAAATTGAGAAGTAAGATTCTCATTATTCCAAAACATTGATTATGGAACTGAATACATACCAGAAAAAGTTATTTGACCACCAGCGTGCGCATATAGAAAAATTCGGAAAAAGGACCTGGGGGTGGACCATTTTCTACTTATTATGGATAGGGCTTGGCGGTTATGCATTATACCTGCAGGTAGCCAAAGGACATGAAGTAACCGGGATGAGAGATAATGTGGTGTGGGGATTATATATTGCCAATTTTATTTTTTTCATTGGGATTAGTTATGCAGGTGCCGTCATTTCAGGTATCCTGCACATTTTGAAAGTGGAATGGCGCAAGCCGATCATCCGTATTGCTGAAATGATCACTGTTATCTCCACTATTATTGGTCCTGTATTTATTTTGTTGTGCGTTGGCCGTCTCGACAGGCTGCATCACCTTTTCATATACCCGCGTCTGCAATCGCCTATTACCTGGGATGTGCTGGCCATTGGTACCTATTTTACCGGCAGCATCATTTTCCTGTACCTGGCCCTGATAAAAGATTTTGCCATTTACCGTGATGCAAAACTGGATATCCCTAAATGGAAACAAAAACTATATAAGGCTTTATCCCTTGGTTACAAAGGCACACCGGGTCAGAAGAAACATATTTCTGTGTCGATGAACCTGATGGCGATCATGATCATTCCGCTGGCCATCATTGTACACTCCGTATTGTCATGGATCTTTGGTATGACATTGCGCCCGGGCTGGCATAGCACCATTTTCGGACCTTATTTTGTACTTGCCGCCATATACTCCGGCACGGGTGTGCTCATCGTGGCTTTATGGGCTTACCGCAGAATGTATAAACTCAATAGTTATATAGAAGATAAACATTTTACTTATCTCGGCTATATCATGCTGGTGCTGGCAGCGGCTTATGGCTATTTTACTTTTTCCGAATACCTGACCAGCTGGTATGGGTCGCAAAAATGGGATGGTGAAGTGATTCATAAATTATTCAGCCCTTCTGAATATGGATGGTGGTTCTTATTTGCCAATGTGGCCGGTATCCTTTTACCAATACTCGTTGTAGCCATTCCGCGAACAAGAAAACCCGGGCTTATTACCCTGGCGGCATCCCTGATGGTGCTGGCGATGTGGGTAAAAAGATATCTCATTATTGTACCCACACTGGAATCTCCCTTGTTGCCCATGCAGGATACAAGACCTGAATTTGTTCACTACCAGGCCACCTGGGTGGAATGGGCCCTGACAGGTGCCGGTATTGCAACTTTCCTTTTATTCTTTACCCTGATGTCAAAGTTTGTAACCATCATCCCGGTATCAGAATTTGGAGAGAAAGAACGGGCTGCAGAAAAATTACCCGATGGTAAAAAAGAAATTATCACTACTTAAAAGGATCAATATGAAATACCTGCTGACATTCATTGATCTGACTCGTTTCTACCGGTCATGCATAGCCGTAGTCATGCTATGCTCCCTGGCGGCCGCCCCTGTTACCGCATGGGCGCAAACAGACAGCACTGCCAGCGAAACCCCGGCACCGGAAGAAAAAATGCTTATCTCTCCATCCCTGGAGCTTAGCTGCACACAAAAGGGTGAAGAAATAATCGAGCTCAAAGCATTGCTGAAAGCAAAAATCAATGGTACGCTCTATAAATTACCGAAACTGAAAGTTACTTTTTATGCTATCAGCGACAGTGCTGAAAAAGAACTTGGGTTTGTTATCACCAACAGCAGGGGCTTAGCGGTATACACTTACCCTGCTGACTCCCTGTCAAAAGGGAATAACAACAGTATGCAGTTCAGGGCTGTATTTGCCGGAAACAAATCCATGGAAGCTGCAGAAGAAGAGGTAAGGATGAAACGTGCCCTATTAAAAATGGAGCCCGTTAAAGACGATTCATTGCTTACCGTAAAAATTAAGCTGGTGGACAGGGAAACCGACACTGCCATACGCGAGGCTACCGTTGGTATTTTTGTAAAAAGAACTTTTCTTCCATTAAAGGTTGGCGAAGGTACCACTGATGAAAGCGGTGAGGCCACTGTTGAGATACCCGCCAGCCTTCCGGGCGATGCCAAAGGGAATATCACCCTGTTGGCAAGACTGGACGAGAATGAAGTATACGGCAACCTGGAAACCGTTATCGTGCAGCCATGGGGAACACCGGTGTCGGACAAAATTGCTGCTCAACCCAGGGCCTTATGGAGTACGTTGCCGCCTTTATGGATGCTGATCACTTTTATAGTATTGATGACTGCCGTGTGGGGGCATTATATTGTTATCATATATGAACTGTTTCGCCTCCGGAAGGAGCACCCGCATACTTCCTGAAGCTCTTTATAAATTTTTTAATCTTTAAAACAAAAAACAAACATGAAAAAGAAAATAATTCTGCTGATCACCGGCTGCATGTCCATAGTATTGTTTGGTTTCGTTGCCAACAAAACAATGAACCAGGAACCATGGCCTGTACCAGACAGTTATAAGAACAAAGCTAACCCGGTGGCAAAAACTGATGCTGATGCTTTACAAACCGGAAAGGACCTTTACAATCAGCACTGCCAGTCATGCCATGGAAAAAAAGGTAAGGGCGACGGCTCTAAAGCCTCTCAGCTGGATACAGATCCGGGTGATTTTACCACTGCAAAATTCCAGGCACAAACCGATGGAGCTATCTTTTATAAAACATTTGAAGGAAGAAAAGACATGCCCTCCTACAAAAAGAAAATACCCGCTGCTAATGATATCTGGGCTGTGGTAAACTATATGAGAACTTTTAAATGATTCGTTTGTTAATCATGCAAAGGGCTGAATGATCAGCCCTTTTTTATTTCAACATTTTCAAAAATCCGCCTTCTTCTTATCGTAAATCAGGCTACTTTGCAGCCAATTCCCGTTTATGGCTACAAACCGCAAGGCCGCAATTGGATTTATTTTCATTACTCTCCTGGTGGATGTGATGGGCTGGGGATTGATCATTCCCGTGATGCCGGAATTGATCGCACAACTAAAACAAATACCCATCAATGAAGCCAGTGCATATGGCGGATTTCTTTTGTCGGCTTATGCCATTACGCAATTTTTATTTGCACCGGTAATAGGCAACCTGAGCGATCGTTTTGGTCGCAGGCCCGTTTTGCTGGGGTCGCTGCTGGGTTTTGGTGTTGACTATATTATCCTTGCCCTGGCACAATCTTATCCGTTATTATTTGCCGGCCGGGTCATTGCGGGTATTACCGGCGCCAGCTTCACCACCGCTTCAGCTTATATTGCTGATATCAGTACCCCCGAAACAAGAGCAAAGAATTTCGGGATGATCGGCGCGGCATTTGGTTTAGGCTTTATTATTGGTCCTGCATTGGGAGGTTTGCTGGCTGGCTGGGGTATCCGTGCTCCTTTTTATGCGGCAGCGGCACTTTGCTTACTGAATGCTCTGTATGGTTATTTTGTTTTACCAGAATCATTAAGCCGGGAGAACCGCAGAAAATTTGAGTGGAAGAGAGCCAATCCTTTTGGTTCTTTGCAATTCCTGAGAAGAACACCTGCTATCAGCGGGCTGGCAGTTTGTTTCTTCCTTATCTATCTTGCTGCGCAGGCGGTTCAGGGCAACTGGAATTTCTTTACCATCTACCGCTTTCACTGGTCCGAAGGAATGGTGGGGCTGTCATTAGCCGTTGTAGGTGTGCTCGTGGGGCTGGTACAGGCGGGATTAACAAGAGTGGTGAACCCGAAGCTGGGCAATGTAAAAAGTATTTATCTCGGTTTGTTTTTATATACGATCGGCCTGGTGCTTTTTGCATTTGCTACAGAAGGCTGGATGATGTTTGTTTTCCTGGTGCCTTATTGTGTGGGAGGTATTGCCGGACCGGCTTTGCAGGCAACACTGGCGGGCCATGTGCCCCCCAATGAGCAGGGTGAACTGCAGGGTGCTTTAACCAGCCTGATGAGTTTGACAACTATCATCGGTCCCCTGATCATGACCAATCTTTTTAAATATTTCACCACCAGCAAAGCGCCATTTTATTTTCCGGGAGTGGCTTTTTTCCTGGCCGCTATTTTTATGCTGGCCAGTTTATGGGTGGCCTATCTCAACCTGCGGCACGAACAGGAAAAACCAGCGCCAGCCCCTGCTGATAATATCCCGGGACACTAACGGTATTATTTAACCGCATTTTTCAGGGCCTCCACTGTTTTCTTTTCGCTTCCCACAAATATTTTATCGTTGATAATTACAACGGGGCGTTTCAGGAAAGTGTATTCATCTAAAATGAACCGGCGATAATCCTTTTCTTCCAGCTTTTTATCTTTTAGCCCAAGCTCTTTGTATTTCAGGGCCCGGCGGCTGAAAAGGGCTTCATAGCTCCCCGCCATTTTCTTCATTTCTTCCAGTTGTGCCGGGGTGATCTTATCAAATTTGATATCCTGCATCCGGAAGCCTTTTTTATCGATAGCGGTGGCCTTTATAATGGCCTGCGAGGTGGTGCAATTGCCGAGATGATACATTTTTTTCATGCGGCAAAGTTAGCGGGCTATCTGGTCAACTTCGCCCAAAATACTATTACTTTGTACCCTCTTCACTTTTTATATTACTACTATGGGTAAAGACGAGGTTTTTAAGGATGAAATAGATAAGGCCAGCGACTTTAAATTTGGCGCCAATGTGGCCAAGGTATTTGATGACATGGTCAATCGCTCGGTTCCTTATTATGGGGAAATACAGCGTATGATGGCCGAGCTGGCTGCTGATCATGCCCGCGAAGAAACTTTTGTATATGACCTGGGCTGCTCCACCGGCACCACCATGATCGGCATGGATACGATGGTCAATCAAAATATCCGTTTTATTGGGGTGGACGATTCACAGGAAATGCTGGATAAATGCAAGTCCAAACTGATGGAGATCGGTTTTTCCCGCCCGTACGAACTTCGCTGTGCGGACCTGGGGCAGGGCGTAAAAATTGAAAATGCATCAGTAGTGGTATTATGTCTCACCCTTCAGTTTGTAAGACCCCTTTACCGCGAAAGAATGTTGAATGATATTTACAATGGACTGAATTCCGGCGGTGTATTGATCTTAGTAGAGAAGATACTGGCCGAAGAAGCAAATTTTAACCGTGATTTTATCAATTATTATTATAATTATAAACGACGCAATAATTACAGCGAACTGGAGATCTCTCAAAAAAGAGAGGCGCTGGAGAACGTGCTGGTGCCTTATAAATTAAGTGAGAACATCACTTTGTTGCGTGACCGGGGTTTCAGTCATTGTGAAGTTTTTTTCAAGTGGTATAATTTTGCGGGATTGATTGCTACGAAAAGGTAGAAACACTAATTACACGAATGATCACGAATTGGCTTCGTGGCGGAAATCGAATAATCTAAAAAATTTTCATGGTATCAATAGGTAATTTCTTTTTTAAATACAGGAACTGGATCTTTATCCTGTTCTATGCGGCTTTATTTATTCCCTCCTGGCCTTTATTTTCCCCGGAGAAGTTCGGGGCTAATTATTATATATGGCCCATTCTAATCGGGTTAGTGGTTACCTGTACCGGTCAGCTGATCCGCGGCCTCACCATCGGGCTGGCCTATATCGTTCGCGGTGGCAAGGAAGGAAAGCCTTATGCAGAGGGGCTGGTAACAGAAGGGGTCTTTAATCATTGCCGCAATCCTTTATACGTTGGAAATATTTTGATGCTCCTGGGTGTGGGCATTTTAGCCAACTCATTGATCTATGTGGCGATTGTTATTCCCGTTTTCTTATTCATCTACCAGGCCATTGTATTAGCTGAAGAGAATTTTTTGCGTGGAAAATTTGGTCCCGGCTTTGATGAATATTGTAAAAAAGTAAATCGCTGGATCCCCAGCCTCAGCGGCATTGGGAAAACATTTGGCAGTATGCAGTTCAACTGGAAAAGATGGATACTGAAAGAGCATACCACTCAATTTATCTGGCTGATCGGTATCACTTTGTTGTTATTGCTCAATTACCCGGAGCTCACTGGCGGCGATAAAAATCTACGCAACATTCTTATTGGTGTCATCCTCGGCATCCTGGCGCTTATTTATGGGCTGATCCGTTATTTGAAAAAGTCAGGAAAATTTAGAGAGTAGTAAGAAAGTCCGGAAGAAGACCCTTGATAATTCAATGATTCTTAAATGGTTGTAAATAATCTTTGGTTCGGCTTTTCAGGGTTCCCGGGTGCAAATTTCCGGACTCTGTCATCTTCCCTTCTTCGTAAACAACAGCAGTGGTTAATTGTTATTTTTACAGTTCAATTTAAGTGAGTTATGATCAAAACAGGTAACCCTATCATCAGCATCTACACAGAAATGACCCCTAACCCGGAGACGATGAAGTTTGTGGCCAACAAACTCCTGTATCCCGGTAAGAGCATTGATTTTCCCGATGCTGAAAGCGCAAAACCCTCCCCACTGGCAACCGAATTGTTTGGTTTTCCTTTTATCAAAGCGGTTTTTATCGCCAGCAATTTTGTAACGCTGACCAAGACCTCAGAAACCGATTGGCAGGATGTGATCCCTTCGGTGCGCCAGTTTTTGAAAGAATACCTGGAAGAAGGAAAAGCGGTTATCAATGAAGAAGAACTGGCTGCTGTAAAAAAAGAAAGCAGCAATGAAGTAACAGCCGATGATGATGACGTGGTAAAACGCATCAAAGAATTGCTTGATAATTATGTACGCCCTGCTGTGGAAATGGATGGTGGCGCTATACAGTTCAAAAGTTATAACGAAGGCGTGGTGAACCTGATGATGCAGGGAAGCTGCAGTGGTTGCCCTTCTTCGATGATCACGTTAAAAGCGGGTATTGAAGGCATGATGAAGAGAATGATCCCCGAAGTAAAAGAAGTGGTGGCAGAAGCAGAATAGACCACTGATTGTATTGATTTCCGGATTCCTCTGATTAAATTATACAAAGCGGCCATTTGCCGCTTTTTTATTTCTACGGGATTAAAATATTTCTGTACATAAAAGAAAGCCCTGCTTCTCAGCAGGGCTTTCTTTTATTGGCTACACTTTAGAATCCTTTCTTTTTCTTTATTTTTTCGATCATGGTTTTGGAGTTGGATGCCGTGACACCATCTTTATCTTTTGCGATAGCCATTTCATAATATTTGATCGCTTCCTCATTTTTTTCCATCAACATCAGGCTCTCGGCATAACTGTCATAGGTATTCGCAGATTCGGGAAACAGTTTCATGTTCACTTCAAACATCTGGCTGGCTATCTCTTTCTTCCCTTCATTCAACAAACGGTAGCCTTCATTATTGAGGTCTGGTTCCATTCTGTCGAGGTAGTATTTGTTCACAGGGTCTTTGTAATAAGCCGAAGCGAAGCGCAGGGCTTCTTCTTTCTTTCCCCCTTCCAGCAGGCTGGTCAATTTTGACATCAAATTGTTTGATGCATCGTAGTTCATAGCCAACTGCAACGCAGGGTCATTGTTATTGTAGTAATCCGCAAAACTCATATCCGCAGCCAGCTGAGGGTAGGTGGCCTGCCTTTTATCCCGCGGGTCCATGTTCTGCCACCACATCCAGCTCAGGTTGATGGGCAGTTTGCTATTAGGCAATATCTCCGTTTTCGTATCTCCATAAAAATTCACATTCTCGCTGGTGGGCTCTCCCACAAATATCACTTCGGTATATCTTTCCAGTTCATTGGTCAGGTTCTGTGCGGCAGAAAATGTTCGCCTGCCAAGGATGCAAAAAAACTTTCCTTTTTGATTGATCTTACGGGAGGCGATGATCCCGGTGATCACATTCTTATTCAGGTAATTGTTACCGCCACCATTCATTCGTATATCCAGTATCAGCCGCTGTACATCGTTCTTATCAATAAAATCAAACACCTTAGCAAAGAAATCAGCAATCGTTTTATCGCCATCGTTCAGTACCACACTATGTCGTACATATACCGTTTTGCTGGAAGGTAAATACTCAAAATACCGATAGGCAGCCGGTTCTTTCTGCCACAGGGGCACAGTACCTGTTTTTTTAGCAACGCCCCATCCTGCCGGGCTTCCCAAACCTGTTTCACTGAAATAATTAATATTTGTTGATTTGAAGGTGACTGTTTCTTCCTTTCCATTCTTACTAATGACCACAGGCACTTCCTGGTCAGACTCAGTAATGTTCAAGGCCTTTAAATATTCCGGGATGGCTAAATAATGAACGCAATTGCTTTTATATCCCTGTTCATTCTCATAACTTACAATGGGGCGAATGGCTTCCAAAGCATCGGCGGTCTTCATCTTTCCGATACTGGTTATTTTCCCCCCTACTGCTGTCTCATAATTTTTGTCGGCCGCTATTACATACAACCCGTCACTGAACCAGTATAACTGGTAGGGATACCTGTTTAAGGTAACAGCGTTTGAGCCCGACTGGTGCATCTGCCAGGTGCTTACCTGGGTATGTCCCACACGAAACAACCCCACCAGCTTCATAAAGCCCACCAGCCGGGATGTATTATTCAATGAAGGTATCTCTTCATAAAACTTGTCGACGGCTTTGTCCCAGTCGGCCGCAGTAATGGTATGGAACAGGTTTGCATATTTGGCGTGAACTGTTTGCTGCAAATGGCGAAGGTCCTGCTGCCATTCTGCAGCTGTTTGGCCGATGGCCGTAAGAGCCATACAGCAGGTAATGAGGAATGATAATACTATACTTTTCATGGCATAAAATGTTTCATTAAAAGTAGAGTTTATGGGGGTTCGGCCGGGGCTTTCTGGATAAGAATAAGACAAACGGTTGGTTTTTGCGATAAACAAAGACCCGGGTCGCCGATTTTTCTCACATTTGGATATGCAAATCCGGAAATGGCTGGGACCTCAGTACGTGCTCCACTATCTTTTGTGGCTGTTCTTTGTCATTTCCCTGGTGGCAGACGTGTACCAGTCATACAATACAGACCCCACCCGCTTTTTTATTTATGTGATCAGCAAAACGGGGGTAATTATTGCCCTGGTATATATCAGCCTTTATATCCTTCATTCCCGGTTATTCAAACGAAAAAAATATATTCTTTTTGCTGTTGTCGCTTTCCTGCTTTGCTTCTTTGTGGGGGTGATCAACACGCTGCTGGAAAGATATATGAACCCGGACCTTACCGGGAGAGAAGTGCATGTGTTTTATGGGCAATTTACTATGGCATTACGTTACCTGCTGATCGCATTCTTCCTGCAACTGGCAATTGATTACTATAAACAAAAAGAAACGATCCGGCGCATGGAAGTGGAAAAAGTAAATGCAGAATTGAATTTTTTAAAAGCCCAGGTCAATCCGCATTTTCTTTTTAACACACTCAACAACCTGTACGGACTGATCCTGCAACGCTCCGATAAAAGCGCCGAGGCAGTATTAAAGCTGGCAGACATCATGAAATATATTCTATCAGAAGGGAAAGAAGATAAGGTAATGCTGGAAAAGGAGATCAAACTGATCCAAAATTATACCGAGCTGGAATGCCTGCGAAAGAATGATGCTGCTATCCGGTTTGACGTTTCCGGGCATGTAAACGGGCAATTGATCACCCCCCTGCTTTTATTACCTTTAATTGAGAATGCCTTTAAGTATGGGCTGAATACTGTTTCCAAAAATGGGTTTGTCAATATCCTGATGGGAGTGCAAAACAATAGCCTGTCCTTTACGGTGGAGAATAACAATCCCCCTGCTTCCAACAAGGAAGCCATTCAGTCGCTGGGGATTGGTATCACCAATGTGAAGCAACGATTGAATTTATTATATCCTGGTAAATATGATCTGTTAATAACAGAAGACCCTGATTTCTTTAAAGTAAACCTGCAGCTGAATCTAAAATGAATTTTTCCTGTGTGATCATAGATGATGAACCACTGGCCCATCGCATCCTGCAGGAATATATCGGGCGTATCCCCAGCCTGCAGATCAGCAAACAATTTTATTCATCGGTGGAAGCATTGAGTTGGTTATCGGTGCATCCGCCCGACATTTTGTTTCTTGACATAGAAATGCCGGAACTCACCGGTATTGAATTGTTAAAGCAATTGCCCGGTAAGCCCGTTACCATTTTCATTACTGCTTTCCTCGATTACTCTTTGGAAGGGTTTGAACTGGGCGTGATGGATTACCTGGTAAAACCCGTTCGTTTTGAAAGGTTTGAAATAGCGGTTACCCGGGCCATACAGTTCCTGCAATTACAAAAATTACAGCACGAACTGGAACACAGAAAAGAGGCAGATTCCACTTTACTCATCAAGTCAGGCGCTAAAAGAATTGCAGTAAAAAGATCATCCGTCACTCATGTGCAGGCAATGAAGGATTATGTGATCATTTATGGTGGTCAGGATAAGTATGTGGTAAGAAGTACGATGAAAGAAATAGAAGAACTGCTGGGGGTCACCGATTTTATGCGTGTACACAAATCATTTGTAGTGGCAAAAGATAAAATAAATTTCTACAGTGGTAATAAAATTGAGTTTATGGGTTTTGAGGTCCCTGTTGGCAGAAAATATAAAATGGCTGTGGAAGGATTTTTACATGATGGAAAATAAAATTCTGAAGTTTTTAGTCCACTGCTCTCTGGCATAGCTTGCGTAAATTTGCTCCATAAATCATTTGATCATGACGATTGCTGTACTGGGGGCCGGGATGGTGGGACGTGCAATTGCTGCAGACCTTTCCAAAGAACATACTGTTACTTCTTTTGACCTGAATGGCGCCAACCTGGAAGAATTAAAGAGCCGATACCCGGCTGTTGAAACGGTGGCGGCAGACCTGGGACAATTTGCAGAGTATAATAACTGGCTGGCCCCTTTTGACCTGGTGGTGACGGCCGTACCCGGCTTTATGGGATATAAAACCCTGGAAGCCGTAATCCATGCAGGAAAAAATGTGGTGGATATATCTTTTTTTCCTGAGGACGCTTTACAATTAGACCGCTTAGCCAAACAAAACAATGTTACCGCTATCACCGATTGCGGTGTGGCCCCCGGCATGAGTAATTTTATTCTCGGCCGTTACAATGCCGAAATAAAGATCAGTTCCTTTGAATGTTATGTGGGTGGATTACCCAAAGAAAGAAAACCTCCTTTTCAATATAAGGCGCCCTTCTCCCCGGTGGATGTGATACAGGAATACATCCGCCCTGCACGGTTAGTGGAAAGCGGATCGGTTGTAACAAAACCCGCTCTCAGTGAAAGGGAAATACTTTCATTTGAAGAAGTGGGCAAGCTTGAAGCATTCAACACAGATGGTTTGCGTTCGCTGATATTTACCATGAAACATATTCCCGATATGAAGGAAAAAACACTTCGTTACCCGGGACATATCGATATCATCATCGCCTTGCAGCAAGCTGGTTTTTTTGATACAACTCCCTTGCGTGTGGATGAAGTCAGTGTCATTCCCCTCGAATTTACTTCCCGCTTACTGGTGAATCAATGGAAACTGGAGCCGGGTGAAGAAGAATTCACTGTAATGAAAGTAATTATAATGGGAGAAGGCAAAACGATCACCTATGATCTGCTGGACCGCTATGACCCGGTCTCGCAAACATCATCTATGGCCCGTACAACGGGCTATACCTGTAATGCTGCAGTAAATCTTATTGCTAAAAAGTTTTTTACGGAAAAAGGTGTGTTTCCCCCCGAACTGATCGGGCACAACAAAGCCTGTTTTGATTTTGTGCTTGGTTATCTCAAAGAGAGAGGAGTGAACTGGAGGAAGAGTTAGGGGTATCTATTGTCGGATCGGAGACCCGACGACCTGTAATGCCTGATCAGAGATCAGGTCACCTCTTTCTTCTCCCTTGTAATATTTTATAAAAGCTCCTGCTCCTTATTTCATCGATGGTTAGGCCTGTGGACGTAGCTTCTTCTTCGCTGATGGCCCCGCAGTTCATGGCTTTTAAAAAGAAGTTCAGCAATCCCTGACCTGTAGCTGCATCATCAAATATATCCCCGGTAAGAGTGGAGATCGCCGCTCTTTCCACAAATGTCTTTAACCGGAACACAGCATCGTCATAACTGCTTAAAAAGAAATTATAGGTAGCTGCATACCGCATGGGCAGTTGTGCGGGGTTCAGGTCCCACCCCTGGTAAAAACCATTGATGAGAGAATGCATCGTATGCCCGTAACCGATACGCCAGGCATTGTGCACAGAGTCTGTGTTCTCCTTCAGTTTTTCCTTCGACAGTTTTTCGCCCCTGTTGGGTGCCACGGGCATCACATTCGTTGCCCCGTCTGATAAGAAGATACCGGTGCCCCCCAATGCCACTTTGGTCATGTGATGGGCAAAATCACAAACGGGGTGCGCCATGGTTTGATATTTGGCCGTGATACCACAAGAGGCCGTATAATCATAAGTCCCGAAATGTGCAGCAATCAAACGGCCTTCACCCGCCCTTACAATTTTCATCAGCGGGTTTCTTCCTTCCTCATCCATGATGATCTGCGTGGCCTCCACCATGGTTTCCATTTTTAAAGACCCCGTGGCCAGGTTATTCTTCTTCTCTATGATCTCAAATAATCTTACCAATGTTGTTACCTGCTCCGGAATAGTTACTTTAGGAAGCATGACCACAAAATTGTTGGGCAGTTTCCCTTTTGTTTTATCCAGCAAGGTTGTTAGAAAAAGGTCTAATGTCCTTACTCCCCGGGATTTCAGATCTTCCGTAAATGGTTTTATACGTATACCAATGAAGGGCGAAATTGTTTTGTTCTTCATACCCTTTGCCAGTTCGGTGGCCGCATGTACTGCCGTTGCATCTTCTTCTTCATCGGGCCTGTTACCAAAACCATCTTCAAAATCAATACGAAAATCCTCCACCGCTTCTTTCTTCAGTTTTTTGATGATCTTATTGTACACTGAATAAGAAAGCCAGGCAGGATCTTCTTTTCGTTTTTTTTCACTCATCCTGTCGAGTTTCTTCACCAGCTTTTCAATCTTCTTTTCGGAGGATGGCAGGTCTAAAAATCCCTGTAGCTGTAAAACATCGGCCAGTACCACGAAATTCGGGGCATAGGTTTGCAAACTTTTCAAAGCGATCTCTCCCATTTTCACACAGGTGTCGGATTTGAACAGGTTGGCCCCGCCATAAACGGTATGCACCGGCTGGCGGTCAGGTTTATCACCCGGGTACACCTGTTGAAATTTCAGGTTGGCTGTCTTGAGCGAGTTCAGCAGGAGCTCTTTTTCAATGTCGGCGATGGAAAAGTTCATATAACTGTTTTATGTGGCTTAGATATTTATGTTCACCGCAGAGAAATTGAGTACACGGAGTTTACGCGGAGAGCTCTGCGAAATCTTGGCGTTCTCCTGTTCTCCGCGGTGAGTGTATTTATGACCCACGATAAGTCGAATATCCATAAGGGTTCAGCAGCAGCGGCACATGGTAATGTTCTTTATCATTTAATATAAAAGATATTTCCACATAAGGATAAAAGGATGGGATGCCCTGCTGATCGAAATAATCTTTTGTTTCAAACCGCATTTTATAAACACCCGGATCCAATATCATTTTATCTTCCAGCAGGTGAGGAATGCGCCCATCGTTATTGGTGGTGCCCACAGCCACCTGTTTCCAGTTATCCCCTTTTTGCTGAAACAGGAAAATACTAACCCCCGTTGCAGGTTTTCCCTTAGTGGTATCAAGAATATGTGTGGTTATCTGGCTCATGATATCAGGTTGAAAGTTCTACATCCAGCAATTTTTCCAGCCGCAGCTGTGTGATCTTATTTTGTTCATCTGCGGCAATTTCAATTTCCACTTCCGGGTTATTTTGTAATCGCTGATTTAATTGGGCAAGCATTTCTTCTGCTGATTTTCCCGTGGCGCAAATAATAAATATATACCCGAATTTTTCTTCATATTTTTTATTCCCTTCTGCCAGCGCCCGGATAGTCTCTTCCATCGCTGTATTCACCCCCGCCTGTTCCCCCGCGGCCCATTGTGCTGTGTCGGCAAATTTTTTTTTCAATGAATCCGTATCGCCGATTTTTGGATGATGGGCAAATGCTTCTTTCCAATCATCCTCACTGCATTTCCACCATTGCTCTTCTGCATCCTCCAGCAGTTCCACCATATCATCCGCCGGAATAAAGGGCAGCATACGCTGCACCCATGCAGAAGAACCGCAACACTTCGTCAGTTCTCCGATCAATTGTTGCTTTGGCAATATATTGAATTCATGCAACGTCATCCTGTAGTGGGAAACCTGTTCACATTTTTATAATATATATATACCGCCGGTTCCTTGCCCATGGCCGTAAACCATTGCTGGCAATAGGGCGCCATCCAGATGCTGTCCCCTTTTTTAACAGGGTACCACTGGTGATCGAGCATATATATTCCCTGTCCCTGTAAATACATTAATCCATGTTCCATGATATGCGTTTCCACCATGGGCAAATGGCCGCCGGAGTCGTAGGTGAAAATATTCACGGCCATATCAAAAGAAAGATGATCGGGGAGAAGCACTTGCAATCGCAGCGCTTTATCGCCCAAATAGGCCGGGCCGGGAACAGTGGCTGCATCGCCAAACAGTACCTCCGGTGTCTTATAGCCCTGCAGTTTTTCATATACTTTATGGAATGTCAGTACCTGGGTGCCTTCCCTGATATTTTCCATTCTGTATGCCTTACCGGCGGGCACATATACAAATTGCCCCGCTGTCAGCACTTTTATCTGGCCGCTTACAATGGCTTTCAGTTTCCCTTTGATCACATAAAAAAATATCTGTCCTTCTTTGGTGGATCCAACCAGCTTGCAGTCCTTCCCTGCAGTGATCAGTGTCTGGCACAGGCGGGCCCCCATCGCTTCATTGATAATAACATTGACTGTACAATTGGTCCAGCCGGGCACATTGCTGTTGATATATCCATCAGGGGCGATGATCGCATGGTTTCGTTTGACAACACTCCTGGTTAAAGCAGAAATTTCCATTACTCGGTTATGTGTTTTAGTTAAAAAGGATAGGCTTTTGCCAGTTCCATTATAAAGTTATCGGAAACTTTTATTGCCGCAGCCATATCTTTTAACTCCACATCTTCCAGCGGGTTATGGCTTATGCCCCTGAAACAACGTACAAAAAGCATGGATACCGGTGAGACGGCCGAAACGGGTACTGCATCATGCCCGGCACCGCTTACCAGTTTTACCAGTTCATACCCTGATCGCTCCACGGATGCGCATAATAAACGGTCCAGGGTTTCATCACAGGCAACGGGCGGGGTCTCCTGCACCAGGTTCCACTCCAGGGCAATATTTCTTTTGTCCGCGATTTCTTTTGCCATTTTTTTCAATGCCCCGCAGGCAATTCCCAACTGCTTCGCATCAGCACTGCGGAGATCAAGGCTGCAAATGACTTCGCCGGGTATTACATTACTGGCGGCATTAATGATATGCAGTTTACCAACAGTGACAACAATATTGTCTTTATTCTCCTTTCCATATTTTTCTGCGGCCACAATAAATTCAGCTGCGCAGGTCAAGGCATCTTTTCGCATATCCATGGGCACTGTGCCGGCATGTCCTGCTTCGCCATTAAAAACCAATCCTGCCCGGTACTGGCCTGCAATAGAGCTCACAACTGCCACGGGAATATTTTTTTCATATAATACCGGCCCCTGTTCGATATGGATTTCATAATAACCCAGCCATTCGTTCTTCTCCATCGCATCCTGTTGCAGGTCTTTTATAGTTCCCCCATTACCGGTAATCACATCTTCGAGTGCTATTCCATTTACATCTTTTGTGTCTAATATGGTATAATCAAATGAACCCGCCACCGCTTTACTTCCCAGGTAAGTGGTATGAAAGCGGCACCCTTCCTCATCACAAAAACCGATCAGTTCAATATGAAAAGGCAATGCTGTTTGAGAAACAATGATCTGCTCCACAATATCCAGTCCCATCAGCACCCCCATAGGACCATCAAACCTGCCTGCATTGATGATCGTATCAATATGTGAAGCGATGACCAAAGTTTTTGCACCGGCCCTTTTACTTGAAAGCCGGCCTCTTATATTTCCAATATTATCTGTGCGGGTTTGCAGGCCTGCTTCTTTCATCCACTGCTCCACTTTATTGCGCCCCTCTATAAAAGCAGGAGTACCATACGTACGGGTAACAGCTCCCTCGTCCTCGCTGATAGAGGCCAGTTCATTGATCCGCTGCAGAATTTTGGCTGCTCTTAGTTCCAGTACATTCATCTTGTAATGATATTGCCTTTATGCAAAACAAATTCTCCGTTGTCAAATACTTTTATGCCCCCCAGGTAAACCTGGTTCACTGTTCCCCTCAGCTCTTCACCCAAATAAGGGGTGATCTTATGCCGGTGGTGAATAATATCCTCTGTTACCACAAACTTTTTCTCCGGGTTCCAAACTACTATATCTGCATCAAATCCCTTTTCGATGCGCCCCTTTGTTTTTAATTGCGGCAGCCGGGCCGGTTTCTCACAAAGCCAGCGGGCCATATCATCTATATCACAGCCATGCTTATGCGCAGCTGTCCATAATACCGGCAGGGCAAATTGGATGGAGGAAATACCGCCCCATGCTTCCATGAAATTCCCGGTTGACTGTTTCTTCATAACCGGTGGCGCCGGAGAATGGTCGGTGGCCACAAAATCAATGATCCCTTTTTTGAGGGCTTCCCAGAGTTGTTCATTATTCTCTTCTTCCCGGACAGGTGGTGCACATTTGAATTCAGTCCTGCCTTCGGGAATCTGCTCTGCATTAAAATACAAATAATGCTGCCCTGTTTCCACTGTTAAGGGAAGTCCTTTCTCTTTTGCCTTTATAATTTGATCAATCGCTTCTGCTGAAGATAAATGAACGATATGGGTACGGCAGTTAAATTCCTCACACAAACAGATCATGAGCGCCATGGCATCATTTTCCCAGCGTTTAGGCCTTGAAGCGAGATAGCTTTTATATAAACGTGCCCCTGTTCCGCCCATTGATGGTTGCTGCTCATCCGACAGTTCGCAATGGACCAATAAAGGCAGTTCGTATTTAGCGATCAGTGGCATGGCTTTCCGCAAGTCTTCTTCTGTAACATTGGGAAACTCATCAATGCCCGAATGGGTGAGAAAGGCTTTGAAGCCCAGCACACCTTTGTTTACCAGGGGTTCAATCTCTTTTTCATTGCCGGGAATGATACCACCCCAGAAACCGCAATTGGAGCTTAGCTTACCCTTTGCCGCTTTTAGTTTCTCATCAAAAGCTTTTGCAGTGGTGGTTACCGGCGAAGAGTTCAATGGCATATCCACCAGTGTGGTGATGCCTCCGGCAATAGCGGCTTTGGTGGCTGTTTCAAAACCTTCCCATTCGGTGCGGCCGGGTTCATTGATGTGTACATGAGGGTCAACAATACCGGGCATGACGACATCGTTGCCTGCATTAATAAGCTGCCATTCGCTTCCTGGTGTTTCATGCAGCACATCGGCGATCTTACCCTGCTGCACCAGCACAACTGCCCTCCGCATTCCTTCAGGGGTAAGTACACGATCGCTTATGATGGCAAGGTTTGACATTGATCTGTACAAATTTACCGCAGAGAACGGGAGAAAAATGAGTTTTCGCAGAGAATCTCTGCGGAACCTCTGCGCTCTCTTGTTCTCTGCGGTGAACCTCTTTTATTCTTCCAAATACTAAAACAATTTTTTACTTTCATCTTTGATGGCTGCCATCCTGCTCATATTATTCTCCTGCATCCTCGTCATGCTGATCGTGATGACCTACCGGGTGCGGGCACTCGAAAACAAAGAGGGGCATGATGCTTTTAAAGAAAAAGCAGGCGCTATTCAGAACTGGGTCTATGCTGCCATAATTTTCACCATCATCACCATTATTGCCAGTATCTATTTCCTGGTAAAAGGTACGCCCTATGAAGGGCATTTAATGGAATGGCTCAATATTGCCCTGCGGGTGATGCATGTTACTTTCGGTATTGCCTGGATAGGCGCTTCCTTCTATTTTGTTTTTTTGGAAAATGCCCTGAACCGCACCGAAGGCGTGAGAGATGAACTGGCCGGGAATTTATGGGCCGTGCATGGTGGCGGTTTTTATTACCTGGAAAAATATAAAGTTGCGCCCAGGACCATTCCCAAACACCTGCACTGGTTTAAATACGAGGCCTATTTTACCTGGGTATCAGGCTTTGCGCTGATGTTCATCGTATATTATTTCAATGCATCGGCTTTGCTTATCGATACAAATGTGATGAAGCTGAGCGATGCACAGGCCATCAGCATCGGCATTGGTTCTTTTGCGGTGGCATGGGTGCTGTATGACCAGCTCTGCAAATCTCCGCTGATCAAAAAACCTTTATTGTTTGCATTAACGGGTACCCTTATCCTGGTGGGCTTTGCTTATTTCTATAGCCAGGTTTTCAGCGGCCGTGGCGCTTTTATTCATTTTGGCGCCATGATCGGCAGTTTGATGGTAGCAAATGTATTCTTTGTCATCATTCCCTCGCAAAAAGCCATGGTGGCCGCCGCTAAAAAAGGAATACTTCCTGATCCGGCAAAAGGGAAAAATGCACTGAGGCGTTCTATTCATAATAACTATTTCACGCTGCCCGTGCTGTTTGTAATGGTGAGTAATCATTTTCCCAGCACATTCGGCAATCAATATCAGTGGATCGTATTGGCAGCAATCAGTATCGGTGCTGCTGGTATTAAACATTGGCTGAATCTGCGGGAACAGGGAAGATTAAGTGTGTGGATATTGCCGGTATCTGTTTTGGTATTACTGGTGGTGGCTTATGTTACAGCTCCACAGCTATCCACTGCAAAATGCAGGGAAGTGAGTTTTGCAGAGATCAATACCATTGTGCAGCAACGCTGTGCCAGTTGTCATTCTTCAAAACCAACGGATGATGTGTATACGGTTGCCCCCAATGGAGTAAAGTATGATACGCCACAAGAGATCGTTGTCAAAAAAGAATTGATACTGCAGCGGGTGGTGATCACCAAAACGATGCCTCAGAATAATAAAACCAATATGACTCCCGAAGAGCGGGAAGCGATCCGGTGCTGGATTGAACAGGGGGCTCTGCTAAAATGATTATTATTTTCCTGAAGAAAGCAGGTTGAACAGAGGCTCATTAATATAGAAATTATCCCTTCCCAGTTTTATTTTTTTTATAAGGCCTTTTTTTTCCAGTTCACTCAGGTAGCGGATAGCAGTACTTCGGCTTACCTCCAGATCTTTTTCTATGTACTCAATCTTTGTATACGGGTATTTAAACAAATTGTTTAACAAGTCCTGGCTATATAATTTAGGTAATTGACCACGAATGATATGCTTGTACTTCTGCATAAAAGTTTTCATTTCCCTGATCAAAGAAATACTTTCAATGGCAGTTTGTTCTACTCCATCCAGCATGTAGAGGATCCAATCTTCCCATTCGTTTGTTTCCCTTACTTTCTGAAGAAGGCTGTAATAATCACTCTTATGTTTTATAATATAACGACTGAGGTATAAAACAGGAAGATCCAGTAGTTTTTTTTGTATCAGATAAAGTATATTAATGATTCGTCCTGTACGGCCATTTCCATCATAGAATGGGTGTATACTTTCAAACTGGTGATGAATGATAGCCATTTTGATCAGGGGATCACTATCCATCATTGTATCATCATTGATAAACGTTTCAAGATTGTTCATCAATGATACTATCGTGTCATAATCCTGCGGAGGGGTGTATACTACTTCGCCCGTCAAATCATTCAATAATTTTGTACCAGGTAGTTTTCTGAACCCCGCACTATTTCCTTCCACTTGCTCCTGAATCTTAAGAATAAAATTATTGGTAAGTAATCCGGAATCGATAACAAGTTTATAGCCCGCCCTTAGTGCTTTGGCATACAGGTGTACTTCCTTTGCCGCCGGTGATGCAAATTGATTTGTAAACAAACTGCTTTGATATACTTCAGCAAAAGTGCTTATGATGTTTTCTACAGCTGCGCTATCTCTTGCTTCTCTTAATGTAAGAGTTTCTGTAAGTATATTCTGGTTGGGGATGCTTGTCACCACTCCCTTCAACTCTGCTAAAGCCCTATGCGCCGAAGCAGTTTTGCGTAAGATGGCCTTAGTTTCAAGGTCCTGGCTTACAGGTAATTCTTTGATTAAATAGGGTGAATTCTGGCTCATTATACACAAATATAAGTCAAAAAATGATATATTTGACTTATATTTTGCTTTCTAGCGTTAAATTTTCCCCTTTTTGACTCACTATTCTATCCTCATATTAAACCGCTTCACTTGTTCTTTAATGATCTTTTCCACCTCAGACTCCAGTGTGGGTTCATTATTGGCAGCGCTTGTTTTTGTTTTTTGTTCGGCAATATATTTAGTACGGTTAGCGCTGGCTTCGGCTATCTTTTGTTGTACCAATGTTCTTTCTGCTGTTTTTTGATCGATTACTTTTTTAATTTCTTCTGCTGATTTGTTTTTCAAACTATCCGGTAATTCCTTTTTATCCACTTTCCTGTAAAAACTGGTATCACGGTTGTTAGCATCCACCAGGTCCCAGGAAGCATTGTTGTACACATTGGATCTTGCTTTCGCTTCAATGCGTTTAGCATTCGTGCGATAGCCTGCATTTGCGTTAAGGCCATCCACATAGCCTTGCGTGGCTATTTTTACATTGCCTGCCGTTCCATATCCGATGTAAGTGCTGTTCAGTTTTCCATTTAGTACGATCAGTGTACTATCATAAGGAGTGGGAATATCAT
>CAZSGD010000006.1:0-152639 GCA_964606155.1 uncultured Chitinophaga sp. | reverse complement strand
TTACCTGTAAAAGCCTGTCTGCCAGGGTGGATTTGCCGTGGTCGATATGTGCGATAATGCAAAAATTGCGGATATTCTTCATGAACTAATGCCCTCGTTTTCAGGATGTGCAAAGGTAATGCTTTTGGGCGGTATGAAGGGAAGAAACAGTGGCCGGACCACAGACGACAGTCGACGGTCCACTGGTTAATCATTAAAGCAGTAAACTGCCTTCAAAAACGCAGCAGGATGATTTCATTAGGAAATGTGACAACAGTAAACGACCGGCAGTGGACTGTGGTCTATGGACCGTTGACTCAATTCAAACGACTCGCCGTGGACTGTGGTCCGTCGACCGTGGACTTTCTTCATAACTCATTGAAACGACCCCAAAAAATACCATAAAAATGGGATGGGGAGTCGTGAATTGTCTTCCTTATATTTAACAAATAAGCTATATGCAAACGTTTATGGTCGTTTATAAACGGATAATGATTGTGTATTTACGTAAATAATCAAGTAAGCAACAATTTTTTTAAATTGTTTGAATGAGAAACTAATGTAATAAAAAAACGAATGTATGCCTCAGTAGAGCTTTCGCATATTTTTGAGTTGTTCGTCACTTTAAACAGACATCATGCTTCTCTACATCCTTTTAGCTTTTGCTATGGGCTTTTTATCAAGTTGGTACATTTTTAAAAAGTTAGCAGTCAAGCAACTTATTAAGGATGACACCAGGCGTTTTATGAATGATATTAAAATGAGAGTTGGAAAGGAATACTACCCAACCTTTACACCATATATAAACTCAATTTCACCTCAATTTGTAAAAATATACGATGAGACATTACTTGCGGAAAACCAAGAACTTTTTTCTATCATTGGTATCAGTTATGGAAAATCTCTCGAATTCTTGATAAGAGACTATGCAATTGCTCAGAATCCAAAAGAGAAAGAAAAGATATTAAAAGTAAGACTCGTTGATGTCATTAATAATTATATTCAAGACAACTCAATAAAAAACAGTACAGACATAGCTCGCTGGCTACGAAATGATGAAACACATTATCAAAGGAAATACGATAAAGCCGATGTAAATCATTTGAAGCAGTTAATTGAACTTACTGTCGCTTTAATAATTGCCGAGCACGACAAAAGTCAAATAGATGACAAAGTAGAGTCAATAAAAAAGAATATTACATAAAATTAGGATTGTCCAAAAAATAGATTGTGATATGAACGAAATTATATGCCCCAATTGCAAGAAAGCGTTTAAAGTAGATGAAGCAGGTTTTGCAGATATACTTAAACAAGTTAGAGACCATGAGTTTGAAGAAGAACTTCAAAACAGACTTAATCTAGCTGAAGAGCAAAAAGAAAGTGCTGTAAAGCTTGCAGAAGCCAATCTCAGGAATTCGCTACAGGATGAAATCTCAAAAAAAGATAAAGAGATTATCCAACTCAAAGCTGATAGTGAACTCAAATTATCAACACAAACTGCCGAAAAAGATAATCAATTATTAGAGTTAAAAGCCAAGCTTGAAAGTGCAGAGAATGAAAAACAGCTTACAGTCTCTGAAGCTACAAAAAAAATCGAAAAGGAACGTGATGCCAAAGAAAAGGAGATAATAGAGTTAAAAACAAAGCTTGAAAATGCCGAAATTCAGAAGAAATTATCAGTATCAGAAGCAACTCAAAAAATTGAAAAAGAACGAGATAGTTTAGCTAATGATTTGAAACTAAAAGAAGCAGAAACGCAACTGCTTGAAAAGTCATTAAATGAAATATTTTCCGATAAATTGAAGATTAAAGATGAAGCAATCAAAATTAAAGATGAAGAAATCGACCGATTAAAAGATTTTAAACTAAAGCTGTCAACTAAAATGGTCGGTGAAACACTTGAACAACATTGTGAAATAGAATTTAATAAACTTAGAGCAACAGGGTTTCAAAAAGCTTATTTTGAAAAGGATAATGACGCTAATTCCGGTAGTAAAGGCGATTATATTTACAAAGAAGCAGACGATACGGGAAATGAAATTATCTCTATAATGTTTGAGATGAAAAATGAAGGTGATGAAACTGCAACAAAAAAGAAAAATGAAGACTTTTTTAAAGAGCTAGATAAAGATAGAACGGAAAAAAAATGTGAATATGCAGTTTTGGTTACACTTTTGGAGGCAGACAATGAATTATATAATGCAGGCATTGTAGATGTTTCGCACAAGTACGAAAAAATGTATGTTGTTAGACCACAGTTTTTCATTCCCATTATAACGCTGTTACGCAATGCTGCAATGAATTCGATGAAAGCAAAGGCGGAATTAGCTTTAGTAAAAAGCCAAAATATTGACATTTCCAATTTCGAAGAAAATATCAACTCTTTCAAAGAGGGTTTTGCAAGAAACTATGAATTAGCTAGTAAGAAGTTCAAAACAGCCATTGAGGAAATTGACAAAACAATAGACCACCTTCAAAAGACTAAGGATGCACTTCTTTCCTCCGAGAATAATCTACGTCTTGCGAACAATAAGGCTGAAGATTTGACGATCAAAAAACTTATACGAGGAAATCCTACAATGACAGCAAAGTTTGAAGAATTGAAAAATAAAATTGATTAAAGAGAAGCGACGGCACAATAAAAATATTTGTAAAAGCAAGATTGGACAAAGAAACGTCAGTTATGTGTAAGCATCATCAGTTGTTTCGTCTCTACCTCCAATTCTTAGTTCTAGCTCTTAATTTCACCAATATGTTTTCAATTGGATCTTTGTGTCGAGATGGACAAATTATGGGCTACCTGTCTTCGTAAATACTCAAACGTCAGCCCTGCTTTGGCAGTACTCAATTATGGACGCAATTCTAACTATACTAATCGGATTAATAGGAACTATCGTCGGAGTTATTTTAACAAAAGTGACAGAGAATTACTTTGAAAAAAAGAAACAAACAAAATTGTTCATTGCTGACATCGATGATATAATAACATGGGGCTGGGATGGAAAAAAATTATTACGGCATCTTATTGCTCTTGATTATGAGACAACAGATAATCTTAATGAAGGAAATGAAGGAACTCCAAATCAGTGGGCGCCTGTCTTTATGAATAACCCTGATTGCTGGAGGCTTTTGGCAATCCGAAGAGGAGAACTTGTTGGCTATTGGTCGTTTTTCGCCCTGACAGACGATTTTTTTGAAGAAGTCAAACAAGGACTTGTTACGGACAGTCAGATTACAATTGAAAATGTAAAACCAATTGACACACCTGGAATTTATAACATTTATATTGCAATCATGTGCATAAAGGAACACTATAGAAAATCAGGATTTACGATTTTGCTTAACAGCCTCATTGATAAATTAAACGACTTGACAACCTCTGGCCGAAAAATTAATGAAATATGTGTAAATGCTTTCACAGACATCGGAGAAGTGACAAGTAAAAATTTCGGGCTCAAAAAATCAGTACGTCATCATGAGTTTGGAGTAATGTATATCGGGACCTATAGCGACATGACTAAATCAAGAATTGCAAGGGGAAAATTGAAGTCACCTAAATCTTGACTAAGCAAAGTAGAATACAACTAAGCATTCGACATAATGCTTGCCAACAAACAAGCGCTGATGGTTCCGAACGCTTATCAGCTACACTCATAGTTAAACGAGTAAAGTCAAGTAACAGAACAAGTAGTGACTTTTATAGCTTTAGTGACAGGATATTAAACGGCTTCAATATAAATATTGCGGAAACTTGTCCAGATGTATACCGAATAGTTAAAACTCTACGGCAGTGTATATGCCTAAGAAAGGATTAGGTAATCTTAAACCACTTGTATGACAGATTTTTTTGTTAAAATATTTGGATATATCATTGACATGCTTTGGCCTGGTAAGCTAAAGGAATTTCAAATAAAAATACGTAGGCTAAATTTAAATAGTGAGCAGGAAATACAGGATTTTATAGATGTTTATGAAGAAGCATTCCCATATGATGGCAGCAATTACTCATCTGGAGAAATATTAGATTTCTTTCAAAATATTCACACTAAGAAGAGACATGTCAAATCAGATAACATAGCCTTAGTAGCAAAGTACAAAGATTCTGTGATAGGGTTTATTATATGTTTTTATTACCCTCAAAAAAAATATGGAATAATTGGGTATTTCGGCAAGTCAAACTCCCATAAAGATATCGGGAAGTATATTGCACCAAAATTATTGAAAGAACTGAAAAGCATTCTATTAAATCAGCATAAATGTAAATTACTCGTTTTTGAACTCGAGTCTCAGAAAAGATCCAAAGCAAAAATCATTCTTTTTAAACTATTCGCAACAAAATTAAATTTCACTGCTTACGAATTAGATTTCGATTATTTTAGACCAAAATATAATCTAGAAGATACAAATACTGAAGAAAAACTATCACTTTTTGTAATACCCATATCTGAATCCCTAAAAAAATATATTACAAAAAAGAAGGTCATTGATATTTTGAATTTTATCCATTTTTATTGCTATGGTGACTATTATGATGCCACCAGCCCTTCGCATGTTCAATTTCAAAATTATATGAAGGCTCGTATGAAGATTTACGATTCTATCCTCCCAGATAAGATAAAAGTTAAATAAAAACACATTTTCCTCAGTGCATAGCTTTAAATAGAATCGTTCTCATAAGTCCTGAAATTTTAAGAATAACTCAAGTCAAAAATCATTACTTGTCACTCACCATCCTCTCCAACAAAGCCACCTTCTCCCTTTCAGTTTGTAGCAGTCGCTCATAGAGTTTTTTGTTCTCTTCTAATGCTTCAACATACTTTTCAAGAGGGTTAAAATTGTATATCACAGAAGCGCTATTGGGCGAATCATGAAAATTGCAGGGAATATTATTTATTACAGCTTCTTCACTAAAGTTTTTAATTACATCAGATGGCACCTTTAACACATTTGCAATCTTCTCCAGCATATCTTTATCCAGTGCTTCTTTTTGTTCTAGTGCGGAGATGGCCTGTTGGCTAATGCCCTCGTTATCCGTAGTTTTCCCTCATAATCTTTTTACTAGTTCCCCAGTTGTCCGTAGTGTTCCTTTGAAAATGTTGTCCTGAGTCCCGAAATTCCGTGAGTAACTCAGGACTGAAAAAGGTCGTACTTACCACTCATAATGACAACCTGGCCCAAACGGCCATAGACCGGCACAACCGCCTTTTTTTTATGAGCATTGCCTTCTGTTGCTGGAGGCGGTGCAGGTTTTCCGGGGGCAAAGCACCTAACTCATTGAAAAGTGCACAGAAAATACCATAAAAATGGGATTGGAGCCTCCCCTCCTGTTTATATATATTTATCACCGAAAGAGTGTGCAAATCCTTATAAACGATTATACACAGATATTTAAAAATTGACATGGCACAACTGCAATACAAAAAGGTGGACGTTAAACTGTTGATTCTCAAACTATAAAAGCCGATATTTTCTTTGGAGTGGCGTATATTTATGCGTTAGCGGCTATTGTAAATGGCAGCATTATCAAAGGAACAAAAGCTACCTTTATATAACCTAAAATTATTCTTATGGACAATTTCCACTATCGAATTAAATTTGGCGAGATTGAAATTGAAGCGTCAGGTACTGAGGAATTTGTAAAAGAAATAAAAGCTTATTCAGATGAACTTGTAAAAAATTCCTCGATAAAGTCAAAGACAATCGGAGCAATTTCCCCAACAGCATCATCAAGAATTGAGACATCAGAACCGACAAAAGAAGCTCGTCCTCGAATAACCGATGAAAGTATCAAAGAAGAATCATTAGCCGAATTTTTAGAACAGCTTCCTAGCAAGACCCATCAAGAAAAAATTCTTGCGTTTGGATATTACCTTGAAAAGAATCGAAATATCTCAAGCTTTGGGATTAAAGAAATTAATGACTGCTACGACGAAGTTAAAGAAGCCAAGAGCAACACTGCGCAATATTTCGCTTTGCTTGTCAAAAGCGGATTAATTATGAAATCAAAAAATATTGGCTCCGGAGGTTCTTCACAATATACATTGACAAGAAAAGGAGAAAACTCCATCAAGAATCCTAAAGCATCAACTACTTAATTTTTACAAAACTTGTAGCGATGCTTTCACCCATCTTGCAAATGGCAATGGATCTACTAGTTCACGGGTTACAGCATTTTTTAGCTGGGGACCCGCTTGACAATCGTTTAACTATACTTCACCTTGATCAATCAATTGAACTTTCACTGAAAGAGAGAGCTCGGCTCGGCGGTAAGGCGATAATGAAACCTAGTGGGAAAGAATCAATTTCACTTTATGAGGCTTATAAACATTTAGATGATTTAGCAATAGTTATTCCAGAAAAACCAAATCTTGAATTATTGCACGAACAACGGAATCAAATTCAACATCTCTTTTCATCTCCAGACGAAAACACAACAAGGTTTCATGTTGATAACGCCTTGTTTTTTTTATCGCGATTTTATTCAGATGAATTTGGGATGATTCTTGTTGATTACATTCCGCCAGGTTTTATGGCTCATGAAAAATTACGTTTCCTTGAGGATATGGAAAAGCTGAGGGGTTTATTTGAATCTTGTGAGCAAAGTTTTATGAATAAAAAGCAACTGGACGCCGCAGCAACTTTAGTAGCTGCATTAGATCTGTCGCTTCAATTTAAATCTGAGAAGAAAAAAAACCAACTGGTTGGTAATTCAACTGAAGAACTGCTAAATGATGCAGAAGCAAAAAAGGTATTTACCAAACGTGGTGTAGCATCAGCAAGACAAATTCTGTTAATCAACACTGACATCGCAGGCGGGAATATCCCCACAGAAGACAAGTTCATTACACTGATAAACAATTTTCGAAAAGAGACTCAATAAATTAACCAAAACAACAACAGTCGCCAACAGGCGGCTATTTTGTGGCAAACTTCGTAATAAACCTTGACCAATAAAAAATACCATGACTACAGACTCAACAAATTATGCAAAGCTTTTTGAAGAGGCAGAAAATGCAGTTTCAGGCATTAAAAACGAAAAGCTTAAAGAAATTGCATTCGACAAATTGCTAAATCATTTACTGAAAGACAATTCTCTTGAAGGCAACGAAGAAGAAGAAAAGGATAAAAAGGAGAAGTATTAAAGTAAAAACCAAAGCATCTTCTAGCAGAGGAGGTTCAAAACCATCTAAAGATGGACCAAAGGCTTGGTTACGAGAATTGGTTAAAGAAGGTTTTTTTAAGAAACCAAAATCATCCAATGCAATAAGAGAAGAATTGGAAACAAGAAGTCACCACTTAAAAGCTACCGACATGACACAACCATTGGAAGCTTTGTGTCATGAAAAGTTATTGAGAAGAAAAAAAGAAACGCCTGACGGAGGTTCAAAAGCTCTATTACATTGGGTTAATTGGTAGATAATATGAGAGACAATATAATTGAAATTCTTACCGACGCTGAGAGAATTGCTAAAACTGCGTGTAAACATAATCATTCGCTATCTGGTGGTGGTTTCTATGCAATAAAATACTCAGAGCTTCATGCAGAAGCTACAGTAGCGTATAAAAAATTGAGTTTGCAACTTAATAAATTTGATGACAAATCCATAAAAGATTCACTAACTCAAATCAAGGATTCTTTAGACAACTTTTTTAAAGGGAAAAGTTCGATAAAGGAAAGAGGAGCAGCGAAAAAGGAAGTTATTTTTCTTTTTCAGACCATTATCAATCCTGCGATTACGACTGCACCTACTCATACACCGACAGATGATTTGTTTCCCCTTGATATTGTAAGGGAAACCAGAGGATATATCGAAAGAGTAGCAGAGCAAGCATGTGGTGCATATGACCAAGGTTGGCATGATGCCGCAGCTGTAATGGTAAGACGTTTATTAGAGATACTTATTATTGAATCTTTTGAAGCCCATAAAATAACAGCTAAAATTCAAAACCCAGACGGAACTTTTTTTTATCTGCAAGATTTAGTGAATTTAACCTTAGCTGAACCTTCATGGACAATTGGTAGAAATGTAAAAAAAGCTTTACCGAATCTTAAAGACATAGGAAATCAATCTGCACATGGACGAAGATACATTGCAAGGAAAAATGACCTTGACAACATTAAAAGAGATTTGCGGTTGACAATAGAAGAATTGGTAATATTAAGCAAACTCGGAAAATAAGTCAGAACTATGTCAAACATTGAAAAATATCAAGACAAAATCCCTTCTTTAAACAAATTAAATTTAACCCAAACTATATTCAAAAAAGATGTATCCAATGATTATGACTCTTTAGAATTAACTATTAAAATTCAACAGACTGACATCAATATAAAGGAGCTTAGTTCTTATTTGGAATTTATTTATAAATTGGACGGACAATTAAGTGAAGTAAGTTTTGCAAGGTATTCTCACAACCAAAGACAACAAATAGAGATTAGCGAAGTAAGATTTGGTTCATGGGACATTGTAATAGAAAGAATTTTAAATGGAATTGACCCCGATAGGCTTGCTATCATTTATCTTACACTTAAGTTTTTACCAAAAATCATTGAGACATTTATTGACAAGGTTCATACTTATTATCAAATCTTGGAAACGAGAGAAAACTATCTTGAAAAACGGGAAAATCGTAAGAAACGTAAAGAATTGAGAAAGTTAATTAACAATGAACAAGAATTAAATTTTCTTGATAAAAAGCAAAAAGAAAAAATAGTTTTAGTTATTGAGAGTCTTTACGAAAAAGCGGGCGACACGAAAATTCCTGCTTCACGGTTTGCACAGAAATTTATCAAGGAAATAAAATTAACATCAAAGAATAGCAAAAAAAACAGCCGCTAACATTGGTATTGCCAATAGTGGGCTTGACATTGGAACAATCAGCAGCGGTAATTCTGCTGTACTGCGGTTCGGGGCTTGACGAATCCCGGATAGCCGGGACATATAAGCCCAGCTTTAGTTCTTAATATCTAACTTTATCAAAAAGCCAGGCAATAGTTCCGAGCGGACGAATATAAAATTCCCCACCATCGGCAATACCTGCCCGTTAGCGGCAAGCATTCACGACCATCACTTAACGACAAAGAACTTATGGACAGACCCTACGTTTGGCAAATGATTAGAGAGGCAGTTGACAATCTCAACGGCAGAGCGACTTACCCTGAAATAAAAAAGTATATTAACTCGAAGTGGGACAACGTTAACGAATCGACAATTAATGCACAGTTAATAGTTTTAAGTGTCAACCAACCTTCAAGGACACATTATCCTGAAAATAAAAAACCAAGGCAATCAAATTCTCAATACGACATTCTATACTCAACAGGTCGTGGACAAGTTGTAAAATATAACCCTGACGAACACGGAATTTGGGAAATATATCAAAATGAATTTGGTACACTTTCTATTCGACAAGTTATAAGTGACGGAGAAGAAGTTGAAGAAACCGTTGAGCCAGAAGCGGGTTCATTTTTATTTCCAATCGAAGCCAATCTTCGTGACTTTTTAATTCGCAACCTTCACACAGTCAAAGACACAAAGCTTAAACTATATGTAGACGAAAACGGGAGAGACGGAAAAGAATATCCTACCGACGTTGGACCAATTGACATTTTGGCAACAGACGAGGAAGGAAACTTCATAGTCTTTGAACTCAAACTATCACGGGGTGCGGACAAAGCACTAGGACAATTACTTCGCTATATGGGTTGGATAAAAAAGAATTTAGCGAAAGACAAAAAAGTGAAAGGTGTAATAGTCGCCAATAAAATGGACGAGAAAATTAAGTATGCGGTTATGGTGACAACAGACATCACACTTTACGAATACGAAATGAAATTTGAGTTATCAAAACCGAAAGAGTGACACTCCGTTGTCCGTAGTATTCCTGTAGAAACGTTGTCCTGAGTCCCGAAATTTCGGGAGTAACTCAGGACTGAAAAGGTCGTACTCACCACTCCTGAAGACAGCCTGACACAAACCCCTATAGACCGGCACAACCGTCTATTCTTTTATGAACAGCCTGCTGGTGGGGTTAAACTGCAATACAAATTGTGAACATTAAATTGTTGGTTTCCAGACTCTACAATGATCAGTTTTCATAAAAGTGACGTATATTTATGTGTTGTATGCAATCTATTTTCTATGGCAAGGAAAACAAACATTTCAACCTTACGTTCGACCGCAATTCGGGAACTTGACAGTTTGCAACGACGTTTCGTCGAATTTGAAAAAGCGCTTTTGGATTCTCAATACAATATGCTGCGGTGGGTATCTTCAATGGCAGTAGTGGAACTCCATTCGATTTGGGAACGATATGCGGAAAATCGGCTTATATATTCACTAAATAATCATCCAACGCAATTCATTGAGAAAAATGGGATAAAAGGAATTAGTGCAATTCCCAAAGGTCTTTCCTGTATTATTGTTAGAGGTAGTGGAAAGTATTTTGATTTTAGATCTGTTGACGACTTAATTAAAAAAGGCAGTAATTTGTTAGAAGCTAATAACCCTTTTAGAAACTTAAAAGGAACTCATGAGCGTCACTATCTTGATACTATTTCTTCAATCAGAAATTATGTCGTCCACAAAAGCCGTTCGTCACATAAGTCTTACAAGGATAGTTTGAAAGCATCATTTTCAATAAAATCGGCCCCGGATCCAGATGAATTTTTAAATGCGAAAGACAATAGAAGAAGTAGTCCTCTGAAGGGGAAAAAACGGATCAATGTTTTAATTTCCGTTGTCAAATCAGCAGTAAACAAGTGCTGAAAACGACTGCATACAATAAGGGGCTTTCTGCTATGCTGGCTTTAGAACATATCCTCTTCGACATATCGCTGATCAACTACAGTCTCAGCTGACCGAACATAACCGAGCTTTGGAATATACCATCAGCTTTCTATCTTTGATCAGCAACAATTCCGGGCTGCAGTAACACAGAATATCAGCACAGTAGAAAGCCCTGGCCGTTGGGCGAAATTTTACGACCCCAAACTATCTAAGGTCAATTAATAGATATTAAGATGGACAAATTCAATAAACTAGGCAGCAAGTTAATCACCTATAACAAAAATGAATATGGAAGGAAACATTAATAAAATACCAGCCAACCAAGATGAAATTACATTATACTGTTTCGTCGGTGAAGCTTTATGGAAAATCCAAATAGTTGAACAAGCTTTGAGTCATTCGATTACTCTTAAAATGAATTCTGCTGCAACAAAGGAACGTGCTGATGAATTTTTAAAGCAGCACCAAAGTTATACTTTGGGTAAGGCTATTAAAGTTGTAATCAAAGAGAGACTGTATGATTCATCACTGCAAGATGAGCTAAATGCGTTCTTAGGTCAAAGAAATTGGTTGGTTCACAAGGCTATGCCTGAAAGTCAACATGGTTTAAATTGGGAAGATAAAAGAGAGGAATTATTTCAAAAAATTAAATCTATTTCGGACAGAGCAGAAAGCATTCAACGCAAAATAGAATATGACATGATAAACTTTTGTTCTTCGAAGGGCAAAGACATGTCTAAAATTCTTGCGTTATTAAAATTACAGAAAGAGGGAGTAAGGGTTAAAATATAACCTGATGCCGTAGTGCCAGCCCCCACCCCCCTCCTTCCCGGTGACCCTGTAACATTCCCTCAGCCCATTCGTTATACAAACCGATCATTCCTTATTTTTAAATACGGATTCTCTCTAAATAACCAAAACCGTAATATTATGTCCCGCAACTATTTAATGACGCTCTTACTGAGCTCCCTTATTTGCCTTGCCGGCCTGGCACAGCAACCCCCTGCCATCAACTATGGAAATAACCCGCAGGCAGGCAGCTATTACGATAATAAGGGCTCAAAAGTGTATTATGAAGTGTATGGAGAAGGCAAACCAGTCGTGCTGCTGCATGGCAATGGTGGCTCCATTCGGGGCAGGGCAGCGTTCATTGCAGAGCTGTCAAAAAAATATAAAGTGATCGCCTTTGATAACCGCTGCCATGGAAAATCCGACTGCCCCACGGGCCAGCTCACCTACGAGCAAATGGCCGATGATGTGGACAAAGTATTGCAGCACCTGGGTATTGATTCGGCCAATATATGGGGGCACAGTGATGGCGGTATTATCGGGCTGCTGGTAGCCATCCATTACCCGGGAAAAGTAAAAAAGCTGCTGGCCAGCGGGGCCAATCTCCGCCCCGACTCCACCGCTGTGGAGCCTTCGCTTTTTCCACTGCTGGAAGTAATGGAAAAGCAGGTTAAAAATGCAGACAGCGCCCATTACAAGCAATTCTTATTGCTGGTGGAGCAACCGCATATTCCTGTAAGTGATCTTTGGAAAATAAAAAGTGATGTGCTGATCATGGCAGGCGACAGGGATGCTATACGGATAGAGCATACGATGGAGATCTTCAAAAATATTCCCGGGGCCTTATTAAGTATTTTGCCGGGCACCACCCATTTCGTTTACAGCGAAAGACCAGAGTGGTTCAAACAAATGCTGTATGATTTTTTCGACAATCCACCCCGCCGGACCACTACAGCTGAGCTGCTGAGCGGGGCTGTTAAAAATTAAAACCACCTGGTAGCCGTTTAGCCAGGCACTTAAAAGACCTGACTCATTGATAAATGTCCAAAAATACCATAAAAATGGGATGGCATTGTATCACTAGAACTTTCTCATATTTTTGAGTTGGCTGCAATAATTGGGTGGAGTCCGACTACGAAAGAAAAATAATATTATGAGATTTTTTGTGACCTTTTTAGCCATACTCTTGACGACGACGCTAACAGCTCAAAATATTGATCTGGACTTGTCAGATTCAGTCAGTGTAAAAAGTTTCATTTCGACTCATACAATTTGCGACCAAATCGAAGCGACTATTCAAAACAAATACCTCGTTGTTGAAAGCAATAATTATGGAAGACTTTTACTTAAAAGCATCAGCTTACTTTCAAAACAACCATTGTTTATTCCAATAGGCAGCCATGGAACCATTTATTCTAAACTTTTTAGAGGAGCCAACCTCGAAGAGCAATTGAGAGAAATAAAAGATACTTTGAACTGTTTTAGGCAAAGGCAATAGGCAATATCGAAATGACTTGTATGCAATTACTGAAGCCGACAGCGGCTTATCCATACGCCATGGTTCGTGTCTCACGAACCAATTTATTTCAAACACATTCTCAATAGTTAACTTCTACTTATATCCAATTATATTGCTCTATAAAGTAGACCAGCCGGATGAAAAACCACTTTTCCATCTTCAGAAATAATCTGCCGTAACTTAAAAAGCTATTAGATACGCTACCCTTTGGGCACCATTACATAACAAACCAAAATCACTTCCTTCAGCCTGTTATTTACCCCTCTCCAAAAAGAACGAAAAATAAATTTGCGCAACCCGAATGTTGCATATATATTTGCAACCTGTAAGTTGCGTAATTAAACCCTGAATAATGAAACCAGATCTGTTCCAGGCCATTTTATCTTTTATTGCCCTGCAGGCATTAACCCCCAATGCCACGGCTGAAAAATTTGACTTGACCCGGCAGGCCGTACTCAAACATATTAAAGTGTTGCACGAATGTGACCCGATCAAACTAGAGTATTCCGGCAGGGAAATTTATTGCTACTTTACTCCCAAAAAAATGCAGGAACTTGACAACTGGCTGGCCCTATTCCGCAAAATCCGGGAAACCCGGTTTAATCAATTAGACCACCTGCTATCAGGAATTAAAAAGACCAAAAAATGATGAACGAAGAGAAATCCCGTCCCGCAAGTGCGGGAGGAAACAACTTACTATTTGATTTCAGGGTTGACGAATCAACCCACTCGGTTTTAATAACCAGGGAATTTGATGCAGAACTTTCATTGGTTTGGGATGCATTTACCCAACAGGAAATCCTTGACCAGTGGTGGGCGCCAAAACCCCTGGTTTCAAAAACCAAAATAATGAATTTTGAAGTAGGTGGACGAAGATTTTATGCGATGGTATGGCCTGAAGGACAGGAATTCTGGGGGGCGAAAAAATACACTTTAATAAACCCCAAAACCAAAATAAAATGGTTGTCTTCTTTTACCGACAAAGACGAAAACATTAATACCGAATTACCAACCGCAGAATGGGAATTGAATTTTAGTGAACAAAACGGCCCCGGTGGCAACCGGGTAACAAAAGTAAGTATGGTCATAAAAACTAAAACACTGGCCGACATTGAAATAATTATACAAATGGGCTTCAAAGAGGGCTTCACCATGACATTAAACGAATTAGGGATTTTATTATCCACATTAAATAAATAACGTAATGAAAAAGTATAAACCTAAATTGTTGTCCGCATTCGTGATAGCGGGTTTAATGGCTTGTGGGGATGCCCGGCAGGATGCTCACAAAAACAATAACATAGATACAACTGCCAATCAAACCTTAGTAAAAAAAACGGATATGATTACTCAAAAAATAACACCTTGTCTTTGGGTTGATAAAGATGCAAAAGCAGTAGTGGATTATTACCTTTCTATTTTCAAAAATGGCAAAATGAAAGAATTTCGCCAATACAAGAATCCCCCCCAGGAAAATATAGAAGGTGGCCAGGATAGCTTCGAAACCGCGGTTATGGAAATTGGCGATATTGAATTTAGTATTTTAGCCGCAGGCCCCTACTTCAAGTTTAATGAATCTGTTTCCTTTGTTATTAATTGCAAAGACCAGGCGGAAGTGGATTATTACTGGGGTGCGTTGACCTCAAACGGTGGAGAAGAAGGTTCTTGTGGCTGGTGTAAAGACAAATATGGTTTGTCGTGGCAGGTGGTTCCGGTTGAATATTTTGACCTTATTAACAGCGATGACCCTGCAATTAGAGATAAAGCAATGAAGAATACATTTAAGCAGAAAAAGCTAATACTTTCAGAATTGAAATGAGCTTAATAATAAAGGCCGGAATCGCCCAAGCGTAGCCGTTGGGCCGCTTTAAAAAGCCATTGTAATTACCCCAAAAAAAGAACGAAAAATAAATTTGCGCAACCCGAATGTTGCATATATATTTGCAACCTGTAAGTTGCGTAATTAAATCCTGAACAATGAAACCAGACATATTCCAGGCCATTGCAGACCCCACCCGCCGGGCCATTTTATCTTTTATTGCCCTGCAGGCATTAACACCCAATGCCATGGCTGAAAAATTTGATATGACCCGGCAGGCCGTATCCAAACATATTAAAGTGTTGCACGAATGTGACCTGATCAAACCCGAGTATTCCGGCAGGGAAATTTATTACCACTTTAACCCCAAAAAAATGCAGGAACTGGACAACTGGCTGGCCCCCTTCCGCAAAATCTGGGAAACCCAGTTTAACCAGCTCGACAAAGTATTATCCAACATAAAAAAACAAAAAAAATGAAACCCCAATTGCTGTTTGATTTTACGATGGACAAAGAAACAAAAACAGTATACATAACCAGGGAATTTGATGCCGGGCTCGCACTGGTGTGGAATGCATTTACCAAGGCAGAAATGCTGGACCAGTGGGTGGCCCCTAAACCATGGAGCTCCAGAACAAAATATATGGACTTCCGGGTGGGCGGACGAAGATTTTATGCCATGGTAAGCCCGGAAGGCCTGGAACGATGGGCCATTCAGCAATACATATCCATCAGCCCCAAAACCCATTTCAAAATGCTGAATGCTTTTGCAGACAAAGATGAAAACCCAGAATTGCCGGGTTCTGAGTGGGATTATAATTTTAGTGAAAAAGACGGGAGGACAACTGTACGGATCACTATTTATAACGAATCAGCCGAACGCATGCAGAGAATGATTGAAATGGGTTTCAAAGAAGGATTCACCATGAGCATAACCAACCTGGAAAATTTATTGGCTTCCCAAATGCTGCAGGGCTGATCCGGAAAATAACGGGGTTCCTGTAGAAATGCTACCTTGAGTTTCCTGCACAGGCAAAATAGGTGCAACTCAGGGCTGGTACCCTGGTGCCCGTAGTGTTCCCCCAATAACGTTGCCCTTAGTAAATTACTCAGGCTTGGGGAGTGTATAAGTTTCAGTGTTTCCCCGCCTGCCGGCAGGCAGGTGTGCTTCTGTGGCTATATTTATTGCCACTGAGTCACTGAAACACAGAAATTAATCTTTTAAAGGCTTGCAATGTATTCGAACTGATACACTACCCAGGCTTGAAATTAAGGATGAAGATGTTCGCCGATATAGCCCCCGCAACCAGGCAGACAAAGAATAAGACACGACAGAATTAACATGAGCTTTGTATCTTTAACCGGCAGCGGCATCGGGCAAACTGAACATAAAATACCGCCTCACCTTGTCCAGGCATAAGCCGGGACCGCCAATCCTTCAATTTTATATGTCACCCTATGAGCAACAGCTCTAACATAATAAGTCAAAATGAAACAAATAATAATTCTCCTTTTAACACTTGGGCTTTTTGCCTGCAACCAACAGACAGAGAAAGAAAACGCACAAGGAGATTGGATTAAAGGAACTGACGCTGACCAAATCAAAACCATTGAAAAACATTTTCGTGGTTTTGACAACGCTATGGTTGAAACCGGTTATCGTTATCAGGAATTGTATTGGGCAGGACAAGACCAAAATTGGGAATATGCCAGCTATCAATTAGAAAAAATAAAAATCACTATTGAAAACGGATTGGAACGAAGACCCAAAAGAGCAAAATCTGCCGAACACTTTTTAACTTATGTTTTGCCGGAAATGAAAAAAACAATAGAAAAAAAAGACACTGTTATTTTCAATAAATATTTTCAAGCATTGACTGTCAGCTGTAACAATTGCCACGCCATGGAGAAAGTGCCGTTTTTTAGTGTTCAAATCCCAACAGAAAGGCTATCTTCAATTAAAAAGTAAGTTGTTCAAAAAACTCATTTATACAGACAATTCGAAAACAACAATCATCATCCGCCTGGTTGTTGGCGCCGTTTTTTTTTCCGAAGGAATACAGAAGTTTTTATTTCCCGCCATGCGTGGAGCAGGACGATTTGAAAAAATTGGTTTGCCCGCACCCGAATTTTTAGGGAGTTTTGTGGGCGCTTTGGAAATACTTTGCGGCGTATTGATTCTATTGGGCTTGTTAACACGATTAGCAAGTATTCCTTTAATTATTATTATGCTGGTTGCACTTGCAACGACTAAATCAGAAGTCTTCCAGGAAAAAGGTTTTTGGGAATTGCTGCACGAAAGCAGAACAGACTGGGCAATGCTTTTAGGCAGTATTTTTCTATTAATCAGGGGTGGTGGCGCCCGGTCTGTGGACAAAAAGATGATGAATGGCGGAAAATAAAGCAGCTATAAAAGACATTGCCAAACTTTTTTTAAAACTTGGCACTATCGGTTTTGGGGGCCCGGCCGCACATATAGCATTGATGCAGGGCGAAGTGGTTGCTAAAAGAAATTGGCTGACCGAACAACATTTCCTTGACCTGATCGGCGCTACAAATTTAATTCCCGGACCGAATAGCACCGAAATGGCAATCCATATCGGATACGAGAAAGGCGGTTGGAAAGGTTTGATAGTAGCAGGACTTTGTTTTATTCTGCCGGCGGTATTAATAACCGGAATTTTAGCATGGCTTTACAAATTATATGGGCAACTTCCCGAAGTACAACCCTTTATTTATGGTATTAAACCTGCCATTATTGCAATTATATTGGGGGCCATTTTCCCATTGGCTAAAAAATCTCTGAAATCAACCGAATTAGTAATTATCGGAATGATTGTTTTAATGGGATCATTGCTCAACATCAACGAAATTTATTTGATGTTCGGATCCGGGCTTTTTGCTTTGCTTTTAGCTTACGTAAAAAATAATAAGCAAAATAATTTTAACAGTTTCCTGCCATTCTCTTTATTGCAAACTACCAGCATTACCATTCTTTCAGCAACTAACGCCAGCTTATTTTGGATTTTCCTGAAAATCGGTGCAATAATTTACGGTAGTGGTTATGTTTTGTTTGCATTCCTCGACACAGAATTAGTTTCAACGGGACTTTTAACCAGGCAACAATTAATTGATGCGATAGCGGTTGGACAATTCACGCCCGGGCCCGTTTTTTCCTCTGTTACTTTTATCGGCTATCAAATCAACGGTTTGACAGGAGCCATCATTTCTACAATAGCTATATTTTTACCATCATTTGTTTTTGTTGCTTTGCTCAATCCAATTGTAAAGAAAATGCGAAACTCAAAATTGTTTTCCGCATTTCTTGACGCGGTTAATGTGGCTTCTGTAGCAATTATTGTAGCAGTTTGCTTTGCTCTTGGAAAAGAGACAATTACAGATTGGCGAACAATTTTTATTGCAGTTTTAAGTATAGCCGTCGCATTTGGATACAAGAAATTAAACAGTGCTTTTGTGGTTTTGGGGGGTTCATTAATTGGGTATTTACTCACATGGCTATAACGACAAAAAGACTGAAAAAGGCGAATGAATAACATATGACCTGTTGGCAAAAATGAAGGATCTGTGCTGCATCATGGTGCCTGTCTCACGAACCAAGGCATTTGGTATGAAACAGGAAATATTTCCAACTTCAGTACCTTTAATCAGCTGATACCGAACTTTCGGGGCATAGCCGTAAATACTGCTCATATGACGAATTTAAAATAACCACCCAAAAACAATGAAAGAGTTAACCATCGACAACTATTTAGACCCCCATTACATTCATAGAAGTAATTGGTTAAGAGCAGCCGTTTTAGGTGCCAATGATGGGATCATCTCCATTTCAAGTCTTGCCATTGGTATTGCTGCTGCCAGTTCTGAAAGAGCGCCGATTGTTTTAGCCACTGTGGCCGGTTTGGTGGCCGGGGCCTTATCCATGGCAGCAGGTGAGTATGTATCCGTTAGCTCACAAACAGATATTGAAAAATCTGACATTGAACGGGAAGCAAAAGAATTGGCAGAAATGCCGGAAGAGGAACTGCAGATTTTAGCCCAGATCTATGAAAAAAGAGGATTGAAAAAAGAAACGGCATTACTCGTTGCAGAAGAGCTGACAAAAGCGGATGCCCTGGGAACACATGTAAGGGATGAACTGGGTATCACCGAAATGAGCAAGGCAAATCCTTTACAGGCAGCCTTTGCTTCAGGCGCTGCTTTTACTGCCGGAGGTATCCTGCCATTGGCAGTTACTCTTATAGCCCCTGTAACCAGTATTGAGTATTGGCTCTACGGGTTTACGATCTTGTTTTTAATTGTTTTAGGCACCATTTCTGCAAAAACAGGTGGTTCCAGCATCAAAAAATCAATATTACGAATTACAATTTGGGGCACTATTGCCATGGGATTGTCTGCTTTGGTGGGTTATTTATTCGGTGTAAAAGTTTAAACCGGCACCATGAAGTAATTCCGGTTCTTGAGACGGGAACCGGGGCATTCGGACTACCCCCATTTTTTAAAAGTACCTAACTTCATACACCAAATAAAGGTAAGTAGCTGTTCCGGGCCTTTGATGTTTTAAAAACAGTTCGCCTGCTTTTAAAATCTGCCCTTCAGCAGCTTTACTAATCCCCTATTCAACTTAACAATGAAATCAATTGTAAAAAACTACTTTTTTTCATGGATGGGTGTCCTGGCAGCATTTGTTATGGGTTGCACTAATACCCCAAACGGCAAGGATCCCAAACTGCCTGATACCGGCACTACCAATAAGGAAACACTGGAGAAAAATAACCTGGCAGACTTTGGAAAAAAATATGCCCAGGCCTGGTGCAGCCACAAGCCGGAAAATGTAGCAGAACTCTATGCTGAAAATGCCTCTGCCTCATCAAATGGCAGGGCGCCGGCTATAGGCAGAGAGGCCATTGCTAAAGGAGCAAGAGATTTCATGACAGCTTTTCCGGACCTGGCCCTGTTCATGGACAGCCTCGCCACAACTTCAAAAGGCACTACGTTCCACTGGACCTTAATGGGCACTTATACCGCTCCGAACGGAACGGTGAAAAAACTACATATCAGCGGATATGATGTCTGGCAATTGGATGAAAAAGGTCTTATCAAACAATCAGCAAGCAGTTTCAATGAAGATGAATACAACAGGCAGCTTACCGGAAATTAACAAGTAAAATAAAGCCTGTACCACTAAACTCCGTTGTCCTGAGTCCCGAAATTTCGGGAGCAACTCAGTACCGAACAAAATACCTATACTTTCAACATCCCCCTGAACCCCCTCGCCCCAAAATAAGAATCGGCGCCATTGGCGTAAATAAAAGTACGGCCAAAGCGGAACTCACCGGAGATGGCACCGCCCAGTTTGCGGACCTCTGAAGGAGTTTTCAGCCAACTGGATGTTTTGGCATCAAATGTTCCCAGCTTTTGCAGCTCCAGGTATTGTTCTTCTGTCAGCATTTCGATTCCCATATCAGCCGCCATATTCACGGCGCTGTTCTTTGGCTTATGTTCTTTTCTTTTCTCTAAAGCTTCATGGTCATAACAAACACTTCTCCGCTCCTTCGGGCTTTCTGCAGCACAATCATAAAAAATATATTCCCCCGTCTTTTTATCCAATCCCACCACATCCGGTTCGCCACCGGTTACTTCCATATCATCCAGCGACCAGAGTTTATCCGGTTTCGCTTCCAGCCTGGCCTGTACCTTGGCCCATTCAATGCCCTTATGGCGGCCCATATTTTTCTCAAAACGTGTTTTTAAAATACTAAGCAATTCCTTCTGCTGTTCGGCTGACAGTTTCTTTTTAGCGCTTTTCATATTGCAATATGTTTTAAAAATTAATCTTCCAGCCCCTTCCCTTTTAAGATCCTGGGCACATACTTTTCCACCCTGTCTTCACGGGTTTTAGATTGTTTGGCAGAAGAAAAATAAAGAAGATATCCTCTCTGCCTTCCGGGTGTCAATGCTTCAAAAGCTTTTTTCAATGCTGCGCTCTTCTTCAGCCTGTTTTTAAATTCATCCGGCATGTCAAAGGCTGCTGTCTTTTTTAATTTGACTTGCAGCCCGGCTTTCTCCACTTCTATGGCTTCATAAATACAGGCTTTGATCGTTTTCTCCAGTTTTCCGATCTCCTTCACATTCGTAAACCTGAGCTGGCGGGCGGCCTGCACGTTTTTTGTTTGCTGGATAAGGATGGATCCGGGATCGCTCAGCAACGCCCCTTTGAAGAACAGGAAAGCACAGTAATCTTTAAATACGTGTATCAAAACAATATTCTTTTCTCCAAGAGTATAGCAGGGGCAACCCCATTTTAGTTTCTCATCCAGGCCGCAGCTCAATGCGATCTTCCTCATTTGTTCCAGTTCTTTCTCCCATTTTCCCTGGTGGAAATAAAAATCAACTTTTGGATTCATACGATACAATTATGCGTAAATAAAAGCAGGTTTCCTGTCTGCCGGTCTGAAATACCAGGATATCACCGTTAAGGCCAGCAACAAAGCAGGCCCGAAATATTCTTTGGCCTCATCTCCCATGGCGGCATGAGAAATGATCGCCCCGGTCATCACAAAGAAAAATCCCGCATAAGCCCATTCTTTTATAAGGGGAAATTTAGGAATTAATACAGCCACCACACCCAGAATTTTCCATACACCCATGATGGACAGCATATATACAGGAAAACCCAGGCGGGCCATCAGTGCTGTTTCGTCTTTGGTTTGCATCAATTGTACGATGCCGGTGGACAACATGCCTAATGCCAGCCAGGTGGTGGCGATCCAGTAAATGATCTTATCTCTCTTTTTCATATTGGTTATTTTAATTTACTAACGGTTTCCTGTAAACGATTATGTGCCATATCCAGGCCCTGGGCAAAGGGCAGCTTCAGCATCTGGTCCCTGAATTCGGGCGACTGGTAAACAATCTGCATCCTGAGTTCACTGGTCTCCCCGGAAAGCTTTACAAATTCCAGGAACTCCAGCTGAACGGGAAAAGGCGTGTTCTCCATTTCAAATGTGCGTACGATCTGCCGGTCCGGAATAAGTGCATGGATCACTCCATTGGCGCTGAATAATATATTTCCCTGTGCATCGGAGGTTTGAAACTGCCAGCCTCCATGTGGCTTAGCTTCCAGTTTCAGCACTTTGGTGGTGCCATATTCATGCGACATCCACTGTTCAAAAATATCAGCCTCCACATGCGCAGTGAACAGTAATTCAACCGGCAGATCAAATTCACGGGTGATCAGGATATCCTGTTTCCCTTCTCCGGCAGTGACTTTGGTTTTACGTTCCATATTATTTTCTTTTATATTTTTTCATGATGTTTTCCAGTTTATTGAACCGGTCGTCCCACATTTTGCGGAAGGGCTCAATAAATTCGGCTACTTCTTTCATTTTTTGGGCATTGAAATGATAATAGATCTCTCTCCCGTTTTGCTCCTGCTCCAGCAGTTCACATTCGGTGAGTATCTGTAAATGTTTGGACACCGTGGGCCTGGCCGTATCAAAGTTGGCCGCAATGGCGCCGGCTGTCATGGATTGCGAAGCCACCAGCATTAATATGGCCCGGCGGGTGGGGTCGGCAATGGCTTGAAAAACGTCTCTTCTCAGGTTCATTATGAAGCTATTTGACTACAAATATATGTGTAGTCACTTAACTACGCAAATTTTTTTCAAATATATTTTTCGGGGTGGTCACTGAAAAGGCCGACAGGAAGTACACTTTGCCAATGCTGAATAGTATGTTATTATATCCCTGATTAGATGAAGATCAACCCGTAATTTTACAACATACTAATAATTAGGGCACATATGAAACCTGTACTATTGGCTTTGCTTTTCCTGCATATAACCTTTCTGGTAATGGCGCAGGTACCTGTTAAAATTTTCAACGAAACAAAGAATGTGGATCAGGCCAGAAAACTAATAGAAACATACCAGGGATCCGGAGCTAAATTATTCGACATTTATTCCAATAAAGACACATCCGATATTACAATGCTATTATTTGATAAATCGGTTGGCTATACATTTAAACTGGACAAATATTCCTTTAAAATTGTTGATACAGCCGCTTTCCTTGAGTTCAGGGCCAGTTATATTTACCTGGATGGCAATCAGCTAACCAAAGCCCAAATTGATAGTTTGCGAAGCCTTATTATCAGCAGGTACAAAAAAGGAGATTTCTTTTATAATTTAGTACAAGAATATTCGATGGATGGAAGCGGCTCCGGAGATGTGGGTTGGTTCCCGGAAGGCATGATGGTAAAATCTTATGAAACGGCAGTGAAAGAACATGTCAGGGGAGATATTTTTACGGTAGATACTCCGGAAAACAATTGGTACCATGTAGTTCTTAAAACGGAAGACAACCGGCTGGTGAAAAAAAGAACCATTCTTAAAATCCGGAATTGATCACCTCTTGTTCAGCAGGAAATCTTCCTACCACAATGCCACCCCCTTCATTTACCATCAAACCCTTCGAACAGAAATACAAACAGCAGTTGGTCACTGTCTGGGAAAGGTCAGTACTGGCCACACATGATTTTCTGAAACCATCAGACTTTAACGAGATTAAAGAAGCTGTTCAGGGTATCGACTTTACCGCCTTCCCTGTATATTGCCTGGTGAATGAAAATGACCAGGTAGGCGGGTTTATCGGCGTGGCCGAACAAAAAATGGAAATGCTGTTTTTAGACCCCGATAACTTTGGTTCAGGATTAGGCAAGCGGCTTACGCAATTTGCCATCACGCAACTGGGTGCCGACAAAGTAGATGTGAATGAACAAAACACAAATGCAGTTCATTTTTATCAAAAAGCCGGTTTTGAAGTGTATGAGCGTACCGACAAAGACGATCAGGGTAAAAATTATCCGCTGCTGCGGATGAAACTGAAAAAATGAAACGAAGATCAGGGAAGTGCATGATGGAGCATTCGCTCAATATCATCATGCCCCTTACTGGTAGCCCATGCCAGCGGTGCAGACCATACCCTTCCGCCCAAACCGGGATCAGCTCCGCATTGAAGTAAATATTTTACCATCTCTGTATGCCCCCATCTTGCCGCCATACCCAGCGGCGTACTTTGATATTCTTCATCGATCCTGTTCAAATCTGCACCATTACGAATCAATAACTCTGCTTTTTCCATATAGCCTTTTTGCGCCATATCGTGCAGCAACGTTACACCATGCCAGCTCTGGGTATTGGGGTCCATTCCCTTTTCCATCATATAAGCAGCGCCATCCAGCCGTTCAAAATAATAGAACTGCCCCCACTTCAATATTGCCGGTATTTTAGCCCCGTATTGCAGCAACAGGTCCACCATGGCCCGGTTATAATGTTTGGCAGCAAAAGTGAGAATACCCTCACCCCAGAAATAAAATTCATATTCCGCCAAACCAGGATGCGTTTTCAATAATTTTTCTGTTGTTGCCAGGTCTTCTTTATCCACAGCCTTTTGCAATTCCAGTTGCAGCGATGTAAAAGGGTATTGAATAGCCCCGGTATCTTTTGTGTAGCGGCAGCGTTCAGGATGTTCCAGGTAATCTTCCAGCATCCAGGCTATTTCATAATATCTCCGGTCGTTGGCAATGGTGAGCAGGCTTTCCTGGAAAGGATATATTTTATAATCAGGTGCCAGTGCCCCATGTGTCAGCAGGTATTTTACCAATGGGGCATGTCCCTCCCTTACGGCAAAATGAATGGGCGGGGTATAATTATACTGGGCATAGATCAGCTCAGGGCATTCTTCCACCAATTCATGCACGGTATCCATATCTCCTTTATAGCTGGCATAGAGTATATCCCATACCTTATGCGTGGTGGATTGAACACCATTTGCCACTTCCATGGGCGCCAGTAATTTCAGTTCCGGGGGTTGTATCATCAGTAATAAGCAATTTACAAAAGTACTGTGGACTCAATCATTGGGCCAAAAGGGCGCAGATTATATACTTTGTAAAAGTATTTGCAGTACCAAAAACCGGCTTTAACGAACCAAAACACTCTCTCGTCGAAAAGTTTCACACCGGGTCATCGCTATCTGTAGATTTAGAGCTATTTCTTAATTATTAATCTAAATCTATGAACCAGCTAACTTTAACAAGAAGGGCCTTCCTGGCTCCTTTTCTGATCACATTCCTGGTAATTTCATCCTGTAAGAAGGATCCAACAGATGTCCCACGTGGGCCGGGTGGCTCCCATACAAACCTGGGACCTAAAGTAAATGAGTGGTTAGAGGAACAAGCATCGAAAGTAACCGGCGACAGATCGCAGAAAATTGAATCGCTCCGCAATAACATTAACTGGAGCACTTTACATGAAGAAGATTTATATACCGGTGAAACCATGCTGGTGGCATCTGTAAATCCTTCTTACAAAACAGAAAATAATAAGGGGAAAAACCCTGTAAATTATGTACTGTTCATAGTGGATAAAGAGGGCAAGATCCGAAAAGGGAATATTGTACAATACCTTCCTGCCATCAATAGTGCTTTTAAAACCCTTGAGAACGGTTTCTTCACAAGATTTTATAACTCTGAAAGAGATGATCTGTCTGGCACCCTCACCTTTCTTACTGTTTCAGATGATCTATTGTATGAGATGAGCTATGAAAAAGGGAGATTAAAATCGCATAGCGTTGTGGAGCGCAAGCCTCAAACATCCAGTACAGGTAAGACTAACATTGAATGTTATGATGTTTGGTGGGTTACTTACTACCCCGATGGATCTACCACATGGGAATATCTTTATTCTTTCTGTAATGGTGGGGAGCAGCCCTGCAAAGGATCCTTCTCAACCAATGGCAGAACCTACCTGATCGGCTGCGGAGGTGGCGGTGGTGGTGAAGAGGGGGGTGATGAAGTGGAAAGAATACACACTCTGGTATGGACTTTTTTAAGTAACCCGGATGGAACAGGTGTGGGTGAAATAAAGTCAGTAGAAACAGCTAAAGGGAAGAAAAATTCAAATTATCCACAAGGCGGATATTTTACGAGTCTCACACACAATTGGTCAACCTGTAACTTTTGTACTTTACCAACTGATGTTTGGTGGGAAACATCACATAATACATCAGCATCTGCCCAAACTGCTTCGATTACATTAGTTGGGAATCTAAATTATGATGGACAGCAAATGCACGGCCTAATAAATACAAAATCCTGGGCTTTCCAGGAAGTATTTCCATAGACAATTTCTAACTAAAGGCGGATACCTATTCCGCCTTTAATTTTCAAACGAAAGCTGGTTTATGACAACAGTAAAATTAATTACGTTTACTATTCTATTTGCGCTTTTAACTTGTACCAGCTGTTCACAATCGAATAATAGCAACAAAGGCATGATCCAAAAAACTCTCAATATTTTTGACAAAGAGGGCAAGCCGGAGATCACTTATCATAACAATATCTGGTATTATGACAGTTGTATCGTTGAGAAAATCACAGGGATTAACATTGTAACGAAATCAGGTGTTACTACTATGTCATACCCTCTCCGGCAATACCGATACTATAATCCGCATACAAAGACTGTTTTCGACTACAAATCATTCTCAGATACTGCAATATATTTCGATAAGTTTCCGTTACCGGATTCGCTGACAAACGGAAGGGAAGGCTGGAATGTATTTTCAGAAAAGGCCCCGGTTATATCCGGCGAACCCGTTCCACTTACGGATACGGTAATCGATAAAATCTCTTACAAGAGATACCGGTTTAACTATACTTTCAAGAACCCCGGGAAAGGCTATCTCATTGGTCTTTTCCGGTGTGATAATAAAGGAACATTATTCTCCCTGGAAAAAAAATTCAGCCGGAAAATTAACTGCACATTGGTCAAACTCTTTGACTATAGGGTTGGCCGTGAAAAATTGTATGCCTCTACAGAAGTTTTTTTTATCAGCGATACATTATCCGACCAGGAGATGAAAGCTTTTAAAGCATGGGGAAAAACCGCAGTCGAAGATCAACGCAAAAATTAATTTTTATCTCTTCTGGAGTTTTAAGATTATCTCTATCGAATTTATCCTGTCACCAAAATCCTTTACCTTCCCTGTCTATGAGATGGTTGATACTTCTTTTGTTGGTGGGCTTTTTTTCCTGCATGGATAAAAATGTGAAGGCTATCTCCGGCCGCTGGGTATATGAAAAAACAGACAGTGCCGCCAAACCTGCTATTACTTTCAACGAAAAATTCTTCGATAACCCCGATCAATTCACTGATCCTAACACCGGAATGTCCATTACATTTTTTGAGAACAAATCATTTACCGTTACCAAAATAAAGGATGGCGCTTTTGAGGTCTATGTGTCCGGTGGCGATTTTAAACTGCTTGAAAACAACAGCATCCTGTATATTCAAACCAATACCGGAACAGAAAACAGTTTCTTTGTGGTGGAATTATCCAAAGAAATTATGAAACTGCGCAGCGGTCCCGGTGAAGGGGTGATGGTATTCCGGAAGGTATACTAAACGCCCAGTGAAAATGGCTGCGGATTATTCACCATTCACTATTCACTACCCACTACCCACTATTCACAACTTAGTTTTCCAGGCTCTTCTTTTTAAATTCTTCCCATTCCCCCGGCGTAACATAATAGGTGCTCACCAGCTTCAGCATGCCGTTGCTAAAACCCGGTTCATCCGGCAAGTCGATCTTATACTGAATGATCATAAAATTGACCGGGTCGATCCAGATATCACCGCCCCTGTTTTCCAGCCCCTCCCCGTCCACCCGATATTTATAACACTGTCTTCCGGCCGCTTTTTCAATACCGGTGTATGTAACGTTTACACGGCCTTTATTCACAAATGCCACATTACCGTTTACCAGCCCTGCATCCGCAATATGAAAATAAAAAGGTTCTTTCTTATCCTTTAAAGCACGCCAGGTAAAACCCAGCCCTGCAAAATCAAAATCATAACTCTGCCAGGGAAGATCAGCAATCTGCAACGAATCCCGCATGGGCCCCACTTCGATCTGCAATGTTTTTCCCCTTTCGGTACTTAACCTGGCCACCAGTTCCGGAGATTGACCGCTCCGCAATTTATGATTGATAAATTCCGCTACAGAAAAAGTGTTCCAATCCACCACGGCCGTAACAAGCGTGGCTTCTTTTTCCCCTTCCGCCCATTTGAAGGATTCCAGCCGGTTGCTATCGGCCACATAAAGAAAAATAGTAGAGGCATGAGTGCCATCCCAATTCGATTTTTGGTACTTATATACGATATGAACATCACTGATAGCCGAAGGGCGCTGAAACTGGCTGGTTTGCCCGAATAAAGATCCGTTGACTATCAACAAGATAAAAACAAAAGGAAGATATCGTATTTTAAACATACTTGCAGTTTGGAGATATGACGCTGCCTTTGCCCCGCCCGTTACACCCGCTGAAAAGGATATACAAGATAATAAAAATGAACAGAGCATTATTTTTTGATTAGTTATTATCCATGACCAGCCCCCGCAATGGCCGCCGGTCAATGATGTACTTTTATCACTCTAAATTTTGTCCATGGATATTCATATTCGTTTCGCTGAACAAAAAGATGTGGCTGCATTAACAGATCTTACCGGCCAGCTCGGGTACCCGGTAACGGAAATGGATACACGAAAAAACCTGGCCCTGATTATGCAAAGCCGTCATGAAACCATCCTGGTGGCCGAGCACAAAGGCAGGGTGATCGGCTGGACCGGTATCATCCTTTCAGTACATCTCACCACAGGCCCTGTTTGTGAAATCAGCGGGCTCATCATCGACACCACCTACCACCGAAAAGGGATCGGGAAACAGCTGATAGAAAAAGTCAAACAATGGGCCCGTGATAATCATGTTACGGTGCTGAGAGTAAAAGCCAATGTGATACGGAATGAAGCGCATGAGTTTTACAGACAGCAGGGTTTTAAAGAAGTAAAACAACAAAAAGTATTTGAATTTGAATTATTGCCTAAGGTGTAAATTGCCTGATCAATTTTCCTGTACAATAAACTTCCTGCCGATGTATAAATTGCTTATCCTTTGCCTGCTCATCACATCCTGCTCCCCGCAGCGCATGATGGAAACCAACCTCTATTTCGGACAGGCAAAACCCACCGGCGGCATGGTAACAGAAGCAGAATGGAATACGTTCAAAGAAAATTATATCAGTAAAGTGTTTAAAGAGGGCAGCACCGTGGTGAACGTAACCGGCAACTGGTATGATCCCGATGCCAGAAAACTGATCACAGAACCCACTTACCAGGTCATTTGTTTTTATAAAAAATCCCCGCTGATCTCCAAACAGATCGATAGCCTGCGTTACTGGTATAAAACCATGTTTCAGCAGCAATCTGTGCTGCGGGTGGACAGAAAGGTGAAAGCCCTATTTTAAAAAAGAGGTAATTTTATTCCCTTATGCAGGCGGATATTCACACTTTATTTGAATCCGATTTTTACCGCATCCTCGATTTCCGGTGCCGGTGCAATGATTGCCGCACTTCCAAACCGGAATACAGCCAGTCTTTTGCCATCAGCTTTGTACGCAAAGGAAATTTTTTATTCAATGTTTTCCGTCACTCACTCGACTCCTACAGCGGTTGTATCCTCATCACCAAACCAGGATATGAACGCACCGTTACACATACACACACCGTTCCGGATGAGTGTACCATTTTTGAATTCAAAATGGATTTTTACCAGCAATTGAAGGAGCATTATGGCCACTCCGGGTTGTTTACCAACAACGACCTTCATTCCACATTGGTACGCACCACCACCGAAACAGAATTCCTGCACTTTTACATCCTGCAATCGATCCGCAACAGACCGGCCGGCAAACTGCAAACGGATAACCTGGTCATAGATATGATCAGGAAAGTGCTTTCGGTGGCTTCCGACTATCAACCCGATACCCGTATCAACAGGAAGCTGAAGAAAAACCACCTGGTCACCATAGAACGGGCTAAAGAATACATTACGGAGCATTTTACAGAAGACATTTCCCTGTTGGGCCTGGCCTCGCATTGTCATGTGAGCCCGTTTCATTTCAGCCGCTTGTTTAAGATCTTTACTTCCTCCTCCCCTCACCAGTTCCTGCTGGGCATCCGGCTGCAACAGGCGGCTATGCTTTTACGTAATACAACTTTACCGGTGGCGGATATCGCTTTTACTTCGGGCTTTAACAGTATCGAATATTTTACCGCCGCTTTCAGGAATAAATACGCCTGCCCGCCATCCCATTACCGAACAGCCAAAGAAACGGTGTTGCTTTAAAAATAGCAGGATTCCTTAAGTCATTCCCTGCCTATCCGCATAGTTTCGCTGCATAAAATAACTTATATATGAAAGAGCAATTATCAGCGACGCTGGAAAATTCAAAACAGTACACGCTGCAGGTGGCTGCAGCCATGCCCGACAAAGATTATTCATTCAAACCCGCGAACGATATCTGGAGCTTTGGCGAATTGCTGAACCATATCGCGTATGGCATTGAATGGTGGGAATCCAATTATGTAAAAGGTGAAAAGATGGAATGGGCGCCGCCTGTTGTTAACAATGACAAGAAGTCGGTGACGGCCAACCTGGAAAAAGCCTATGCTTCACTCGGTGAAACCGTTCGCAAAAAAACGGATGAGGCTGCTATAAGGGGTTTTCATGCCACCCTCGACCATATCACCCATCACCGCGGGCAGGCCATTACTTACCTGCGCTGCAAGGGAATAGCTGCCCCGGAGTATATGTTTTAAAGCTTTCCTCCTTCGCTTCTACAGTGGATAAATGAGCTTTGAGCGTTCAGCCATTAGCATTCAGCTTCGTATTATTCCACCAACGGTAATGCCGGTTCGATAATTTGTTGCAACTTTTGGAAAGCAAAATATGTAACCATGAAGAGCATACTGATCATCCTGCTGGCATTATTGTGGCAACAACCTGTATTTGCACAGGCAGATAAACAAAAAGTGGAAAAAGCCTGCTTCGATTACCTGGAAGGTTTTTACGAAGGGGATACAACAAAGCTGGTGCGGAGCCTGAAGCCCTCGTTGTATAAATTCGGGTACTGGAAAAACAAAGACTCAGGTAAATATGAACCGGAAGGGCAAATGACTTACCGCGAGGCCCTGAATTATGCAAAAAAAGTGATGGAGAAAAAGAATTTTGCAAAAGCAGATGCACCCAAAAAAGTGGAAGTGCTGGATGTGATGAACAATATCGCCGCTGCAAAAGTTACCGCCTGGTGGGGAGTGGATTATATGCTGCTTGTCAAACAGGATGATAAATGGATGATCGAACAGGTATTGTGGGAAGGCCCATTGCAAAAATGATCATTAATTGGTATTAAATCCATCGTTATGCATACACAAAAGATATTCGCTGTTTTATTGACCGCTGGTATGTTTTTCACTTCCTGCAAACAGGAAGAGAAAAAAGCTGACAGGGATAATGCCGTAAAAGAGATTGGCCAGGCAGAAAAAGATTTTGAAAAAATGGCCGCCGAAAAAGGGATCGCGGAAGCATTCTGGTTCTATGCGGATTCCAATGCCGTGGTCAAAGGAAGAAATGACTCGCTGATCAAAGGCAGGGAAGCGATCAGGAATTTCTTTTCAGCTGATCATTTTAAGACGGCTACTGTAAAATGGTCCCCTGATTTTGTGGATGCCTCGGAAAGTGGGGATATGGGTTATACTTACGGGCATTATGTGTGGCAGGCCAAGGATACAGCTGGCAGGATATCAGAATCAAAAGGAGTATTTCATACAGTGTGGAAGAAACAAGCAGACGGCTCCTGGAAATATACATGGGATTAACTGCCCTTCGTCTTTAACTTTTTTTAGCGGAACAACACAGTACTTTTGAGTCTGTTTTTCCGCTTTGCCATTAAGATTACAATATAGAAGAGCGGCCTTATGGCCTGTATGGGGCATAGTGCTTTTTGTGGTTCTTTATATGTGGGCCGCATCGTATTACCCGGGTGGCTCAGATATAGATCCATCTTCCAGAGGCTTCAGCTGGAAACATAATTACTGGTGTGAATTACTGGCACCTGTGGCCGTGAATGGTGAACGTAACACGGCCAGGCCTCTTGCCCTGGCAGCTATGGCCGTATTGATCGTTTCGCTGGTCCTTTTCTGGATGATGATCCCGGCTTTATTTCGCACAAAAAAATTACATAGCGGCATCATCAGGACGGCAGGTACTTCTTCGATGCTCGTTGTTCCGGTGATGTTCTTTGAGCTGCATGATACCGTGATGAATATAGCAGGGCTGCTGGGTTGTATAGCAATTCTGCTGGTACTGGTCAACCTGTATGTACAACGATACTGGTTCCTGTTCTGGGCTGGTATCCTCTGCCTGCTGCTCTGCGGTCTGAATAATTACATCTATTATACAGGGCATTACATGTACTACCTGCCAGTGATACAGAAGATCACCTTTCTCATCTTCCTCGCCTGGTTTGGCACATTATCGGTTATGCTTTACCGTCATTAAATGAAATGAAGCGGTCAGTTGACAGTGATACCCAGTATGGTCGTATCCCTTACACCGCCCACCTGGGAGCTAAAAGTTACGAGGTATGCCCCGGTGCTGGCAAATACTACGAGGGGGCTTTTATCGAGTGCTGTTACCCCATTGCCAAAATCCCACGCATAATTGGAAGATTGAGGGTTGAGGGAAACAAAAGAAGCGCTGGCCGGTACGCCGTCGCACCTGTTTATAAAATATGAAAAAGAAGATTGTCCCGCCTGTACATCCCCCAGGTATAAAACTTTGCAAACAGAATCTGTTCCCGAAGGCCCGGTGGCCACCAGTTTCATCGTATAGGTGCCGATAGCCGGGTAAGTATGCGTGGGGCTGAATTCAGTGGAAGTGGCACCATCGCCGAAATACCATTTATATGAAGTGGCATTAGTAGAACTATTAAAGAAAGTAATGGCGGAAGGGGCGGGCTTGTCATACCCGGAAACCGCAAAATTGGCTTTGGTGGAAGTATCCTCCGTTTCTTTGTCACTGCAGGCCTGCAACAAACCTATGGATGAGATCAGCAATAATCCTGTAATTATCTTCATAATCGTGTTTTATTTTGAAGTTGCAAAAGTAAACAAATTCAGTGGTCTGGCATCTGGTAAGGGAATTGTTTCGCCCTGGCAACTGACCCTTTCCAGACAAAAAAAGGGCCAATTACGCTGCATATTGTCGCTTTGCGGACATCATTCCGCCGGTACCTGACTTATATTTAACGAGAGCGCTGCTCAGTTACTTTCTTTATCTTTCCTTTCTTATTTCCTCACTTCAACTACATATTATGGAACAGCAGGCAGAATTGATCAGGGACCAGCAAAAAGAATCCTGGAATAAATTTTCCGGGGGATGGAAAAAATGGGACGATCTCATGATGGAGTACCTCAAACCCATGGGCGATGCCATCGTTGATTACCTGGCACCATCCGGCCGCCAGGTCATACTCGATATTGCCGGGGGAACGGGCGAACCCGGATTTACCATCGCCGCAATGCTGAAAGACGGTAAAGTCATCATCACGGACCTGGCCGAAGACATGCTGGAAGTGGCAAAGGAAAAAGCAACGGTCATGGGTATACGAAATATTGAGTTCAGGGCCTGCGATGTATGCGAGCTTCCTTTTGCCGATAATAGTTTTGATGCCGTGAGCCTTCGTTTTGGTTTTATGTTCTTCCCGGACATGCAACTGGCGGCCAGCGAGATCCACCGGGTACTGAAACCCGGCGGCAAAATAGCCACCACTGTATGGGATGTTCCGGACAAGAATTTCTGGGTAACGGCCACCATGGGTACCATCACCCGCCTGATGGAACTGCCCCCTCCTCCACCGGAAGCACCCGGCATGTTCCGCTGCGCAAAACCCGGCAGAATGAAAGAGATCTTTGATAAGGCAGGTTTTCAAAACTATGCGGAGAAAGGCGTAACTTCTTATATGAACACAGGCACCGCCGAAAGATACTGGGAATTGATGACCGAAGTGGGCGCCCCCATCGTGGCGGCCCTCAGTAAAGCAGATGATGCCATGCGGGCAAGGATCAAAACGGAGGTATTGGGGCTCATCAAACAAAAATATCCCGGCAATGTCTCTATTGAAGGCAACGCAATCCTGATCACTGCCGTCAAATAACGCAGAACAGGACAGCGGTCAATTTTGGTTTCCCGCCAGCCGCCAAGACCAGGTCAGAAGCCGCAAAGTGGTTCTATATTCTCATGATTGTCCTTTGCGTCGTTGCGGCCCTTAGCGACTTTGTGTGAAACTATATAGCTATATTGACCAGCCTGGCATAAGAGAAGTTTGCGGGTGAGCGGGAGGTATATATCTTTGCGCCTGTCTTTAAATTAACCGGCATGATGCGTTTCCTGGTATTTATTTTTTTGCTGCCTACCGTAGCTTCCTCCCAGAACTTTATCAATAAATCACAGAAAGAGATAAAGAAAGAATGGGGAAAAAGCATGGGAGACCTGTGCAAGCCTGCTTTTCAAAAAACGGACAGTACATTCATTGTTACCGCCTGCACCACCTCCACTTACGGAAAATCCGCCCGCTACATTTATAGTTTCGATAAAAAAGGAAATTGCAATGCTGAAAGGACCATCACTCACTGCGATTCCTGCCTGGCCAGGATACTGGACCAGTTACTGGCCCTGAAACAATACAACTGGAAAAAAATAAATGAGAACCAGTATGTCTCCGATTTTACATCACGCCTCCTGATTGAACTGCCGGCCGAAAATAAAGATCATTCCATGCTTGTGATGCGGATGGAATGGTCTGAAGAATTATATAAGCTGCTGATGAAAAATTAATGCCCGCTTTTATTAGTTTTTTTCCCGCCAATAAAAACAAAAGCATAATTGAGCTGCACAGCAATAATAAAGAAAATGCTGAGATAAGTGCTGATAAAGCAAAGTAATGCCCCCATCAGGTATAAAGATTGCGCCACGATCACTCTTTTCCTGGCAGCTTTATCGATCTGCGCCAGGTCTTCCTGCTTCACCAGTTTGCGTTTTACGATATACGACCAGTGAATATAGATCAGCAACCCGGCCAGGAATATATTCAGCCAGTAAACACCAATGGCCAGTTTGTATTCGATATGTTTAGATAAAAAAGCGGTGGTGAATGGCAGCATGGAAATGATCATCAGGAAAAAAATATTGATCCAGGATGAATTACGGTCACTTCTTTCCGTGTACTGAAACTGGAAAGCCTGTCCCATCCAGAAAATACCCAGCGTCATAAAACTCAGGAAATAAGTCAGGAACTCATACTTCAACTCCATCAAAGAATGCCAGGCCCCCTGTTCCGAATGGACCAGCTCATGGGCAGGCACTTTTAATTCCAGTACCAGCAAGGTCATGGCAATAGCAAATACACCATCGCTGAGTGCTTCAATACGGCCTAATCGCTGACCGGCCACCTGGTTGTAAGTTGTAAAAGGCATGGCAGTTGGTTTTATAGCTAAAAATAAGGAAGAACAGAGATAATTATTTACCCTACAACCAACCCGAACGCCGGAACAGGAAATACAATATCACGCAAACACCTAATGTAAAAAAAATGACGCCATAAAAACCAAAATGCGATTGGGCCTCCATCGGCATGAACTTAAAATTCATGCCATAAAACCCCGCCACCATGGTGGGCACGGCAATAATGGCGGCCCAACCGGCAAATCTTTTGGATACATCGCTTTGTGAGATCGATATCAGGGAAAAATTAGCTTCCAGGGCTGTATTCAATAACTCCCGGGTATTCTCCACCATTTCATTGATGCGCACCACATGGTCATATATATCCCTGAAATAGGGGCGTGTTTCCTCGGATATACATTTCAGGTCAAAACGCATCAGCCGGTTACAGATATCCACCAATGGCGAAACGGCCCTTTTCACTTCCAGCAATTCCCTTTTCAGGTCATAGATCCTTTCGGTGGTTTCGCGGCTGGGTTTTTCTTTGAAAATCTTATCCTCGATCTGTTCCAGCTCTTTTTCCAATTCATGTACCACCGGGAAATACTGGTCCACAATAAAATCCATCACCGCATACAAGGCAAATCCCTGGCCCTTCTTCAATAAATGCGGAGTGCTTTCGCAACGGGTACGCACTTCGGCATAAGGAACGGAGGAGCCATGCCGGATGGTGACAATAAAATTATCGCCGACAAAAAAATGGGTCTCCCCAAACTCGATATGCTTCTCTTTATTCATCTGTGCGGTGCGCATCACCACAAACAATGAGTCGCCATACATTTCCGCCTTGGGCCGCTGGTGTGCGGTATGGGCATCTTCCACTGCCAGGTCGTGCAGTCCAAATTCCTGCTGCACCTGGCTCAGCACTTCCTCAGCAGGTTCGTGTAACCCGATCCAGACAAACTGGCCGGTGGCGCTTAATACATGATGTACATTCCGGAGTTCAATATCCGCAGTTCTTTTGCCCTGGGAGTAAGCCGCACAATTGATGATCTCTTTCATGATGGCAGTTTGAGTGTGGCAGGATGACCGTTGAACATATTTACAACCTCAAATTAATTTTTTTTAAGTAGTATAGCAACAGCTGTTCATGTCCTTTCGATTATATTTTACGAACCAAACAAATTCCATTATGAATACCATCGCACTCCAGTTACAGGCATTAACGGACCAGCATCTGCCCTGGCTCCGGCAAATACCCGAAGAAAAAATGATGGCGCAACCTGCGCCGGGAAAATGGAGTAAAAAAGAGATACTGGGGCACCTGGTCGATTCAGCCCAGAGCAATATCCGGCGCTTTATAACCGCTCAATATGAGGATATGCCTTATATCGTGTATAATCAGGATAAATGGGTGAAGACCACCAACTACCAGCAATGGGCCACTGCGGATATCATCACATTATGGTACCTGCTGAACAAGCAGGTGGTGGCGGTATTAAAAAATACTCCCTGGGAAGCCGCACAAAGAGAATGCCGCACCCAGGAAGTACATACGATCGAATGGCTGGGGCTGGATTATATCAAACATCTCAAACACCACCTTCACCAGGTGCTGGACCTGGAGCCGGTAGCTTATCCCTGAGCTTTATTTTTCCAGCATACCATCGGTTTTCCATTGTTTGAAAACATTAATAGTGCTGTCGCTTAATTTAGCATGTTTGAAAGGCATGAACCCACGGTCTGTGGGATTCAGTTCTATACGGCGGATGATCTCATCAATATCAGTTTTTACATTCGTATAATTATCATAGGGCCTCTTATTTCCCCCTTTTGCCGGAATATGACAGGGAGTACAATGCATGCTGATCACTGCAGTCATATTGGTTTCATACGTTGATTTGGGAGGTGGCGGTGTCTCCGATGCAGCTTTCTTGGAACCCCCACAATTGGAAAGGACCAATGCCAGGGTCCCCGTCAGAACGATAAAAAAGAATTTCTTCATACACTATAGTTGTTGAACAATAAATATAATTAATCCGGCCAGTAATGCAAGTCTAATCGTAGAATAGTTTTGAAAAGGTTGCCCGTGTTTTTTTCTAATGATGTAAACGCTTCCGTTTACTTGTGGTATTTTTGCATTCCCCTTGTTACAGTGTATGATCCATGCTACAGCCAAAACATATCGTAATGCGTATGCAGGTCTCTCCAGAGAAACCTGGCTGTTATCACTCATTATGCTGATCAACCGCAGCGGTACGATGGTCATTCCCTTCATGACCTTATACCTCACCAGTGAAAAAATGGGTTATAGTATTGCCCAGGCAGGTTTTGTCTTTGGTCTTTTCGGGGCAGGTGCATTCAGTGGCGCCTGGCTGGGAGGAAGGCTCACCGATAAGATCGGGTTTTATCCCGTACAACTCATCACCTTATTGTTTGGCGGTATATTATTTATTGTGCTGGGCCAGATGAAGACCTATCCCCTTATTTGCCTGTTCACTTTCCTGCTCAGTTTTGTGAACGAGGCTTTTCGTCCTGCTAATTCCACTGCCATTGCTTTTTACAGCAAACAAGAGAACAGAACAAGATCATATGCCCTGAACAGGCTGGCCATCAACCTGGGCTGGGCCGTGGGCAGCGCATTGGGCGGCTTCCTGGCCCATATCAATTATGAATTATTATTTTGGGTGGATGGCCTCACCAACATGGCCGCAGCCGGGCTGATGTGGGCCATGCTGAAACCGGTCAATTACAAACCCGTACATCAGCCTAACATAGATGGACAGCCGAAAACCGTCCCTGCCCACCGGGATAAGACCTATATCTCGTTTATCCTGGTAACGATACTGTTTGCCAGTTGTTTTTTCCAGATATTCACCAACCTCCCGGTGTATTTTAAAAAAGAGCTGCATTTGTCAGAACTTTATATCGGTTTCCTGATGGCTGCCAACGGTATCATCATCGCCATAGTGGAAATGGTACTGATCTATAAACTGGAAGGAAAAAGAAACCCGCTGGTCTATATCACCATCGGGGTGTTCATCGTAGGACTATCCTACCTGATGCTGAACATCCCCGCCCCTGGTGTTATACTGGCACTCATTATGATCATTGCTATCACATTCGGTGAGATACTATCCATGCCATTTATGAATACGTACTGGATCGGGCGCACCCATGCCACCAACCGCGGACAATATGCTGCCTTGTACACCATGGCCTGGTCGGTGGCACAAACCTTAGGCCCAATCGGAGGGTCCCAATTAGCCGACCATGTGAGTTTTTCTGCATTGTGGTGGGCCGCAGGGGCTGTTTCCATACTCGCCGCCTGGGCCTTTTATCAATTACGTCGTCCTTCCTGATCCTTATACCAGGGAATTTAAAAAGTTCATGATAATTTGATGCTGGTCAGCATCCCGGTGCTTGCATGAGCAATAATTTTGATGACAGGGCCCCTTACGGATGCAACCCTTTTTGAAACAGTAATATCCTACATTTGTTCCTTCTAAAATACCAGCACACATGCAAAGGCTTTTGTTCATTGTTTGTCTTTTAATTACTTTTTCAGCAACACAGGCACAGCGTATTCAACGCCCCAAATTAGTGGTAGGTATCGTAGTGGACCAGATGAGATGGGATTATTTATACCGCTATTATGAACGCTATGATGCAAAAGGCGGATTTAAGAGAATGCTGGACCAGGGCTTCACCTGCGAAAACACATTGATCCCTTACGCACCTACAGTTACTGCCTGCGGGCACAGCACCATTTACACGGGTACTGTACCGGCTATTTCCGGTATTACGGGCAATTATTGGTGGGATAATGAACTCATGCGATCTGTGTACTGTACCGAAGATAAAAAAGTGAACACCGTGGGGAGCAACAGCACACAAGGACAAATGAGCCCTAAAAATATGCTGACCACCAGTATTTGTGATGAATTGCGGCTGGCCACCAATTTCAAAAGCAAAGTGATCGGTGTGGCGATCAAAGACCGTGGCGGCATTTTACCAGCAGGTCATAGCGCCAATGCAGCTTACTGGTATGATAACAGCGCAGGGTCCTGGATCAGCTCCACGTATTACATGAACGAATTACCCAAATGGGCCAGCGATTTTAATGCAAACAAATGGGTGGATAAATATTATGAGCAGGGCTGGTCATTGCTGTATGATGCGGCCACCTACACACAAAGTACTGCCGATGAAAAAGGCTATGAAGCCAAACCCTTCGGCGCCAAATTTCCTTACAACCTGAAAAATTTGATCGGGAAGGATTATGGCAGAATTGCCACCACACCCATGGGCAATACACTGACCGCTGAATTTGCAAAAGCAGCAGTAACCGGCGAACAACTCGGTGCAGATGATATAACCGATTTCCTCGCCATTAGTTTCTCCTCTCCCGATTATATCGGGCATACATTCGGCCCTAATTCCATTGAATCGGAAGATGGTTTTTTACGTTTGGATAAAGAAATAGGGAACCTGCTGGATTTCCTGGATGAGAAAGTGGGCAAAGGCCAATACACTGTTTTCCTCTCCGCCGACCACGGCGTGGCGCATGTGCCCGAATTCAGCACAGAGAACAAATTGCCGGGAGGCAGGGTATTCATGAGCCGGGTTACAGATACATTGAACAAACAATTGGCTGCTAAATACGGCATTCCTAAACTGATCGTGAGCGATGAAAATTACCAGTTCCATCTCCATCATCCGGCCATTGATTCAGCCAAACTGGATGCGGAAGAAATTAAAAAATGGATTATCCAACGCCTGGCCTATGAACCGGGGATCCTCAGGGTTTTTTCATTGGAGGAATTAAATGAAGTACCACTGCCGGCGACTATCCGTAACATGCTGAACAATGGCTATTATCCGAAAAGGAACGGGGATGTACAGGTTATTTTATTACCGGGCTACATTGATGCATGGAACAATGCCGGCACCACGCATGGCCTCTGGAACCCCTATGATTCGCATATACCTTTAGTGTGGTATGGCTGGGGGATCAAACAGGGTAAAACCAACAAAGAAACATATATGACGGACATTGCCCCCACCCTGGCTGCCCTGTTGCACATACAGATGCCGTCCGGCTCGGTGGGTGAAGTGATCACTGAACTGTTGAAATAGTTGTTGGTTTTCTTTTGTAACTTCCTGCAAGCAATCGACTATAATCCTAAAGCACCATTATGACAAGAAACAAATGGTTTCTGTTGTTGCTGTGCATCCTCAGCAGCCTCATCACCGGTGCACAACCGGTTGACAGTATTAAATTCTTTACAGACGACAAGCTGATTGAAGTGACTTTAACCACCGATATCCGCAGCCTGCAGACCTCAAAAGGAGAAGACCAGTACCAGCCTGCCACAATAGTCTGCCAGATGCCCGACAGCTCCGTTATCAATGAACAGGTACAGGTATGCGCCAGGGGTAATTTCAGAAGGGGTTATTGCCGGATACCGCCTATGGCTATCAATTTCAGGAATACCACTTCTCCCCGTCTCAACCCATTGGGAAAATTAAAAATGGTGCTGGGCTGTGGCATCAAAGATTACGATGAAATTTTATTGCTGAAAGAATACCTGACGTATAAGATCTATAATCTATTGGAGGAAAAAAGCTTCCGGGTACGGTTGCTCAGGGTAAATTATGTTGACACCCGCGGCAAAACAAAACCATTTACCCAATATGCATTTTTGATAGAAGATGATGGCGATATGGCCCGGCGCAATGGCTGCAAGAAAAAAGACCATGGGCAGGTACTAACAGAAGCCACTAACCGAGAATTGACCACCAAAGTGGCCATCTTTCAATATATGATCGGGAATACAGACTGGGCCGTACCCAACGGGCATAACGTGAAACTGATCTTTGAGAGGAAAACAGAAACAGCCCTTCCTTATGTGGTACCTTATGATTTTGACTATTGCGGCCTGGTGAATGCCAGTTATGCAGTACCCCACGAGTTGATAGGTACCGAAAAAGTTACGGAACGGGTATACAGGGGTTTCCCCAGGACCATGGAAGAGATACAGGCCGTGCTGGATGTGATCCGGGCACAAAAGAGCAATATACTTTCCCTGATCAGCAATTTTGGGCCCTTGCCCGACCGCGACAAACGGGAAATGAAAGAATACCTGGAACAATTTTTCGACATGATGGAAAGTAAGAACCAGGTGCGCTCCGTATTTATAGATAATGCAAGAACGAGTTGATCCGGATCATGCAACCCTTCATCCACGCAGAAACTCTTACTTTCGCATTAAATTTAATCTAACTGTATGGACCTGAAAGAACTTTTTGAACAAGCGGCCGCGGATAGTAAGAACCTGTCGGAAAAACCCAGCAATGAAACACTACTTCAACTTTACTCACTGTATAAACAAGGCAGTGTTGGCGACGTAAACACCGATCCGCCTTCTAACCCATTCGATTTTGTGGCCAAGGCAAAATACGAGGCATGGGCAGCCCTGAAAGGGAAATCCACCCATGATGCCATGACGGATTATATTGAACTCGTAAAGAAACTGAAGGTGTGACGGGGCAGGTTCAATTTATGTAAGGACAGCCTGGTAAACAGCATTCATTTTTTTACCAATTACTTCATAGCTGAATTTGCTTTTTGCATCTTCCGCTATTTTTTTGTGGTCATATTTATTTCGTTCATTCATTACCGTAAGCATGGCCCCGGTCAGTGCTGCTTCATCCCGGGGCGCCATCAATATCCCATTCGAACTATTCACTAATTCGGGTATACCTCCTGCATTTGTACTGATCACCGGCAGCCCGCAGCATAAAGCCTCCCCGATCACACAGGGAGAGTTTTCAATATGACTGAATAATAATAAACAATCAGCTACCTGCATTTCCTTAGCCACCTGCGCATAAGGCACTTCCCCGCGAAAAGTGACATGGTCCCCGCTTAAGCCTGCCGAACGGGCGTATGCTGCCATTTTATTATCCGGGTTGCCCACCATCACCAGTTCAACATCCGGGTTTTGATGCAGCAATGCTTTAAAGGCCTCTATTATTCCTTCTGCATTTTTTAATGGCACCATATTGGATACATGTATGAATCGAAAACGGCCGGCTGGTTTTTCCTTTACATTGAAAAGCGTTGTATTCACCACATTCGGGACCACTTCATATTTCTTTTTCAGCACCCACCGGTTCACCCCCTCACCCAAAAATGAACTTACACTGGTAAAAGCAATGGCGTTTTCGAATATTTTTTTGGTATAAAACTTAAAGGCCTTACTTCGGAAAGCAAACCTATCTTCTGCCACGTCATTATAAATACCCCAATGCTCCGTTACAATAAAAGGGATCCCATATTTTTTTTTCATCCAGCATGCGATCAAACCCGCCTTCATCGGTACCTGCACATGTACGAGATCAGGCTGACCATTTTCATGTATATATTGACGAACGGCCCTGCGAAATAATTTTGTCCAGCGGTAATGCGACAGAATGCGCCCTGCAAATGAAGATGATTTTTGAAAATAAATAATTTGCTCGCAGAGGCCCTCTTTTTTTAACCGCTGCTCCTCTATGCCTTTTATTGCACCTGTATCATCCCCGATAACATGTATTACATAAATGTCATTATATAAAGAGGCCGCCTGTGCATGGCGCTGAATAAAATCGCCATTGAATGGCTCCGTTTTGCCCGGATACCAGCTGCAAAGCCACAGTATCTTTTTTCGTACCATTGAGCATTAAATATAGTTGAAAATAGGTGATGCTGATACCAGTAAACCAATAACCAACACCTGTCACACAGCAAATACCCACTAATCCACCACCGGAACTAAACGTATAAATGCTTCCCGGTTGAGGTAATAAAAAAAGAGAAGATAAACAGGCGGAATAAAACTAAACACTTTAAATACCAGCAAACCCGTATAAAGACCGGAGAGATAGAATACACAAAGAAAAAGAAAACCCCATAACAATTGTATATCGCTGATGGCACAGGAAACTTTGAAACAATAAATGTCCATATCCTTGTACACCAGTTTCAGGGGCTTTGTAAAATGATATCCATCCGTTACCACCACCCGCGGATTGTTCTTATCCACGGATATCACGACCGGTTTGGTATTTAACAGGGGATAAATCTGGTTGCCATTTACTATGGCCCTTATCTTCAGGAAGCTCAGCAGCACCTGGTTCTTTCGTTGCAGCACAATATGATAGGGGGAAGAGATGTATTATAGCATTAATGATGAATAAATGATTAACGGCCCCGTACCCGTCCCTTGCTGCTATTTCAGCGCTTTGATGATCTCGATAAAGTCTGCTGCCACCAGCGATGCGCCCCCCACCAGGCCGCCATCCACATCGGGACAGCTAAATAACTCCCTGGCATTGTTGGCTTTAACGCTTCCTCCATATAAAATGGGTACCTCAGCGGACACAGCTCCGCCATACTGGCCTTCTATAACAGAACGAAGAAAGCGGTGCATTTCTTGTGCCTGCTCCGTAGTAGCAGTTTTGCCCGTGCCAATGGCCCAGATAGGCTCGTAGGCTATGATGATGCCTTTTATTTTATCTGCGGGCAGGTGAAACAGGGATTCTTTGAGCTGGTTGGCCACAAATTCGTTTTGTGTACCGGCCTCCCGGATGCCCAGGGGCTCACCGCAGCAGAATATCGGTGTAATGAACTGATCAAAGCAAAGATTGACTTTCTCCGCCAGCATGGCATTTGTTTCCAGGAAGTATTCCCTTCTCTCACTATGCCCCACCACACAATAAGTAATGCCCATGGAATGGATCATTTCTGCGGAAACCTCCCCGGTATAAGCGCCCGATTTTTTGTGATGACAGTTTTGAGCGGCCACATAGTAGTTGGCTTCCTCCTGCACGTCGCTGCGGGCCATCAGCAAATAGGGATAGGGTACGGCAAAGATGGTCAATTGATGAGGCGCCAGTTTTATATGGGCATCCAGTACCTCATCCAGCAATTTTTCTCCCTGCTGATAGGTGCAGTTCATTTTCCAGTTAGCTGCTGCAATTTGTTTTCTCATACTCGTTGGTTGCTTTTATTGGTCGTGATTGTATTAACCGTTCACCCGGTCATAAATATATTTCAGTATACTTTTTTCCTCTTCGCTGACAGCCTGGCCCTTCAGTTGCTTCCAGTCTTCAATGTCAAGGATAGCTTTGTCAAACTCATAACGCTTCAACCCTTCGCTCCCCCAGCTGAAATTGGGGATATACTTCGGTGTTAATCCAGAGCCGAACACATTACAGCTTACCCCTATCACCGTTCCTGTATTAATCGCGGTGTTGACAGATGTACGGGAATAATCGCCCATCATCACCCCGCATTTTTTCCCGGCATTCAGCTCACCGTTTGGTGTCCATATCTTCACATCACTGGCATTATTCTTCATATTGGAGTTGGTGGTGCCTGCTCCCATATTACACCATTCGCCCACCACAGAGTCGCCCAGGTAACCATCATGTGCTTTATTGGAATAGCCAAACATCACGGAATTCTTGATCTCCCCGGCCCCGATACACCCGGGCCCCAAAGTAGTGGCCCCATATACTTTTGCTCCCATTTTCAGGCAGGCGTCTTCACCCATCGCAAAAGGGCCACGGATCATACAACCCTCCATCACTTCTGCCCCTTTCCCGATATACACAGGTCCTGCAGAGGCATTAATGAAACAATGTTCCACTTTCGCTCCTTTTTCCAGGAACACCTGCGAAGGTTTATTCACTTTATTGGTCTTCGAAATTTTTTGAGATTTTCTTTTAGCTGTGAGTAATGCAAAATCCTGCCGGATGGCTTGATCATTCATCTGGAAGATATCCCAGGGATATTGAATGGTTTTCACCTCTTCCCTGTACGCGATCGACTTCCCCACTTTAATTTTATGGCGATCGATGATCTCATGCCGGCTAAATCGGTATACAATACCATTGCCGGATGGGGTGGCAATAAATTCTCCGTCTTTTAATTTCGATACCGTCTTCACCAGTTTGGGTGAGGGTAACAGGTTACCGTGGATCATAAAGCAGGAGCCGTCTTTTACGGCCTCGTCCATGTGCAGGGAGCGACGCAGGTCTTTATAATCATCTTCCTTCTTATCGAACGAGGGGAGCCCCAGCATCCTCTCCCATTTTTCCCGGATGGTGAGTATACCCACACGAATATCCTGCATCTGGCGGGTAAGCGTAAAGGGATGCAGGTTTTCGGGCTGGCAAAATTCCTCTGTGAAGATGATCTTGTTCATGGAATCGGGTATCTGTAAAAATACAGAAAGAAACCAATGAAAATTTAGGCCTGTCCCATTTTGCCAATCGCCATAAAAAAACACTTATCCCTCAAATAAAGGCATGGAGAGCAGCCTTTTTTTACGGGTGATAATTATCTTTAGAAAAAGTCCAATGAAATATTCATGGATGCTCCTGCTGGTCTTTACGCTGACATGTTGTAAAGACAAAAAACCACCCGAAAAAATTGCTGAAGTACCGGTATTCACAGATGCGATGGCCTGTACCTTATCAGAGATCAGCTATTGCATCAACCCGGGAGATAGTTTAAAAAAATATATGCCCGGCTGGACACTGATCTGGAATCCGAAGGCGGTAAACGGGAACTATGCTTTTGCCGCCACCGATGGTTTTCATTATGCCGTATCGATCAGGGGCTCGCTGATTGAATTTAGCTGGGCTGCATTTGACAACTGGATATACCAGGACCTGAATGTGGCCACACAAAGAAAATGGGAATACACGGATAGTATGCAGGACGCTAAAATTTCACAAGGGGCCTATGAAGGATGGCAGAACCTGCAGCAACTGAAGGACACGGCAACAGGCCTCAGCTTGCGCCAATTGCTGGATAGTATGATCCGGCCGGAAACACCCTTACACATTACCGGTCACAGCCTGGGTGGAAACCTGGCCACCGTATATGCATCCTGGTTATATACCGATCAGAAAAAGAAAGGCTTGCAACCCGGGCGCATCAACGTGATCACTTTTGCGGCACCGGCAGCAGGGAACACGCAGTTTGCCGGCGATTTCAATAAAAAATTCCCACAGGCAAAACGATATGAAAACACAAATGATATAGTACCGAAGTTCCCGGTGGCAGAACAGGTGGGCGACCTAGGCAAATTGTATCATCCGTTGCCGGATGCAGAAAAAATTGAAGTGGGATACAAGATCTTAACGATCAGGCTCAGCAGTTTTTTTGTAACCATGGAACTGGCGCTGGATGCCATTGAAATAGCCAATGGTAACTCTGAGTATATGCAGCCCTGTGGAAACGGGAATTTGATAACGGTACCTTTATCAGGCGCAAATAAATCAAATAACATCACAGGCTGGTTTGCAGAAGCGGGATACCAGCACGGGGTGGCGAGATATGCGAAAGCTTTAGGTGCACCTGTGATCCAGTAGCCGGTATAAGAAATGGTTATAAAATAAATAACCTCCCGAGGAATCGGGAGGTTTAAAGTATAGCCATGAAAAACAAAACTCATCCCTTGACGGGACAAGCTCTGCACAAGTTAATATTATTCTGCCTTTTTTGCGTATTTCTTCTTGAATTTGTCGATACGGCCGGCTGTATCCACCAGCATATTCTTACCCGTAAAGAAAGGGTGAGAAGTGTTGGATATCTCCAGTTTTACCAGCGGGTATTCTTTGCCATCTTCCCATTTTACAGATTCTTTTGAATCAGCCGTCGAACGGCTCAGGAAGCTGTGGCCATTGCTCATGTCTTTAAAAACAACTAACCGATATTTATCGGGATGGATTCCTTTTTTCATAACTCTATGATTTTTAAAGGCTACACGGATTTTGCCGTATAGATGAATAGATAAATTTTGCACCGAAATTTCGGGGTGCAAAGATACACCAGGAAAGGGTTTTGGCAAAATCTTTATCAAAAAATCAACCCCGCCCGAAAAGGCATCAGGGATTAAAAGGACCCTAAAAAGAAAAGCACCAAGTGAGCTTATTTCAGGTTTTCACCCTCCATTTACTTACCCGATGCTTTCCGGAGTCACTTTCACCGTTTGACGGGTTGCTGTTTCCCCTTGGAGTTACTTCCACCTTTTGAGGGGTTTCCGTTTCTCCGGCACTTCATTTTATTGCTAAAACGCTGTGCAGTTGTATTTCAAATATACTTTACCGTTATACCCGTTTCCAAATATTTGGGCCCTTTGATATGCACCCGTTATGCACCAGTCTGTGCACATAAAATGGCTGATAAACGGGGTTTATCAAGGTTTCAGTCCCTCATATTGACATATTGTAAAGGAATCCCCAGGTTGGCCGTCCTGCAGAGTTGAATGACTTCCTGCAGGTCATCGATTTTCTTACCCGTAACCCTCACCAGGTCGTCATTAATAGAAGCCTGCACTTTTTTTCCTGAGTCCTTGATCAGCTTTACGATCTTTTTGGCATCCTCCTGGGCCAGCCCATTTCTAACTTTCACTTCTTTTTTCCAGGCCTTCCCGCTTTGCTGACCTTCCTTTGAAGCATCAAAGGCCTCGGGCGCAATACCTTGTTTATGTGCCCGGCTGATCAGCACATCGATGAGCTGGCGCATCTTCATGTCGTCATCTGTTTCCAGCTTAATTACATACTCCTTTTTGTCAAGATCGATCACCACATGCGACCCTTTAAAATCGAACCGGTTGGTGATCTCCTTGTGGGTAACATTCACGGCGTTGTCAAGCGCCTGTGCTTCCACTTTGCTTACAATGTCAAATGAAGGCATAGATCCATTAGTTTAAGGTTGCCCAAATGTAATCCTTTCGGTCATTCCAACTAACAATCCTGTTTTGTATTACCCCGATAGTTACCGGGCCTTCATTCGTGAAAATTCGTGTTAAGCAGCGATCAAAAAAAGTCCCTCCTGGAAAAGAGGGACGCTCATATACTAATGCACACACGAGAAACATGAAAGACGTTGGTTTCTATTGGCCGCCCTGGCCTACCCTGTTCTGCTCATCCTGCGAAGCACTGTTGCGGCGGCGGGGTTGCTGGTTCTGAGGACCGTTTTTGCCGAACCTGTACGTAAAGGTGGCTGTAACCTGGCGTATATCCGGACGTGCCAGGAAATTGCCATCAATCCTTCCGTATTGGTTCAACCCCTCAAATTTTTGCCAGGCAAACGGGTCACGCACATTCAGCCTCACCGTTCCTTTTCCTTTCATCACCTGCTTCTGCACACCAAAGGCAACCTGGTAAATGGGCTCCATTCTCGTCAGGTTATTGACTCCCTTATGACGATAGAAACCACTCACTTCCCCGCTATATCCCTTACCAAAGTTGATATTGTTGGTAATGTTGATCATGAATGACGTAAAGTTGATATCGATAAGTGTTGTATCATAAATCCCCTGGAAACGGTTATTGAATACGTTGGTGAAGAAGTTAATATTCCACCATTTGGCGACTGCCACCGGAGCTGTAACGGAGATCCCGATATTGCGGAATTTGGCCACATTGTCCACCGTCAGGAATCTCACCTTACTGTCAGGGTCATTTTCATCCAGCTTAATGATCTGTGATATCACATTATCCGTATTGCTGTAATTGACAGTGGTGATATACTTGCCTTTGAAAGCATGGGTCAGCTCCACATTATGTGTGTATTGCGGTTTCAGGTAAATATTCCCGGACCGGTAAGAAAGTGAATCGAGGAAATATATAAAAGGATTCAGGTCCTGGTAATTGGGCCGGTTGATACGGCGTCCATAAGAAACCGTGAACGAGTTATTATCATTCACTTTGTAATTGACAAATGCTGTGGGGAACAGGTTGGTGGTATCCCGTTTGAATTTTGTCTGGCTCACGGCACTATTGCCCAACTGGTTGCCATGTGCGATCGTATTCTCCACCCTCAATCCCAGCTGGAATGACCATTTCTTAATTTGCTTATTAAAATTCAGGTAAGCCGCATTGATATTCTCATCATAAATAAAGTGGTTGGAGCGGATCAGGTTGTCCTCCCATTTTCCATTCACATAATTATCGTAGTCCACTTCGTTATCGTTCTTTACATAGCTCGATTTCAGACCTGCTTCTATCCTGCCGTCCCTGATGGGGTGAACATAATCTGTTTTAAAGGTGTAAATATTGATAGTGGCCGGTAAATGTCCCCGCAGCACAGATGACCCGGTTTGCTGCAATTGACCATTGTAATAATCGGTGGTCAGCACCATATCCGACACATTGCTGTACGTTACATAATCAAAATCTGCTGTCAGCTCTTTGCCGGCCGAATCAAATGTATGTTTCCAGTTCAGGTTGGCTGTAAAATTCCGGAACCTGATGTCATTATCCGTATAAGAAACCAGCCTGCTTTCGAGTTCACGGTTGGCATCCGTCAGGTTGCCCACGGTGGTGGGTGTGGGGTGACCACTAAAAGTAAAACCGCTGACCACAATACCAAACACATCATTCTTGTCAGCATACCAGTCCAAACCCAGTTTCAGCGTATGATTGGCGTTGCCGAATTTGAAACGGGTTTCCGTATTGTTGTACCCTGTAATCAGTTTGCTGTCATCGAGAAAACGGTTTTCAAAAGTTAGTGTATTCTGACCGCGGAAATAATTGGGATTATAGTTTCCAAAGAAATTGATCTTATTCTTCCGGTAATTGAAATTGATACTGTTCTGCGATTTGGGAATAAAATAAAGTGCTTCCCGTGGTTTATAGATGCTCGTGGTGGCGCCTACCATGATACTTCCATTGAATCCGGCTGTTTTTCCTTTTTTGGTTTTGATATTGATCACACCAGAATTCCCTGTTGCATCATATTTGGAAGAAGGGTTGGTCATTATTTCGATCTGGTCCAGTGCAGAAGCGGGCATATTCTTCAGCAGGTTGGCCAGGTCGGCGCCGGAGAGATAAGATAATTTTCCATCCATCATTACGATCACGCCTGCTTTGCCCCGGAGACTGATATTACCATCATTATCCACCGTGATACCGGGTGATTTTTCCAAAATTTCAAGGGCCGTGGCCCCTGCACTCGTGGGTGATGCATCCACGTTGACCACCGTTTTATCGATCTTGGTTTCTATAAATGGTTTTTGGGCGGTGATCGTAACACCCGCAAGGCCTTTGGCTGCCACATGCATTTGCAGGGCTGCCACATACACTATGTTTTGTTCAGCAGAAATGGAAAAATCCTGGCTGAATTTTTTATCATAACCCACAGATGAAGCGAGGATAAGATAATTTCCGTCAGTAATACCTTCAAAAATGTATTTACCTTCTTTATCGGCCACCCCGGCTTTTACAAGGGCAGAGTCTTTGGCACGGACCAATGAAACCGATACGGAAGAAAGAGGCTTGCCGTTGTCGTCCGTAACAGAACCGGTTATTTTTCCAGTTGAAGTTTGCGCAGATACCTGTACCAGGCAAATAAAAGAGATTAGGCAGAGAGTGATTAACTTTCTCATATTCATGGCTATGGTTAATGACTAAAGACTTTTAAAGATGCAACCTTAATTCCTCTTCTTTGTCTGAAATATGACAAGTTTCGTAGTTTTCATGACGAAAGGCAATTTACACGTACCGATACACCAGCGGCAAATTTGAGTTATGATCATTGCCACTTATGAAGATTTGTTAACCTGCAAGTAAAAAGTCCCCGCGGTGGAGGACTTTTTACTGATAAGGTGCTATGGTTAATGGCCTCCATTAGTTGTCGCCGGCATTCACACGGTTCTTTTCATCATCTGCACCACTGTTCCTTCTTTTTGGCGCTCCGCCATTCATCTTTCCTTTGCTGAAACGGTAGGTAAAGCCGAGCGATACCTGCCTTGAATCCCTTTGCTGCTGGAAGGCCGCATCGATATTGCTGTATTTGATATCACCGCTTATTTTCTGTGAGTATAATACATCACGCACATTGAAACGCAATGACCCCTTTCCTTTGAATACCTGCTTGGTCACTCCCAGGTTCATCATACCAAAACCGTTTATTTTGAAAACGCCATCCACACCGGGTGTTCTGTAAAAACCGCTTACTTCACCGCTCCATCCCTTTCCAAGTTTGAACTGGTTCACTACATTGAACTGGCCGGTTGTGGCGCTGAAGTCAACAAAATCCCCATTGGCGATCCCTTTGAACCTGTTACGGTAAACGTTGGCATAAATATTTCCGCTCCACCATTTATTCAGCTGTCCGCCTGCGCTGATGGCAATACCAAATTGTTCCTGTTTGGCGATATTATCTTTTTTCACAAATGTTTCGTTCGCATCCGTATTCTGTTCCAGGATTTCATTGATAATATCCGTGGTACGTGTATAGTTCAGCGTGGTGGTCAGGAATCCTTTATAGGTATGGCTCAGCTCGATATTATGTGAGAACTGTGGTTTCAGGTTCGGGTTGCCCTGTTCAAATGTGTACCGGTCAAGAAATAAAATGAAAGGGTTCAGGTCCTCATAATCCGGACGGTTGATCCGGCGTCCATAATTTAATCCGAAAGTATTCTTTTCATTGGCCTTATACTGCAGGAATGCAGTTGGGAATAGCTGGGTATAGTTTCTTTTGAACTGAACGTTGGTTGTTACCTGGTTGCCTTTGGCATTTGTATTCTCCAGTCTCAGGCCGAACTGTCCAAAGAATTTTTTCCCTAATGGTCTGCTGTAATTGACATAAGCCGCATTCACATTTTCTTCGTAGATAAAATAATTACTTCTGCCAATATCCCGTACATGTACACCATAATTCACGCTGTCATACACCGCATTATTATCTGTCTTTACAAAACTGGTCTTTAAACCGGCTTCAAAACGGGCCCCGTTTTTTAACGGATGGGTATAATCCACTTTTGCGGTGTATATATCAATGGTCTGGGGCAGGTTGCCCAGCAAAGTGTCTGCCTTTGTGGTAGGCAATCCACCTGCATCATAATACGCGTTGATAAGGTCCTGCGTATTGGTGCTGCGGTATCTCAGGTAGTCTGCATCTGCTGTTAACTCTTTTCCTGTAGAATCAAATACATGACGGAAATTGAGGTTAGTACTAAAATGTTTCCATTTTCTGTCGTTGGTGGTGCTGGCCAGTGTGCGGCTTTGCAAAATATAGTTAGGATCGAAAATGCTCACATTGCTGCGGTTGCTGAAATTACCCGGGTTATAAAATCCGTTGAACACAACACCCAGCGTTGTCTTCTTCGTGGAGAAATAATCAAGTCCTATTTTAGCGTTGTACGACTCCCCTCCTTCACGTATCCTTGACTCCTGGTCAAAATGTGATTTAATTTCTTTTGTGCTGGCCTCAATGAATTTTCTTTGGATGTCCAGGTCCTGGAAGTTTCTGCGATAGTTCTGACCGATATTGGAGAAAAAGTTGATCTTATTTTTCCGGTAGTTGAAATTAAAACTGTTGGATATCTTGGGGTAACGGCCCTGGCTATAGGTGGAAGAAATGCTGCCGGTGTAGCCAAATTGTTTTGTCTTCTTGGTTTTGATATTAATGATACCACTGTTTCCGGCCGCATCATATTTAGCCGGCGGGTTGGTCATGATCTCTATCTGGTCCAGCTGATTGGCATTCATGCTGCGCAGATAGTTGGCCAGGTCTGTACCAGCCAGGTAGCTGGGCCTTCCATCAATATATACCTGCACGCCCTGCTTTCCTTTCAGGCTGATGTTTCCATCCCTGTCCACACTAATACCAGGAGATTTTTCCAGTACTTCCAGCGCCGATGCGCCCACGTTGGTCACAGCGGCCTCCACATTTACAATGGTCCTGTCAATTCTTTGCTCGATCAGCGGTTTCCTTGCATTTACGGTTACACCTCCCAGTGATTTAGCCTGGGGTACCAGTTCAATGGTTTTTACGGTTACGGCTGCCGCAGCCACCACATCAAAAGCTTCTGAGAACCCTTTATTATGCCCTACTGCTGTGATAGAAACAATGTAACGGCCCTCAGGAACATCTTCAAATTCGTATTTACCGGTTTTGTCGGCAACACTCATTTTGGCAACAGTGGAATCTGCCGCCTTTAACAAAGTGATAGTTGCTGATTCAATGGTTTTGGCGCTACCATCGATGACAGTACCGCTTATTTTACCTGTTTTTACCTGAGCAAAGCCTGCCAGAGATAAACTGGTGAGGGCAACTGTCAGCATGGCTAAAATCTTTCTCATTTCGTTTAGTTTATAATAGTACTTGTTTTTAATTATTACAGTCCAAAATTAAGTACTTGGCATTATCAAGTACATTGTTTTAAATTAAACGGCCAGATTTAGGGATAGTCGGCCGTTCGGGGTTACAGTAGTGTGACGCAAAGCGGGAAACCGGGTTACAAACAGGTCCATCTTCTGGATGAATGGAAAAAAGCCCCGGATAAGCGGTGCAACAGGCTTAAAAAGCTGATCAGTGCCTGGAAATGACCTATTTAAAGCCCAAACTCGGATTTGATGGAATCGTGGTATGTGCGGCCCGAAGTGAGCCGGCTGCCTGCCTTATCCTCCATTATAAAGAGGTAACGGCCATTGAAATGCCGGTGCATTTCCCGGATCTTTTCCCTGTTGATGATATAGGATTTCTGGATCCGGTAGAATTGTGGGGGTAATTTCTCTACCAGGGCAGTGAGGGTCTGGTCGGTCAGGTATTTTTGGCCATCCAGGGTATGCACGTATACATATTTATCCTCTGCCTCCAGGTAAGATATGTTTTCAAACCGCAGCAGGGTGATCCTGTCCCCCGTGCGGATGGGCAGGGCTGTTGAACGCTGTGGTGCCTGAAACTGACGGATGATCTCCTGCAAACCCTTCACATCAATGGAGGCATTCAGCCGACCGAACTGCTTCAGCTTCTCGATACTTTGCCCCAATCGCTCTTCTTTGATGGGTTTTAATAAATAATCAATGGAAAATGTTTCAAAAGCCTTGATCGCATATTGCTCATAAGCGGTGGTGAAGATAATATTGGGTTTGATTTTCAGTTGTTCGATCACTTCAAACCCCGTAAGGTCCGGCATTTGTATATCCAGGAAAACTATATCGGGTTTCAGCTCCTCGATCTTTTGAATAGCCTCTCTCCCATTACCGGCTTCATCGATCACGTTCACCACATCAGCATACTCTTTCAAAAGGTTTGTCATCAACCTCCTGGCCGCCGGCTCATCATCCACCACTATGGCATTAAACACCTGGTTCATTCTTAATTAGTTTTTGAATATAAATCGACACTTGTTTTTTGGGGTGATTAATGAAGCGGATCTCATACTGGCCCGGGAAAAGCAGGTCCATTTTATCAAACACGCTTTTAACTCCATAGCCCGGGTTCAATTCATCCGGGAATGCAGGGCCTGTATCAGATACATTGATCACCAATCCTTCCCCTTCTTTTTTGATCTCCAGTTCTATCTCGGTCATTTTGCCCGTGGCTTTCAATCCATGCTTCACCGCATTCTCCACAATGGGTTGAATGACAAAACGGGGTACCAGGTAATGGTCCAGTTCCGTGTCCGCTTTTACGGAGTAATTCAACTGGTCTTCAAACCTTATCTTTTCAATTTGAAGGTACACTTCCGCCATTTCTATCTCATCCTTCAGTGTTGAATAATTATTGTTGCTGTAATTAATACTATACCGGAACAGATCGGCCAGTGCAATGGTCATGCGTCTTGCCTTTTTCCCATCGGTAATAGAAAGGTCGGCGATAGAGTTCAGCGCATTGTACAGGAAGTGAGGGTTAACTTTTGAATGCAGGGCATCTAACTCAGCTTTCGCTTTTAGTTCGCGAAGTCGGGTCAGTTCCAGTTCCTTTTCATCGAATTTTCTTTTTCTCTCCAGGTCCAGGTAGCTGATCAGGGTATAGATAAGGCCGGTGGTAGCCCCGAAATATATGCTGATGACATAAGAATACTTTATGTACTGCGCTTCTTTCCCGGAATAGAGACAATTGGCAAAGGGAATGGTTACCAGCAGGCTCATGATCGTGACAACAATTATCACCAGCACTTTATGCTTGAAAAAAGAAAGTTTCTTTGCCCATTTGTGTTCGGCCACATAATTCGCCACATTATAGATGAACAATACGTTGGCCGTTGTGGACACAGCATGCACCAGCAACATTCCCCAAAATCCGTATTTGTAAGATAAATAGAAGTACCCCCCGCCCAGGGGTGATAGCGAGCCAGAAAGCAAGAACACGATCAGCCAGACCACTACATTCTTTCTCAGCAGTTCATTTTTAATGCCCCGTTTGAATAGTGTCTTGAATTTAGCAAGCATGTAAAGGCCTGCTAATAATAACAGGAGACAGGTCAGAATAAGAATGGCGTAGAATAGAAGCCCGGGCTCTTTCATATTAGCTGCCAAATTAATAAATGAAAGCCTTATGGTAAACCGCTCTTCGCCAAATGCCTGATTTCAGGAGTGAACGGAGTATATTGCAGAAAAAACAGGGATGATCATCGATTTCAGATCAGATACAGTAACCCGGCCCACCCCAGCCATGATGGAAGCCATGATGAAGGCCAAAGTGGGTGATGATGTTTTTGGCGAAGACCCCTCCATTAATGAGTTGGAGAGCATGACGGCCTCCCTGTTTGGCATGGAAGCGGCTATTTACTGCCCCTCGGGAACCATGACCAACCAGATCGCCATCAAATGCCATACCCAGCCCGGAGATGAAGTGATCTGCGAAGAAAGTTCCCATATTTACCAATACGAAGGTGGTGGTATTGCTTTCAACTCCGGTGCATCCGTAAAACTATTACCCGGTGACAGGGGCCGTATTACCGCTGAGCAGGTGCTCACCGCTATTCAGCCGGATGACCCGCACCGGCCCCATACCAGCCTTGTATCACTGGAAAATACTTCCAACCGCGGAGGGGGCAGTTGCTACGACTTTGCTGAGATCAAAAAGATACAGGCACTTTGCCAGGAGAAGAAACTGGCTTTTCACCTGGATGGTGCCAGGCTATGGAATGCCCTGGTAGCCAAAAAAGAAATGCCTGAACAATATGGCGAGGCGTTTGACAGCATCTCCGTTTGTTTGAGCAAAAGCCTGGGATGCCCGGTGGGCAGTTTATTAATTGGTACCCGGGACCTCATCAAAAAAGCAAGAAGGATCAGAAAGGTATTTGGCGGGGGAATGCGACAGGCGGGTTTTATGGCCGCTGCCGGTATTTTCGCCCTTCAAAATAATATCGACCGCCTGAGAGAAGACCATGATCATGCAACCCAGATCGCCGCTGCGATCGCTAAAAAGGACTTTGTGAAATTGACCTTGCCTGTTGAAACAAATATTATCATCTTTGAACTGAAGGATCCGTTTTCTGCTCCTGAACTGGTGGGCCAACTGAAAGAAAAGAACATACTGGGTTACGCTATCACACCTAAAAGAGTGCGTTTAGTGGTACACCTGGATATCAGCCGGCAAATGACGGAGCAAACCATTGCAGTATTTGATCAACTATAGAATATTCCCGCATGTTACCTAAAGTAAACCCGGCTACCACAGCCGCATGGAAAGAGTTGCAATATCATTTTTCCGGCATGAAGAATGTCCATCTCCGTGAATTGTTTGCCAATGACCCGGAGCGCTTCCGGAAATATTCTGTACAGCTGGGCGATATCCTTTTCGACTATTCAAAGAATATCATTACGGATAAAACGCTGGAACTATTACTGCAACTGGCAAAGGAATGCAGGCTGGCGGATGCGATCACCGCCATGTTCAGCGGTGATAGTATCAACGAGACCGAAAAGCGGTCTGTTCTTCACACTGCATTAAGGAATTTTTCCGGTCACCCCGTGTACAGCGAAGGCAGGGACGTGATGCCTGATGTGCAAAGAGTGCTGCGCAAGATGAAGACCTTTTCGAATGCAGTGCACAGTGGCAAACTGAGAGGTTATAGCGGCAAGCGTTTCCGGTATATTGTCAATATCGGTATTGGTGGCAGCGACCTGGGCCCACAGATGGTGACGGAAGCCCTGCGGCCTTACAAAGTGGAAGATATAGAAACCTATTTTGTTTCCAATGTGGACGGCACCCATATTGCAGAAACATTGAAAAAAATAAAACCAGACCGCACACTGTTCCTGATCGCTTCCAAAACATTTACCACGCAGGAAACCATGACCAATGCCCATACAGCCCGGGAATGGTTCCTGAAAAAAGCAAAGGAGGAGAAACATATTGCCAAACATTTTGTGGCCCTTTCCACCCATGAAAAAGAAGTGGTGAATTTTGGGATCGATAAAAAGAACATGTTTGAGTTTTGGGACTGGGTGGGTGGCCGCTATTCTTTGTGGAGCGCTATTGGGCTGTCCATATCCCTGACGATCGGCTACAAAAATTTTGAACAATTATTAAAAGGTGCCTGGAACACCGACCAGCATTTCAGGGAGACATCTTTTGAAAAGAATATCCCTGTGCTGATGGCCCTGGCAGGGCTATGGTATACCAATTTCTTTGGGGCCCAAAGTGAGGCTATTCTCCCTTACGATCAGTATATGCATCGCTTTGCTGCCTATTTCCAGCAGGGAAATATGGAAAGTAATGGAAAGAGCATTGACCGGAACGGTGAGCAAGTGGATTATCATACCGGCCCTGTGATCTGGGGAGAACCGGGCACCAATGGCCAGCATGCTTTTTACCAATTGATCCACCAGGGAACCTTACTCATCCCCTGCGATTTTATTGCACCGGCCCAAACGCATAATCCCATTGGTGACCATCATACCAAATTGCTGAGCAATTTCTTTGCACAAACGGAAGCCCTGATGAACGGGAAAACGGAACAGGAAGCTGAAAAAGAACTGGAAAAAGCGGGATTAAGCAATGAAGAGATATCAAAGCTCCTGCCTTATAAGATTTTCCCGGGTAACAGGCCAACCAACTCGTTCCTGCTTAAGAAAATCACGCCTTATACACTGGGGCAACTGATCGCCCTGTATGAACATAAAATATTCACGCAGGGTATTATCTGGAATATCGGCAGTTTTGATCAATGGGGAGTGGAATTAGGCAAGCAATTAGCCAATAAAATACTGCCGGAATTGCAAACATCAGATTTGGTCACCAATCATGATTCTTCCACCAACGGATTGATCAATGCCTGGAAGGAAATAAAAAAATAATATTTCAACACGGAGAGTTACACAGCGTCTTGTTTTCATACCAGAACCCTCTGTGCAACTCTGTATCCCCGCTCCTCTGTGTTAAAAGTCATCAAATGAAAAAATAGTTTTAGCTTTATTTGCTAAACTGATTCCGAATGAAAAAGATCTTCCTGGTAACAGGGCTGTTATCTTTTGGCTTCGCCAAAGCACAGCAACCTGAACTTTTTGACATTGACAAACATCTCCTTGATAAGTCGAAACAAAAATCTATTACCCATCTTAGCCCGCAGTTTTTGTTCAACTTCTCCACGCCTGGTGCTGATACTGCAATGTTCTCTCATTTAACTCCAAACGGCGATAGGGTGTATGTTTTACAACAGGATAAAATGCCTTGTGTTGTACCGGGTACTGAACAGCGCATTATGCCAAATGTTCCATTTGATCGTCTTAACATTCAAGGCTATATCAGGCGGGGATACGGCAGTATACCTAATGCTGTAATCCCTCATGCGATCATTCTGGATAAAAAATAATATTTCAACACAGAGAAACACAGAGTCTTGTTTTATTCCTGAGACCCTCCTTGCAACCCTGTATCTCCGCTCCTCTGTGTTAAAATTCATCAAATGAAAAAAGCCCCGCAGCAGTTAGCTACGGGGCTTTGTATTTGGAATGATCTGATGCTTATTGAATCACCACGATTCCTGAAACCACTTTACCTGTGTATTTGTGCGCCACTTTCACCACGTATGGTCCGCGGGCATCGTGACCCAGGTCGAAGTCCATTTGCAGGTAGGCAGGTGTATTGTCAACCAGTGTAAATTCACGGCTGGTCACTGCACGTCCGTTCATGTCGTAGATAGTTACAACACGTTTTTCAGCTACGTCGCTGTCGTAGTACAACCTAACCTGGAACTGACCTGAGTTGGGGTTTGGATAGATCCATAACCTGTCAGATGCTTCAGCGCCGATCGTCAGCTCATTAGATGACGCCTGGCAACCGTTAACATCAGTTACCCTTGCCTGGTAAGTACCCAGTTTGTCAATATCGGCTTCCTGGGTATTAGTAGTACCTGCGATGGAAGAGCCATTTAATGTCCATGCCCAACCATTAGCTGCGGCTGCTGGTGTGCTGCTGGCAGTCAATGTTACTCGCTGACCAGGGATCAATGTTACATCCGGAGCAGAAAGTGTTACCACTGGCAGCGGGTTAACAGTAAGGATAGCAGCATTGCTGGTTACTGTACCTGCGCAAGGAGGAGCACTTAATAATACGCGATACCTGTTATTGTTCATGGCCTGTGTAACACCATTCAGTGTCAGAGTGCCGGAAGTAGCACCTGCAATGTTGGTCCAGGTTACTCCGCCATCGGAACTTACCTGCCACTGGTAAGCTACAGGTCCGCCTGTTGCGCTGGCTGTGAAGGTTGTTCCTCCGCCCAGGCAAGCTGATCTGTTCACAGGTTGTGTAACTGTACCTAATGGGTTCACCACGTTAACTGGTATGTTAAGCGGCGCAGAAGTACATGGTGTGGCAGTTGAATATACAACCGTGTACACCGTATTTACAGTTGGGTTAACGTATATGGTGTTTGCCAGGCTTCCTGCTACATATGCAGTAGTTAAACCTGCATCTGTAAACATAGTGTTCGGAGCAGCAGGGTTAGAAGTCCACACACCTTGTGCAGGAGCACCGTATGTCATCTCAATTGACCATGCTGTCAGGCTTCCGATATCACCGGCAAAAGCGTCATATATAGCTAAGGTCCATGCACCGTTCATATTGGCGCTATTAAGCGCTGTCCAGGTAGCGGTGGTTGGAGTAAAGCCAGTAGGACCAGATGGTGGGTTACCCGGGGCCGGAGTAGTTACTGCATCGGCCCTGAATGTACCTGTCCATGGTGTACCGGCTGAGCTAAGTAATGGTCCGCCCAGTGAAGATATCTCTGTATTGACCATACCACTTGCAGTTGGTCCTACACCTGTTGCAGAAATAAAGTAGTCAAGGTTCAGTATCTGACCGTTTGGCGCTCTTAATACCACGCAAAGGTCACCTGCCCATGTGTGAGCTGGTACACTGAACTTCACTTTCATACTTAAAATAACCGGGTTGAGCGGCAAGCCTGATACTGTGATCGTATTGTTAGCACCTGTTGTGTTTGCATCAGGAATTGCCATGGGCAGACCTGCAGATGCGTTAAATACTACAGTGGCGGGAGATGATGCGTTGGTCAAAGCCAATGCAGTGCTGCTACCGATACAAATATTAGCGCTGCTCGGGGTAACAGTAGCCACCAGTGGCGTCACTGTTAATGTTCCCGGCTGAGAGAAATCAACCGCAGAGCAACCACCCGTCATCAGTGCACGGAACTGCCAGCCGTTCATGGTAGATGGAACGTTGGTCAGCGTGAGTGTATTTGTATTTACGTTAGAGAAAGTACTGTTTGCCACTACTGTCTGCCAGGCACCGGCTGAGCTTGTCCTGTACTGCCAGGAATATTGCAGTAATGAACCTGTAGCTCCAACAGTGAAAGTAGTGTTGTTAGAACACTGGATAGATGCGTTACCTGGTTGTGATGTAAATGAACCGGGCACGCAAGGCTGAATATTTACAGTGTAATCTTCTGTTTCACCAAATGTATAACCCACACAGGCGTCACCACCGGCAAGGTTAGTTGCGAACCTAACTCTCACCCTCATACGGGTATTGCCCAGTAAGGCAGTGGTGGGGATATTAATGTTATTTGTAACCAGTGTGCTTGCATTATTATTTCCGATGAATGTGAATTCGGAAGATTCTAATGCTCCGTTCTGGTTATAGTCGATCCAAACACCCACTGTTTCCGGCCAAACTTGTGGCACATCTACAATGATCTGGTTGGAAGCACCTGAATAAACGGTGGTAGCTGGTAAAGAAGTATAGTTACCATAACCGGCAGGTGGTCCGGCAGAACATGCAGTTGCATTATCCAACGTGCTTATTCTTACGCGGGTGATAATATCATTATCTGTACAATCTGAAGCCGGCGGTATGCAATAACATGCAGACGGCGGATTCAAACCAACGAGTAATGGAGTAGAAGTTCCTGTGTTGCCGGAACAAGTAACCTGGCATCTGTACCATGTTGCCACAGTCTGGTTTCTAACCAGCGTGGGGTTAGTGGCGCCAGCTATATTGTTCCATACAGCATTATCAGAAGAGGATTGCCACTGGTAAGTTACACCAGAACCTACCGTTGCATTTTGAGTGGAAAGGGTGAAGTTAACAGTAGGACACACAGGGTTGGCTGTGCTGATCGTGTTGCCCGGTGTGGGTGTACCCGTACAAGGCGAAGAAGAACAGATCGGGAAGTCTACTGTAAGTGTATAACCTGAAGCAGGTTGGTTAGCACCTACCGTAAATACTACAAACACAACTGTTGCACCGGCAGCAATTGTAGCCTGGCAGGATGTTGTGTTAGGAGGTGTGCCAGAACTAACACCCGGATCTGCCAGGTAGTTCGTGGCCATGCTTGCAGGGTTAAAACTGCCGCTCCAGATACCGAACTGAATGTTGGTAGTTGCATCACTGGTTGTCAGTGTAAAAGTACCGCACTGGGACAAGCCGGTGGTATTAGTATAAGTATGTGTTGCATACAGGATAGTACCAGCAAGGGTTCCTGGAAATGCATAAGGAACGGTACAACTGCTGGTGGCGCCTGGCCTGAAAAGCCTGTTGGCCATGGTGGTACCACCGGGTGCTAATGCACCTGTAAAAGTGGCGCAAATGGCCTCTGTCCTTTGAGTAGCTGAAGGGGCTTTGGTTTTTGCGGATGGTAAACCTGCATCATTATCAGCCATCGGAGTGGCAGAACTCACTTTGCCACCAGCTCTTTCCAGCTTGGCTTTCACTCTTTCAGCCTGTTGCTTGGGAGTAATTTTGGGTGGCCCGATCTGCTTTTGTGACTGCGAGTACGAAAGTTGGGTGGTCAGAGAAAAGATCAATGCCAAAGCAAAGACCCTAAAACTCCAATACCCTAATTCTCTTAGCGTAAATTTTGGTTGCATAATGAAAGTTTTAGATTATTGATAATTACCAGCTTGGCCGGTAATGTCCAGAAATTACGGCGTAAGTTATACTTTTTTTTAAATTCTTCTAAAAAATATTTGAATTTTCTGCCCTCCTGAAAAAGCAGTGGAAAATCTCAAATAAAAAGTGCGAAAAAAGGGGGACCGGGGCACTTTTTAAGGCATAAAAAAACCACCCCGGTCAGGGTGGCTTTTCTTATGATAGGGCGATCCCGGGGGATCACCATTTGTCCACTTCTTCTGTACTATCAGCCGCTGGGGTCTTCACTTCGGCTATGGGTGCCTGTTGTTCTTCATTTTCCACCACTTCTTCCGCAACATCCCCGGAAGCCTGGGCTGCAGGGGTATGGTTGGAATCTTCAGCTGCTTCGTCATGGTTGAAAGCATCAAAGTCAAAATCGGGCATCAGTTCAGTTTTCACATAATCCACAGCCTCACCCAGTGCTTTCAGGAACTTATTGAAATCTTCCTTGTACAGGAAGATCTTGTGCCTGTCATACCCGTTATCGTCAAATCGCTTCCGGCTTTCGGTAATGGTGAGGTAATAATCGTTGCCGCGGGTAGCCCTTACATCAAAGAAATAAGTCCTTCTTTTACCGGCACGAATCCTTTTGCTGTAGATGCTCTCCATTTTCTTGTCATTATTCTCGTACGCCACAGTTGTAGTTTTTAGCAGTTAAGTAATGCTTTGATTTTTTAGAATTCACAAATATATAGATGTTTTTGAAACGGCCAAATGAAGCTTGGAAGCCTATTGCCCTAATTTTCAGCGAAAGAGGTCCGTCTTTAGAGCCTATTCCGCTGCCGGGGAAACCATCAGGCCTCTTCCTTTTCATCTGTGTTTTCTTCCTGCTGGCGGGCATACAGGGCTGCATAATACCCATTCAGGCGCATCAACTCATCATGACGGCCCCGTTCCACCACTGCCCCATCATCCAACACAATGATCTTGTCAAAATCAAATAAAGAAAAAATCCTATGGGTTATGATGATGGCCGTTCTGTCTTTCAGGAATTCATTTAAATGAGTGATGATTTCCTTCTCAGTCCTGGCATCCACGGCGCTTAAGCAATCATCAAAGATCACCAGGCCGGGGTCTTTTATCAACGCCCTGGCAATTGAAATGCGTTGCTTTTGCCCGCCGCTGAGCGTTACCCCTCTTTCCCCGATCATGGTTTCATATTGCTGGGCAAACCCGGTTATTTCCTTTTCCACGCTGGCCTGCCAGGCTGCTTTTTCCACGTCCCGTCTTTGAATTCCCTCCTGTCCAAATCCAATATTGTTCTCTATGGTCTCACTAAAAAGAAATACATCCTGCGGCACATAACTGATCTGGCGGCGCAGGCTTTTTACATCCAGGTCATTAATATTAATTCCGTCCAGTTTAATAACGCCTCCCGTTGCTTCATATGATCTTAATAACAGTTGTGCGATGGTGGATTTACCGCTTCCTGTTCTCCCTACTATCGCCACTTTCTCTCCCTTCCGGATATCCAGGTCAAAATCTTTGATAGCATGTATACCTGTATGCGGGTAAATAAAATTGACCTTATCGAACAGAATATTTCCCTGCAGCCGGATATCCACTGGCATCCTGTTATTTCGGATAGCAGGCTCCGTCTTTAAAAATTCATTGATCCTTTTTTGAGAGGCGGCAGCCCGCTGGATCATACTGGCCGTAAGCCCAATGGCACTTACCGGGAAAGTGAGCATATTGATATACATCACAAACTCAACGATGGTACTGATACTTATATCATGATCTCCCTGAATAGCATACAATCCGCCGATCATGATGGTAAGCAGGGTACTGAGGCCGATCAGTAAAGTAATAGAAGGAAAATAGATCGCTTCCACCCTGGCCAGCCCGATCGCATTTTTGCGGTAGCGCTCACTGTTCTTTGAAAAGAAACCCAGCATGGCTTTTTCCTGCACAAAGGATTTGATGACCCGGATACCAGAGTAGGACTCCTGCGCATTCGTGGTCAGGTCCGACAATGCTTCCTGTATCTGTTCACTTTTTTTATGGATGGTGTTGTTGACAATATAAATAGTAACCGCCAGCACCGGCAACGGCAACAATACATATAAGGTAAGTTCCGGGCTGCGGTGCCACATAAAGAACACACTGAGTGAAATGACCGCCACCAGGTTGGCCAGGTACATGATAGCCGGCCCGGTAAACATCCGTACCCGGCTCACATCTTCGGCTATGCGGTTCATCAGGTCGCCTGTACTGTGAGTTTTATAAAAAGCAGTATCGAGTTGTTGGTAATGATCAAATATTTCATTCTTCTGGTCATACTCAATATGACGGCTCATGACGATAATGGTCTGCCGCATCAGAAAAAGAAAGAACCCTCTCAGCAAAGCCAGCAGCAGGATAGTGATACCGCAGAGGGCCACCACTTTACCCACGCTAAAAGAGCCGCTTTTCATCCAGCGGATAAAATACTGCACCCATACATCGTAATCTGGCGGATAACGGGGTTCTTTATAACCGGGAAGGTCCTGCATTTTTTGTACATGGTCAATCACAAAACCGGTAACCTGGGGTGACAGTACGTTAAAATAGTTGGACAAGAAAACAAAAAAGATCCCTGCGCCGAGACGGATACGGTATTTCCAGAAGAATTTATTCAGTGCTTTGAGATGCTTCAAAAAAGGAAATTTGATGCGAAATTAACTGATAGAAGTTTATTTAATAAAATTCTGTCGCTCTCATGAATAACAGGGAAGTCCCGAACAGCAACCCGTTGGGATGCCGGGCTGTATTATATAATATAATAAGTACCAGGTGAGAGAAGAAACCAGAATGTTACTGGAAAGCGTTGTCATACATAGTAATACCGGAGTGATCTGAATGATACTGTTTACATAACAAAATAGATTTCACATTGCAGGCTTTTATATGTATCTTTACGTTCTTGTATGTTACTCCTCCATTGAATTTGTTTCCTCCCATTCAAATAGTATGATGGCTTAACGTAAGGCGGGTAAAGTATCATTCACCATTGTTTGATAGCCTTACCAGATTTTTAATTTCAAAATATATTTCATGTCATTTAATGATTTACAGCTCATAGAGCCTGTATTAAAGGCACTGTGTGATGAAGGCTATGTAAAGCCCACGCCGGTGCAGGAAAAATGCATTCCGGTGGTGCTGCAGCAAAGAGATGTGCTGGGGTGCGCACAAACCGGAACCGGCAAAACAGCCGCATTCGCTATTCCTTTGCTTCAATTGTTACACCGGCAACAACCGATATCCAAGGAAAGCCGCCGCCCAGTCCGGGCATTAATATTAACTCCAACCAGGGAACTGGCTATACAGGTAGGCGAAAATTTCCGGGTATATGGTAAATATCTTCCCCTGAAACAACTTGTTATTTTCGGAGGTGTGCCACAACATGCCCAGGTCCGTTCATTGGCGCAGGGAACAGATATCCTGGTTGCCACACCGGGCCGGTTGCTTGACCTGCTCAGCCAGCGTCTTCTTTCCCTGGAGCATATTAAATTTTTTGTATTGGATGAAGCCGACCGGATGCTGGATATGGGTTTTATACATGATGTAAAAAAGATCATCGCCAAACTACCTTTACAACGGCAAACACTATTTTTTTCCGCCACCATCTCTCCGGAAATCCAGGCCCTGTCTGCAAGTCTTTTGAAGCAACCCGTAATGGTGAAGACAACTCCCCCGGCCAGTACTACTGATCTGATTGAACAATCGCTTTATTTTGTAGAAAAGCAGCATAAATGCCCGCTATTGGTGCGCCTGCTGTCGGATCAGCGAATTAACAGGGCATTGGTGTTTACCCGGACAAAACACGGGGCCGATAAAATTGCAAGACAACTCGCTAAAGCAGGTATACAATCCGGGGCTATACACGGCAATAAATCACAAAACGCACGCCAATCCACCTTGCTAAATTTTAAAACAGGCAAAACAAAAGTACTGGTGGCCACCGATATCGCTGCCAGGGGAATTGATATAGACGGGATGAGCCATGTGTTCAACTATGAGTTGCCAAATATTCCAGAATCGTATGTACACCGTATAGGGCGGACCGGAAGAGCGGGCGCCAGCGGAGTGGCGGTTTCTTTTTGCGACCAGGAAGAAAGGGCTTATTTAAAAGATATTCAGAAACTGATCAATAAGGATATCCCGGTTATTAAAGACCACCCATTTGAAATGCAACTGGTTGAAAGGCCTCCGAAAAATTCATCCGCAACAGTAAAAGGTTCCGGAAACCGGAATAACCGTTCTGGTATAAATAAAGGCAGGAATACCTTACAACAAAGGGCCTGACACTTTTCTGAAACCGGAAACAACATCGTTTTTTTTTATACATAACTGCTTCCGGGCCCGGCCACCATTTTACTAATCAAAGTAAAATGGTGGCTTTCTTTCTATACTCTAACAAAGCAATACTTGCTGACTGTTTCATCCGGGACCACCGGCACAGAAAAAATCTTGTGCCCCATGGACCTTTATGTAGCCGAAAAATTGCAATATTCTGCTATCAATAACTTAAAATTAAATATGAAGTGAAGATCCTGTAAAAACTACAGGGAAAGACAGGAACAATCGGATGCGCAGTCTGAATGCTTCGTTGTAAGCAACCGCATTATTCTATTCCAGAATGTACGAAATGAGCCTCCCCTGCTGTTGAATATTCCAACCAGTGTATTTTTCTATTAAAGCATCTTTAAAAAGACTATCTTTATCATAACAGATAAAAATACTTCATCATTCAGTCAGGACCTGTAACGATTCTTACTTTTCGGACCAGTAATAGTTTTTCTACTCTTTTCTTTTTGCTGCTGTGTTTTATCTTTTTTAAAATAAATATCCCCCTGTATGAACAGGCATGTTCCAAACCCGGGCCTTCCAATCAGCGAAGATGATCTTCGGAAATTAATGGACACATTTGGCCGGGTTTCATCTGCTAAAGTGGTTCCTGCCCCTGATACCCGCAGGAAGAGTGGATCCGGGTTTTCAGCAATAGCTCCTTCAAAAAAAATTTATTCATCGCCTTAAATTTACGCCAATGACATACGATCAGATCGACGATATTATCCAGAAGAAAAAGCCGGGCCAGGTATTTGAAATCAGGTTTAAAACACGCAGTCCGATCAAAGGTCTTTTTTTAAAAACGTCGGACTATGGTGAATTGAGCCGTAAAAATCTCTGGAGGATCGTAAGTGAAAGCTATATAGAAGAATATAGAAAAACACAAAGTGAGAGCCTGGCAAGAATATTTAACGGGACGGAGTTTACAAGGCTTGAAACTTCATCCTGAGGGTTTATCATGACCTTGCATTTTCCAGTAACACTGGTACCGGCAGACAGTTACTGTTTTAAAGATTTGGATGCCTGAAGCCCTCATGCGTCCCTGTAGTTTTTTAGTCTGTTATTCACTCAGGCCGCCTGCATGGAAATCCTGAAATTGCTGAAAAACATCTTCCGTTTTTCTATCCCGCCTATAACAGATGTAAACTTACCTGTACCGGGCCCTGGCTGAATTTTTTAACCCTAATCACGTCATTTCTTTTATCCTTGCATAAACCTGGCAACAGGCATTCTTCCCTGGCTGTACCGTAAAGTATTGTTGGAAATAAATGATCAGGAAAATACAAGGGCCCGATATTTCACTTGTTCCGGCAGAACGGAATTGTGTTATTTGATATTATTTGATTTGCCATCTATTTGTTAATGATAGAAGGAAATCCACTATCACAAATCATTTTTTTTGCAATGCCGGAGAATTAGATTAACTTTAATTATTACCTGCGCATTTAGTATTATAGAATTATCCTGCTTCACTATCCGCATCTTAATTTGTCTTACTAGTTGCTTTTAAATCCTGTCATTGCAGGGCCTGGGTATTAATTATTTAAGCAAACATGGCTAAATCAAAAGAATCGTATAATAAGAAGGAAAAAGAAAAGCAACGGCTTAAACAAAAGCAGGATAAGAGGAATAAAATGGAAGAACGTAAAGCCAGCAAAAAGAGTGGTGGCAGCATGAATGGAATGATGGCTTATCTCGATGAAAACGGCAACCTTACTGATACTCCTCCCGATCCGAAAAGAAAGAAAATTTTCACACTGGAAGACATCCAAATAAGCGTACCTAAACAAGAAGATGTTGCGGCGGAGGAGTTCAGAACAGGTACTGTTAGTTTCTACAATAAAGACAAAGGGTTTGGGTTTATCAATGATGCTGCAACCCAGGAGCGGATATTTTTTCATGTCAATGACACGCAGGAGCCCCTCGAAGAATCGGACAAGGTTAAATTCTTTACAGAACGTGGGCCCCGGGGCCTGAACGCTGTTCAGGTGATCAAGATGATATAATTACCCATTGCACTACTCAACCAACGCTTTCAGCCACATCACTTATTAATCCTAATCGTTTTTAAATGGCATTTATTGACATTATTCTTCAGCGCCCCTCATATGGCTGGCAGCATGAGGACGGAGAACTGGTAATTCCCACAAAAAAGCAGTTATTCAAAGAAGCATTATCCAGGATCAACATTTTCAAAACCCGTAAAAACTGGATATCCCTGATCGGCTGGCTGATGATTTTTTGCATGACGCCGTTCTTGTATTTTTTTATCACCGAATATTTTTCCTGGCTGTTGCTCATAGCCGTTATCTTTTATAGTATGATCGTTATGGGCACTCATGGCACCATCTGGTTTCACCGTTATTGCACGCATAAAGCATACCGGTTTAGTCATCCCGTATGGCGCTTTCTTACCCAGCACCTGGTGATCAAAACATTACCGGAAGAAATTTATGTGATCTCCCACCATGTACACCATGCAAAGTCTGATCAGCCCGGTGACCCTTATAATTCGAGGGGAGGTTTATTGTATTGCATGCTGGCCGACGTAAACCACCAGAGTATTTCGAAAGATCTTTCAGAAGGAGAATATACCAGGGTTGCGCGGTTTATGCAGCATACAGGTGTATCGATCAATACTTTCAGGCAGTACTCAAAATGGGGATCTCTTGCCAGACCGGTATATACTATTCTCACCTGGTTGCTGAACTGGGTATTCTGGTACACTGTACTTTATTTTATTGGAGGTCATGCTCTCGCCTGTGCGCTTTTTAGTGCGGCCATGTTATGGTTTGTGCTGGTGAGGGCTTTTAATTATACCGGTCATGCAAAGGGAAAGGAAAAACATGTGGATGGTCTTGATTTTGACAGAAGCAATTTATCAGTCAATCAAACGAGGCCGGGATTATTCACCGGCGAATGGCATAATAACCACCACCTGTACCCGGGAAGTGCCCGGGCCGGTTTTTTGTCCTACCAATTAGACCTGGCCTGGATATATATTTATTGCCTGTACAAGCTTGGGGCCGTATCATCTTATCACGATTCAAAGGGTGAATTCCTGAAGAAATATATAGCGGGGAAAAGTGGCTTTATTAAGTAAGGTCATTTCATCTGTTCTACAAAAGATTCTACTGATCATAAAAAGCCTGAAGCAGGTTGTTTATCCCTCAAATTTTTCACTTTGTCATAAGAGGTCTGCAACGCCGCTTACTGACGGGTGAACAATTCTCTGCCATGGGCGAAACAGCTGTTACTTCGAATACATTCTCAAAAGCTTTCTGCGCCGCATCCCCCTGCTCACCTAACGATAAAATACTTTGGTTTTTGGCGCCTGATTTTCAGCCCCAATTATTTCTGGTTTGCTTAACAATCAGTGAATTAGATTTTGCAAATAAGGTCCGCAAACTTATTTTTGCGCCGGAGAGATGGCAGAGCGGTCTAATGCGGCGGTCTTGAAAACCGTTGACTGTAACAGGTCCGGGGGTTCGAATCCCTCTCTCTCCGCTGAATACATTGCAATAGGATGCAAGAAACTGCAAATAGTTGAAAAGCAGATTCTTGCATTTTTTTTGGATGCATTTGAAAGCAACAAAATGCACCGTTTAGGTGTACTTTAAGAGACCAAAAATTTGTTCAAATCATTGTTACTGTTCATTTTGCATTCTTCTGCTTCTTTCTGCATGTCTCTAAAATACCATCGTTTCACAATTTGCATAACAATTAAAATAATTTGGTATGTTAGAGTTATTACACGTTCACTTCAGCTTCTTCTGCCGTAAAGGAAGAACAAATATTAAAGGCCAATCCCCAATTGTTCTAAGAATTATTTACCGTCAAGAGCGTCGTGACATATTTACTGGACTTTACTGCAATCATCAGCACTGGGATAATTCAACAGGGAAAGTAAGGAGTTGTAACAAACTGGCGGTGACGATAAACAAAAATATTGAACTGATTAATTATCAAGCTATGCAGGTATTTGATCAGCTTAAATTTTCCCGTACCCCATTTACCATAGATGAACTGGTTTCTAAGATAAAAGGAAAGGAGGAGAGGCCAGTTCTATTGGTTGAGTATTTGAGTGCGAGAATTACGGAGTTTGGAAAGAAAAAGGGATTTGATATATCCCGCCCTACTTACGAAAAATATGAACGAAGTGGAAGGTTTGTTATGAACTTTCTAGAAACCCAGTTTAATGTAAAAAACTACGCCCTAGTAAAAATTGACAGCCTGTTTTTAAAGGAGTATTTTCAATATCTGAGGACCATACGAGGAATAGGGAATAACACGGCTGTAAAATATATGGCCTTTTTTAAGACCCTGTTGATGCCAGCCATTCAAACCGGGGTTATTCGTCACGACCCATATAAAAATGTAAAATTTCGCTTTAAAACGATCCCCAAAGGGTTTCTGACCGATGAAGAGATCGGCTTATTGGTCAACCTAACTTTTGGCAGTCCGGACCTGGAAAGGATCCGGGATCAATTTCTGTTTTGTTGTTATACGGGGCTTGCTTATAGCGACCTCAGGCAACTTAGGAGGGAGCATTTAATTCTCCAGGGGAACAGCGATTATTATATATTGAAACCCAGGCAGAAAACGGGGCAGGACTGTATAATCCCCCTGCTACCCGCTGCGAAACAAATATTGCAGAAATATAGTCCCTGTCCGGATTTTAGGGATTTTCGTTGGCATGTATCTGCTAACCAAAAAATGAATCAGCGGCTTAAATCAATCGGAGATATTGCCAATTTGTCAAAACCACTCCACATGCACCTGGCCCGTCATACATTTGCCACAACCATTACATTATCTAAAGGGGTGCCTATTGAAACCGTTAGCAGTATGCTCGGTCATGCGTCTATACGTCAAACGCAACATTATGCCAAGATTGTAGCATTGAAAGTAGTGAATGACATGGCTAAAATTAAATTACTATATCAGTAATAAGTACCTAAAAGTTACCTATTCCCAAACAAAGTATATGAAAGACAAGAAAGACCTATTTTTTTTAGTTACTGGTGAAAACAGAATAGAGTTTGAAGAGCTTTATAGGATTATCAGGTTCTATAAAAGCAAGGGTCTGCTAATGCAGCCTAATATTGCGATGCGGGTGTTCGAGATACTGTACAACAAAACTACTTACGAAAATGCTCAATTATGGGACAAAGCGGAAAAATGCGCTGAAATAGCCTTAGGAAAATTAAGTCTGATACGAGGTTATGATTTTTCATGGCGGCCCAGGTCTATACCCAAAAGCATAAATTCACTTGCTCCAGACACAAAATTTGTATTTACAGAAATTATTTATGCATTTTTTCTTGCTCAAAATGATATAGACAAAATGGGTAAAGACGAAGCTATTAGTTTTTTCTATTTAGCGCTTAAAAAAGAATACAAGATGCAATTACTTCCGGATCATATCAAGAATTTCTCTACCTATAAACAAGCTGTTGTTTCCGGTATTCTTGCCATTGGGATTGGATTTAAGCTAACCAGCAGCGCTAGTCCTACCAAAGAAGAAATATATCAGGCAACAAGGAATGCTATTAAAAATACTGGTAAATACTGGGAATAGTTTTCCGAATTACAAAGTATTTTCTACTGAAAAAAAGCAAATAATTTTCAGCCGACTGCAAGTTGTCATTTAAGAGGAGGGTGTTTAGTTTTGTTCGCGAAATATTCCGGCAAAATGAGTTACAATCAAGATATTAAAGAGTTGACAAAGCTGATAGAACAACTTAAATGCTTTATAGAAAATGTCATTAGACCCCCGGAGCAAGTAATTCTGGATGATGTTGATTTGAGGGGTCTTCTAAAAGTTTCAAAGCGTACGACAGCATATTGGCGTGAGAAGGGGGTGGTGACTTTTTCTAAGCTTGGCGGGAAAATATACTATAAGCTGTCTGATATTTTGATTTTGCTAAAAAAAAATGAACTTCCTGCGGTTGCGTGCACCATTAATCTCACTAAATGAAATGCTATTTGTAACCTCGGAACCTTCTCTAGCAGAAAGTCTAAATTAATTTGACGACGTACAACCCTTACCTCTGATTGTGCCTTTCTATTTTTCACCAAAACCTAAAACGAATAAGCAGTTCGACCATAGCGATTGTCTGCTTCGCTGACTTAGCATAACAATCGTTATAAGGTTCGTTATGTTGAGATTGTTTAAGCATAAACAGACCTCATAATATCTTTCAATTGTTTATTTCTTTCCTAACCCTAAGCTGGTTAAGAATTCAGCGATCTTTTTATTGATCTCTGAGTTCTTATCCTTATCAAATTTTCCATGTAATCCGCCAGGGACAGTAATAAATTCTGTCTTCACACCCACTTCCACTAGTTTTTTATGCAGGTCCACCGATTGCTGGTAAGGCACTGTGGGATCAGCATCACCATGAACGATAAAAACCGGCGGGTTGTTCTTGTTTACATAATTGATGGGCGAAACAGACATGGCAAATTTTTTATCATTGGCCTTATCACCCAACCATCTTGTGGCCGATTTACTGGTCACATTCGTTCCATATCCCCAATCCCACACATCAGTGATACCATATTTATCAATGATAGCAGCTACTTTGATGTTCTCCACACCCGGGCAATTACCGTCAAAACGGTGATCATTGGCCAGTAATCCTCCCATCAATGCCAGGTGGCCACCTGCACTTCCTCCCATGATCACGATCTTATTAACATCAATGTTCAGCTCTTTTGCGTTTTTGATAAGATAGATCAGCGCACACCTGGTGTCTTCCACCGCTGCCGGCGCGGTGGCCTGTCCCGTCAACCTGTATTCTATATTGGCTACAGTATAACCCATTTTGAAAAAGGTATTGAACCCGGTCTGTGATTCCTTCACGCCCTTGTTCCAGCCACCGCCATGTATATTAATCACCACGGGTGAAAGTCCATTTTCTTCAGGGGCCAGGTACAGGTCCATCTTACCTTCCCAATCCTTTGCCTTGGTATAGACAACATTCAGCCGGGCAGTATATCCTTGCGGGTATTCAACAGGCTTGTAGGTTGTATCAGGTTCCTGGGCAACAACAGCAATAGTGCAACAAAAAAGTACGGCAATTAAAACAGCTTTCTTCATCTTTTAGTTTTTAATGATCAGTAACCGGGGTTTTGTTCTATTACCAGTTGTGTGTTCGTATCGATCTCTCTCTGCGGTATCGGCAATAACAGCCTGTTATTGACGGATATATTCGCATGCAATTCGGCCAATGTAGGTGCCGGCGTTACGTACAACCGGTAATGCGCATAATATTCATCTGTATAATGATCTTTCATTATCTGAACGGCCGTGAGTGTGTTCAGGGTTGTATTGAAACGTACAATATCAAACCAGCGCTGGTTCTCAAATGCAAATTCAATTCTCCGTTCGTTGGATAATGCCAGTTCAAATTGTGCTACTGAAGTAACAGAGGCCATAGTATAGTTGGGTAAGCCTGCCCTGGGTCTCACGCTGTTGATAAGGTCAAGACTGGATGGTGAATATCCCTGTGCTTCTGCCAGCATCAATAAAATGTCTGCATAGCGGAGAACAGGCCAGTCGCTTTCACCATCATCCACCAAAGTAACTGGGAACAAATATTTCTTTACATATAATTTGGCCGCGCTGCCGGATCCATAAGTTGCGATCAACGTAGGTTTTCTCAGATCTCCGTTCGTGGCCGTATCCAGGTCTGCTGTAGGATAGTTCAATCCATCACCGTCACCATTGATCACCGCAGAACCACTTCCTAAGGGAGCGAATGTATTCCCGAAATGCGAACCCAGCCCGATACCACCTGCTTTATAGCGGATCGCAAAAATAATCTCGGAGTTCATCTCATTATTAATATTGAACACCGCCGCATAAGTAGGTTGTAAAGAATGACCGCTGTTGGTAATCACATCCTGCAGTAAAGTGATCGCATCCGCTTTCTTTCCCTGTGTCAGGTAAACCTTTGCCAGCATGCCCTTGGCTGCCCAACGGGTGGCACGGCCCAGGTCAGCAGCGGCCATCTGACCGAACTTCAGGCTGTTCATAGAAGTGGCAGCTGTTGACAAGTCGGCTTCGATCAGTTTATAAATATCCGCAACAGATGCACGGTTCATCGCCTTTGCCTGTGAGGGGGTAATGGGCTCATGCACCAGGAAAACACCCCCAAATAAGCGGACAAGATTAAAATAATGATAAGCCCGGATAAACATCGCCTCACCGGCCAGTTGCTTACGATCTGCATCGGTTATAGGGATATCAATATTGTTGAACGTAATAGATCCATTGGTTGGATTATATACCACTCCTAATTTCTGCAACACAATATTGGTATTCCTGATATTATTATAAGTGGCCAGCCAGTACGTATAAAGGGCCTGGTGCGATGTGCTCGGGGTGAACATATCGAGATCGCTCAGGTCACGGTTCGTGGATGCGGTACTCCCCGGTTGTCCCTGCTTGGAATTATCACTTCTCAGCTCCGTGAATTGCCATTCGTTGGAAAGCGAACGTTGCATACCGTTATAACACCCGGTTAATGCCGCCTTTACTTCCCCGTAATTGGAATAATAGGTTCCTGTATTGAGGTTTGATTGCGGGTAGAGGTCAATTGTTTTCTTGCAGGAAAACAATCCAGCGCAACCGATCAGCATGATATATTGAATGAGTTTCATAATAAGTTGATTTAATAGTTTAGAAGTTTATATCCACGCCGAATAAAAATGTTTTAGGAGTTGGGAAACTTCCCCGCTGGTAACCATCCACCAGCGGAGTATTATAAGGCCCGGATGTAAATCTTGCTTCCACATTGATTCCCCTGTATCCTGAAGCAGTATGGAAATACAGATTCTGACCGGAGAAATAAACTCTCAATGAATTAATATGAAGTGTCTTGGCCACTTTATCAGGTAATGTATATCCAACGATCACTTCCCGCAATGCATAATAAGAAGCGTCTTCCACCACGTAGTCGGTCAGCATCCAGTTGAAACCAACAGTGGAGTATGGCGTTTTACCGTCACCGGGAAACATCGGGCTCAGCCAGCGGTTTTTGTTATAATTCTTATTATATCTTTTTGTTTCATTGTAATTGGGGTCGCCATTTACCAGCTGTCCGCCCTGCACACCATGAAACATAAAGCTCAGGTCAAATGCTTTGTAGGTAAAATTGTTGCTGAGTCCCCAGGTAAAATCAGCATAAGGATTGCCGATCACCGCCCTGTCATTTGCATCAATTACTTTATCGCCATTTACATCCACCAGTTTCAATCCGCCGGGAACAAATACATTACTCAGGGCGCTGTTCAGGCCACCTGCCCTTGCTTCGTCTATTTGTGCCTGCGATAACCATACCCCATCTGTTTTATACCCGAAGAACTGGATCAATGGGTCACCCACTTTATTCATATAGATTTCGGTGCGTTCTCCCTGGTTCAGTAGAAAAGCTTCTTCACCCAGCTCAATGATCTTATTCTTATTCCGGGATAAGTTGGCTGTTGTAGTCCATTTAAAATCCCTTCTTTTAAAATTATTCGTTGTTAATTCAAACTCGATACCCCTGTTGCGCAGGCTACCGATATTATTCCAGGCCAATGGCACACCCGTAAAGCCCATGGCAGATTGTCGCAGCAATAACTGGTCGGTCTTCGATTGATAAACATCCACCGATAAACTGATCGCATTCTTTAATATTGCAATATCCACACCACCGTTGTATTGGAATGTTCTTTCCCAGGTGATATCGGGGTTAGAAAGGATATCACGGGAAGGCACCTGCCCCACCGCACTGGTACCGGTTCCAGAACCCAATGGATAGTTCGCTGCATATAATAAATCCACAAATGCAAAATCAATGATACGGTTGTTACCGGTAGCTCCATAGCTGGCCCTTAGTTTCAGGTTGCTCCACCAATTGGCTTTATCGAAAAATTTTTCCTGCGAAGCCACCCATCCAATAGATACCGAAGGGAATGAACCCCATTTATTTCCGGGTGCGAAATAAGAGCTTCCATCTGCACGGTAACTGGCAGACAACAGGTATTTATTTTTAAAACTATAGGTCAAACGGCCGAGATAAGACAAAAGCCCGATCTGGTTCTTATTATTAAAGGTGGCTTCTTTGGATTGGTCCACTTGCAGCGCAGTAGATAAAGTGGTGATATTATCACTGGGATAATCCAAACCAGTGATCTGCTCATCATCAATTTTTGTTTTTTGAGCAGTAAACCCGGCCAGCAGGTTGAAACTGTGATCTTTGATCTGCTTGCTGTAGTTCAGTGTGTTCTCAGTCAGCAGGTCTATGAAAAGGCGTTTATTATAGATACCTTTATTCACATCACCTTCACGATTAGAATTCCTTTTCGCAAAATCAAGTCCTTGCGTATAGTTTACGTACACACTTCCCATGGTTTTAAAATCAAGACCGGGTATGATATTAATTGTAATATCACCGGAACTCAGTACACGGTAATCATTAGACGTAATAGTCCTTGTTTCCATTACTGATTTCGGGGTATTGTTCGCCGTATTGAAAGGGTCGGTGGCACTGGTGGTCACCCACATGCTGCCATCGGGCATCAGCCCACTATACACACGTCCGTTGAAATGCCTGGCTTGTGCAAAATCACCGGGTTTCACATTAGCCCATTGTGCTGTTTGACTCACAAAGGCGGCAGTGGCGGCATTATGATAAACCGGCAGGAAGGACTGGAAGCGTACAAAATCGATGAAGTTCACAGAAGGCCTTTCTCTTTTTATATAAGAAGGGTTCAAATTGAAAGAGAACTTCACCCTTTTACTTAATTGCAGGTCCAGTTTGGTGCGCAAACTAAAACGGTCGTATTCGCTGTGATACATCATGCCCTGATCCTTCTGATAGGCTCCAGAGATAAAATATTTCAATACCCTCGTTCCGCCTGATACGCTCATTTGCAGATTTCTCACCGTCGCATTACGCAACGCTTCTTTCTGCCAGTCGGTAGCCACTCCCCCCATGATCTGGCTCTCCACGATATACGCGGCTCTTTCATTATTGGCAATAATACCAGTACCAGTCGGCGGGGTAATACTGGGGTCTTTGGCTTTTAAGGACGCTTCGTAATACAACATATTCGTGTATTCTGTAGTCGTCATCATAGGGTACAGTTCATATTGTGTTTTTGCTCCCGTGGAGAATTTGACCTGATATTTTGTTTTTTCTGATTTACCGCTCTTTGTGGTAATGATAATCACACCACTGGCAGCCCTTGATCCATAAATAGCGGCAGAAGCGGCATCTTTTAATACTTCCACCGACTCCACATCAGCCATATTCACAAAAGCAAGTCCATCCGGAACCGGGTGACCGTCCACTACTACCAGCGGATTAGCACCTGCATTGATAGAGCTCACGCCCCTCACCCTGACCTTGGGATCGGCGCCCGCTTCTGAAGTAAGATTTTGTATTTGCACACCGGCGATCTTTCCCTGCAGGGCCTGGTCAAGTCTTGACACAGGAGTTTCATCCAGTTTTTCATTCTTGAATTTTGACACGGCACCAGTCAAATGCGATTTTCGCTGTGTTCCATACCCGATCACCACCACTTCATTATTTTCACTTGGAGCCGGTACCAGTTGCAGATCGATCATGGTCTTTTCGCCGATTGTAATGGTTTGCGATACAAACCCTGCATACGAAAAGATCAGCGTTGACGATGTACTTTCCACGGTAATCGAATAGGTACCATCCTGTTTGGTGGTCACCCCACCCTTTTGTTTTTCTGCAAGGATATTCACTCCCTGCATCGGTTCTCCCGTTACCTGGTTCACGATCTTACCCGTAATGGTCTTTCTTTGCGCCATAGCAAGACCACCGAAGACGAGCACCAGGAATAACAGACACTGTATCTTTTTCATAATAGCAGTTTAAATATTTACAAAAGCGTTTAGTATAATAAGTTGGTCCTTAAACGTGTTGATTTGTCCCCTGCCAGTTGTTTTACCGTATCGGGACATTTTTTACAATTAAATTTCTTAGCCGCTACTAACAGTAACGGATATCCTTCCTCCACTTCATATTCTTTGATCTGTTGCCCTTCCCATTTTTTCTCATTAGAGATATAAGGCCTCAGTACGTCAAATCCTTTTTTTAATGATTTGCCTCCGGGTGTGGTCAGCGACCAGAGATCGGCGCCTGTTTTTTCCGCCATCTGTGCAATGAGAAAGAAAGCTTCCATCACAAACGTGGTGTAATGCAGGGAGATCGTCCTTTCCATTTCCTTCGGAAATTTACCTTCATTGTCCATCTGTTTGTCCAATCTTTCAGCTGCATTTGCAATGATCTTTTTAGCAGCCTCATCATTACCGGTAAACAAAGCCATAGACAGGCGTTGTGCATCATACCAGGCGCCGTGATTATTATCTGCCTTCATTTCATCCATACCATTCTTGCTGGTCTGCATCCAGTTCAGGAAGTCGGAGAACCATTGCTGCATGCCACGTTGATCGGCCGTTTTCCAGGCTTTGGAACCTTGCAGCAGACCAATGGCATCAATCACTTTCACAAAATGCCGGGTATCTATCAGCCCTGCACCTCTCCCTGTATTATGTCCTTTCATAGCCTGCCCAAAATTCAGGTTAGGGTTCATCCGGGTGGCAGAATCGAGAAACCATACACGCAGCAAACCGGCCGCATGCGCTGCATACATTTTTTCACCGGAGAAATAATACGCCAGTGCCAGTGTGTGAACATGACCGCATAGTGCCGGCATATATTCTTTATCCTTATACTCTTTCACCTCAGGATTTGTTTGTCCATCCTTTCTGATATAAGGAAGACCGTCGGGCTTTGCGGGGTCTGGCCAGTAATAGGGAGCCAGGCTCATATAATCATGCTTATCCCCGCTGGGCGGATCATTCTTTTTTTCCATCACACTCACCGGGCCAAACTGCATCGACTTATTGGCATCTTTGATCAATTGTTCATAAGCCGGCATGATAAAAGGGTCCTTTGCCGCGATCCTCTTTTTATTTTTTCCCAACGCCTGTATGTCCATGGCAAACACGGCAGGTTTATCCCCGTTTGCATAGAGCTTCAGTAAACCCACCCAACAGACAAATAATATGATCAGCAATACTCTCATCACCATTTTTTTAATGAATGATTGAAATAACTTTCTTCAGGTCCACACCTTCACCTCTTACTGTTACGATATAATTACCGGACGCAAGGGATGAGATCATCAGGTCGGCATTGATAAATCCTGGTGGCATATACAGGTTGCGACGGATCAACGGCCTCCCGTTCATATCATACAATACAATATCCCCTATCGCCGGTTGCACCGAGAATACCCGTACCGTCAGCGTATTACTGTTAGGCATAAACGCTAACAGGTATTGCTGATCCGTTCCGCCGGGAGGATAGATCGTCAAACGTCCGTCTGTATAGGTAAAGTTGTAGTTCGCGGATGCGGCTCCCTGCGGTGTCAATGCATAATAACCGGGTGCCGAGTTGGTCGTTGCCGTTGTGTTCACCTGTGGTGCTGTGGTTAAATTAGTCACTGTTTCGCCCAGCACAAAACCGGTGTAGGTAATGGTGAATGTGGGATTCACCTGTCCCTGTACTTTCGTGGTGTCTCTCACCCGGATCGTCAGAGGCGCTTTATTTACTGTCAATGTTCGGGTAACATTCGCAGCCGGGAAATAACCATCATTACCGGCCTGTGAAGCGGTAATATTAGATGTTCCTGCACCCACAATATGTATAAGATTTCCATTGATAGTGGCAACAGCTGTATTGCTGCTGCTCAGCACCACAGGAATGGTAGTATTGGTACTGGTAGCCCCGTGTGCAAAATCAGCATTACCATAGGTCTTCGTGGCCGGTGCATTGAAAGTGATCGTTTGATTTTGTTTGGGCTGAACGGTCAGCACAGCATTAACATGTGTGATATTATAATTCGCCGCAGTGGCGCCGCTGGCCGTAATGGGGTAAGTACCCGGAGGCGAAGCCTGTACCGCTGTGGTGCTCAGCACAACCGGTGTAATCAATACCGCAGGTGTTTCCGATAATACAAATCCTGTATACGTTGCCGTTAGTGTGGGGTTCGGTGTTAATTCAAATTTTGTTTTGTTATCCGCCGTGATCGTCAGGTTAGCTTTATTCACCGTCAGCGGTTGTGTAACACTGGCAGCAGGATAAAAACCATCGCTGGCCTGTGCGGCCGTAATATTGGAACTTCCTGCTCCCACGATATGAATATTACCTCCCACAATGGTGGCCACAGCCGGGTTACTGCTGGTGTACACGATAGGTTGTGTCGTATTCAAGCTGGTGGCGCCCCCGTTAAAATCAGGATCACCATAAGTTTTCAGCGGAAGCGGGTTGAAAATAAATGGCTGCGTGGGTGGAATAGCACCGGCACTGAATGATCCAAATGCGGAAACAGTGGCCGTTACAATATTGGCAGTATTATCTCCTGTTCCAATGGGTAATGCCCAGGATGAACCCGTGTTCTCGATCAACCCGATATCCGTATCAGGTAATGTGATAAATGTGGATCCCTCCAGGGGCGTGGTCCATCCCAGTTGAAGTACAGCGCTGCCTGTTCCACTGGTACGGCTGATATTCCAAACAGCATCCACCACCGTTTGCTTTTGCGCAGGTGTTAATGGTGTTCCTGTCACCGCTCCATTACTGGTGATACCCTGGAATACCGCAACAATGAAATTGGAAGATCCCGTAGGTGTGATGGTGACGGGCAGGTAATGACTCACTGTTCCTATGGGTAATAAAGTAGCTGCCGTTGCGCCATCATATTGCAATGTACTTTGTTCACCTGTTACGAGATTATAATCGGTAGCGATGTAATTAGTCACGTTGATAGTACCATTGATAACAGCACCTGCACTGATATGTGCCACATCCAATGGTCGCAAGGTCAGCTTTCCGTTCACTGTTAAATGATTGCTCACTGTAAAACCCCTGTTCACGGTTACAGGCGCATTCACTTCAATAAAGGCCGAATTGATTGGCGTCCCTGATCCGCCGGTGGAAATACCGAATGGAGTAACGGTGGCTCCGTTGATCACATAATTAATATTGTCCTGGTAAGTTTTATTTCCTGTTGCTGCAACAGATCCCGTAGCAGGATCAAAGCCATTGGCGTTGGATGTTTCCAATGTTGATCCATTAGTTGTAACTGATAAAGCGACTGCAGCACCTGAAGTGGTGATCGGGTTGGAGAGGAAGATGGAATCCAGCGTACTGGAGAATGCAACGATTGTTGTATTAGGAGCAATACCGGTGCCACTGATGCTCTGCCCTCTTGTGGAAGCAGCAATGCCTGTATTGCCTGTGATAAATGTCGAACCGGCAGAGAGATTACCTGTTCCGGCACCCGGAGTAACGATACCTGTAGCCGTAAAAGCGGCTGCACCGGTAAGCTGGTTACTATTAAAATTCATCCGGCCCATCACATTAATGGAATTCTCCACACTGACATTCGTGTTCAGTGTGGCTGTTGCTTTGTTAGCCACAATAAGACTGTTGACACCAATGGTACCGGTTCCGGAAATGGTTTGCGGCGTATTACCTGATAAAATAAATTCATTCGTTCCTGCAACGGGTGCAGCCAGCGTTCCATTCACTGTTATATTACCCATCACTGCCGTTTGACCGGAATTATAAGTATTGAAAGTGCTACCTGCATCCACAGTGAGATTACCGATACGGTAGATAGAGCCCAATGGAATAATACTGGAGTTATTTTCCACAATGATATCACCATAGCTTTGGCGATTAAAAAAGTTGCCTGCCCCGGTTGTGGGGTTAGTAACCCGCTGGTGCCAGGTGCTTCCCAATTGCATATCGATGGCAGAAAATAAATTACCACTGCCATGAGGGCTAAATCCTCCCTGGTAATATAAGTGTGATCCCGCCTGGAATTTCACCCAGTATGCCGGTGATTGTGTACTGTTACCAAATCCATAAGAAGCAGAGGCCGCTGTAATATTGGTAGTAAACGTAGCTCCGCTGGTAAAGGTCATCGTACCAGGTGTGCCACTGGCGATGGTGTAATCTATTCTTGCCTGAAAAGTAGTGATCATACTCAGGTTACCACTTACTCTTCCTGTATTGGCAGGTGATGGCGGAGGAGTGGGTGCAGCGGGCCCTCCCAATGCAATACGGACACTGCCCACCGTAGAAGTAAACGCTAATGAACAGCCGCTTTCTATCACAAAATCCTCATCTGTGGTACCATCACCATACAGTGTAATGGTACCGGTTCCTGATGTTGTTCTTAAAAACTGGATCGTGGCTCCGTTGATAAATTTTAACTGGGCGCCGCTTACACCGCCGTTCACAGGAACGATAACCGTGCCCACAGTAGGCACTGCTCCGCCCACATTGGTCCCGTCAAACACTAATATATCCGTGGTGCCTGTGGAAGAGGGACGGGGTGATCCCGTACCGTTCAGTGCTGTGTTCCAGTTAGCGGCTGTTGTTATGTTAGTGGGGGCCGTTCCTCCCACCCAGTAATAAGTTGTTTGACCATAGGCACATCCTGCAGTCAACATCACCATCAAAGCAAATACAATTCTTTTCATATAGCAGTTTTAAGTGAATTAGTTTTTTATGATCAGGCCGGTACCCGTTTATTTTTAGATGAAATGAATGTGATACAATACCAGGCCACCGGCACCATCAACGCTACCAGCACAAACAAAGTGGTATAACCAGTACGTGTAAGCGAAGGAACCAGCAGTGTTAAGATGATCGTACCCGCCACCGCTGCTGTGCCACCCATGCCTGCCACCGTACCCACATTTTTTCCATTGAAATAATCGGATGGCAATGTTTGCAGGTTATTGATCAGGAACTGGAAACCAAATAGTGTAACACCGATCAACCCGATAGCCACCATCACATGATCTTTCAACTGGTCCAGATAAAATGCGATAGATGCCAGCGATACGAGCATGATCACACAACCAATAGTGATAGCGTTCTTTCTTGCCCTGGTAGCTTCCACCCCTCCTTTTACCAGCATGGATGAATAAAACCCACCCACGAGTCCGCCAATGGCAGCGAACAAATAAGGCACCCAGGCAAATGCGCCCACTTGTTTGATATCAAAAGCAAATTGTTCCTTCAAAAAAGTTGGCAGCCAGGTCACGAACATCCACCATACCGGGTCAATAAAGAACCGGGAAGAGATGATGCCCCAGGTGTTTTTGAATTGCAATAATTCTTTCCAGGAATACGCTCTCATGTTCACCACACGGCCTTTCTTTTCATCCTCCCTGTCCAGTATATGGTCCTGCTCTTCTTTTGTGATCCACGGATGTTTATCCGGTGTATTCTTATTAATGATCAGCCAGGGAATGATCCACAGGAATCCCAGTACAGCTATTCCTGCAAAAGTGACCCTCCATCCGAATGCCAGGTAAAGTCCTGCGATCACCGGAGCTGCCACCACTGAACCCATCGACGCACCTGCACCAAAGATGCCCTGAGCAATTGCCCTCTCTTTTACAGGAAACCATTCTGCATTGCTCTTGGTGGCCCCGGGCCAGTTACCTGCTTCACTGATACCCAGCATGGCCCGGAAGATGCTGAAAGATGTCAACGACCTGGCCACCGCATGTAAGGCAATAGAAATACTCCAGCCCACGATGGAGATCACCATCCCCAGTCTTGTGCCGATGGCATCCATCATCTTTCCTGTTACAGTTTGCCCCACCGCATACGCCACCATAAAAAAAGTGGTGATCAGCGCCAATGCATTTTTGTTATCCGCATCAGCAATACCGAACTCCTTATAGATATAGGGCCACATGATATTGATGGCGCTGCGATCAATATAATTGATGATCGTAGCCATGCCTATCAGCCCAATGATCCACCAGCGAAGTCCTTTTACTTTCATAATGTTTAATTACTCAGTGGAATATTTGATACACCACCCGCTGCACCTGAAACAGTATTATTTGAATACACTTTATTTCCCGTTGTTGTTCCATTGCTGCCACTCAACTGAATATTGAACCCATATCCTGTAGCGTTCACGGTACAATTATTATTACGGAATGTATTATAGCTCCCCCATCCCGGCACGGCACAATGCACCTGGTAGCCATCTTTAAAAATGCTGCCCCCGGGATTGGTGCCGGTATTTTCTTCTATCAAATAGTAATTACCTTTTACATCTATCCAGCTATCCCCGCTGTTGGCGCCGGTGATGCCCGTTGCATCAAACTGGTTGCCACGGATCAACCCTCCTGTCGTTCCTTCTTTTACATCAATACATTCAGCTGTTATATTCGGTCCGATCTTGTTGTTCAGCACCCTGTTTGAATCACAGAGGTCCGGGTTACCATTGGTATAAGTGGCCCAGTTATTCTTTGCAGAGCCGATATAGATACCTTCCCCATAATCAGGTGTTTTCAACCCGGCATGGCTGATCTCCGTATATTGAATGGTGTTATGCGTGCTGAATTTGCGAAGATGGATGGCCTCTTCTCCTATATTAAATACTTTCACATTCTCGATCACATTATTATGTGCGCCATCTGCCATGATACCTTTTAACCCATTGGTGATGGTGAATCCCCTGATGATCCAATAATCGGCATTCAGGTGCAACACATAGCCTGTATTGATATCACCGGCATTCAGAACCGCATTCCGGCTTCCGCGAAGGATAATAGGCTTTGCTTCTGTGCCCTGTGCTGATGCAGCGATCACAAATTTTCCACTATATACCCCATCGGCCATCACGATCTCATCGGCAGGTTGTGCGTTCTGCAACGCATTTTTCAGCTCCGTAGCGGTGGATACATTGACTATCCTTGTGGTAACAACAGGTGTTGTTGTTCCCGGTGTATTGCTTTTACTGCAGGCCTGTACCATTGCACAGCTAAGGACGATATGGATGATACTTCGCATTTTCATGATCATTCACCAATAAAATCTTCTCTCATAGGACTAAAAATGTCGATCAAAACACCAGGTTCCAGGCAAACAGCCCCATGCATCACATTTGGCGGGATGTAAAAAGCGTCCCCGCCTTTCAATACCTTTTTCTGTCCGCCGATCTCCACTTCAAACACACCGCTTTCCACATGTGTGATCTGTGTGTGATAATGCTGGTGCAGCGTACCCACCGCCCCTTTTTCAAATTGCACTTTCACCACCATCAGCCTTTCGTCATAAGCCATGATCTTTCTTCTCATACCCGGGCCTGTTTCTTCCCAGGGCACTTCATTATTCTCAATAAATACTTTCACCGATTCTGTAGTACTCATATTCTTTGGTTTAGTTATGTGTGTCAGTTTAATTTTTTTCCGTCGTAAAAAACTGCAAAGGCACCCGTCCAGCTGATACCGCTACCGGCATGTGTTTTTTTGCTGTCAAAATCCTGGTTGCATTGCACCACTACCAGCTTCTTGCTTCCAATCATGAGCTCCACGATAGTAAATTGCTCATCGTTCTGCAGCACCTGTATATTCTTAACAATGCTGTAAGAATTAGTCGAGAATTCCACTACCGGGTCAAATTTTCCATGTATCTCTGTTACACTCACAAAAGACTGGTTAGCCCCGTTTTTCCGGACGACCAATGCGGACTCATGCCGCAGGTTGAAATTGGGGTCGTTCGCCCCGCTTCGGGTAAGAAATAAAGTAGCTTTATCCTGCACCAGGGTTGAGATCGTATAATAGGTCCTGTCGTTAAGAAATGTCAACTGTGCCAACGTATCTTTTACCGTTGTTTCTGCTTCTTTCCATAAGAACTGGTAGCCATTCTTTTTGCCCAGCGTCTCTTGCTTAGTGGTGGCCGCTTCATATTTGAAGGAAGTACTGATCAGGTGCCCATTAAAATGAAAAGGCAGATCGTATTGATGCTCTCCGGCCGATCTCGCATTGAAAATATCAGCTACCAATTTCTCGCCGCCGGGTAATTGTAACAGGTAAACGGTGCGTTGCAATCCCACTCCTTTATACGCATTATTTTCCCTGGCTGCCACTACCTGTACAACGGGACTATTGATACTGCTGAACAATTTTTCTGCATGGAATTTTTCTGCCTCATTCTCTTTTCCATCATAATGGCTTTTTTCATCCACCACGATGGTATTGTGGGCAATAGTTTGGGCGGCGTAGGTTTTGTTTTCCGGCAGGTAACGGCCACCGTATTTTTGCTCCACCCCTATAAAACGAACGGCTCCATAGTCTGTGAGGATTTCGTTGCCTTTATCATAGAGATTATAATTGAGTTTATCATAATGCCCGTGAGAAAGGCCATGTGAAGTGTATTTATAGATCAGTGTTGTCAGGTTCTTATCCTTTCCGTTGCGCAGCAAACTGACGCCACCCTCATCTCCTTTTACACCGTCTGTATACTCCACAGCACGATAAGGATAATACGGAGAAACATTTTTCCCGGAGGCCAGCACAGCGGCAATACTAACCCCGCCTTTATTTAATAAAACCCTGTCCTGCTTTTTGGCCACCACCAGCAAGCCATCATCTTTACCATATACATCCCAGGCAATATCAATGGCCGTTACCAGCTCATTAGTGGTATAATCCTTTTCTTTCAGTGCATCATTCAGTGCAAAAAAAGTTCCGTCCAGGTTGCTTTGTTGCAAGCCGGCCAGCAGGGCCTTATGTAAAATGCTGTTCCGGTATTCAAATACTTTTAACTGTGGTCTTGCATTTTTTAATGCATTGGCAAAAAGATAATAAGGAAGGATAGCATACCGTACATAATAAGGCCCTTCAGCATAGTAACCATCCGGCGCAAACAATCCATCCATCAATGCCATAAAGCCGCTTTTGCCATCTTTTTTGCTGCCATACAGCGCCATGTCCACATACTCTTTATTGTTAGTGGCAATACCCACGATGCCCACACCTGCACAGGCCCACACACCATGATTATGTATCAGGTCGAACCAGGTTTGCAGATCTTTTGTAATGAAATCCACTTCCGGTTTAAAAGCACCCTCCTCAATCGTCTTTCTTTCTGCAGCAGTCAATGAATTATAAATAAGATCATACGCCATTCCCGCATATACAAGCCAGTTAGCATCGTTCAATGCCTGCCAGAAAATACGTCCGGGTGAACTGCTGGTAGCCTGGGGATGATTGGGCAATGTGGGATTCAGCGCCGCATATTTCAAAAACACTTTTTTTACCAATGTGGCATAGCGGATATCACCCGTTAAATTATACAGCACGCCGCTATTGAACATCAGCATATAGTTCGCCTTATGCCGGTCGTGTGTATAACCCCCTGCAGGATCTTTGGGAAAAGGAACATCCACATCTTTGTTCAGCCATATATCCACATCATTCTTCACCTCATTATAAGAACGGGTGAGTAAGGGATAACGGTTAATATCCTTTCTTACTGCAGCAGCCTCGCTTTTAGTAAAAAAAGTAAGCGGGTGCTGAGCTTTCAGCAGTACAGGAATGATCAACAGGCATATCGTTACAGGCAATCTCATTATAAAACTCTTTACAGGCGGATAAGGGGTCAAACAAAATAGGTACCGCCATTAATCTCCACACTCTCGCCATTAATGAAAGAAGCAGCATCACTGGCCAGGTACACCGCCAGGTCACCCACCTCACCGGCTTCACCCTCTCTTCTTAAAGGTGTGGCGGCAGCAACATGGGTCCTTACTTCTGGTTTGGTAAATGTGTTGTGAAAAGTGGTATTGATCATACCGGGAGAAACGCAATTCACCCTTATTCCTTTTGGCCCTAATTCTTTGGCCAATCCTCTTGTCATGGTCAGCACTGCACCTTTTGCAGAAGCATAAGCCAGCGCACCAAACCCACCGCCGTCTCTTGCGGCCTGCGAGGAAAAATTCACGATGGCCCCTTTCTCTGTCATGTAAGGGACCACGGCTTTGGTAACGAGGAAGGCCGATTTTAAATTCACTGCAATCACGGAATCCCAGAATGCTTCATCGATATCGGCCAGTACTTTTCGGCCCATGATACCACCCGCCACATTTACCAGCACATGGATCACATTGCCGTAAGCGTCCACGCAGGCTTCCACTGCTTTTTTCACATCAGCGGATTTTGTCATATCGCCCTGCACCAGCATGGCTTCACCGCCCGCTGCTTTGATCAGTTGCAGCGTTTCCGCTGCTGCTTCAGCATTACCATGATAATTGATACAAACTTTGGCGCCACCTGCGGCGAGTTTTAAAGACACCTGGCGACCAATATCTCTCGCTCCGCCCGTTATAAATGCAACTTTTCCTTTAAATGAATACATAAATTGAGTAGATCAGTTTAATAAATAAAGAATAGCGACTAATAGACAGGGATAAGGCGGAGAGAGCTGCCAGAGATTGTTTATTATATATCCGCTGAACGAAACAGGGCCTTTTCAATCATTTTCTTCTCATGGCAAGCTTTCCATTGTAATATTAAGTGGAATTGAGTGGTGGGTGATTTTTAGTCGATTAGAAGATTATAAAAACTCGCCTTTTTTTTCTCACTAAATGAAGTGAAATGAAGATTCATTGAACAATATCTAAAAATAAACTACCGGGAACGTTCCCGGTAACGCTACCGGGATTTCCGTAATCATCTTATTCCTAGCTTTATCCCCGGAGATTGTATGCAATGAATAAGCCCGCCACGATAAAGGATATTGCCCGCCAGTTGAATATTTCCATCTCTACCGTGTCAAGGGCCATGCGCAATGCCCCCGATGTAAATGCCGACACTAAAAGGGCGGTGATGGCTTTATCAGAAGAACTGAATTACCAGCCCAATAAACTGGCGCTTAGTCTCAAACAAAAACAAACACATAATATAGGGGTCATCGTTCCTAACCTGGACTATGTTTTATCAACAATGGTCAAAGGCATTGATGAAGTGGCGCTGGAAGCCGGTTACACCGTCATGGTTTGCCAGAGCAATGAATCATTTGGCCGTGAGATCGTGAATACAAGAAGATTACTTGACAGCCTCGTGGATGGCTTTATCATCTCCGTATCCAGTGAAACAAAAGTGTTCGACCATTTTAGAAAGATCCAGGAAAAACAAATGCCCATGGTGGTGTTTGACAGAGTAACACCTTTCCTAAAAGCGCCGGGTGTACGCATCGATAATGAGGATGGTGGATTCCAGGCCACCGAACATTTAATTGAACAGGGATACAAACGCATCGCCATATTAGCAGGGCCCAAAAACCTCGGCATCAGCAATGAGCGGCTGGATGGTTATTTGAAAGCATTGAAGAAATACAAGATGAAGCCTGACGAAGACCTGATCATCTATTGTGACTTCAACCAGCAATATGCCTATATCGCCACACAGGAATTGCTGAGCATGAAAAAAAGACCCGATGCCATCTTTACCATCAGCGACAGGATGGCTATCGGCGCCATGCTGGCCATTAAGGAAAAAGGTTTACAAATGCCACAGGATATCGGCCTCGTGGGTTTTAATAATGAACCGGTCACCAGCCTGGTTACCCCTTCTATTTCCAGTGTAGACCAGCCCGCTTTTGAATTGGGTAAAATGGCCGCCAAACTATTCATTGAAACAGTGCATAACAATGGTGATATGAGTGATGTGGAAGAAGTGCTGAAACCTAAATTATTTGTCCGGGAGTCATCGCTGCGTATCCTTCCCAAAAATGGACGCACAAAATAACTAATTATGATCCGTTATCTTTTTACGATATACTGTTTATTTCTGTCGGTCATTTGCTTTTCCTCAACCACCGTGGTCAAAAACATGGATGAACTGAATGCTGCCAATGCAAAAGCACAACCGGGTGATACGATCATACTACAAAACGGCGAATGGCAGCATGTGACCATCAAACTGGATTGCAAAGGAACAGAAGCTTTGCCCATCTTGTTTAAAGCACAAACGCCCGGCAAAGTCATCATCACAGGAAATTCCAGGCTAAAACTTGGAGGTAACTACATTATAGTAGACGGTTTGTTCTTCACCAAAGGCTATGCCGGTAATGATGCAGTGATCACCTATCGTATCAATAATGACAAGCTCGCCAATCATTGTGAAGTGAGAAATTGCGCCATTGAAGATTTTAATAATCCCAAAAGAATGGATGAAAACTATTGGGTGGCTTTCTATGGCAAAAACAACAGGCTGGAACATTGCAGTTTCCGGGATAAAAAGAATATGGGGGTATTGCTCGCCGTTATACTGGATGATGACAGGAGCCGGGAAAACAATCATGTTATTGAACATAATTATTTTGGCCGCCGTACACCGCTGGCTTCCAATGGTGGTGAGATCATCCGTGTCGGCGTTTCGCAACATTGCCAGTTCAACTCCAATACACATATAGGCTACAATCTTTTTGAGCATTGCGACGGTGAAACAGAGATCATTTCCATTAAATCCTGCCAGAATGAAGTGGAAGGGAATGTTTTTAAAGAATGCCAGGGTGCGGTGGTGTTGCGCCACGGCGATAACAACCTGGTGGCTGGTAATTATTTTATCGGGAACGACAAACCCGGAACAGGCGGCGTACGGGTGATCAACAAGGGCCAGGCCGTGGTCAGTAATATTTTTTACAAATGCAGGGGCGTCGACTTCCGTTCACCACTTGCCATTATGAACGGCATCCCCAACTCACCGGCCCACCGCTATGTTCAGGTGATCAATGCAGAAATATCGAATAATACTTTTTATGAATGTTCCCCGCTGGCCTTTTGTGAAGGAAGTGATACGGAGAGAACGCTGCCCCCCGATGGAGTAAGATTCTTCTATAACACTTTCTACAATACCCGCGATAGCATCATTTATAGAGTATCTGATGACATGAAAGGTTTTACCTTTTTAACTAATGCCGTGAGTAAGAATGTGATTCAATCTTTGCCGGATGGTTTTAGCAAACAGAATGTTTCTGCCATTAATACCCACCGCAAAGGTCCCGATCATCCCCATGTAGATAATATTCTGTCGGCCGAGAAAGAAGCCAGGGCAGCTTCCGGAGCAAAATGGTTTACGCAAACCACTGCTGCGGTTAGCAAAAAACAAGCCGCAGTCAATTGTCCCAACGCTGCCACCGTTTATGCACAACTGGAAAAGAAGGTACCTGTTCTTATTCAACTGACAGGCAAAGATTATACACTCGACAAACCATTTGTGATCGTCTCCGCTGTTCAGTTTACCACCCCGACCAAATCAGCGATCAGCTTTCATACAGGCAATATTCAAAGTGTGTTCCTGGTTGCCGGCAATGGAAATTTATCCCTGAAAGGCTTGAATATTGATGGTACCAGCGTAAAAGCCACCCACTTTATCTCCAGCGACAGTTCAGGCAGTTCTGCTCATTATAATCTATCGGTAGTTAACTGTTCTATCCGTAATCTCAGCCGTGAAAATGGGTGCGGCAATTTCTTTTATGCCTATAAATCCATTATTGCTGATAGTATCATCCTCAGCGGCAACTTGTTCACGAACAACCCGGTCAATCTGCTCATAATGAACGAGGAAAAAGATGACAAAGGTTATTATAATGCAGAAAAGATCGTCGTGCGGCACAATTCCCTTAATAATCAGCAGGGCATTTTGCTGAATATTTACCGGGGCGGCAATGATGAAAGCACATTAGGGCCTAACCTGGGCTTTAGTCATAACAAAATAATCAATTGCCATACGACTGATAATGGCCCGCTGCTGATGCTCACCGGCGTACAGGTCACCAATATTTTTTCTAATACATTTACCCATAGCAACAGTAATTACACTTTAGTGAAGTATAAGGATGTGGTGAGGGCACGGCATAGTTTTGAAAGAAACAGCCTGCAGGGCTCCGGTATTTTGGAAAAAGATGCTTTTGTTACCGAAAAAGGAAATACTATTAAATGATTGAATAAAACCAACCCATCATGAAGATCATTCACCAGGTACACCCCGAAGATTTTGCCCGTTATAACACGCAACAGATACGCGACAGGTTTTTATTAGAGAACCTGCTGCAGCCCGATAAAATTGAGTGTACATACAGCCATTATGACCGCATGATCGTTGGCGGGGCGCACCCGGTAAAACAAGCTTTGACCCTGGGCACCTATGACCAGTTAAAATCGGAAAATTTTCTCGATAGAAGGGAAATTGGTATCATCTGTATTGCTGGAAAAGGGAGTGTGACCGTTGACGGTGAAAAAATGGAGATGGAGAAACTGGATTGTTTATATATTGGCAAAGGCAAACAAAAAGTTGTTTTTGCCAGTGCTGATGCGGCTGCACCTGCAAAATTTGCTTTCTTCTCCTGCCCTGCACACCAATCATACCCTACCCGATTAATGAAACCCGCAGAAGCATTGCCTGCTGAAATGGGAAGCCTGGACAACAATAACCATCGTGTCATCAATAAATATATTCATCCCGACGGTATTCCAAGCTGCCAATTGGTATTGGGTGTAACCAATTTTAAAAAAGGAAGTATCTGGAACACCATGCCCCCGCATCTGCATGATCGCCGCATGGAAGCCTATTTCTATTTTGATCTTCCCGAAGGGCAAAAGGTGATCCATTTTATGGGGCAGCCACATGAAACCAGGCATATCTTCTTAAATAATGAACAGGCCATTCTCTCTCCCAACTGGAGTATACATAGCGGTGTGGCCACAGCGAGCTATTCTTTTATCTGGGCCATGGCCGGCGAAAACATGGTCTTTACCGATATGGACCTTGTGCCTGTACAAACATTGAAATAAAATAAATCAATATTCGCTATGCTTAATTTCAGGGTGGATGATCAGTTAGCGCTGGTCACCGGCAGCAGCCGCGGCATTGGAATGGCTATCGCCGTTGCCTTAGCCGAATCGGGCGCCCATATCATTGGTGTAAGTTCTAAAATGGAGGCAGGCACTGAAGTGGAAAAAGCTGTGGTAAAAGCAGGAAGAAAATTCTATGCTTACCAGTGCGACCTCTCTGACCGGGACTCGTTGTATTCATTTATAGAAAAAGTAAAGACGGACCATCCCCGTATTGATATACTCATCAACAATGCAGGTCATATCTTACGTAAACCCATAGCCGAACATCCTGATGAGTATTGGGACACTATCATGAAAATTAATTTGGACGCTCAATTTATCCTTACCCGTGAAATTGGCAAACGGATGGTGGAGCAGGGCAAAGGCAAGATCGTTTTCACTGCTTCTTTACTTTCTTTCCAGGGCGGCATCACCGTTCCGGGTTATGCAGCCAGTAAAGGCGCAGTTGCCTCACTGCTGAAAGCCTTTGCAAATGAGTGGGCCCGGTATGGCGTAAATGTGAATGGCATAGCGCCCGGTTATATTGCTACTGACAATACCGCACGACTACGCGCAGATGCGGAACGCAATGCTGCTATCTTATCAAGGATACCGGCTAACCGCTGGGGCACATCCGAAGACCTAACCGGTGCATTTGTATTTTTATCCTCTTCCGCATCGGATTATATGAACGGGACCATCATCACTGTGGATGGCGGATGGATGGGGATATAGAATTTTTAATTGCGGGCGGCTCTATAAACAATCCGTAATAGAGAGATTAGAGGAACAGTAAGCCGGCTTCACATTGAAATTCTCCTGGGGAAAGAGAAGATATCGGCAGGGAATTGCCTGATAATATCACCCAGATACGGGCCACTTCTAAAATGTACCTGGGATTTTTGATAAAAAAAGTAATTCTTCAAAGTTTCTGCAAAGCAGCTTCAATAATACTGCACTGATTATTAAAGCGGAAGTTATCCCATACATTGATCGCACCCTCCTTAGGCAATATTCAGCTTACACAGGCCATTAAAGATCACCTGAAGGAAGTGAGTATGGTGTCTCAGCTGAAATTCAATGTAAACACGGACCATTTCAGTGATAACAAACTGGACCAGCATATCAAACCTATGTTGTACCGGATCAAACAGGAACAGATCAATGATATTCCCAAACATGCGGAAGCCCGCAAAGTGACGATACTTCTGGAAATATCCAAAAGACTCAACATCCTTAGAGAAACTAATCGGACCATCTAAATTACTCCATGTACGTCTTCAAAATATATACATAAAACAACTATGCTTTTTAAAAAAGAAAAAAACCTGTCTCTGCAGACAGGCCATTTATTGTTGCATGTTTAGTCTGCGACTAAACATAACCGTTCATTATTATTTTTTACTGAAGACTACGGAGAACGGAGGTCAACAAAAGCACTTTTTACAACTGTTATCACCTGTATCAGCAAAACGGGGTGAAAGGTTTGTATCCGTTGTGCACCAATAACCGACAACGGTGGAATAGCATACCAGCAACAAAAGAACCTGGTGATGGAAGTGGCATTGGAATACCCCGAACTTTCGCCCCGGGAACTATCCTGCAGGCTTTGTGATGCCCAGCAGTCGTTTATCTCGGAGAACAGTGTCTACCGCGTCCTGAAAGCAAAGGGGTGGTGAATTTCATCCCGGGCAATCCTCAAATAACTGAAGAACCGTCAGAAAAGAATGAAGCATAAGTTGCTATTCTTGAGGGTCAATTATGAGTATGGGTTAGTGTTTTAAATCGATGGTTTCTACCTGGACTTTTAAGTGATCAGGCATTTAATTATTTTTAAATATAATTGAAGTTTTATACTTTTACGCAAGTAAATTAATCGCACTGTTCCTTTGCAAGAAATATTTCTTTATCTATGAAATTATGGAACAAGATGCTCTGATTATACCCCCTGAAGCTTTGCTTATTATTTCAGACATTGATCTGAATATCACTTTTTGTACCAATTCTTTTTTGCAGTTATCAGGCATTTCTAAAAATGAAATATTAACCAAGTCAGTTCCCCAGCTTTTTGAATGGATTCCTATTGACAAATGTACAGAAGCAATTTCCCAAATATTAACATATCCCAATTCGGTAGTTTTTATAGAATCCCCAGAAGTTCCAGAGAATTATCTGGGTGTAAAATCACTAATATGGAGAGTCCATGGCTTACTGGACATTGGTGGTAAACCAACCGGGTACTTACTAACCGCAATTGCATGGCCTTTACGTTCTCCCCTGACCAAAAAAAGGGAGAAAAGCGAAAAATCGAAAGACGCTAGCTCCATGGAACAATACCTTGCTTCCCTTAAAAAAGCTGAGGACTCCTTACGCAAAAGTGAACGCCAGTATCGATCACTGTCTGAAAATGTCCCAGGTGCCGTCTATGAATTTTCCTTTCAACCTGATGGAATGTATGGTTTCAAATTCTTAAGCCCTGTAATAACAAAAATGTTTGGGATTCCCGTTGAAACATTTTGTTCCTCGTTTAACCATGTGCATCCTGATGATCTGCCCTCACTTATCAAACAACTCGAATATGTATTTAATACTCATGAGCCATTTTACTTTGAAGGCCGGCTCTTTACCGCAACCGGAGAACTTCGGTGGCACTCTGCTTCTTCTTCATTTTCGTATAGCACTCAAAATGGGGACATTATCTATACCGGCATCATCCAGGATATAACGAATAGAAAATTAGCTGAAGAAAGGGTCGCAAATGAGGAGCTAAAGCTTCGCTCTACTTTATCAAAACTGGGAGACAATGCTTGGCAACACAACTTTCAAACAAATGAAACTCGATTTTCTGATACTATTTTTGATTTATTAGGGAGTAAACACAGCGACCAATTAAACAATAAAGAGTTTTGGTGGAGCCGGATCCACCCTGATGACAAATGGATAATCGAAGAAAATGAAAAAAAATATAAAGCAGGAGAAATAGAATCGCATTCATTGCAATACCGGGTGTTTCACATGAATGGCTCACAAAAGTGGATATTAGACAGAGGGGCGGTCCTTGAAAAAAACGCACGAGGCCTTCCCTTGCTCTTAATTGGCACACACACTGATATCACAAAAGATGTAGAACTTCGAACCAAGCTCCAGCAGCAGGAACAACAAAAAAAGAAAGAAATTTTGCAAGCAGTCCTGAAAGCTCAGGAAAAAGAAAGACAAGAAATTGCATATGAACTCCATGAAAATGTAAACCAGGTGTTAACTGGGTGTCAATTGATACTCGCAGCAGAACTACAGAGTAAAAATACGGACACTCAATTAATCAAAAATGTGATCCAACATATTAAATTTCTAATCAAAGAAATCAGGGATATTAATTATAATTTAAGTACCTCTACCCTTCAACTTTTAGGACTACCACAGGCATTAGATGTGTATCTCTCCAAAATTAATAATGAAGAGGATGTTTTTTTTGATCTGGATATTTCTGATTATGAAATAAATAACTTGCCAGACGATATTGCCATTACTCTATTCCGCATTATGCAGGAGCAAGTGGATAACATTTGTAAACACTCGGGCGCGACAAAAGCATTGATTAAGTTAAGCACCACTAAAAATGCGATAACCCTTGAAATTACAGATAATGGAAAAGGTTTTGATGTAAATGACGCTAAAAAGGGTCTTGGTTTTGCCAATATTTCAGGACGGGTGGAAAACGTAAATGGGAGATTAGAACTCGCTAGTGAACTGGGAAAAGGATGTAGTCTAAAGGCAACTATACCGCTGGACTAATGTAGCAAGCGATCCCGCTTCTGGAAATCCCAAAATCATGATCTTAATCGATTTTACTGTCAAAAAAATATTGCAGAAATATTTTGCGTAATCAAATACTTACATATATTTGCGTAAGCACTTACTTACACATATGCCCCCTGATCAGCGACGAGATGTCTTCCAGGCCATTGCCGACCCCAACCGGAGGCGGATGATCGATTTATTGGTCAAGGAGCCCCTGACGATAAACGTGCTTGCAGATAAATTTCAGATTAGCAGACCTGCTGTATCACAACATATTAAGCACCTCGTTGAATGCGGAATCGTCGAAATAAAAACGAAAGGCAGGGAGCGGCACTGTAAAATAAAACCCGGTTCGTTAGTTCCTGCATTTTTATGGTTGGAAAAATTCCAACAACAGTGGAAAGAACGAATTGATCTTTTTGAGGAGTATATCAATCAAACGCAATCGAAAACCAAAAAAAGAAAAAAATGAGTAGCAATGACAATCGTAAAAACCGCACACTAACAATCAGCAAAGTATTCAATGCGCCGGTAAAAGCTATTTGGGAAGCGTGGACAAAACCAGAACATATTGTTCAGTGGTGGGCACCCCCCGGAATGGAAGTGAAAATAGTAGAACATTCCTTTAAAGTAGGAGGAAAATGGAAATACAGTATGCCTATGCCTGATGGAAACCTGTTTATTTCAGAAGGAACCTATTTGGAAATTGAGCCTTATAAAAAAATTGTTACCACAGCAGATTTCAAACCAATGACCGAAGGCGTAGAGATCCACATCCTTTTTGAAGAAGAGGGCGATAAAACGCATTTTACATTTAGTGTTATTCATGCTACAGTAGAATACTGTAAACAGCAAGAGAAAATGGGCTTTTACAATGGATGGGGCTCTGCGTTTAAAAGAATTGAATCTTTATTAGATAGTCTTACTAAGAAATAGTTTCTAAGGATTTCAAAATCAATACGGTAGCAGTTTTTGCAGCCCCTTCTGTTGCATTACTTCTCGGCTTCCTGTGGCGTATGCAATTTTTGCAATGGTGCTGTAGGGGTGGAGGGAATAGGAGGAACTGCGGAAACGGTAAGGAGAGTGAGTGCAGCGAATTTTTCGTGCCGGTTCTAGAGCAGTGGACGAAGGCGACTGACCACAGCCGAAAACCATGACAGCGGGTGCGAGTGGGCCGATTCCAAGGCGAAGCCATGGGAAGGCTCACGAAGTAGCAAGCCCAGCTCTCTGAAAGTGGGCTGGACTGTACGTTGGCATGTGTTTTTGTTGGCCAGGGAAGCAGACCGTGACCTTTGAGCCGTTAAAATTGACTAATTCATGCTATTCCTTATTTTTGATACTCAAATCATAACACATAGAGCTTGAATATCTAAGGCTCAAATAAGCAACCTTTTATTCTTTATTTCATCTTACTACTATGAAGTTTTTTAAATTAAGTGTTCGTCTGTTAATTGCTCTTCTAATTTGTCATAATAGTATATCACAAGATACCATTCATTGGAGACCAGACTACAAACTTAGTTGGGAGGATTTTCAGGGTAGGCCTGATAGTAATTCAGAATATAAAGCCATTTCAAGCCCCAGCATTAACTTTTCTCTCTCTTATAATAAATCATCTTTTTCTTATAATGTTATCTGCTCTTTTAATAAATCCAAATCATGGACTTTGAGCAATAGCCAAAATTTATTAACACATGAGCAAGGACACTTTGATATTGCTGAGATTTTCGCAAGAAAGCTTCGACAGACATTTAAGAATTACAAAGTGAATTTGGTTACAATTGAAAGGGATTTTAAAAAGATGTACGATAAAACAATAAGTGAGCGCGATAGCATGAATGCTCTTTATGATAAAGAAACAGATTTTTCCCGCAACAAACCAAAGCAGCTTTATTGGAATAAGAAAATAATAAAAGAGTTAAAGAAATTTCAAGCTTTTGCACTTTAATACATTTTACGTACAAAAGCTAAGATTTGTGTCTTTAATTTTTAAAACTTATCACCGATTTTTGGTGCTTTATTGGATTGAGTTGTAGTTGAGGGACCGTTTGTTACAGGCTTACCAACTGGTTTCCCATTTACGTATTTCTGTTTAATTGGTGTTTTTGTAACATCGTAACCAATTATACTTGAGGTCGCACCGGTCGCAGAGCCGGTAACATAGATTGGTTTACCATAAGCACCATATCTATCATCATAATCTGGGATCATGTTTTTTATTGTTATGCCTTGGGCGGCAAATAAACTCCTAAGGACTATTGACCTTGCCTGGAATACATCTGAGGCTTCCTTATATTCCGTATTATTTGTCCCTGAGTCCCAATTCTTATATCCTACTTGTACTTTTAGATTGATACTTGTAACTCCATTTTCTTTTAATTCTGTTGCAAAAGAAGCAATTTGAGATTTAGTATCTTCTTCGTCAATAATTGTAGTCCCCAAATTTGAATCAGTTACTTTTTGAAACTTAACTGATATATCTCTACTAAACGTCTTTTGCTTCATAATTGGTTCAGCCCTAGTTCTTGTTCCATATTTCCATGATACAACATCGGCGGCCTTTTCTTCATTCTTACCTGGTTCAACTGGATCATCATTAGTTTGAAGTAGGTTGTTTGTAGGAACTTCGTTTGTTCTACAACAAAGAATGACATGCGCTAATTCAGGTAATCCATCAGATCTTAAGCCGGTATAAACAGTAAATACATGATCCTCGTAAATAATAACTCCATCGGAGTCACCCTGCCTTAATACTGTTTCACCTGGTGTTATTGTAGCAATTTCACCCCCGTCAGATATGCCAGTGACAGGTGTTTTGATCAAATTGCCTTTGGTATCCATGATTTTGTTTACTCTAATTAATGTAGACTTCTTTTCTTCTAACCCGTCAAGATCAATAGCCCATATTGGCATATTACCTGCAAATTGATAGGGCGTGTACCAAGGGTATGAATGGAATAATGGGTCCACAGATTTAAACCTCACTAACCTCGGGTCATAAATCCTAAACCCATAATCATACTGTACTGGTCCTTCAGTATCTTTTTCCTTTCCATTAAATCCATATCGGTAGCCACTTGTAGCATTATAATGTCTACCTGGAATGTCCATCCCACCAGGATAGTAATCGTTTTGTGAAAGAACTTCTGCAATATAGTAATTCACCACGCCACTGCTATCATTCCCGACCTTCTTATCCGAGATCACTGCCAGCACATTACCCAAATGATTGGTTAATTCATAGTTACGGCTACCGAGCATAAGGCTGTCCTGGATGGGCTCCTCTATCACCACAGGCGGGTCACCGGGAATGGTCGTATCCACCCGCCACATGCCCAGCCTGCTACTACCATACAGGTGCTGCTCTTTCCACAACAGTGTAGCCGGGTCACCCTCCACCTTGGCGCTGGGCAGCTCATATACAGCCAGCACATTACCCTGGGCATCCCGTATATAGAAGGTTTGTGTTGGCGTTACATCCGGGTCTGGGGTCGTTACCTGCTTCCAGGTGCGGTTGCCTCGGGGATCATAAGCGTATTCGATAATATCTGATTCACGCTTGGCAATGCGGTTTATTTTTCCATACACTGTCCAGCGTATCGTATCAATACCTTCCGATCCATCAGAGATCAGGTTACCGACATAGTCATAGGTGTAGTTATCAGCGTCCTGGTTATCAATATCCACGGTGTAGTTAGCCCCCGGTATGGAATCTTTTACATGGTTCAGCTTATTATTCACCAGGTTACCACTACTATAGGTGTACTTGTATGTCAGGCTGTCCATATGCGGCGTGGTGGCATTCCCCTTGCGCAGGTATTTCAGAATATTTCCATTAGCGTCATAACTGATACTTTCCCGGTATGCCGTAATAACATTGCTGTTGCTCCAGCCACTGGTGGTTCCCGTGGTATGCTGGCGCATCTCTACCAGCCTGTTTAATTGGTCGTACCCATAACAGTAGCCCACTGTGCTGCCACCATTTATCTTGTTAAGGGCCAGGGTGGTAAAGGAGATATTTCCGTTGAATAATGAATCTCCATAGCTGCCCGGGCTGGTAGGTGCTGTATATGATTTTTTACTGAATGCTGGAGCGCCACTGCCTCCAATAGGCGTATAATCGCTGTTATAATACCCCAGTTTGAAACCATACACATCCCTGCTCACCCTTCCATAGGTGGTGTTCTGCCAGCCATCCCCTGCTATATCGAAGGTATGGTTCAGGCTGTCGCTGTTAATGCCCTTTAGCCAGCCTTGTAATGTATAGGCATAATCTGTACCCTGAACTTTATAATGCCCTAGCTCCGTTCTTGCCAGCGGCCCATGCAGGTAGTAATTATAACTGGCATCCTCTATCCAAACCAGCCTATCCCGGCTGCTATAGCTTCTGGTAACCCGGTTATCCGCATCGTAGCTGTATTTGTAATAAAACTGGTCGCCTTTCTCATGCTGGTAGCTCACCATATTCACCTTTCCGCTTACCACGTCATAGCTGTAGTCTACCCGTTTTCGCCCATTACCGGCATCCACGGCCACCAGCCTTTTTACATGCTGCACCAGGGTTTTCACATTGCCTAAAATATCGTAGTTGTAAAGGGTGCTGTCTCCCTCTGAGTCACCTTCTTCCTCGATATAAATACTTGCCACCACCCGCTTGCGGCTCGTGTTATAGTCCTGCAGGTCCAGGTTCACCGGGTTATCATAGATCGTCCTGGTAATTTGCCTGTCTGTACCACTGGCCAGCCAGGTGTTTACATCCGCCGTATCCAGCAGGTCAATGGTGTGAATACTATCTGCCCCCGATTTTTCACCCACTTCCTTTATTCTTCCCAGCGAGTCATAAAGTGTGTAACTGTACCTGTTAGCTGCCCCGCTGTAACTGGCATTATGCTTTTGTTCCTTGTTTTGACCGACGATCAATCTTCCCAATCTGTCATAATAGAACTTACTGGTATCGCCATCCGGGCTGTATTGCTGCAGTACCTGGTTTAGTGAATTATACTGATAGGTGGTTACCATCCGGTGGGCAGGCACCAGGGCGGTATCTGCCGTTTCAAACGCCACACTGGAATAGCGGAAACCCCAATGATTATAAATTCGGTCGTATACAAAATCTGTATAACCGTAGTAATAGCCAGGAGTCCACCTTCCTTCAGTAAAAGGTTCCCAGAATACCAGTGATTCAGAACTGGCCGGAGTGCCACAATTGTTGGCTGCATTCTGACGTATTTCTGTAGCAGTAAGGGCCCTTTTGTAGATTCTCACATGCCGCAAACCTCCACCATTTGCCATGTAAGTTGTAGTGCCCCCACTAAAGGAAGAACCAATATAGAAACCCCAATCAACTGTTGAGTTCAGATTACCTGTAATGGGACTATTACGTACATAGCTCACCGGCACCTCATTACCGTTAATGAACATGCGCACGGCATTGATGGCTACTCTTTCCACCACCACATGGGCCCAGGTACTGAGCGGTATATAACTGTTCAGCACAGGCGATTGGGCTTCCACAATACCTGTCGTTGGCGTATAATTTTCGCCCATGATCAGATTTATGCGGCTGTTCTTGATCTGTACCGAATACCCGAAATCGATAGGTCCTCCGGAGGTATAGGTATATTCATTAGATAAGATACCCTGATCTGAATAGGAGCCTAATTTGACCCAGTATTCGATACTGAATGGTTGTGTTCCTACATACAAATGTGGCGCATTAATGCCGCCTGTAAAAATCATTGTACCTCCGTTAAAGATCGCTCCATTACGATTAGAGCAATCAGGGTTGGTGCCATTCCGGTTAGCCACTATTTGATCTACAGCCGAGTTATCCAATAGCTGCACACCCTCAGGCGGCACCGTTTTCACCAGATTGCCACTTTGATCGTAATAGAAAAGGGTATAATGATATTCGTACAGATCAGCAGTCATTGTGAGGGACGGCTGAACATTCATACACTTGGTTAGCCAGGCTTCCTGGAAATCTTTTCGAACTGAATCAATATATACCACATACCTGTTCCATGCATTGGTGAGGGCTGCTTTATACAACTCTGCTGTACAGTCAAAGCTGTCATCATATAGTATATCCTGTTGCATCGGCTGGTCACACAGCTGCACAGTATAGGGGCTATGTGCATCACAACTATCCATGTAATTTTTGTACACATAATAACTCAACGAATACCCGAAACGGTGGTTAAAGAAGTTGGTGAACAGGGCTTCATAATCGTCATCCGAAGGATCCAGGGCAGGAAATTTAGCTTCAAATGCCGTTAGTGCCGCTGATACTGAATCACAGGTGAGGCAGGGCGGAGCATCCGGCATCAGCGGAACCGGCAGGATAATATCGTTTTTTAAAATATAATTGCAATTTTCACAGCTATTGATCAGATCGTCCAGTTCCAGCGAATCCAGGGTATAACTGCTTCCGAGCTTCAATTTCAACCAGCTATGGAATGAGCCTGTGTAGCCAGAGTTTTGCCAGGCCGTATCATAATAATATAGTTTGGCGCAGATGGCTGCATTGGTTTCAGTGATCAACTGGTCAGTGTAGGCAGGTTGTTTATCATAGGGATAGGGCATTGCCAATAACTCCTGCGTACAGGAATCATTAATGGCTCCCGGTCCCAGTATGCCCTCTATGGCTTCTTCAAAACTGTGATAGGTGATGGACACGGAACCTGGCACCGAGGAAGTCCCAAAGGGATTACCGACAGAACAGCCATTTGTACAGATCTCAACTAATGCGGCCCTGAGCGCCGTGGAATCGCCGGAACTCATGTTGCAACGCTGCAGCACCGTCATCCAAAGATCCGCCTGGGCATCACAGGTAAGTGTACATTGTTCGGCAATGTCTTCCAGGTTTTCATCCGCACCCTGTTGCGGGTTTTGTCCACTCAGCCACTGCATAAATCCTGATGTGTTCACGTATTCAGGATAGCGTCGTACTTTGTTTTTATACAAGCTATCTGAACCTGAAGGCTCGCAACTGGATGGATAATCATCGCCATAGCATACTCCCACTCCACCCGGACAAGTGGAATCTTTCACGCAAACCCATACATTGGTGAACCTGCATACGGTGCTGGCACCTGTATGCACCACGAACTCGCTGTAGAACCTGCAGCCAGCATACCCGGAAGGAACACCTGTCGGATAATCATTGGGATTACCGTACTCAACATAAAAGGAAATGCTGTCCCTGTCATAAGGATTATAAGTGCCCGTGCTGCAAGTATTACTGGTACAGAGGGTATCGATAAAAGGCTGCCAGGTGATGGTGTCGCAATCCAGCCCACTACTGTGACAGGCAAAATAACTACAGATAGTGTCGGTGACAGTAGACGGGCTGCCAGAGCCGGTAGTGGTTCCGCCATACGTAACATTACTGGATGTCCAGGACAGGGTCGATGTCGTAACAGACGCCTCTGAAGTAGAATCTGTTGTACCGGCAGTACCGCAGGCCGTAAGATCACTGGTATCCGCTGATGTTTTAAAAATATAAATATCATCATCATCAACACCAGGGTTGGGATTAATAGCTCCTGCAAAAACAGCAGTTTTCCCCGGGGCTTTCACAGCTTTTTCAATAACTGCATAACCCGCCAGTTTGGGGAGGCTGAACTGATTAATAAAACTCCCCGAGGGATCCATCTTATAATAATAAAGGACGTCGGAATTGTAACTCGGCGATTCATTTTGTCCAATTACTATATTACCGTCATCATCGGGAAAGAATGATCCAGCCCGTTTAGTGGAAGTGATAATATTTTTTTTGACCTGGATCGCTCCGCTCCTGTCTGTACTCAACACAGTGAACGTACTGTCAATTAAATTAGATGTACTAGGGGTGGAAATACTCTTGAAATAATACCGGTCATATCGTTTATCTATTTGCGAAACTATATTATTCAATCCGGCTATCTCATATCCTTTTACCCAGGTGATGCTTCCGTTAGTATGGTTAACCTTCATTAAAAAAGCATCATTGTAGTTAGTGCTGCCGGTGTAATAGTAACCTGAGACAATAGCAGTGTCGGCTTCTACCATGATATCCATCGCCTGAGCCACCGCTCCGGATTCATATTTTTTTGACCAGGAAATAGTGCCAGCCGAATTTATTTTTATCAAAACAAGCCGCGGGGAACTGATTGCATTTGCTGCACCACAGAGGATGAATCCGCCATCACTGGTCTGACTTATATCCCGTCCTTCATCACCGGAATCAGTACCTGTTCCATATTCCTTTGACCAGGCTATTGTACCATTGGCATAAAACCTTGTAACCAAAATAGTGCCTGAGGATGTTCCATACGACTGGGTTGTTCCTATTGCAATATATCCGCCATCACTGGTCTGTTTGATACGCCTAAACTCATCGTCATCACTCCCCCCAACTGTTTTTGACCATTGCACTTCTCCTTTGTTGTTCAGTTTTATTACATACCCGTCGTACCCTCCCGCTCCGAAACTATTGGTCTTTCCGGCCACCACGATACCACCACTTTTGGTGGTTTTTATGTCATATGAAAAATCATCCCCGGTCCCGCCATAGGATTTCTGGAAGTTATTATTGTAACAGGTATCCACACAAGGCCCGGGCACATATCCCAAAAGATCTTTCCCTATAAAACAGTTTCGGCAGTCTTCAAAATCTTCATGTGTAAGCCTGGCAACCTCATAAAATTTCTGTTTCAGGTTCAGGTAAAATTGTTTATAAAAGTACCACTCCCGGTTACGGCTGCGGCAATCATTATCGACGGTGCAGGAATCCCAGACATGGCAGCTTGAATCGTATTTGCAATAAAGTATCAGGTCAATAAATTGCAGAATGTTTTTATCTGTTTGAGCAAAGCCGACATAGGTTCGTGAAAACAGCCTTAGACTGTCCTTCATTCGGTTATATAATGAAGCCCCGTTACCTCCCCCATTAAAGAAGGGGTCGGCATCCAGCAGTTCTTTGTAATCAGCCGGATCAAACCAATTATAGGCGTCGGCGGTATCAGCATCCAGCATATCCTCCACCCTTCTGTCAAAATCATAACTGTTGGAGTTGGCAATACACCACAGATAGAAGCAATACTCAGGATGCAGTCTCACTAAAGAATCTGCCCAGCTATCCCGCCAGTGTTTTATGAAATTAGAGTCATTCAACTGTTTGACATCCACCTTGATGGAGTCCTCCCCTGCCACATTCACCAGCATCACCGAATCCCTGTTACCAAATTCATCGGGGAACCATATGATGGAGTCCCTCATAGCAATCCTGTTAATAGGTGTTTCCAGCAAATTGTAAGAGCTGTCATACAATCCGTATTGACCACCAGGCGAAACATCTCGTTTTAATAGATCCAATTTTTCATCGCAGACATTTTCCCCGCATTCAGATTGCATGCTCTGACAGTTCGCGTACAACGAGTCATATAGCCCCGCAACCCATGTACTGTCATCGGTGCTGAAATTAATTGAATCAGCTACATACAAGGATTCGAAATTCGCCGTAAACTCCGCCTTGGTGCCCAGCTTATCCAAACATGTCCTGCAATCACTATAGCACCCATAAAAATCCGTTTGCTTCAGCTCTTCCAGCAAAAAATAATTCAGTTTTTTAATGTCTGAATTCTTTACCAAATGCACGCTGTCATAAAATGTCAATGCGTCCCTGCTGACTTTTAAACTATAGGTCACATAATACTCCCCAATCTTATTGATGGAAACATGCATCGAATCCTCAATGGGGTCGGGTGGATCGCTGCAGGTGGTGTCAAAAACGGTCCCCGCCGCCACCGTATCCCGGCGCAATAAATTTTCACAATCGTCTTTAATAGTGATCTCCAGGTCATAATAGCAATTGCTGCAGATAACGCTGTCTTTATCGGGTCCGAAAAGCTTCCTGTAAACCAGAGGCTCTATCTCGTAATTAAATATATATGTACCTGTTACCGGGGCTAAAAATGTTGCAGTAGCGGTGAGTGAATAGTCGCCCGGGTTGCGGGCAAAGCTGGTAGGTTTAATAAGCTCATTGGTAACATTTACACTGGCCCCGGAAGAAGATGGCAGAGCATGCATGTTGGCTGGAACCCCACCTGCCAGTGCAGTGGCAACGGTTTTACCGCTTGCATCCATATAACTTACGCTGATCTGGCCATTGGGATCCACCACCATGTTCTTCAGGTAATGATCAGCATTGCCTGCTTCGGTCCCAAATAGCCTGTAAAGCTCTTTCGGGTTAGGTTTACCATAAAAATAGCGGGTTTCATGACCATTGCCCAATTGGAACATGGGTCCCACACCACTCTGCGCCTTAATACGCCCCGTATTGTCTGCCATATATTCCGTCACCGTAAGAGGGTAGCCTCCGGCATTAGGAATATGTTTAGCATAATAATAGGTACCCTGGAAAACGTTGCTTGTAGAGTAGTACTTTCCGGCACCGGAAGAATGGCTCACCGAATCAGCATCGGTAACACAGAAGGAATATCCAAGGTCGGAAAAGCTATAAGGATTAGTACCACCGCTATTCTTATTAAATCCCCTGAAATAATGGATCGTACTGTCATTAGTTGGGGCTGGCAGAATATTTGCCGCCGGCCTCCCCAGCGCATCGTAAATGGTTTCCTGCACCACATTTTTGTTATCCGAATTTGTCAGAGTAACCGATTGACGATTCCTGAGCGTGCCATCAAAATAACTTATGACTTCTTTTCTTTTTCCTTCTTCGGCAAACACTACCGAGTATTGCCAGTTTAGTAACGTTTCGTGCCCTGCAAAAAAGATCGCACCGACAGGACAATCCGATGTGCAATCAAAAGATGAAGTTGTCTTTCTTGCTTTATAATTCCAATCTCCCTCAATTCTCACACCCAGAGAATCCTGTACACCACGAATCCTGAACAGTACATACCCGCTATCATAGGGAATATTTAACAGGTAAGATGAGGCAGCGGTCGTGATCCGGGTATTATTATTTTTAAACCACTTGGCAAGTGAGTCAGCCGGAATATAATAATGGGCGTCACCGGCATCGTAATAACTTCTGATGGAACTACCGATCTGGCTGGATGAATCAATATGAGTGTACTCAAGGTCAAATTCCGAAGCCCCCTGGTAACTGGACGGTGTCCACTCTAACTTTAATTGATTGGTGTTAACCACGGAAAAACGGGTAAGATCGGTGCTGCCGTCCTGGAACTTATAATGCCTGTCCACAACGATCTGGCCCTTCAGCCTGAATATAGCCGGGATGGTAGGGGTAAGCTCTGCTGATGTAATGCCCAGGATTTTGACCCTGTATTTATGCGACCCCGAAAATTTATACATGGCAATCCCCTTATATGGCTTACCGGTCACCGTATCATATCGTACAATCAGCGAGACATTGGAATGGGTGGTGGAATCCGTCACTTGACTGGTATCGCTCTGGTTGCCATAGAGGTATATTTTAAAATTGAGCGTACAGGCAAAAGGAGTGTTGTAAAAAAAGATCGTTGTATCAAAATTAATTTCAAAGGTGATAATATTACTTACGGTGTAATTTTGTTCGATAAGATTCCAATAAGTTGAGTTATTGAATTTCTCGTCAGAAACATAAAAGAAATTGTTGACAGCCACCTGTGCGCCCTTTAGTTCATTCACGAAGGACTCTTCTACGGGCGGGTTTGCAAGTGCTTTGATATAGGACACTATCAGCAGGAACAAGCACAACAGTATTCGCATTTTTACTTTAGGCAACTCAGCTAAAGCCAGCATTATATTTTTACATTTACTTTTCAATTTGTTAGCAAGTAGTTTTTAAAAGCTTCTGCGAGTTCCACCTTCCTCCCGTTTATTCGGATAAACTTATTTTCAGGGTGGAAATCTTTTTCAGAAATAGCTGTAAGAGTATATTTATCATAACTGATCTCAAGCATATAAGCATATCCTTCCGTCTCAAATTCTCCCGTATCTATATTCTCCGGTTCCATTACAATTTGTTCGTTTCCGGCAACTCCCTGCAAATCATCTTCCGGATCAAGCGGCTCAAACCGGATCATACCCACCAGTATCTTTTGTATCCTGTAACTGGCAGGGTCATAAAAAACCTGGTAGCCCTGCACAGAAGGGTCTGAAATATTATTTACAGTTAGAATCTTCTGGTGTCCTGACAGTGACACTTTTGCGGCAGCCCCGGCCCTTTCCATCATCTTTACAAAAAGATCCATATCGATAAAAGAAACGGGGCCCTGTTTTTGCGGTACCACGCCGGAAACGCTCACCGATTTATCGGCATGATTTACCATTACCAGCAGATCCGCTTTACTGACACATTCAAACATCCCGATGGAATAGTAATACTGGCCATTGCAAAACGAATATTCAAAATCATACTCCTCCAGCAATTTTTGTGTTTCTTCGTTGTCATCCAGTAACCGCATTTTTCCGGAATAAGAGATTTGACTGCCTTCGCCATAATAATTCTGTACAAGCTTTTTTATTTCCTCCCAGGGATCTTCTCCGGTAAGTACACCAATCCTGGTTTCATCCATGACAGAACCGCTCGCCCATTCCTCCTCTTTCTTTTCATTCTTTTTTTCTTTCCTGAAACCACCGCCTCCGGTAGCTGTTGCGATCAGAACAACCAGTACAATACAACCTGTTAATATGATTTTTACTCTGTTTTTCATTTCTTATTTTATTGTTTGCGGTATGATGACCTGGTTTCCTTAATAGTCATAATTCCCCTTTCCGTTTCCTTTTTCACCCGGATCAGGATGCCTTCGTCGTCATACTCATAAAAAGTGGCAAAATTGTTCTCATCCAGTTCAGCCATTAATCGCTGGCTGGAAGCGTCATAAGCAAATGACTTCATCTGTCCGTCAAAAGGATGAATCCGTATGTCATCAAAATATTTAGTGCCCCCACCCGGATCAAGCTCTAATGAAAAATTGCTGGCCGCGCCGGAAAGAACAAACTGTACCTGAACATGCTTCCAACCCTCCACAATCGGCCACGGGGAAGACCCGTTGATAAGATCATTGCCGTTTACAGAAGCCTGTACGGACGTTGCCGGGTTACGCGGGCTTCCATCCTTTACCCAGAAACTGAGCACATATTTTTTACCCGGAACAGGGGAGAAACCTTTGCTTTGTTCGTTGGCTCCAAGAACATACCTTCCTGACCCGTCAAAACTGTACAAGCTTCCCGGGCTTCCGGTATACACCGTCTTAATCAAAGTAGCAGTACTTGTCAGTTTCAAACTGTATTTACCGCTATGGGCATACAGGCTTGTTGTGTCGATAGATGAACCATTTAATAGTCGCTGGAATTTAAAATGCCCAGTGTTATTGCAGGTATCGTTATTATCGCAATCCAGTGTAAAACCATAATCCTCAAAACCATCATACCCAATCTCCCGGTATTGTGAATTAGACGCAACTGCTATAGGCATTGACTCCAGGTAACCGAAAATGGCTGAGCTGTACCGGTTCAGTGCATCTTTGTTCTCCACTTCCACCCCTTTATTATTAAAATAGTTGACTTCATTAGCCGCGATCCAGCGTACATCATTTGTTGGGTTCTTTTCCCAGACTGTATTTCGCTTCCAGAACGGATTGAAGACACTATAGGCCCCGGAGTTGCGTATATCTGTGCTGCCTAAAATAGAGGAACTGCTGACAGAATTTTCACGGCTGACATGGTATGCATGCTGCGCTTTAGGCCGCCAGTTACCCAATAACCCTTCGTAATACGGGTTGATCATCTTTCCTACAGGATCAATACATGCTTCACCGGTGTCGGCACAAACAATCCGGAACCGCAGCAAAGTATCTTTTGGGATAAGGTCGCAAAGATCAACATCGATCTTTGAAGCGATCCCTTTATCCTCTATTAACAGATAACCGCAATTCACATAAGGATTGGCCACCACATCAAGTCTGCGGAAACAACTGTTGAAATAAAAATAGGATAGCGAGTCTACATCTTCATACTTATTTGAAAGCGTATCAAAGCGGTGTTTAACCGTGTCAAAATACATTTTACAGCCATCGAACTGGGCTGAGTCTCCGTTTGAAATAGTAGAATTCAACCCTGAACCGGAAACATGATACTGGTAAAAATCAACCAATGAATCTGGAAGGCCATTAAAAAAATTCTGCCGGCAAATTGTATCCCCTGATCCAAACGCAAAATCAAGAATATCCTCCGCAGTTGCTGCGGGGCTGGTTGCTGTTGAGTAAAAATAGGATGTAGTGGATGGGCCCCGCTTCACCATAGAAGCAAGAATAAACCGCTCCAGGCAATTGACACTGATATTACCGCAAGAAGTATCGGCCACTTCATTGACACGGTTGGGTACCGGCACGCTCCACTCTTCATTGAATACCGTTGCCTTTGCATCCAGTACTTTGGTCAGTTGCGATACATCCAACTTATTTCCCACAATGGGATTTTTCAGTGATACTAATGTGGCTATGGCCATATTCGCCATGTTTCTTCTTCCTGAACGAACCACCCGCATAAATGCACCGGTCACCTGCTTTATAGCTCCACTGCTGTCAATTAGTCTTTTCTGATAGCTGCTGCTTACTGGAGAATTGATGATCCAGTACCTGGCAGCAGAAAATGCATCAACCAGTTCATCACCAGGAACCAACAAGCTGTTAAATGCCGAATTACTGATTGTACCGTTTGACGCAGTAGTAAATCCAACGAGCAGGGTGCCCAGGTTCTGATAGGCCTGGCCCATATTACCATATACCCAATGTGCGGGGTAGGCCAGTGAAAACACCGGATCATCAAATTCATTTTGAGTTTTTGTCAGGAGTACATTTCCCGTTTCGGCATCCCACGCAATATTCTCCGTGGTGATAGAGGACCCGTTCTCTGTCTTCTTCGTTTTGTACAAAAGCCCGAACCTGTTTACGATTTTAATGGTGGAGGAAGACCTGTAATTTCTTCTGTCATAATTCACCCCAATACCAGGAAAGGCAAAGGGAAGCGGGAAAATAAGAATGGCCCCCAAGCCACCACTGAACTTTCCGCTGACCCCGATATTATCGGCCGTTTGCTGACGCATATCCGTATACATTTCCGCATCTACCCCGATCACAGCATCAGATACCGCCCCGGTGCTGTCCATTACTTTCACCGTATTAGACACCTGTTTGCGTGCAGCCAGCTCATTCTCCGTTTTATAAAAATATTCCACCATAGAAATATTCTGGCCCGACTTGTTGAATACATTTACGGATTTAGGCTTGCCATGCATATCGTTTGTTTCCACTCCATAGCCTTGCGATAAGCCAATATTATCCACCGATATGCCTCCAATTAGTCTGAAAAGCCTGTTGGTAAATGGCACACGTCTTTCCAGCCCGAGCTCTGCTACTTTTGTCGGAAAATCTTTAGCAGTATAGAACTCACTCACCGAAACCCCCGTGCGGTTTACCGATTCCTCATCTCCTGATCCAACACTTTTAACGGTAACCTTACTGTATCCCACAGATGCACCGGGAAAAAATGATTCTCCCATCGGTCTTTCGATATAATAGAAATTATCAAGTCCTAATAATTGATTTTGTGCGTAGGTGACAGGTTGGCGGAAAGGGTTTTCATCGTTTCCCATCATGGGCTCATAACTGGCTACACCACTTGAAATGATACTGCCCCGCTGATCTGTAGTTGTATAAGTATATAGTTGAGTAAAGGTTGCAGTGCTGGCCCCTGTTGCCCCGGACATGGTGGCCCAATCATCGCTGATCTGAACTTTTTTAACCCTGCTCCCGCCTCCCAGTTTTTTCAGCGTCGGTGCGTTTAATCTAACCCACGATTTTTTTAACTCCGCTTTGTCGGAATAAAATTTATTCTTAGCTCGTTTCTCATACCCCTTAAAAATTTCCAGGATACTCTTAAATGCCAGTACCAGCGATTTAACGATCCGGACCAGGTCTCCACCACTGTCGCCATAGTTATCAGACCCCGGATAAGCATACTTAGGCAGGCTAAGCCGGAAAAATTGCCATCCGGCTTTTACAATAGGATTCACGTTCTGCACTTTTGCCAGTGTTATCTCTGCTGTGGTATCGTTGATCCTTGCCAGGTTAACAATCTTGGCATATCCCGGAACAAACTCCTTTTTGCCCTTGGCATCCAAGTCAAGGAAAAACTTGAAATACAGATTCTCCATATCCTGGAAGTAGCGGTACTTCATATCCGCCAGTGTGCTGACGGGATATGGCAGGTCCACATAAATTTTATCTGTGCCAATCAACCCTGTAGAATCTCCCAATGCTCCCACCCCATTTACCTGGCACATGACAGATGCTCTCTTGTCCTGGACAAACGCATAGTCATCAGATTCATACGTCACCGCGATGTTGCCCCCCGATGGCAAGCCTATCCTGATAAGTTGCCCGACTGAAGAAAATTGGGCCGCTTTGGTACTATCCTGGTATGTGTAGGGAAATTCAGAATTATTCAGTCCTCCCGGATTAACGGCTGCATCCTTGAAACTGCCCCACCGGTCATACTGGCGATAATCATAAAAATTGTAACTGCTGGTTTCGTAATGGAATGTATATGGATTTGACCTGCCTTTATTGTTGACCCCGAAGGTGAAGTAAATCTTTTTTAGCACAAGCTTACCGCCGCCGCCTATACTATTAGGAAGGTTTAGGCATACTGAATAATCATACTCGAAATGAACCACTTTAATAGGTACTGTGGCAGCGGGATTCCCTCCATGCAATTTCAGGTCTGATTTAGAATACAGCCGGATCTCTTTGAGCCGTTTCAGCTTATTGGTAGTATCCACCGCTCCCCGGTTATCCTGTACGCCCAGGCCATCTTTCCGGTCTTCGGTGATAAAGTGTGCAATCATGGTCTTGGACTCTATTGAATGTAAATACCAGATCTCTTTTTCACCATACACGTAATTTGCTTTATCATCCCTCTCATCATTCAGTAAACCCTCGTTATAATTGGCACTGTCTGCACCGAAGGCAAATGGTGTTCTCCATTTATAAAGTGCCGGTAATTTGGTATAATTGAATTTCACAGCAGTACCTAAATCATCGTCTGTAATACCATCTGCTTTTACATCCACATAATCCGGGGAAAGCAGGCCGGTTAGCAGGTACGAAGTGGCATATCCGGGTGTTACTTCCCTACTGAAGTAATTCTCCCTTCCATTACCATTGGACACAGAGTCATCCGTGGAGGAATAAGGCGTGAGGCCTTTTTTTCTAAGACTAAGGTTTTGCCCTATGCTGAATGTTACTTCCTCCTGGTAGGTATTATAGACGGGAATACCATACACCGATCTTTTTCCATCATCCCCGGATATGGTGATTTCAGATATATGATGTGATCTCCTGTAATCCGCAGTCCTGGAAATATTGGTCCGGATAGCACCTGATGAACAGCCCCCGAAACCCAGTGAATCCGGGTGATAATCCTTAATTATTCTATCTATTCCGTGATAGCTTGCCTCTCTGCCGCCCAGATAGCTAAAGGTAGTGTTGCGCACCTCACGTTTCCCTCGTTTTATCGGTGAACTAACAGATACTCCTGAAGGTTTGCTCAGGCTTTTTAATTTGCTCGTTGCTTCCGCGCCAAGAATTGCTTCCGTGGGATTTCGTGACAGCAGCACAGCTACAGCACTATTATCCTGCATCATTTGCAAATAACTGTTATCAACCGGAACCGGTTCTCCAACCCGCTTGAAATAGGTAGGTTCAAACAAAGGGGTAGACATGGACAGACCCTGGTAGTCTCCATTCTGTAAAAAATTATTCCTGCTCTTCCATTTCTTAGTAATCGTCTTGAGGTCTTGTATGTAAACGTCTGCTCCGACATCAAAAAAATTACCTGCACCTACTTCCACCCCGGCGCTTAAATCCAGACTATTGCTTTCCGTGCGATGGTCAAAAAGAACAGCAGAACTTCCCCCAAAAGCCCGGTATTGGCCAGCTGATTCCTGGTTACTCGCCACAAACAGATCGTAAGTGGGAACGGGTACAGGTAAATTGTTTACTGTTTTACTATAAGGAATATCTTTTTCCCTGTTAAAATCCATCAATGCATTATCCTCGTCATTCAAAGCCCGGTATGCATTCATGAAACCGTACACAGGAAGATTCCTTGTTTGCGGTTTTACTACCTGCTGTGTATAAAACCCCGATCCCCCAAGTCCGGCAAAGGCAATCTGAACTTCCGGACCAAAATGAAAACTGAATGTATAGGAATTAAATTCTGTCGGGTTATCAATGGTGGGTGAATAGGTTTCCCCTGCAAATGAAATAGTAGAGTTTAGCAGTGGCCGGTTGGATGTCACCAATTCTCTAACTGCTGTTTTTGTTGCAATGTCCGCTTCTTTGACAGCCCATTTAGAAGAAGAAGAGGATAAACCAAGTGTCATCCCGGTAAGTCCCTGCCGGGTATTATAACCGAACCCTACAGAAACTGATGATCCCTTTTTCTCCTCCTGATCATTCTTTTTTTGAAGTACATTAAAATTCTGGCTGGCTGATATACTCGCCCCGTCAAAAGAACTAAGGTTCAAATTAAGGTTTGTACCGGTACTTTGTGTATTAGTGAAATTCACTGAATCCAGCGTTTTGATAGCACCACTATTCTCGTCTTTTATGGTAAGAGAACCGCAGGATTCATCTGTCATACTCAACCCGGAATTCAATCCAATATTCACCCCAAGACCGCGGTAATTATCAAATTTCACCCCTATACTGATACCTGAATTAAGTGAAAATTTCTTTTTCTTTTTCTTGAGTTTGATCTTAGGAACCGGCAATCCCAAGGCCTCAAGTGTTGCCGAGAGTTGCCCACCCTTTGTCGTGTGCTTTTTCATATGCACCGTTTTGGTGAGGTTGTCAACTCCATTAAAATCATCAGGCAATCCACGCATCTGCCGGTTAACTGAACCAGGACTCAGTGTCCAGCCATACCCCACCCAGCTCGCTTCCTCATCCAGACTTGACCCGGAATGATACACCAGGTTCACCGGATAACCACCCACATCCATTAGCGGAATATTATAAGAAAAATCTCCGGTAAACAGGTCCACCATATCGGAATTACCTATAGGTTCAAATCCTTTCATCTCTGGCTGTGAGGGTCCTGATGTTAAACCATAGGCCACAGCAGGCATCATAAACTCAAGCAGCATTACAAAAGCCATTAATAATGCGATTTTCTTCCGGTATTTAATTAATCGTTTCATTAACCCATTTTGCTTTTTAGTTTTGGTATTCTTTGCATATCTTTTTTCCGGTATACAAAGGCCTGCGTTCCGGTCCCAAAAATTTTGTCTTTGTAAATCAGCGTAAAATCAGAACCATTTATGATTTCATCTTTTTCAAATGCCAGTAAATACTGGTAGCTGCCGGAAATACCGTTTTCAATCTTTTGACAAAACACCGGCATTACCGAATCATTCCCCATCAACAATATGAAATCATTGTGCATATCAAAATTCAAATACATCTGTTTTTCCTTTTCGGGTTTATCTCCTTTTACTTTATCAAACCGTACATCAAAAAAATAAAACCCGGCATTATTCGTTAATGTCTCACTGCTGTCTGCCGATTTTCTATTCTTCAGCTCCTGGTATTCATCAGGCACCCATTTAACCGTTGTCTGAACATCCCCTACCTTCAGTTGCTGGGTAATGTTGTGCCTGGGATTATTGATATAGTCAATAAACTGTTGCTCTCCGGCTTTCTGCGTACACCCGGTCGCAGCGACGATACCTGCTATTATAACAATTGTTCTCATTCTGATTTTGATTCTCTCCGGTATAAAAACCGTAGTTTCATTTCCTGGTTATTGATCAGTTTTACTTTTAACAGGTATTCTTTCCCGTCAATAAATAAGTTATTGCCGGACAATTCCAGTTCATATTTGTTTAGTCCCGTTCCCATCCTCAGCGACGGAAGGTTTTTAATAACTGTTCCTGGTTCAGAGACACTTATAATGGAATAATTGACTGCCCCCTCCCCGTACGGATTCCTAAACGAAAAACGAAGCACATTGGTCGCGATATAGTAATTGCCATCCTCAGATTCTTTTAGCTCCCGGTATCCGTCTCCGCTTTGTTGTGGAATTTCTTTTTCACACTTTACACGGTAAGTCCATATTTCCGATTTCTTGAGAATAGCTTTCCCGACATATACCACGACCTGCCATACGTAACTCTTCTCTTCCTGCAGGGAAGGTGCGCCGGAAGGATAGATCAACTGGCTGCCAATAATGTTTCCCTGGTTAATAAGCGGGGGGTTATAATTTATGGCCTCGGCAATATCCTGTTTGTCCTTTTTCTCTGCAAGGATCAGGCGGCATTTTGCACCCTCAGGTATAGGGAGTGGCAACTGCCAGGTAAATGGTGGCCTGGTGTTACAACTTTCATCACCATCGACTGGATCGATCAGGAGCAGTGGCGTAAGGGGTTGGAGGTTTTGGACAAAACAGTTTTCAAAATAGGGCACCGGCCATACGGTTTTTGAATCGGTGATTTCCACTTCAAAACAATATTCATACTCACCTTCCGGAAATCTTCCGGTCTGGCTTACGGTTTGTCCGTAATAGTTAGGGCCAAATACAAATCTGCCCCGGGAAAAAGCCGAACGGTCAAGCGTGTTGTTACCCCTTCGAAGAGGAACTGAAGATATGGATGCTGTTAATACAGTACCTGCAGTACTTTCTTTTACATTTATGGTAACTGTTGCTGTAACATCTTCCGACGAGCTGTTGAAAATCTGTACAAATGACAAACCATCCACACTTTGTCCATATATCGGTGCATTGAATGAAATGGTAAGCTGCGACCACCCTGTCGCGGTCATTAAAAATACCGGGATCAGTAGAAAAAATATTTTAACTCGTCTATTTTGCATAACTATTCATTCACTGATTTAATAATATACCGAAGGCTTATATCGGCCCGTACCGGATCATTCCACAAAGGCTGCGTTACACTCAGGTTCCTTTTCAGGTCGGCATATAGATGTAAACTGAACTTTTCGCCCAATTGACCACTGAAGGTTTGTCTCACTCCCGCCTGACTGTACCAGCCCTTCACCCGGTTATACACCATACCCGTTGATCCGGTAATTGTTTTAATAATCTGGTAATTGTACCCGGCTTCAGCATAGAGAGATGTGCTCATGAAATAATACTGCGCGGTTGCGTCAGCATGATTATAATTCAGATTCACATAAATTGTTCTTCTTCCTATCATCAGGTGCTGGTAGGAACTGATCATTACAGATTTATTATTCAGAAATGATCCCGGGCTAAATTCATACCTGTTTCTTTGACCCGTAAGGCTCAGGAAATTCCGGTATGTCAATTTCCCAAACTTTTTGTAAATACTGATGTCAAACGATAATCGATCTATGCTATTGACGGGTTTCTTCACCCCCTCTTCCCTTCTCGACATCCTCACAGGCTGATACCGCAGCGCTATGTGCTGACCTTTTTTCATTTTCCACCTGGCATCAAAGAGGATATTGCTGTTTATCCAACTCGCATCAATGTGATCATTGTACCTGTACACTCTTCCATTCCCCCTGAATGAAAGTGAGAGCCTGTTTTTCAGAAGCATTTTTTTTAGCGCTACTCCAAACTCAGTACTTCCGGGTGACAGGTAACTGTTTCCGGGGTTGGTATATCCATTCGCTATTTTACTGAAGTGTACCTGGTAGCTGAGTTTTTCATCAATAAGCTCATCCGAATACCTGAGCTTTATCGCCGTATTAGCCATGATATCATTCATCGCAATAATCCTGGAAGCATTCCCTTTATCATCTCCACCGTTATACCGGGTGGCTGAACGCGATAACTCCACACTGACATTTCCCTGACTGCCAAGCGACAGATTGTTGAGGATTGTCGTTACCAGTACCTGCCGCATAGATGCTGCAGGATTACCGAGTCCTGGTATTTCTGCCGGCATTTGCGAAAAAGAGGATACTGAAACATCCGTTTTGAATTTACTTTCGCTACCGGTGTTGATTCCAAATGCTTTGACAATACCATTAGTAGCAAAAGGGGAATTGCTAAAAGGGTAATCAAAAACAGAGTTGAAATCAGAGTACTTTCCGGCAGTAATACGGAGGGTTTTCCTGCCTGCCATGAACTCTGTACTAATTCCCTTATTAATAAAGTTCTGAAACGAGAGCGGTGCTAATGACAGAGCGTTTTGCCCGATTTCAAGGCGGGTGATGTTTAGAAATGTCCGCTGAAGACCACTCAAAGATAGTTTTTGCCGTGCCAGCCGGGTGATCGTGGAAGGGTCATTTAGCATAGAAGTAATACTTTTCCCTTTAAGCACTTCAAAATCCCTGATCTTCTGCAAAAGCCCGGTTTGCTCCCACTTTGTTTTATGTTGCTCAAACTTTTGGATTAATTCCTGCAGGCCATGTAATTTTCCTATTTCATTCTGAAGCGATTGTAGTAATGTTGGGTCAACTTCTTCCCCGTTATTTATCTGTTGCTGCAATACAGCCAGTTGCTTTTGCTTTTCGGTCAGGCTTTTAAATGCTGAGTAGTTCAGAAATCTATTCTTAAGTAATTTGGCATCCTCACTAAAGAGGTCTTTTAATCCGGTAATATGGTTAAGTTCCATATCCAGCATTCCCTTGTACCTGGAATTCACCTGTTGCAATTCAGCTGTCAGTGATTGTCTGGCGTTTCTTAAAATATCTTCTAGTGGATTTTTAATCTGAGGGAGCAACACAGAGGGATTCAGCGAGCCGGATAGTTTTTTCTTTAATTGCGCCAGGTAACCCTCACGGTCAAAGCTTACTGAAAAACGAATTTGGTCCCTGCTGGTAAAGTCACTCCATGTCTGTTGCTGAAGATAAAATTCAAGCGGAATACCGGCTAATGACCAATCGCTTACCAGGTTAGTGTTGCTGGTATAATACCGTTCACCGGCTGTTAGATAAGAACTATCTATAGAACTTTCATTTACCAGAACAGCGTGGTTCAAAGCCAAGGGGCTTTTTATCATGCTTTGAACCGAACTATTAATGTTCTTTCTTGATTCAGAAAAAAACCGGAGAGAACCAGGACCTTTTGAGTCTTCAATCGGATATAAAAAGATACTATTAAAATTTACTCCTGATTTTCGCATCAGTTGGGCTATAGAGTCAGTATTGCTCTGCGACCGGATAAATTGGTGCGAAGTGATACCTCTATTAATGGCTGAATCTGATTGGGCAAAAGCCTGGGGAGAGGCAAGAGAAATCAATAAAGTAATCAGTATTACTTTTCGCCGCTGGTTCCTATATCGAATGGCTTGTTTTACCATACAATCAGTTCGATTAAGTAAGCTTAGACAACGATTCACAGGTACAGAAATGACAATATATTACCGCTCTGCTTTTGTGCAGAGAAATTAACATTTGCAGGACAAAACACCCGCAGCAATCGTTAGTCATCCGATTTCCAATCCATCGCTGCTTCCTCAAGTGGAAGCTGAAGAAAAATAATACTGCTACTAAAAATTAGCCGGAGTTTTCAAAAGAAACAGAAAAATGAATGGACAGGCTGAGAAATATAGTTGTATACAAATCTTCGGATTTTTTTTTGAATTCACCAATACCATTTTTATGGTATTTTAGGGCATGTAGGGAAAAACACTTAATGGGATTGTGTTCACATTTTGGATGAACTGTAGTAGTGGAAAATCTTTTGCCGTCTTTTCCTGGAAGTAAAATCACTAACTACTAGCCTGCAACAAACCTAGCCAGAGGGGGCAGGATTTGAACCTCGCACATCTCAGTCTCATAAAAAATTAGGTATTAGGGAAATAGCCAATTGGTTACAAATTCCTGTTTTTTTGGTCTCCGAAATTACCATCCTTCAACTATCCGAAAACTATACATTTCGATATATTTACTTTACTGATTTTACGATTTCTGCATTGCTGATACCGAAAAACCCTGTTGTTTTCCCGATTTAAAGTGAATACTGATGCTGCCGGCCAAAAAGCAATTTTCTGAAAATTTCAAATACGCGTGGATTTTCTATAACTTTTTGTGGATGTTGTATGATTAATTCTATCACAATTCTGCTATGGCTGATCTGCTGTTTTTAGACTACTCCTAACTGGAAACAAAGAAAATAAAAACAGACATTTCTTTTGGCAGAAAACAAGTTTTAATACCCGCCATATTCTCGAAAATATAGATTACACTGAAAACCTGTTTCTAATTCAGTTGTTCGTTTGAAAATTCATAAAAAAGCAGGTCAGCGGATTTAATGGGGAAACTCCTTTCCAGGACTAAAAAACAGATTTTCTGATGGAAAGTTTGCATGTATTCTCTGATAGATTTTCTTAGAAAAAAACAGTAAAAAACATCGGTTTTGCCGTGTCTGGCGTTCTAAATATGTGATTATTGAAACCCGTTTTCCTGGTTTTACTGGTCAGTTTTTCAAGACTCGAGATTTATATAAAATGAAACTTTTTTTTGAAACAGCGAAGTTTTCAAAAAAACGAGGATTTTCAACAAGTCATCTCTTGCAAAAATCACGATTCTAGCATATCAAAAGACCTTCCAAGTTGAATCCAATTGTACCATGATTGGAAACCACATAAAAATCACGGTAACTTATCCATCATTTCCTGGAAAATTCTATCCATTAAAAAATTATTCTGAGTATTTTTCAAAAAACAGCAATTTTTGAATTTCTACAGGATTACTCTTAATCAAAAGCTGGTTACATTTGAAGGTTTTTACCGGTTTTCGGTTCGAAACTTTTAAAGCGTGGAATTTCCAAAATTTAGTATTTATTTTTTGAAAATTTATCCTGATTTGTGCTCCAAAAATCTGTGTTTCATTTTCAGATTAATCCTGAAAATAAACGCCAAAAAAAGAAGGTGGTGCAAAAGTGATTTTTTTATAAAAATCCATAAAAAAACAGGGATATTGCCCGATTTTTGGCTGAGGCCACACAGAAATCTCCTGGAAAATCAGGGGGTCAGTATGGGTTATTTTTTGCAGCAATTCTTACATTTCCGTAACGCCGCAACCATAGTCTGTAGATTTGCGGATAAAACAGGGAAAGAAATGGATTAAATTCCCATAAAACCCAATTAAAAACCGATCAATTTGGGTATCGTAAATATATTAATAATCTTTTGCGATACTGCGCAAAATACTGATAGCATCATCTGCACCACTCAAACTATCATTTTTTCTTTCGTTTTCAATATCCTGAATAGCGGCATTGATAAATGCTCTTTTTGTGGGTTTCGGATATTTGTTTCCCTTAACAATATCAATCGATTCCATGTAGTTTTGAACGGCCTCCACTTCCATCCCCTTCTTGAGATAACATAGTGCCAGATTTGCTTTCACAAAAAATAAAGGGGTAATCTCCAGGGATTTTTTTGAATACTGAATACAGTTGTCGATCTCCCCTTTTTCAAATGCCTTCCACCCCAGATTTCCATAAATAGTCGCGCTTTTTTCATCGGCAGATTGCTGGTAATAAAAATTGGGCACACAGGCTTTATAATTCAGCATTATTTCATAATCAATAGTCCCCGAAGCCTGTTTTAGAAATTCGTCAAATTTATAATTAGCTATAATTTTATCGATGACACATTCCTTTAACTCATCCACTGCGTTTTCGGTACCGATTATTTTTGATTGATCGGGAAGAAGATGCCTATCTATCTTCTTTTTCAGAATATTCACGACATTGGCGGCATTTTGCCCTTGCCAGTCCGTTCTTATTTCTTTAAACGAACCATACTTTTTAGCTGGTTCTTTTAGAACTGCCACAACCTCAATAGTCACTTTTATTGGTGAAAACGTCGGATTATCGATTGCAATATATTGTAGCCCTGATACGAGACTTCTGATATCCATTCTCGCCTCAGAGGACGATTCTGCAGCCCCTTCCCGGTAATATTCAAACCGTTTGTTAGTTAAAAACAAGTCACTGTTTTTTTCATTGACTACATAAAAGTTTGCCTTGGCATCACCTTTTGGTACTACAATTTCAGATATAAGGGAACCGGTAAGCCCGTTTAGCCCAACTAGTTTGGACAATTGGGTAAATAATGAGGTGCTGGTTTCGGAACCCTTAGAAACGGAGGCAATATAAAACCAGGCAATGGTATAATTAGGTAAAGAGACCCTTACCGAGGTTTTTGACTTGCCAAAGATGCTTGTAGCAGCATTCAAAGAATAAGTAATCGGTTGTTGGATGGATACTACTTTCAATACTTCATTTTGGGAAAAGGATGTAGTATTTAAAAGAAGAAATCCGCTAATAAAGCAGGTATGCAGTGATTTTTTAGGGGTAAAATTTTTCATGAGGGGTGAATTGATCAGCTCTAAAGTAATCAAATTTGTATATTTTTTATATACCTATCGTATGTTTTAAATTTATTTAACGTATTTGTTTTAAATACGTATAGTACTTCAATTATTATAGAAAAGTGGAACGGCTGTATTTTGTCAGTAAATATGGCAAAAGACCCCCGTTATAAGACATTGAAAGTGATGCTGGAAACCGGTAATGTGCATACTCTGGAAGAGGTGTTCAATATAGTCCCGAAAACCGTAGTCGCAGCAGATTTAGGTATTAACTATACCCGTTTTCTTGCTCGTCTGAAAAAGCCAGGAGGATTTACACTAGATGAACTCCTTCGATTAGCAGTTCTTAGCGAAATCGATAATAAAACTCTGATCAGTCTTGTGATTGCAGATATTGAAAAAAAGGGAACAGCCAGGAAAAAAAGGTAAAACAAGAGATATACCAAATAGTCCCGATACGATGTGTCTATGAGACATTTGCATAGTTATAAACCAATTGCTATTTCTATAATTTAACCTGCATCCCCTCTCAGTGCTTGCTTTGTACACCGGTTTTTTGTTGTTTTATTTAAAAGACCGCGCATTATAATAGGTTCATTTACTACAAGACAATACTTTATTTGTAAAACGTCAGCAGTAAGTACCGCTTGGGAACACTATTTAAAAGCGACCCGGTAAATATCAGTATCGCGCCGTAAACTGCAAGCTCATTCCCGCCATCTTCCCGGAAAGAAGGCAGCAGTAACAGAACACCAGCAATGGTAATATATAAGGGTAAGAAGAATCGTCGCAGCCACGCCCGCCTGCTGATCACCACGAGATTAACCACCAAAAGAAAGATCAGTAATAGTTTTATCCGGGGATCATAGGATCGCATGGCCGTACCGGTTGATATACCGAATACACTGAGATAAGCAGCCCAGCAAAACGGGCATTTAGGAAAAAAGGCAATACCCAGGGAGACCAGGGATGCCGGGACGGCGCGGAGAAATAACAAGGGGACCGGCAACCAGCTTTGTTTTTTAAGGGCTTTAATCAAATGCACATTATCCCACTCAATATACTTTTGAGATTTGATGATCCGGCCTTTTTTATCGAGCAGGAAAAGCTCAAGACTATGCTGTGTAACCAGGGAACCGGAGTAACTGGCGGCAGTTCCAAAATATTCTTTCAGCGCTGGGAGATCTTTTTCATCCACCCGGAAAACCCGGTTGTATTCTGAAAAGCTGAATCCCCTGTTATTTGAATAATTTTTCAGACTTTCGGGAGTATCAAATACAGGATCATAAGTGATAAGAACAACATTGACGGCATGAGCCATTCCGCTTGAACCTAACTGCTTTTGCAATTGGGCCATCTTGGTGACAGTCATCGAACATTTATTGGGGTTATCACATCGTGTATAAAAGAAAGCAACCACGGAAAGTCGACCGTTGAAAAAATCTCCGAATCTTATCCGGTTTCCATCCTGGTCTTCCAGGGATAATGACTTCACCTCTTTGATGGATTTTCGCGAACGGAATGGCTGCAGATGAGAAAGTTCCTCTAAGCGGTCGTCACAGCAGTTTCTTTCAGGTGCGTGGCCCTCCGCCTGATCGATGATTTGTTCGATGGCTGTAGCCTTGCTGACGGTGCCAAAACTGCTATACCATTCTTTCAATAGTACAAGTTTTTCCAGCGAAGGGGCTGCAAGAGTACCTAGCCATCCGAGTGTCTTTACCACTTCGTCAAAAGCTGTAGTGTACTGGATGCCGGCGTTTTCATATTCAAACTGCGTAAAACTAAAAGCATCATCATTGTCCCGGGTATTCTCCAGGGCGCGGAGTAAATAAGAAGCAAAATGTGGCGATCTGTCCTTATGCCCTCGCAAAGCTTTGGCAGCCGCCCCTGCCACATAAGCCGAATGACCGCTTTGAAGTTCTTCAAGTACGATGGGTAACGCTTGTTCCGGTAAACCGATATCTTCAAATTGAGAGAGGATATATCCTTTCAACCGGTTCACCCTGCCGGCTCCCTTATCCTGGTAAATGGGATGGATGGGCTGCAGGTAAGAAAGTAACAGCATGGCATCCCTTGTTGCAACTAATTCATCTATATGAACTGCAATTTCATGGTCGGACGACCCGTTAAAGTGCCCATTAATTTCCATAACAGTTAAACCCCGACTCCTTTATCTTCTTTATCCTTTTTTTGTCCAAACAAATCCCTGATGGATTTAAAGATGGGTAACAAATATCTCATGAACGAACCGGGCCTTGTAGCATCCTTCTTGTCTTCGGGAACCTTAATACCCTCGGGTATGACCACAGGCTTCTTAGGTTGCTGAATCCGCTGCGTTTCGTACAACCGGTACATTTTCTTGAAATTCTCTGACTGGCTTTCCTTCGCCACTTCCTTCACCTTGGCCTGGAAATCCTTATCCGCCTCCAGTTCACCGGGTTGGCTGACGTGGATAATGGTATTCAATAAGGCTGTCTTCAACTCTTCGTTAACACCGGTGTCGAGGATCAGGTTCTTGCTGATAGATTCCATTTTGGTTTTATCGAGGTTGACCAGGGAGGTAGCTGATACGTGCCGGATTTCCGGGTCCTCGCTGTTATCCTCCAGGGTTTTGATCAGGATGTCTTTTGCCTTAGGTTCAGTGCCCAGGTTCCGTAATGCTTCTTTTAACGCCCCCTTGCTTGGCGGGTTCTCCGCTATCTCAAGCAGCAGGTTGTGGAAGGAACCATGCGTATCATAGGACAATAGCTGGATCGCGTTCTCCGCACTGGTGATTTCATTGCTGCCTGTTTTCAGTCCCTGTACCAGTTTTTCCTGTAAAATAGAATCGTTTCGCTGAGCCAGTTCCTCCATCGCGGGCATTTTCAGGGACTCCAGGTTACTATTGATAAGCTGGCGAAGTACAGTCAGATATTGAGGTTTCTTATTAAGAAATAACAGCGAAGAGAACCGGAGTCCCCGCAGCACGACCATAGCAGTATTTCTTAATACGACGGGAGAATTTTCATTGGCAAGGATGGCCAGTACTTTTTCAAGCAGGTTCTCATCTTTACCAATAACGGAGATCAGCCCCTGCATGGCAGCCGCCCGCAAAGTTTCATTCTGTGTTTCATCTAAGAAAATAGCCTTGGCTTTCTCGGTATCACCGGCATCCTTGAAAGTGCCAAAATTTTCAAATGCCTGGAGCCTTTCCAGGACCGGCCGTGATGTATCAAAAAAAATCTGCCTCATTTCGGCCTGTCTTTGTTCCTTTTGCTCCTGCTCCTGGTTATATTGTTCGAGATAGGACATAATTCAGCTATTAAAGTTATTAAATTTCAAAGGGCACATCATCATAAGCGAACATAAGATCGGCTGCCCCGTTCAGTTGCCCCTGGTAATCCAGCATGGCTCCGTTGGTGGGCTTAATACCAGGAGCTACGGTCAGTTGGCTGCCGGGAAAAGTACCGCCCGGCGCGGATGGTGGTCTCGGGCTGGCCGGATTGCTTCCTTTACTTTCTTCATTCCAGGGCCACAAACTGTCATTGGTAAAATCGCCAAGGCCACCCGGACGCTGTCCAATGTTGGCGGGTCCGGAACCAATTCGGTCATAGGACTTGGGATCAGTCTTGTCATACCTGAAATTTTTCCGCCACTGCCATTTTGCCCACAACCGGTCTACGTTCGTATGTAAAAAGAAGAACAGGGGGTCTGCGGGTGCAAGCGTGATCTCAGAAATATGTCCGTCAAAACTGACATGGGCATTTCCATGCGGATCGCCTTCCATTGCACTAAAAAGTTCTGTGTACCGATCTATACCGGGATCAATGGCCTCTGATTCCTTGTTTTGCACCAGCCTGGCTCCGCTTGTGGCCGGGTTCCAAGGGGTTCCGTCTGCAATAGTCCTCCTTCTGACCCGCATGCTGGAACCGATCTGCCCGAATTTCAGGCTCCAGTTGATGAGTGGATTGGTACTGGAAAAATTCAACAGTCCGTTACTGTCGGGGATACCCAAAAAATCTGCGTTGAACACATTGGGAGAAGGGTCGTCAAATTGCCAGTAAGGCATGGTGATGGCAGCATCGATTTCCTGTAATCTTCTTTCCAGGTCGAGGATCATAGCCCGGTGCCAGGGTAAAAAAGTGGATCGGAAATGAATTTCGAACATCGCATCCTCATCATGCATCATTTGAAAGTCAACATATTTACCTCTTGGCAAAATTGGATTGGGAGTATTCAGGAGGAGCAATGCAGAAAGTAGCCGGTCCCTTTCCGGTACTTTCAATTCATTTGCATTTTTTCTCATTCTCACCATAAGTGCTCCCGTGACAAGTACATTGCCACTTGGCTTGTCGGTTACTTCGATCACACAGTCCTTTTGGTGGGAACTGGCGAACGCTTTTTTGGTGACCGGGTTCATTTTGGCTGCGATAAAAAAACTCACTGTACTTCCGGCAGGTAAGTTTAATTCCAGTGTATCGCTGGCTGGTCCATTTAATTGGGAAAGAAAAATAACTTGTCCCCCGCTTCCGCCGGTCTTATTACGGAGGATGATTGTTCTTGCCGGACCACCCGTGTCAGTAACGCTGCAGGGACAGGGTTTCCAACCCACAAAATGAAAGGTTTCATCCAGGGAATTATTGATGCTGATTTGTACTGGCATACTTCATAAACATTATTAAATGAACGATCGCTAAGGGACGAAATGAAGAAAGTTTCAGGCGGGCGGGTTATGAAGGGTATAATGTCTGGGCTTTGTACGAACCCTGTATATGGTAAAGTGATTAACGCTCTTCCATCTGAATATAGAGATTCTTTTTCATTCTTGTTGCTCCTCTAAGCTCCTTTTATTATGCTCTAATGAGATACCCTTATATCGGGAATGGCTTTAAATATCAACCTTTAGAAAGACAGCGAAGGTAACCCGCGCATCTTTTCAGGATCTTTTGCTCGGAAGTCAATACTCAGCGGGTTTTGCGGCGGACTTCCTTAATCAAATTTTCTGTAGCCTGTTTGCGACTGGTTTCCAAAACTGTTGTTTTAAAATGAACAATTGAAAGCGTCTCCAAAGTTAGATAACTTTCGGTCCAGATTCTGCTGACGATTTACATATCCAGTTCATAATTCCCGATCCGCACTATTTCAGCCTGACTGTGGCTGGTGATGGTGCGTCTGAATTGTACGGCTCCGTCAAGGCCCGCAACAACGCGTTTGTAAAAAATGGACATCGCCAGGAGTATCTCTATGGCCCGCAGGTCAGTCCTGTACTTACGATAATAACTGAAATGTTCTATAAAATAGTTCACTTCCCGGAACCGGTCCTCGAACTCCTTATACATAAGATTTGCCAAGTCATAAGGTAGCTTACTGGTTAGAATTCCAATGATGCGTGGTCGTTCGTTATCCATGATAATATCATATTTTCTCCACCCACTCCAGCCTGAATTTAAACCCCAGTATTTTTATTTTTCGGTACATTTCTTCAATGACCACTTTAGTAAAAAAGGGTAAGGTAAAGGTGGGACCATTTTTAAGAATCCGGAAAACGATCGTAAAATGCTGTGATGAAACAGGTGTGCTGATGGTTTGCCGGAGAACAGGCTTGAGCCGTAATTTGTTTCTGATATCCGTAACATAAGCAGGCTCGGATAAAAAGGTCATTGCCGACACATAACCCTGGTTGAACAAGTGACTTAGTTTACTGGATCCTCCGCTATCCTTGACATGAATGAACTCCCTGTTCCTGTTATAGATATCGCATATCTCAATACTGTTATTTCTTCCATAAACATAACTTAGACCCTTGTCAAGGATCATCTCATTGGCCGTGACAGTATAGTTCTGGAGATAAAGTGATTCATTGGGATGGGTGGTAGTACCGATCCGGGCATATTCACTGCGTGAACCGAGAATCCGCCGGAATGCCACATCAACTGTATTAAAATAAGACCTGCTGATCTTGAACCATTCTCCTTCAGACAGGATGAAGGAATCGGCTCCGATCCTGAGCTCAGCGATCAGCCAGTCATATAGTGGTGCGCCCGGCATCTCTGGCCCGTCTGCTTCTACGCCATCAACATGGTAACTTTCAAGATTAGCCCTGGTAACATTGGTTACGCCCCTGTTGACGAGATCAGCGATCAGGTTCTCAAAGGAAGGCAGCGGAAAGGTTTCCTGTGACCGGTAGCCCCGGAACTTAAAATGATCGACCCGGTGAAAATCGATGATCGTTGGACTGGCGAGCTGAAAAATGGTATTGTTTGCGCCACCCAGCACCGCATTGAACTCAACCAGCAACTGCGCATCGAGCGTAGCGATGGTAGTGCTGTCCTTGACCGGCTTGATATTATCAAACCATCTGTAATGCCTCCGGTAACGGGTAATGTTGTAGGCTGCCAGGATCGCTGTTGTCTTTCTTCGGAGCGTGGTCGCTGTCACATCACAATTGATACCCAGGGTATCGCTTCCGCTGACCAATGAGGCAAAGCCCGTATCATCCGGTTTACCCGTAACTCCTTTTAACAGGTCTTTATTTACTTCAAATCCGAAGTCCTCGATGGCATTTTCCTTGCTTAGCTGAGTCCGCTTGTTAATGACCACTGTGTCAATGATCTTTGAATCAATGCTTCTTAATTTGCGGGGATGCACTGTGTTCAGCACTACTTTCAACCCGAAATCCCTTTCAAATCCCTGTGCACTTAGTTTGGTGATGGTAATACCGAATGAATAGATCATGTATCGTCTTTGAATAGGCACAAATAAAAGACCGACTCCTCCCCTGTTATTTAAAGTAGGAATATTGGTCGGCGTGCCCGAACGGACAAAATCCACCCAATCGGGTTCTCCGGCATAAGCCGTTCCATAATAAAGAGTGGCTCCGCGGATATTTCCCCAATTATTGATGGGGCCCGACAATCCATGACCAGGCTTCAGCAGCTGGGCAATGGTTTGATTGGGTTTTGAAAGTCTCGCCAGGAGTTTCATATACTATGTCGTCATTAATATAAAATCCTTACCTGATAATCGTAAAGGTTCCTTTTGCGCTTTTTTCCTTTTCACTGGTACCGTCAAACCTGTACGTCAGGTAGTACACATAAGTTCCACTACCCTTTTCCAAACCCTTTATCTTTCCGTCCCATCCCTTCAGGCAATCGGTGGTCTCAAAGACTTTTTGTCCATACCGGTTGAATACGGTGAAATGACAATAAAGCAATTTACCCATGAACACCGGTTTCAGAATATCATTGAGCCCGTCATTGTTCGGGGTGAATCCTGTCGGAATAAATACTTCTGGAGGAATCACTTTCATGGTATAGGTCCGGGACCGGTTGAGCCAGTCATGGGTTCCCGTCAGCGAAAATGTAGTGGTGCCTACAAAATTAACCGGTGCAGTTACATACACCAAGTTACCGTTGACAACAACTTTTACATCCATTGAGGATGCCGTAATATCGTTCCGGATACTGTCAGGATCTTCCACGAACATCTCAATGGGGAAAACATGAGTTTGTCCAGAGTGCCAGGTGGTATCCAGAGCTTTCATACGGGGACCCTGCTTTTGCATCAGCACGATCGAATGAAGATCATTACTGGTAAAGTCGAGTTTGTCGAAAGCAAGTTTCTGGACCTCGGGATCATATTCTGTAATGCCGGCTTCGTTCGGCAGATATTTGATATACCGGTTTCCCTTAATTGAAAGCAGGTATACACTGTCCTTATCGGGTGTCTTGATCTGGTCAAGGGCAATAGCTGTTTTATGATTAGCCACATTAACAGATTCCACTCTCCTGAATTCAAATTTTCTTGTCTGGGGTTTTAACGACATACCTGGAAAAAGATCATCATACTGTTTTGCGGAAATCCTTACATTACTGAATGGAGAAACATTATTAACAGAGATTGTTTTCCAATATTGAGGATTTGGTCGATTATAAAAATCAAAGATTGTACTGTCGGTCAAAGACGAATACGAATGAGGCTGCATTAATAGATTGATTACCGAATGACCAGTAGCATGGTAAATGGTATCCCGATAGCCGAACTTTGAAAATTTCAATTCATTATCTCCCCTAAAAACACAGAAGGACTGACCCGAGCTATTTACAGTACCCCAGAATTGATCATTGATAAATAGTCGCGAACCAACATAAGCGGCCGAAGTCACTATCCTGCTGGTGTCAGTATAGTCTCTCAGCATGACTCCAGGCAGGTAATAGATATCTTTCGATAAGTGTATCGTATCGATGCCAATATACCTGATGATAACATTGTTGAGACCGGTATCAAGTGGTATTGTAGCCATACCTACACTCAATAATAAAGGAGCAAATGTTGTTGAACTGCTATGAAGGTTAATCGAGAAGCTATTGACATTGGTAGCAGATACTTGGACATTTGCAAATGGCTGTTCAGTAATGTATTTATCGCCGATAATCCTAAAAACCGGATAAGAGACCTTAGAAGTATTCAATTCTTTGAACAACGCAATTCGGATCTTTCTGCTTGAAGATATTTCACCATTAATAGGAACAACCGCATTCTCATAGCCCGTTGAATGAATATATAAAGTGTCAGTATTACTAAAAAGATCGCTGAACGACCCTGAATAATTGCCAAACTCGTTGGTCCTTCCCAAAGAATAAATGTTACTGTTCAAAGCACTTTTATAATCCAGTTGCGCGCCCGAAACAAAACTTCCATACGTCCCAATAGTTATGTTCTGAAAGCTTGGCTCATTACATGTGGGAAACGGATGTGCGGAAATAAAGGGAAGCGATGCTGTAAAAAATCTGACAATTTTTGCGAGATTGGTAGGATTCGTCGCAGTCAGACAATTCCAAAGATTGTGATAGCCGTCAAGATAACTTAAATAATTCTGCTTATGCAGGTCGAAATGTGGCAAGGATACTCCATTGGAATTCTGATAAAGTTGAAAAATATTATTTGCTGGAAAATTAGTACCAAGTGAATTGTTTGACCTCACGGACACCACACCGTCATTACTGTTATGTGTATACTGAGAAGTTACTGCCAGTGTAAGAGGATTAATCGTTGTACTTATACTGCTCTTATATCCGGCCAGGTTCAAATATTGGACTGGTTGAGGAAGTGACCCATTGTTCAGATTATTAAGAACAGTTGAATTCGGGATGAGATCCAATGCTCCCTGACTTTGCAGGGCCAGGCTTCCTCCCACAAACACCAATGCCATTATTGCCCCCTCATGAGGTGTGCCTAAATAAAGTATACGCTTTATCTTTCCAAAAGGTCCTGTAGATGAATATTGATACGAAGATTGATTGTCATAAGAATGATTAATACCTTGAAGAAATGCTCTTGTGTCCAAACCGCCTTTACTATGACAGATCAGGTCCACTTCGGTATACTGGGGATTATCGATGATTATCTGCCTGATCGCATTGGCCACATCAAATCCATTTCTACGAACCCCGTTTCCATTTCCCTGCCCCACATACCAAATATCGAATCCATTATTTTTTAGAGAATTCAAAACTGTAAAAGAGCTATTAGCGTTGCAGTTACCGATACAGGGTTTAAGATCATTACCAGTACCTTCCATTTCATTGAATATTCCGCCTATAGTAACGATGGCTTTCGTGTTAGATCCCCCATTGTGTATAGTACCATATTTTGTAAGGTCGAACAGGGCCGTTTCTCTTGGAATAAGCGTATTGACTACCGTGTATTCAAAATCTCCGGGAGCCAGGTCTTCTAGATCGCTGTAAGGAACGGTTGCATAACCGTCAACAGGTGAGACAGGATATGATCCCCATATCCTGAACGGCTCTTTAGGAAGTGGCAGTACTCCCGTTAAGGTAAACGATGTGCCGGCTACTCTTTCAAATTTTAAAGTTTGATTTGAATTGTTGTAATATTTGGTGGGAATACGGATTACACCGGATGGGTTCTTATAAAGAACATTTTTCTTGTCCCATTTCCTTTCAGTTATTAGGGTATTTTGGCCCGGATACGCCTGCAGGGTCGCATTCGCATCAAACACTGCTGCATATTTCACTGTTCTTGTATTGGCAGAAAGATTTCTTAATTGTGCTCCTGCTGTTCCTGTTGCAGTATTGAATTGCGATGTATTCCCTGTTACGGATGGGAAACGCACGTTACCTATATGTACATTACTGGCATTGTAAACATCAGCTTCGATATGCCAGCTCGTGGTAGTGGTATTCGATATTTGCACCGTGATCGATCCATTATAATCATCACCTTCACGTTGCCAGGGAGGTATGACACTGCTGGTAACGGTCATCGTCACTCCCACGGCATCGAAATCCTTATTGCTGAAATTGGACGAGCTTACCGTTCTGGATGCTGGCGTAAAAGTGAACGGAGCCAGTGCAGGCGTAACAATGCCCGTATAACTCAACGGAACATTCAGGGTATAGTAACCCTGTGCATCTGTAACAGCAGTGCCTGCCGCGGGTGAAGTTGATATGGTCACACCCGGCAGACCGGGGCTTCCGTTCTCAATGACCCTTCCTGAAATGGTATAGGTAGTTGGCGCCGCAGCACCGAGCTGATTGATCGTATGGTTCTGCCCGTTGACGGAAATGATACCGCTCCTTGGAGTTCCAGAATTGGCGGCTACCGTATAACTCAATACGCCATCTCCTGTTCCGCTGAGTGGTGAAGTTATCGTCACCCAGCTGAGCGTTTCGGTCGCTGACCAGGAACAGGTATTGGGCGTTACATTGATCGTAAAGGATCCTGTGCCTCCTGCAGCGGGGATAGGTGCAGATGCCGCAGGTGTCACTGCCGTTGCGCAACCCGCAGCATTCACGGTCAGTACGGCGGTACTGCTGTTTACTGGAGGGTTAGTACAATTATTATCAGCAACACAGCGGTACCGGTAACCATTCATTGCAAGTGTTGTTGGATTAATGGTCAGTTGATTGCTTGCAGCACCCGAATAAGGCGCCCCGGCGGGAACATTATTCCATGTGCCGCCACCGTTGGTACTGACCTGCCATTGATAGGTGGGGGTCGTACCGGCGACAGCAACGGAAAACTGCGCTTGTGCTGGTGCAACAACTGTTTGCGAAGATGGCTGCGAAGTAAAACTGATCGGAACACAGCCTCCTGTTGTATTAATGGTAATGCGGGTAGCTGGTATAAAATATCCATATGCAGGATTGCCTTCCGGGCTATTGCTGTAATTGCAATCACCGCCGCTCGGAGGCGTAGCCGCGCTCATGCTGTACGCCCAGCGGTGACCGGCATAAGGCGCATTGTACCAGCCCCAGTAGCCACCGGGAGCGGTATTGGTACAACTGCAGCCGGACGTATTATTCGGTGAATTGTTATAACTCACTTCGACAAGCAGGTTATTCGTATTTGCGAAGGCAAAGGGTGTTGACAGGTTTAGTGTTCGCCAGGTATTCGTCCCACCAGATGTATAATTTTGCGTGGAAGGCCCGAATACAGTGGTGAATCCTGATGTGGTTAGTGTGGAAGTTGTCATCACATTCCACGTAACCTCTTGCATTTTCACACGGACACCGTTATTGGATATCGGGTTATTGCTGTTTTGGAAAAAATCGATCTGCGTTATCTGCCCGGTGGTATTGATCCCGCCTGCATTGATATCGCTTTTGCGGAAAAGTATCTGGCTGATCCGTTGTTGCCTGCATGTATTGAAGGGATAGCGGTAACCGGAAGAGAACGAGGGTTGATTACCTACGCCAACAGTAGGATCAAAAATTACGGGATAGATCCTGTCCTGTGATTGCAGCCAGGTTCTTGGCAAAGCTGCGCTAAGTGTAAACTTATTTGTTCCTAAAAAACGTACTGACAACTCAGGACTGATCACGCCCGCTGGCAAATTCCTGTCATCAATGAGTTCTTCGATATCCCCTTTGAATGAAGCGTCCCATGCACGGGACGGGTGAATGGTATAAAGTGTATCATCTCCTATCACTACATACAAACTTCCATAAACGACCCTATCGCTTTGTACAATTCCTCTTGCATCCGCAAGTATGGCCCCCTCTGGAAGTTCGATCGTTTCACTAACGATCACGGCCTGTTGGTCTGTTAATCCGCTAAAAATACTTTGGTTGTTGAATGTTAACCGGTGTAGTATGGCGTCGGTGGTGAGCTGGTATTCAAGCGCTGCATCCTGGAAACACGGGTACGTAATTTTGTTTTCTTTCAGGCTTGCACCTATCGATGATACATTCTGCAAGCGCCAGTTACGCGCGGAAACTTCGGTATTAATACCAAATTTCAGTACCGTATTCCTGTATTCCATTTGCACTCCCCCGCTTGCCTGTCCTGCAAACCCCGATACAAAGCTGTTCTCTTTATTGCTATAGGAATAGCCCTTGTTGATTTCGTTACTGATAGCAAGGTTGATATCCTGCCACCCGCCATTTTCATCCTGGTAGTGAAAGGGGCCGCCAAAATAAATATCGACCAGGCCATTGCCACGGGAAAATTTTTTTGTGAAAGCGGTTCTCCCTTCAAGGATCTCCTGCTCAGGTTGCCTGCCATAAAAAATACCTCCGCTTTTCCAGTATTTAGTAAGAACGGATATCTTGTTTGCTGAATTATCTTTTATTTGGCCGTAAACTACAGTTCCGGACATCATAAAAAAGCACAGCAGAGGGTAACTTCTTTTCATGGTAAGGTGGCTTTGGTTCACAAAAACATCACATAACGGTTAACCGTTATAGTTCGGCTGGTGTTGACGGAGGGCAGGAAAAGGTGGCTAAAGTTGCATTCAATATACCTTAAATAAGGGAAATAAAATATAGGTGTTTACACAGAGAAAACGTCCGCTTTTATCGATAATTAAATGATTTTCAATTTCAGAGGCTTTTAATGTGCTCACCCGCCACAGAATTCTCATACCACCTGGGCCAAACGAATATGACATAGACAACCAAGGATACGACCATCAGGGTCTGGCTAGGGTACCCCACAACTAGGCATCCAATCCCGCAATTGGATACGGCCCGGTTATTAACTTCATGTAAGAAAAGTAAAGAAATAATGGGCCTCAGAAATTTCGCCAACTATATACTATACTCACTTTTCAAATTCATCAAATTCCTAACCCTTGCCTTCCCCAGTAATCCTGAATCAAGCGAGCTGTTTGTCAATCTTTTTATGATTTCTAACTGCGCTTGACTGATCTTGTTTCTTTTAGCTGCCATATACTTTGCAAGAGCATATTGAATATTACTGGACAGATCACCTTTTCTTTTTTTCTTACATAAATCCATAAGAGTTTCGACTGTCTTCCAACCAAAATTTCCATTGCGATGGTACAACAGCAGAGCCGGGTTAAAAGACGTGAGTGTTTTTTCCGCCAAACGGTAGTAGGCATTGCGTGGCTCAGGTGGTTGCACAAATACAGAAAGTTTATTGGAAACCAACTTCAGGTTACGCCGTGCATTAAAAATACATTGAATGGAATACTGTCCCGGCTGCTGAAAGGTATGGCCCCCGGACTGACCGAAAATGCTAATATCCCGAATAAACCTATTTGATGGAGAAACTATCAGCGGCAAAATATTCCGGCAATAAGCCCTTGGGGATTTATAACGGAAACTCGTCCCATCAGGGCGAGTAATATGGATCAGGAAACTATCATAGCCGGGGTCAATCTCATTAGGCAATATATATTTTCCATTTTTGGATGTAAGCCGGATGTCCAATTCAATAGGTTCAAAAAACCAAAATTCTTTTTGACTGACTGAGATTTTTAATTGCAAATCCTCTTGCTGAGTAATTACCCTGAACGGATCATTGGCTACTGGTCCGAAAGCTCCGGCGCTTCCGAAATCGGATCCGCCCGGCATGACATTTTCATCTATATCCGCCCTCACCAGCAACCGGCGATGATCTCCATGAAACCGGCAGGCCCCGGCTCCAAAGGGCATTTCGACTGGGCTGGTAGAGAGAAAATTAGGAGGACTTTCAATATGCTCCAGATTAAAAATATGACCGATCTCATGTATAGAGGTAAAGACAATTTCTTTGCGCCTGTCACTGAGGATTGGACGGAGTTGAGTGATTGGCGTTAGAAAAATTGCGCATCCCTCGCGGGCAATCCGGATAAAATTGTCTGGCACATGCTCCCATCCCGAAGGATTAAACCCCTTATCGAACATCAATCCGATCAATCCGGGGCTTGGTTCGAACTGATCGGCAATAATAAGCCCAATCCGGTTTACAGGTCCGTTGGGAGGATTCATTGTCAGCTTGGTCAATGCTTCCTGCAGGAATCTGACGGACGTAGGCCGGTTTGGAGGAATGATGGAATTATTGAACCGGGACATATTCATCCGTAGATCTATTATCGCATTGCCTCCCGGAGTGCTGGAACCTATGCTGAAAAATTCCGGTATCGATCTCCCAAACAAAGTAAGTGGGAAATTCAGATCAATGTTTCCACGTAAACGTCCGATAAAACAGGTAATGCTGATCACAATTTCTATTTAAGGGTTAAACTAAGTGTTACCTCGGAGTTTTCTTCTTTCTTATCCTTCCCCTCGTAATTGAAATTGATAATGACATTGTAGATGCCAGGTGGAATATTTTTTTTATCTATTCCCAATTTTAGTTCGGCATCCTTCAGCGCAAATTCTATCTTTTTAAAATCAATTAACTCTTCTGTTTTTGTATCTTGAATCCTGCTTTGAACTTTATCAACATTTTTGATGGGTTTATTGAATATGACTGTCACTTCAGCTTTCCCTTTTGCATCGAAGGTCGCTGTCATCACTGATTCTCTAAGATCTGGATCCGACTCTCTTGGGGTGGTCACGGTAACAGGTTTCAGGGGACTCTCGAATTGCTTTTGCTTGATCTCCGTTCTATCCCATTTAACGGCAATAAGTTGAAGATTATACGGAACGGCCGGTACCGCTGCCTTTCCTCCCGATGCAGATTCAGCGGGTTTCGCCGGTGTTTCCTTTATTTCAAACAGCACAGGTCCATATGCCATCGGATTTGTGCCAGGGGCATTGGCGGAAGAATTAAACCCCTCTGATTCTTTTTTCAACCGCGACAGCTTTTCTTTAAGCGCATTCAATTCGAGCTCTATTTTTTCCACGCCCAGCGATGCAATTCGGACTTTTTCATCGTTGGCTGCGTTGGAAGGTAAGGTCATAAGACTTTTAAGTTCATTTTTCGCATTTTGCAAATCAACCTTTTTTAGTTCTATAGATTCTACCAGTTTTTTCTGATCCTCTTTGTTTGTTTTGATCGCTGTTTTCAGCTCTTTTTCCTCTTCTTCCGTTTTTTTGTTGCGGGTATCAAGTTCTGTCTTGGTTAATTCTCCGATAGTATTTACGATATCGGAAGCAGGGCTTGCGGAGTTTTTGGTGAGGTCGAGTTTTTTGAGAATGCCCGACTCATCTACGTTTAATTCCAATGTATACTTAGTCATAAAAGCGGAGGCTTTTACGGCATATATCTGGTTGTCATCGGGGAGATACACCAACTCTGCAGTATAGGTACCATCACCCGATGGACTGGGGGTGACCTTGATAAAAGGCTTGCCAAGTGCATAGCGTATGCCTTCAGGATTATTATTCGGCGTTACCTTGGTCACTTTCACGGTTGTACAGGACACCATGATCAGCAAAAATGCAATGACGGAAAGTATATTATTCATATCAATAGATTGTATGTTTTCAATTTTCTTTTTTCTCTTCTTTCTTTTCATCTTTTTTTTCTTCACCCTTACCTGCACCGCCACCGGCTGGCGCAGCGGGAGAATTTTTATCGGGTTCAAGAAGATTTACGTGGATCGGTGTATCACCTGCACCACCAATAAAACTAACCGTACTTCCATTAACCAGTATCCGGTAAAGATGGGGCGCCGGCATCGATCGTTCCGCACCAGCACCGCCTGGTGCATTGGCCACCGACAGGAATTCTGAACCCGCAGCCTGGATAGCTTTGATGATGGCTTGTGGGACCGCGGTAGCATCAATAGTGTTTTTAGCATTTTTGTAAACGCCGCTTGTGAACTCCATGGTGGTTTGTGCACTGGCGAGAAAACTGTTGACTTTAACGGACATTTTCTTTTGGGGATCGGCAATGAAAAGAATCTGTGTAACGAGCCCACCTTTCCCGTTTGTGTAAACCAGTAAATAGGGCGAACTGTTATAATAGCGGACGCCATCATTATTGTCCACTTCCGGATCCACCTTGGTATGTGTAACAGAGGCGCAGCCGGTCAGTAATAGGAAAAACGGTAGTAGTTGTTGATATAGCTTCATCTCAATTTGATTTTTGTGATTCAATAATTTGGCAGGTACTGACAAAACAACACAGGATACAGACAATTGTAAGAATTTACGACTGAAACAGGGCACAACAAATAAACGGAACGGCAACAAGAATGATGAATTCAATTTACCGTCCTTCAGTGGGATTAGCAATAACCTTTTTAGGGTATTTTAGCTAAAGTCATCTAAAAGTACATATGAAAGCATTCTAAATTAACCCGTGAAAACACGGTATTTTCCATTTGTAATTGAAACAAAAATTTACTCTTGAAGAGAAAACAGCTTCCGACTCCAATTTTCCTGGAATCGTCTTTTGCCCACTTAGCCTAAACGTACTTTCTCCCAAAATTGACCCTTTTCACCTAATCATAGTTAGGCGTTTCACTATTTTTGCCGTATCGCTCACTCCTCCTCCTCCGGCAACGGATGCTTGGGGAAGAAATCATGGATCGAGCATTTCAGGACCCGGGCCAGGGCATTGAGGTGGGAGATATTGTAGTGCGACTTGGTTTGCTCGGATTCCATCTGGGAGACGAAACTGTCGGCGAAATTGAGCTGGAAAGAGAGATCGGCCTTGGAAATACCCCGTTCCAGCCGGATACGCTTAACGGCATGGATCACAAACCAGTCCAGTGCCGATTTTTTTTGACCGGCTTTTTCGAGGGCCTTTTGGCTGGTTTTACGGGTTGCTTCATACCTAATCAGGGCTAAGTTGAAGCTATTGTGTGCCCCAGCCAACTAACCATGATTAGGTGCTGCAAAAATAGAAAGAACTGATGCGTTACTCCGGGCTAAATACCAATAAAGACCGCCGTGCTTTCTGGGAGAGCCTAGCGGGTGAAAAAGGGGAAAAAGACCTGCAGGCCGCATTATCCCAGATCGATCCCACCAGCGCCCGGGTGCTTAAATGGCATTATATAGAAGGAAAAAGTCTTAAAGAGATCACTCACTTGTTGAATCGCTCCATCTCGATTGTCCGCAATCATCATAATCGTGGAATCTTCCAGTTGCAGCAATACCTGGCAAAAAAGAGATAAAGATTTCAACTTAACCGCGGATAAAGCAAACTTGTCTCCGAATAGTAAAAAAGCTATTTGGAATTAGTCAGGATGGAAACTGAGTATGGGAGACGGGCGCCCTTCTTTATTCTGGGGTTATACAAGCCTTCGGATTGAGGATTTTCAGATAGTCCGTTGTGATTCCACTCCCCATTCGCAATAGCCAGTCGTTTCACAAACTCACTTACGATCATATAACACTCATCTGGCTCAGTTACTTCCTTACCACTCCAATTATCAGGATATTGAGCAATTTCCTTAAAGAAATTCAATGTACGGCTTGCAAACTCGTATGTCCTTCCACCAATTATTCGCATATCGGGGTAAACATGCAGTTCTCCTTCTAAATTAACAGTGCAGCCTACCCTTATCTTAACGCGATTAGCATCTGCAATTTTTGAAATGATCGTAAAAGCCATAATAGCATCAGCAAAACTTGATGTGATAAAACTATTACCGTCATTCACATCAACTCTCGCCAGATCTTCGAGCTTCTTACTGCTTAGAAGTTTTTTGATCTGTTCATTGATCGGAAGGATGACATTTTTTTCAAGAAGGCTTCTGTCGATACTTTGATCTGTGGAAGAATTCCTTATATCCCACATCACTATATATGCAGGTGGCGGGATTGTTAATACTTCCCGGCGGGTTTCTTTCCCGACTCCAAACAAATTCAAAATTTCAAAAATGAAATCAGCAATATTTCTCAGGAAAGGCAACAATTCGTCACAGGATTTCTCATACTCCCAGGTATCCTCATACTTCACAATAACATCCTTCACGTTTTCTACCAACCCTTTGTCACGAACCCTATGCCAGAGTAAAAAACATTCTTTTTCAGAATTCTCCAATGTACGAAGTATCAACTTTAGCTGAACAGAGATTGGCTTTTGTTGACTGGAAATCTCGGTATTTCCTGCCTTGTCCAATAAAGTTCTGCAAAGGGATGTAATGGTATGGCATACCCTTAAAATTGCAAGAATTTCATTTAAGTACACTACATCTTTGGAGTCTTTTTTGATCTGTAAATTCTCTTTAAGGTCTCTCCAGACTCTTTTTATACCCGAGTTCGCTGACTTACTCACAGATTCATCTGTAGCAGAAATTATCTTTTCGTAATCCCGGTACAGCCTGTTTTTCACAATTACTTGGGCCGTAAAATTTGCATTAACACTCAGCAAATTATTGCACTCAATAATTTGAGCGGCTCTGTTAGTTTCCAGGTTTCTGATTTCTCCAAGCTTGTGTAAACATTGATAAATGGACGAAAAACGATGATTGACCCACAAGTTCAATTCAGCTGAGACCGCAAGCCAATACTCTTTTTCTGACGCTAGCGTTGTGAACAGAACTAGGGGCGCTTCGGTCTGCTCTTTTGAAATATGATGGCAGAAAGATGCTATATCATCCAACTTATCCTTGACAGTAGTGCTTATTGCCGGTTTGTCCAATTCATACTGGCTGACAACCGTATCGTTAATGGCATACTTGTCCTTGTCCTGGGTAATAACTTTCAACGTTTTTGCCCATTCAAGTAAATGCATTCCTTCCCCGTTCGCATCGGTGGTAACATAGCTTCTGGCACCATACAATCCAAAAACCTTTTTTATTTCAAGTGATGAAACTCCTGACTCAGAGAGTTCTTTAAATCCAAAGCCCTGAGTTAACCCTAATACAGTAAACTTTTCAAGTACTACTGCAGGAATTGCTGATTCACCAAATTTCTCAGAAAGGAACCTGAACATGGTGGACAATACCAGGATTTTTTTAGATGTTGGTATGGCCCCTTCTCCTACCCGGTAAACCCGTCCCCAAATAATTTTATCATCCTGAGTTGACAAATTCAAATACTTTGGCACTACTGCACCTAGGTCTATTAACCGGTCGAAAGCAGCATGGATATTAGTGATAGAAATTTCGGGGATATACTTCTTAACAAGTTCAATGATATAATTCAGTGTAAAGCCGAATTTTAACCTGTTAGTGGAAAAATAATTACTACCGCTCCTCGAAGCCAGTTCAATTTTGATGTGTTGACAATGAAAAAAATGATTCAGGATTTCAGACTCACTTCCCATTTGCTTTAGCATCTCAAAATCCTGATCACAACAGGTAAAAAAGTCCGTCTCGTATTCTTTTGGAACTTTATATTCCCTGATCTTAACAAAGTTTGTGTAATTAGGCTCAAAAGTCACAAACTTCTTTTTTGCCTTTAAAACATTCTCAAGCGTGCCAATCAATTTTTCCGGGAGTTCAAATCCCAGAAGCAGCCTCAGATCATATATATCAAAGCTTAACTTATCGATGTCAAAATATTTCTCAAAATATTTTAGTCGATTGGTCAAGAATGATAATGATTTCAAATAATTGGCCCAAACAATCAAACTCCTCCAATCTGTTTCATCTAATTCTCTGCCATCTACTTTCTTTAGCACATCGGTCCATAAATGACGATACGCCTCAGGAAGTTTTTCGTCAAATGATATCAGATCCTCATTACTGATGATACAGGGAGAAATTGGCGTGATGACCAATTGCGTTTGGTCAGACCCAACATATATTCTGAACTTTGAAAATTCAGCATTTGCGTTCTCCTTACGATTGTTACTACCCCTGACAAGTAAGGTATACCGGCTGAGATCACCGGGACTTACATTTGGGATCAAATGTGCATCACCGAGACTGCCACATATCTCCTCCAGTTTTTGAACTAATAACTCACGGTTGGAAAAATCTCCTTTCAAATAAATGATCGGAAATTCAAGATCGTAAGGTTTCCCTAATTTCTTAAAAGAATGAATAAGCTGGTTGATATGAACCGGTAAATCAGCAGAGGATATTGGAACTGAAAATTTCTGGTCAAAACTTTGCTTTAGCTCATCAGCATTTTCGAAAGAATATCGAAAGGGAACAATATTCAGATGCTCGCTTGTGACCCCAAATTTTTTTTCTATAATTCCTATCACATCTTTGAGGGTCGAACCATATAAAACCGAATCATCAATTACAGAAAGAATATTAATACCAGAGAGAAAAGGAATAGCATACTCTGAGCAGGTTCTATCCAGCACTTCCTTACCAAAAAATCCATCTTGATGCAATAATTCAATCAGTCTTGGCCCCTTTCTGGACACAGCAAGTATAGGGCAAGTGGTTAGGTCGAAATGAAGTGACCATTTATTGATTTCTTCTTCATACCGCCTTGAGAAGGCACTGATCTTTTGGGTCTTTACAAGCACAACTGAAAAATATCTAGGTTATAAGGTTAGCAAATATAAAGATTAAACAAATCTAAAATAAAACTATAACGAATTGAAAATCAATAAATAACTTATATTTATGAGCTGTTCCGTTCATTTTCCTCAATACTTCCCCTCCTTCAAGAAATCTTTCGGCGGATAACCAAATACTTTTCCAAATTCACGGGTGAAACTGGAACTATGCTTATAGCCGGTGAGGTAAGCAATATTGGTAATGGATTCTTTTCCTTCCAGCAAGTGCGCCGCCCTGGAAAGTATAGAAGTTAAAAATGACCAGGAGAATAAAATAAATACCTTAAATAAAAGAGCGGATGTTTTCAGATGCTAAAAGAACCCGGCTCAGATTTTCCAGTCCAAAGGCCTTCAGCTTTTCCGATGTATGGACCCTGGCTGGAGAAATATAAAATACCATTCGCAGGAGAAACCTGTTAGCAAGCACACTGATAAAAAAACCGGTTGTCAACAGTAAATAATATTCTGTTGATTCTGCCAGCGCGGTCGCCAGCTCGAAATAGGAAATGCACAGCAAAACCAGTTGCGGCAGCAGGAAGGCAAACAGGAAATAGAAAAGCACATGAAAAAGCAGTGCCGTAGATGGAATAATAAAGACAACCGGTACATAGAGAACGCCGATAAATAAACCCGCTGCAGCCTGTAAGAACCTTGTGAATCTATTTGAATAAATTCTTCCGAGTAGACTACCTGTTACCCATAATGCGCCGCCTGCGATGAACCACCAGAGAATAACCAACCGGAACAAGCGGGATTGGATCATAAAAAAACTAAACAGAACGGATGCGGAGAAATACAAGATCAGTATACCTGCCGATTTGATCTCCTTGCCTTTGTTATTTTCTTCCATACACGAAATCTACATAAAAGAAACCATAGGCGCCATCAGCAGGTTTTACAGAATATTTTCTATGGTTATGGATAAAGAATTCCTTTGCTACTTGTAATATGTTTGAACGAAAACCCCGGCATATAAACAAAAGCTGGTCGTCTTAGGGGTGTTATTCAACCTGCGGATGATCCTTGATTTGTCTATTGTTACCCGGAAATGCCTCGAGAGTTCATCCAGCACGGTTTCTACCGACTCCAGATCAGGAAAACTAAACGGCAGCATGGATATATTAAGCTCAGCTTCGATCTGTGCAAGTGCTGTTGATTGTCGCTCGTCTGCTTCATTCGAGAGGAATTCATGAACAACAAGTACAATCTGGCGGTTTGTCCTTTCAAGGGATTTGAGGTTAATATGCGGGTGTTCGCCTCCATGAACGAGAATAGGGGGCGTCTGATTTGGCGTGAATTCACCTGGCTCGGCAATCCGTTCCAGTATTTCATGTAATGTTGCTGACATTCCTGAGTAATTGAATTGCAAAGTTAGCCTGAATCGGCCTTAGTAGCCAACGGCTGCTTTCAGTTCCCATTCGACTATATTTAGTAAATTCGTTGTCCATTTGTCGTTCCCTGACAGCCCCGCAAGGGCTACTGTCATTCCATCATAAACAAAAAGATTAGCAGTTGAAGTCATTTACAATCTTTCCCGCGGAACAATGGCGGGTATTAAAACAGGTGTTCATTGTTTCAGACTTTCCGAATGCGAAAGATCATTTGATCGGATATCTATTGTATGAACGAAAGCTATCGGCTACTTATAAGTTAAAAGAAACGCCGCCGGAAGAAAAAGACTTTCAGTATTACCTGGAGTATCCCCGTCAGGATCATTTTCCTGCCGACCGTCTGGATGCGATCATTTTACAGGCTGTACAAAATCTCTATCCTAAATCACTGGTAAAAAACAAACAGGTCATTGCCAGCACCGATGAAGAGCAGATAAGGGTCATGCAAAGAAACCGTAGTGAGAAAAGCTTCATCTTATTTACACCAGGACTTTCTCATCTGGATCTGAACCGTTATGCGGGCCGGAGTTTTGATTGTCTCCGAAAGAAGATCACAATTTATAGCAATAGCCGCAAAGAAAAGCTGGATAATATCGCTTTTACGGGTTACTATGACATAACGGACAGAACAATTTTAGATGAACTCGAGGCAATAAACTTTATATAGATGCGTGGGCAAATACATGACCTGGAGCTGGTTTACCCTCCTATTTCCAACCAGGAAGCGGAATGGATAAAAGATGATCCTGCTGTTCAAGCACAGCTCGATCATAGTAACCTGTATTTTATCGGGCAAAAACCTGAAACTTTTTATACTTTTCCAAAAAACGTGCTCAAACAGATAGAGAAAAAAAAGACCATCCCTTTTACCTATGTGACAGGCGAACGCATGGATACAGGGAGTATAGACCTGGTGGAATTATTGAAGGTTCGTAAATTACAGCTGACCACAACCCTTGATATAGAGATGGGAGAAAAGATGATCCGCATTTCACAGGTAAGAAAAGGAAAAGAAAGCAGGGTGCTCGACTGGCAGACAACGGAAAAAATATTATTTGACAGAAGCCGGCAAAAGTTGCATATAAAGGGGCTTAATAATTATCGCGATTTTTCGACCTATTACCTGCATTATGTCGGGATTTCCAAAAAAGAAAACAGCCTGCAGCGCCTGGTTGTCAAACCGCACGATAAACGGCTAAGGATACTCTCAAATGAACATCCGTTCAACAGTGGTTCCCGTTTGACGGATGAGATCATTCTTTTCTTTTTTCGCATTAATTCGCTTGAGATTAAACAATATTTATGTCCGGAAGACTTTGATGAATTCGGCACTAATGAACTAGGCGATTATTCAAAGATCGTGGCAGATTGTGAAAAGGCGTTCGTGAAGATCATGGACACCCAATATAACGAGGTCAAGTTCCGGGACTATCCTTTTTCAACCGACGGATTATTTGACACAAGAGTTAATAAGCACACCTATTCGATTAACGAGGACCTGATCTTTCTGACAAATACGGCAGAAATTGCAGGGGGCAGAAAACAACCCAGGAATATGGAGGGCGGTGATTTTATTGCCGTAGATAAAGAAAAAGTTGAATTGATCAAAATCGATTCATTAAAGCTGGTCAAATAACAATTGAGATGGCTGAATACAAGAATAACCATATTACTCCCAAATGTTTGCTGCGGCAATGGTTAACCAGGTCGGATGAACGGCAGGGCGTTTACACCTTTGAAGCAGAGAAACAAAGGCAGTACTTTTCCGCTGATGGAGGGAGAAAAGCGTTGTCGTTCGCTCTGGAACAATATTTTTATGTTCCCTTGCATAACAATGAGCGGATCTATGTGGTGGAAAAATGGCTGTCTGATATCGAAGGAACATTGAACACTTTTATTGGTAGCCTCGCAAAGGGGCACGAAGGATCGATCCTCCGCACAGAACAGGAATTTCACAAACTACTACTGGCGCTCTTTTCACTGAATACACGGACAAAGTTTGACATCGAGATCATGAAAAGTTTCATGCAGGAGAACCCGGATATAAAGAAAATGGTAGAGATGGAAAATGACCGGGATATCGAGATTGCTGCCCTGGAGAATATGGTCAATAGCACGATCGAACTGGCACTAAGATACCGGCAGTGCGAGATAGTGGTATGTAAGAATAATACAGGAAATCTTATCTTGGGTGATAGACCGTTTCTGCTGGAAATATTTGATGGTTATAGTTTCCTTCCTTTACACCCAAACTTTTTCATTATGATCAGTAAAGGCGCGGGAACACCGCACTTCACTTACTATGATGAGACTAATGACTCGATGATTGAAATACTTAATAAGGCTGTTTCCCAAAATTCAAAACACTGGCTGATCGCAAAGGATGAATCTCTATTGAAAAATTATACGCCTTTATTCGGAAAATCTGACAAGGAATCGAAACCATATTTTCATCCGGTCCAGTACCTGCAACAAGGATACAAACTCACTTAGCTTTTGTCATCCAACCCAATGATTATATGCTGTTACGGGCTCATTACTTTTGTGCTCCCGCTACTCCATCCTGCCAGCGAAAATTCTTCAATGCGTTTCTTGAGAGTTCGAAAAAGCTGCAGTAATCGGCGATAATATATTTCAGGAAATGACTGTGAAATACTGGTTCATTGTTTGCATTGTTCCGGTTCAGGTCCAGGCAGTTCACGGCCGGTTCATCAGGATTGTATAAGTTATGCGCCTCGCTCGTCAGGAATGAATGTTTATAGGTATTTGATATCTCGTTGATCCTTTCCATCTTCGGAATGATCTCCCGGAAGATAGCATATACATCAGATGTTGGTTTATTGATCAGTGTTCCGATAGAAGCAATGGCCAGTTTTTTCGGTTCGGTTCCTACTTTCGCAAAATAACAGGCATAGTAATTCATCCCGATCATTTCGTCCATATTCTTCCGGATCCAGTAAATGAGCGTTTCTGTTAAAAACAGCAGCGGGTAATGACTTTCTGAGAAAGCATGGGTGCCGACCCTCCCATTATCACTGAAAATTAGTGCGTGGCGGGAATAAATATCCCTCAGCAATGTGTTCATGAAAATGTGCCGCTCATTATAGTCCTCATGTTTTCGGTTCAGCCCTCCGTATCGCGGGCTCTGATAGAAATTATAGTACACATAATTATCATTAGTGAAAGCGGTGCCGCGCTGCTCGATCGGTATTTGGGGAATTTTTAGTTTCATACATTTTCTTTTTCGTCGATCCAGCGTCTAAGTGAATATCCGATACCGACCGGTGAGTGTCGTTCCAGACTTTTAATACAACCAATAAAAAATCGGTTGTATTCATCAATAAGATCACCAAGTGCATAACTAGCCACCTCCCCCGCCCCTGTTACAACAAAATAGACCGGCCTCTCTTCAACAAACATGATCCGGGTGTTAGGGAATATGATATTCAAACCTTGTGCAAACCGGATGATTGCTGTTTGCCGGATGAATGCGGCAAATATGGATAGTTCATCCTTCGTGTCCCCATGGTTTAAAAGATGCCTGGACGCTGTGCTGAGATCGGTGCCTTCCGGAAGCTGGTTATGATCCTTAATATATTTCATGTAGTAAAGGCAATATAGGAGCTCTCCGGTCAGCCTTGCGATCGTATCAGCAATGGTTCTAGTTTGGATGAGCTGCCGGTAGTGTTCAACATCCTGGGAGTAAGACTCTTCGCCCATTCTTTGCTCATATGATGCTCCGTGAATAAGCCAGACATCCCGGATCATTTCGTTGAGCCAGTGATGCGTGATGGACAGCTCCCGGACCTTTGCATCCAGGTAAGAGGAAAGAAAGTACTGCTCCAGCTCTGGGAGCCACTTCTTTGAAACACTGGACGATGACTCCTGCGGAAAAACTTTCACCTGCGGAATCTCCAGCGATAAAGTATTGATCATAGTAATAATTGTATATAAATTTACTCATTCCCTGCCATCTAAAACACCTTCAAAATGACTTATCCTGAACTGTTGACCCAACCCTCTCTTCATTTGCCTGTTTCCCAAAAGAAAGATTCATTTAAGCATTCAATCAAAAGCGTGCTCGATACTTATTTACATGCCGTTCGAACATTACCAAACCATGATTCCCTTCACGTCGAAGACTTAGGTCATATAGACGGCGAGTTCGTCAAGAACGTGCAGGAGAAATTCATTAAAGGATTGTTGGCAACAATCGATATCTATCATGAGGGTAAACCAGCAAAGGCCTATGAGCGGTTGCAGTCTACTATGAATAACGAACTAAAAGATTTTACTCAAATCCTGAAACTAAGGGAGTATCCAGCGGGCGAATCGTTTTTCAGAATGAGAATTTATAAAGGAAATACGCCGCTTTCATCTAAACAAATGTTTCACATTCCATTTGAATTACGAGGTCTCGTCGCAACCCAGCGATTTAGTATCCCTGGCTTTCCTTGCCTGTACCTTGGAAGAACATTATATGGGTGCTGGGAAGAAATGAAACGGCCGGAGATAAGCGAATTCCAGGCCGCAAGATTAAAGAGCCTGGCCCCCATCAGGTTTTTGGATCTTACCACACCTTCATCCTTTGATAATCCCTTATCTCAGGATATATACCACTACTTTATGACCTGGCCGCTTATTGCCTGTTGTTCCGTAAAAGTAAAAGACTATAATCATCCATTCCGCTCAGAGTATATCATTCCTCAACTTCTTTTGCAATGGATACGTGATGAACAGCGCGTCGACGGGATTAAATTTGATTCCACACATATAAACACACATGAAACCGGATCAAAAGGCGATTTCTCAAATCTTGTTTTACCTGTAAAGAAAAATGAAGAGAAAGGTTTATGTCCCACGCTCTGTGATATGTTCGAGATTTCGAATAGCCTTTCATGGCAATTGCATGAACACGCTATCGGAGGTCAACAATTCCTATATAGAAAAGAGGATTTCGTCCAATTGAACTCACGGATCGAAAAACTTGAACTGATCAATGGCAAGCCATACCCCTATAGTTATTCCGTGCTAGGCCGACTGGAATACTATCTTGATAATATGCCTACACACCCAATCATATAATGACATGATACCGCATCTTAGTGACATCCACCATCCTCATTATTCCCTCCGTTCATTAAAACTGAATGCTGTGCCATCTGGGAAACTGATGATAGTGGATATGCCTGCTTCAATTAAGGCGCTTTCAAAGTAAAAAGGTTTTGGGCCTTTTGGAACGAATGCGACGAACACAGTCACCCCTTCAAAGAATACCATCCGCATGGCAATAAGACCGTGTTTGTCGGGATCCAGGAAATCATACCGGAATATCTCTGGATTGGTTCCTTCGTCCACGGGGCGGAGCGGCTCATACTCGAACCGTTTTCGGCAAAGCAATTTGAATTTCTCGGCCTCTTCGTTGTCAAAAGTGAGGAAATCCATGACGATACTGCACTCTCCTTCGAACACTTTTTTGAACTTATGGCAATACAGACCGCACGCTATATGATTAAAACAGTCATGGAGTCGGTCCTGTTCTTCCGGTTAAGCTGCACGGGAACGATCGTTCCGGGTTTGTTTTTTATTACCGATGGTTGGTGCTCGTTAAGCAACGCCGGAAGAAAACCTTCTACCCGTTGCGCGAGCACTCTTTTCACTTTTGTGAGGTTGTGAATGAAGCCAATGACATTATTTCCCACGATGCCGGTGATACAGGCCAGTAGGAATTCATCATCCTTTGATTTGACGGAATTATGCTGATCGCAGGAGGGGACCGTGATGAGATTGTGTCGGAAGAACGAGGTATTGATATCTTTTTCTTCCGGGAACAAACACTTGGGCGGCACATGCTCCTTTGAACTGGCAGGAGCGCCGCATTTATAACAGATCTTTTTTTTCTTTCCCATCGTCCGGCTTTGCTTATTTTCCTTTACTAAACTTATTAAAATGAACAATTTACAATTAATTATGGAAGATTTTCTATTGTACTGCCGGGTCGAAAAAAATCTCAGCCTCAAGACGATCAAAGCTTATAATACAGACCTTAACCAATTCAATGTCTTTCTGCGATCCACGTTCAGTTTATCGATGATCACGGAAGTGACCAAGCGGGAACTGCGCGAATACCTGGCCTCCATGGAAGCATTCAAACCTAAAACTGTCAAACGGAAGATCGCCACGATAAAAGCGCTGTTCAATTACCTAGAGTTCGAAGACCGGATCACCACCAACCCATTCAGGAAAATGAGGATACGGATTAAGGAGGATAAAAAGCTTCCGACAGTGATGAACATTATAGAAATTTCGAAAATCCTTCGTAAAGCTTACAGTCATAAGAATAATGTAGATGAAAGTAGTTACGCATATTTTGAAACACTGAGGAATAGTATTGTTATTGAACTCTTATTTAATACAGGGGCAAGAGTTTCTGAGATAGCAGGACTCCAGATCCAGAATATAAACTTTGATTCCGGAGGAATTCTCATTAAGGGGAAGGGAAGAAAGGAGAGAATTGTTCATATTTGCAACCATGAGCCCATTGCGTTACTAAAGAAGTATTACTCATTATTTAAAGACAAGATTGCTGCCACCGGGGGTTACTTCCTGGTTAACCGTTTCAGTAAAAAACTATCAGACCAGTCCATCCGGAGTATTGTCAAAAAACTGGTTGCAAAAACTACTATTAGCCGACGGATCACTCCTCATGTATTTCGCCATTCGTTTGCGACTCTTCTGCTTGAAAAAGATGTCGATATCCGTTATATTCAACACCTCCTCGGACATAGCTCGATCATGACTACCCAGCTATATACCCATGTCAATCGGGCCAAACAAAAGCAGATTCTAAGAACCAAACATCCGCGCAGGGAAATATCTATGCTAATGCCGTCCTGAACAATGGATAACTAATTATTATCAGTATGCAGATCGACGTTGTAATACC